>NZ_JAIETD010000034.1 GCF_019745455.1 Methylobacterium sp.
ACGGAGAGGCCGATGCTGCCTGGCCCAAGGATACGGACGCCGTAGCGTCGTGCCGCGTTGAGGGCTTCGACGCAGGTTGCGTTCCCCATCTCTGCGCTCAGGACGATCGCAGCTCCAGCACCGCACGCACCCGCCTTTTCGATGAGCTCCGGTACGGCGTCGGCGGGTGCGGCGATGACGACGAGGTCCGGCGCCTCGGCCTCCGCCGGGTCAATCCCATACCCCCTCTCGCCACGACCAGCACCGGCGAAGGTGATCCTGCCGGCAAAGCCGCTGGCCGAGATATTCGAAACCAACGCTCGACCGAGAGTCGCTGCTGCCTCATCTGCGACGACCACGGCAATGGAACGCGGCGACAGCAGGGCCTCGAAACGGGATGTACTCATCGGCTCGTACTACCCGTCGCTCGCCATGGCTTTCGTCCCCCGGCCTCGCCGGCACGAACAACGTGGTACGCCGGCAATGGTACACCAGGACCGAGCCATCCCCCTGCCCTCCTAAAGATCCGCCCGCGGCTGGGCGATCAAGGCTTTGATACGGAGCGAAGAACGAGAGTTTCGCCCCGCCTGAACAGGCAGGGCCAATGCATCTTCAAGGCAAGGGCGCGCGCTTCGGCTAAACTCATCGATCGCTGCCGCGCGACTTCCTCGAGGCCGATCCAGCTATCCGCCATTGCAAGAACCTCCCTTCCAGACCGTCGCTGCGGTAAGGCGCGCTCTGATCGAAGGTTCCGGTAAAGGCGAGACCCGACGTCTGAGTGACGTTCGGATGCTCCGCGGAGAGGTGACGACCATGTTCGAGATCCGGTCTTCCATCGTCGAGACGATGCGGCAGCTCATCGTGCTCGGCCTCAGCCAGGGCACTGCCGGCAACGTTTCGGTGCGTCACGGCGATGGCTTCCTGGTGACGCCTTCGGGTATTCCGGCGGAGATCCTACGGCCGGACGACATCGTCCCGATGTCGATGACGGGTGCCCACGATCATCCTTTGGAGCCCTCCTCCGAGTGGCGCTTCCATCGCGATATCCTGGTGGCGAGGCCTGAACTCAACGCCGTCGTGCATGCCCATCCGACCTACTGCACGGCCTTCGCGATCTGTGGCCGAGAGATTCCCGCGGTGCATTACATGATCGCTGCGGCAGGAGGACCGACGATCCGGTGCGCGCCCTACGCACCTTATGGAACGCAAGAACTCTCGGATCATGCCCTTGCCGCGCTCGAAAACCGGACCGGGTGCCTGCTCGCCAACCACGGCATGATCGCAACCGGCCCGGACCTTCCGAAAGCATTGTGGCTGGCTGTCGAGATGGAGGCGCTCTGCCGCCAGTACGCCATGGCTCTTCAGATTGGCGAACCGGTGATCCTTTCGGATGCAGAGATTGCCCACACGGTCGAGAGATTCAGATCCTACGGACCTCGCTCGCGCTAGATAGGTTTGAATCCCTTTTCCGATCGCCGAACCCAGTCTTATACAACTCATGGTTACAAATATCAGAAAGAATATATACTTTATTCATTCTTCATAATATGGATTTTATAAATAGAACCTGTGCTTCTGCGGCGCTTCGTTCCGGTCTTCACGCCGCTCCCAACGATTCGACCTCAATCAATGCAGAGAGCTGCATCCCGTGAGGCGCCGATGATTGGCAAATATGCATGGGCCGTCCTCCGAATCCGTCCCGTATCAAATTTATCAGCGGCGAACCTGGCCTCTTGCGCTTCCATTAAAGACGCCATACTAACGACATCGTTAATTTTATCGATCAAACCTCCTTGCATCGAGAGAATACCGGGCAAGATCTGGTCTGGAATGTATTCAAATTTCTAGTGGAGATTGAGGATGGAGTCGGGCACCGGCAAGTCGACGGATTACATCGAGCTCGCAGCGGACATCGTCTCCGCTTTCGTGAGCAACAACTCCGTGCCCGTGACGGAACTTCCGCTGCTGATTGCGTCCGTTCACGCGACGCTCGCGCAGCTCTCGGGTGGTCAGAACGAGGCGAAGGCGGAGGCGCTGACACCAGCGGTACCAATCAAACGCTCGATCACGCCCGACTACGTCATCTGCCTGGAAGACGGGAAAAAGTTCAAATCCCTGAAGAGGCATCTGCGTACACGATACGAGATGACCCCCGAGCAGTATCGGGCACGCTGGAACCTGCCTTCAGATTACCCCATGGTCGCACCGAATTACGCGGCGGCTCGTTCTGCTCTCGCCAGAAACATGGGGCTCGGTCAGCAGCGTCGGAAGTCCAGGCTCAAGGTCGACATCGTCGAGGCGCCGTTGAGCGCCAGTGCAGCACCTCGCGGACGCCGTCAGAAGATCGCAGCCGAACGCTGACATGCCGAGGGCTCACTAGGCCGTCGACAACGAACCATGTTCCATCGACCTCCGGAAGCGGCCATGGATCAGGGTGGTCGAGACTTGCCCACGAAAATTCATCCGTGGATGTCTTTATGCGTCGGCTCACGCAGAGCGCGTGGGCCTAACGCTGTCGATGATCGTTTGCATGACGATGCGGTCCGAGGCCTGGGCTGACCCCTCGCTCGACGAGGTTGTCCCCAGTGATCCGCAGGGCGTTAGCGATCGCTCAAGCCGCAGCATGACACTTTCGAAACGGGGGTGCCTCATCGTTCGGGTAGCGCTCTCCTTCTCGGGATCGTCATGTCAGCTCGTTCGAGCCTCGTTTCGCGCCTGTTCTGGACGACGGTCCTGGGCGGTTGCGCAGCAATGGTCTGGGAAACCATCGCCCTTGGCAGCACCGCGGTGGTCGTGGCCGCACTGATACTCTGGCACCTCGACCGCCCCCGCCGCCTTAAGCGACGTATCCGCCGTGTCGTACTGCCCCATGCTGGTATTCTAGCGCGAAGGCGGCGTCAGGAATGCTTCGTCGATGCCTACGGCAACCTGATCTGCGACGGCTGGTACCGGGAGCGTGCCTATTTCGCGGAGCGTACGGTCATTCGCGAACTAGAGGAACGAGGGCTCGGGACAGAGGCCGACCGTTTATGGCCGGACATTCTCGCCATCATCGAGGCCGTGGCAGAAGCCGCCTGTCTACCCGATGAGGACGATCTTCCGGAGGACGGCATCGCCTATGAACGCTTTTGCGTCGCGCGGCTTCTCAAGGCCGGGTGGCGCGCCTGGCCGACACAGGCGAGCGGTGACCAGGGCGCGGACATCGTCGCGGAACGTGATGGCCTTCGTCTGATCATCCAATGCAAGCGCTACGGAAAACCGGTCGGCAACGCAGCGGTCCAGGAGGCTGCTGCCGCCTGCAGGTTCTGGTCCGGCGATCACGCGGCGGTCGTCTCGAATGCGGGCTTCACGCCGTCGGCGCGCAAGCTCGCCGCCGCCACCGACGTCCTGCTGCTTCATCACGACGACCTGGTCGACTTCGAGCCCGAGAAACTCCAAGTGGCGGCGTCATCGCCCGTCGAGCCGAGACCAAGCTCGTCCGTCCGGAGCCAGAAGAGCATTCGCCGCATCGGGGCCGTCTGAACCCGCTGGGTAGCTCACGACGGGCGCGGCTCGCCAAGCCTGGATCAGCGGATCGACGATCGCCCAGGCGCCTTCGATCATGTCGGCGCGCTGAAATAGCGTGCTGTCGCCGACCATGCAGTCGTAGAGCAGCGTCTCATAGCCCACGGTGGGCTTCTCAGCGAAGAAGTCGCCATAGTCGAACCCCGCGATCACCTGACCGAGCGAGATGCCCGGCCCCGGCCGCTTTGCGTTGAGAGTGGTGGCGACGCCATGCTCCGGGTCGATTCGCAGGCGCATGAATCCGCTCCGAAGACCAGCCTCAGCATCGAAGAGATCCGTCGTGGGATCCTTAAAGTGGATGACGATTTCGGTGCGACGCCCGCTCAGACGCTTGCCGGTTCGCAGGTAGAACGGCACGCCATCCCAACGCGGCGAATCGATCATAAGCCTGAGTGCCACGTAGGTTTCTGTAGTCGAACCAGGGTCCACATCTGGCTCGTCGCGGTAGGCGGAGACTGAGTGGCCGGCGTCGTCGCCCGCCCCGTACTGCCCTCGGACGGCCTCCGACGGAACGGCAGGCCGGATGGACCGGATCAAGGCCGCCTTGGTATCGCGAACATCTTCTGATGCGAGGGAGGCTGGCGGCTCCATCGCCGCCATGCAGAGCAGTTGGAAGAGGTGATTCGGCACCATGTCGCGGAGGGCCCCGGTCGTTTCGTAGAAGCCGCCCCTTTCCTCTACGCCGATCGTTTCTGCCGCGGTGATTTCCACGCAGTCGATATGATCGCGATTCCAGGCGGGCTCCAAAATCCGGTTCGCGAAGCGCAGGACGAGGAGGCTCTGTACCGTCTCCTTGCCGAGGAAGTGGTCGATCCGGAAGATCTGGCCCTCCCCCGCTTGCGCGAGAAGCCGGGCATTGAGGTCGCGTGCCGAGGCGAGATCGCTGCCGAAGGGCTTTTCCACCACGACACGGCGGAAGGCTCCCTCTCTTTCCCTCAGTAGCCCCGCAGCACCGAGGCGATCGACGATCGGTCCGAAGAATCGTGCGGAGACAGCGAGATAGAAGATTGCGTTTCCGTCGATCGATGCGGCGAGAGAGCGATAGGTCTCCTCCGCCTCGAAGTCACCTTTCTGGTAGTCGAGGCGATCACGCACGAAGCCCCAGGCTCCCTCATCGATTCGGTCGGGATGGAATTCCGCCGTGGGATCCTTCGCGAAGCCATGGATCGTCTCGGTAAGCAATCGGCGCCAGCCCTCGTCGCTATCGTGGTTATGGTCGACACCGAGGATGCGGAAAGCGTCCGGCAGATGCCCCGCAACGACGAGATTGTAGAGCGCCGGCATCAGCAGGCGTTTCGTCAGGTCGCCATGGGCGCCGAAGATCACGAGGGTGCAGGGAGGCGCCGGCCCGACGTGCATGGGGGTCTCGGTACGGAGCGGCTCTGACATCGTCGGGGTCCGGTGCATGCAGACTCGCGGGGCCTCGTCCGTCAACGGGAGGGCCGATCCCGCGTTCCCACGCGCCTGGCGTACCTCTACTCGTCGGTACGAACCGCCGCACCGGAATCGATTAGAAGGCGCGACGCGGCAAGTTCCTCGCGTGTCGGCAGGCTGCGCACGTCCCAACCACCGCCGAGTGCCCTGATCAGCGAAACCACGTTTGTGAAGCGGTTGAGGCGGATCTGGAGGGCGGAGACCTCGTTGTTGAGCGCCGTCGCCTGCGCGGTCACCACAGTGGTAAAGTTCTGTGTCCCGGCTCGGTACTCGTTGAGGGTGATCTCGACGGCGCGGCGGGCGAGGACGACCGCCTCGTCCTGCACCGCCTGCTGCCGGTTGAGGATACGCACGCCCGCGAGCCCGTTCTCGACCTCGGCGAAGGCGGTGAGAACGGTCTGCCGGTAGGTGGCGACGCTGGCGTCGTAGGCGGCGCGGGCGATCCGCACGCCGGCGGCGAGTGCCCCGCCGTCGAACAGGATCTGATTGCCGGCCGCGGCAATCGACCAGACCTGGTTGGCGGCCGAGAACACGCCATTGCGGGTCAGGCCCGAGATGCCGCCGGAGGCAGAGAGGGTCACGGTCGGGTAGAAGGCCGCGACGGCCACGCCGATCTGCTCGCTCTGGGACTGCACGTTGCGCTCGGCCTGGGCGATATCGGGACGCCGTTCGAGGAGATCGGAGGGAACGCCCACCGGGACGGCGGGCGGCTTGGCGGCGAGGGACGCCACCGGCAGGGACAGCTCCGAGGGCGGGCGCCCGATCAGGGTGGCGATCGCGTGCTCGAAGGTGGCCCGCTGGAGCCCGACAGCGATGGCCTGTGCCTGCGTCGTCTGCAGCAGCGTCTGCGCCGTGATGACGTCCGAGCGCGCCGCGACCCCGGCATTGTACTGGTTCTCGGCGATGGCAAGGCTGCGCTTGTAGGCTTCCACCGTCTCGTTGAGGAGGCGCTGCAGGGAGTCCTGGTAGCGCAGCGAGAGGTAATTCGTGGCGACCTCGGACTGGATCGAGAGACGCACGGCGGCGAGGTCCGCGGCGCTCGCCTGAGCGGTGGCGACCTCGCTCTCGATATTGCGCCGGATGCGGCCCCAGAGGTCGAGCTCCCACGAGGCCTGACCCTGCAGCGAGATGCTGGTCCGCTCGTTTCCGAGGGACCGCGAGCGCGTGATGCTCGGCGCGCCGATGACGGTCGGGAATAGCGCGGCGCGGGCCTGGGCGACGAAGGCGCGGGCCTGGTCGTAGGTCGCGACCGAGACGCGAAGGTTTTGGTTGTCGACGTCCACGAGCCGGACCAGTCGGTCGAGGGCCGGATCGCGGAACACACGCCACCAATCTCCCCGCTCGGCGCCGTCATTGGGCCGCGCCGGGCGCCAGCCCTTGCGGCTCGCCACATAGGCGGCGCTGTCCTCGCGGGCGCCGCCCTGCTTGAACCCGAGCGGCGTCTCGACGGAGGGGCGCGAGTAGTCGGGGCCGACGAGGCAGCCCGACGTGGTTGCCGCGAGGGCGAGGGTGGTCGCGACGCGGAGGGTTCGGCGTGCCTTCGACGACGAGACCATCATTCGGCCGGCGCCGCCTGTACGGCACCGCCCGCCGCCTTGGGCCGGCGCCGCAGGCGGTCGAGGTAGAGGTAGACGACCGGCGTTGTGTAGAGGGTCAGGATCTGGCTCACGATCAATCCGCCGACGATGGCGATGCCGAGCGGGCGGCGAAGTTCCGAGCCTTCGCCGCCGGCGAAGATCAGTGGCGCGGCGCCGAGCAATGCGGCGAGCGTTGTCATCATGATCGGCCGAAAGCGCAAGAGGCAGGCTTCGAAGATCGCATCCTTGGGCTTCGCGCCGCGGGTACGCTCGGCGTCGAGGGCGACGTCGATCATCATGATCGCGTTCTTCTTCACGATGCCGATGAGGAGGAACACCGCGATCAGGGCGATCACCGTGAATTCGGTGCCCGAGACGAGCAGCGCCAGCAGCGCGCCGATGCCGGCCGAGGGCAGCGTCGAGAGAATCGTGATCGGGTGGACGTAGCTTTCGTAGAGGATGCCGAGGATCGCGTAGACGGCGAGGATCGCTGCGAGAATCAGCAACGGCTGGCGCGAGGCCGAGGCCTGGAAGGTCTTGGCGGTCCCGGCGAATTCGCCGTGGACGGTTGCGGGCGCGCGGATCTCGGCCATCGCCCGATCGATCGCGACGGTCGCGTCGCTCAGGCTTTTCCCATCGGCGAGGTTGAAGGAGACCGTCGTCGCCACGAACAGACCCTGATGGCTGACCTGGACGGGGGCGGTGCCGGTCTCGAACCGCGCGAAGGCCGAAAGCGGGATCATCGTCTCCTTCGTGCTGCTCACCGGTGCGCTCGACGAGGCCCCTCCCCTGCCGCCCGCAATAGCGTTTGCCGAGGCATTGCGCGCGGAATCCGTCGCCGGGTTGATGGCGGTGGATGTGCCGGAACTCGCCCCCGCGACATTCGACGTTCCCGACGTCTCGGCGATGACGGTCCCCGCCACCGCGTTGGTGGTGGCTGAGCCACGCGCATTCCCCCCCGAGGTCGAGACGTAGATCAGCTTCAGCGTCTCCGGCGATTGCAGGTAGCGCGGCGAGATCTCCATCACGACGTGATATTGATTGAGGGGGTTGTAGATCGTCGAAACCTGGCGCTGCCCGAAGGCGTCGTAGAGGGTATTGTCGATCTTGTCGGGCGTGATGCCGTAGCGAAAGGCCGTGGCGCGATCGATGACGATGCGGCTCTCGAGGCCGCCCTCCTGCTGGTCGGATGTGACATCGGCGAAGGTCGGGTCGCGCTGCAGTGCCTGAACGAGCTTCGGAGCCACCGCGTAGACCTCCTCGGCCGTGTCGCCCTGGAGGGTGTACTGATACTGGGCGAAGCTCTGGCGTCCCCCCATCCGCAGATCCTGGCGGGCCGTGAGATAGAGGCGTGCCCCGGGGACCTGCGCGAGCTTCGGCCTCAGCCGGTTAAGGACGACGTTCATAGGCGCCCGCTCGCCGAGCGGTTTGAGGCCGACGAAGACGTTGGCGGAATTGGTTCCTCGACCGCCTGTGAAGCCGACGACGCTCTCGACCGCCGGATCGGCCTGGACGATGGCGCTCGCCTGTTCGAGCTTCTGCTTCATCGCCTGGAAGGAGATGCGTTGGTCGGCCTGGATGCCGCCCATCATCTGCCCGGTATCCTGGTCGGGGAAGAAGCCCTTGGGCACGATGACGTAGAGGTAGACGTTCAGACCGACCGTCGAGAGCAGCACCAGGATGACGATGCGCGTATGCCGCAGGGCGATGCGAAGGGTACGCTCGTATCCGCGCAGCATCCCGTCGAATCCGCCCTCGAGCATGCGCAGGAAGAGGTTCGGCCGCTTACCCGGCGGCCCGTCCGAACGGTGTCCCTCGGGCTTGAGGAAGATCGCGCACATCATCGGTGTCGTCGTCAGCGACAGGACGAGGGAGATCAGGATCGCCAGCGAGAGCGTGACGGCGAATTCCTCGAACAGGCGTCCAACGATGCCGCCCATGAGCAGGATCGGCAGGAAGACCGCGATCAGCGAGAGGCTCATGGAGATGACGGTGAAGCCGACCTCGCGCGACCCGAGCAAAGCCGCCTCGACCCTCGGCTTGCCCTCCTCGATGTGCCGCTGGATGTTCTCAAGCACGACGATCGCGTCGTCGACGACGAAGCCGGTGGCGATGATCAGCGCCATCAGCGACAGGATGTCGAGGCTGTAATCGAGAAGGTACATCGCCGAGAAGGTGCCGATGATCGAGATCGGCACGGCCACGGCGGGGATCAGGGTCGCCCGTCCCGAGCGCAGGAAGATGAAGACGACGGCGACGACGAGCACGACGGCGATGATCAGCGTGTGTTCGGTCTCGGCGAGCGAGGCGCGGATGGTGGCACTCCGATCGCCCGCGACGGTCAGGTTGATATCGCCCGGCAACGCGGCCTGAACCTGAGGCAGCGCCGCCTTCAAGCCGTTAATCGTCTCGACGACGTTGGAGCCTGGCTGCTTGTAGATGAACAGGATGACGCCGGGCTTGCCGTCTATCAGCCCGAGATTTCGCTTATCCTCGACGCCGTCGACGACCTGGCCGACATCCGACAATCTGACCCCTGCGCCGTTGCGATAGGCGACGACGATCTCGCGATAATCTGCAGCGACGCGGCCCTGATCGTTGGCATAGAGCTGGTAGTGACGGGCTTCCGTCTCGATCGCGCCCTTGGGCGAGTTGGCGTTGGCGGAGGCGAGCGCCGCGCGGATCCCTTCGAGGCCGATGCCGTAATTGAACAGGGCTTTGGGATCGAGCTCAACGCGGACGGCCGGAAGCGATGAGCCGCCGACATCGACGTTCCCGACACCCGGAAGCTGCGCCATCTTCTGCTGCACGATGGTCGCGGCGGAATCGTAGAGCTGTCCGGGGGAAAGCGTATCGGAGGTCAGCCCGAGGATCAGGATGGGCGAATCGGCCGGATTGAATTTGCGGTAAGTCGGGTTCTGCCGGAGGGCGGCGGGCAGATCGGCACGGGCCGCGTTGATGGCTGCCTGGACGTCGCGGGCGGCCCCGTCGATGTTCCGGTCGAGGTTGAACATCAGGACGATGCGGACCGAGCCCGTCGAACTCGTCGATGTCATCTCGCTGACGTCGGCGATGACGCCGAGGCGTCGCTCCAGCGGTGCCGCGACCGTCGTCGCCATGGTCTCGGGCGAGGCACCGGGCATCATCGCCTGGACGAGGATGACGGGGAAATCCACCTGCGGAAGCGGTGCTACCGGCAGCTTGGTGAAGGCGAAAAGGCCGGCGAGCAGCACGCCGAGGGTGAGGAGCGTCGTCGCGATCGGTCGTCGGATGAACGGGGCCGAGACGTTCACGGAATTGCCTCGGCCGAAGGCGCATCGCCGCGGCGACCCTTGAGGCGCCGTTCAAGGCGGTCGAAGGCGAGATAGATCACCGGTGTCGTGAAGAGCGTCAGCACCTGGCTGACGATGAGGCCACCGGCGATGACGATGCCGAGGGGCTGACGCAGCTCCGACCCGACACCGGTGCCGAAGATCAGCGGCACGGCGGCGAAGAGCGCAGCGAGCGTCGTCATCAGGATCGGCCGGAAGCGCAGGAGGCAGGCCTCGTAGATCGCGTCGCGCGGGCTGCGGCCGTCCTCGCGCTCGGCCTGGAGCGCGAAGTCGATCATCATGATCGCGTTCTTCTTCACGATACCGATGAGGAGCACGATGCCGATGATCGCGATGATGTCGAGCGACAGGCCGAAGATCATCAGGCCGATCAGTGCGCCGATCCCAGCCGAGGGGAGCGTCGAGAGGATGGTGATCGGGTGGATGAAGCTCTCATAGAGAACGCCGAGGACGATGTAGACGGTGACGATGGCAGCCAGCACAAGGAAGAACTGGTTCGACAGGGCGGATTCGAAGGCGAAGACCGAGCCCTGCGGGACGATGCGGAAGCTCGACGGCAGCTCGATCTCCTTGCGCACCCGCTCGAGCTCGGCGACCGCCTGGCCGAGGGCGGCGCCGGGGGCGAGGTTGAACGAGACGGTGCTCGACGGGAACTGGCCGAGATGGCTGATGAGCAGCGGCGCGCGGCGCTCGCTCACCTGGGCGATGGCCGAAAGCGGGACCTGACCCGAGGCGACGGTCGAGGATGGCAGGTAGATGTTGTTCAGACTGTCCAGCGTCCGGTGCTGCTCCGGATCGGCCTCGAGGATGACGCGGTACTGGCTCGACTGCGTGAAGATCGTCGAGACGATACGCTGCCCGAAGGCGTCGTATAGCGCGTTGTCGACGGTGGCCGGCGTGATGCCGTAGCGCCCCGCGGTCGAGCGATCGATGGTGATGTAGGCCGAGAGCCCGTTGCTCTGGAGATCGCTCGCCACGTCGGCGAGGAGAGGCGAGCGCTGCAGCGCCTGCACGAAGCGCGGGACCCAGGTGTTGAAGGCGTCGAGGTTCGGATTCTCGAGGATGACCTGGTACTGCGTCGGGCTCACCGCCGTATCGATCGTCAGGTCCTGCACCGGCTGCATGTAGAGGCGGATGCCAGCGACATTTGCGGTCGCCGCCCTGATCCGCCGGATGATCGCCGAGGCAGTGTCCTTGCGCTCGGCGTGCGGCTTGAGGTTGATGAGGAAGCGGCCGGAATTGAGCGTGACGTTCTGGCCGTCGACCCCGATGAACGAGGACAGGCTGACGACGTCGGGATCCTCAAGGACGATCGCCGCCAGCTTCTGCTGGCGCTCAGCCATGGCCGCGTAGGACACCGTTTGGTCGGCTTGGGTGATGCCCTGGAGCACACCTGTATCCTGGACTGGAAAGAACCCCTTCGGAATGACCACGAAGAGGTAGGCGGTCAGCGCCACCGTTCCGAGCGTGACGAGCAGCGTCAGGCCCTGGTGAGCGAGCACCACCCTGAGCGCCCGGCCATATGCGGAGATGGTGCCCTCGCTGAACCGGCGGCCGAGGCGCGCCAGCCGGCCTTCGCGCTTGGCGACGCGCCCGGGAGTGTGCTTGAGGAGGCGCGCGCACATCATCGGCACGAGGGTCAGCGAGACGACGCCGGAGATGACGATCGTGGCCGCGAGCGTGATCGCGAATTCGTGGAATAGCCGACCGATGACGTCGCCCATGAACAGGAGCGGGATCAGGACGGCCAGCAGCGACACGGTCAGCGAGATGATGGTGAAGCCGATTTCGCGGCTGCCCTTCAGCGCCGCCTCGAAGGGCGGATCGCCCTCCTCCACGTGGCGGGCGATGTTCTCGATGACGACGATGGCGTCGTCGACGACGAAGCCGGTGGCGATGGTGAGCGCCATCAGCGACAGGTTGTCGAGAGAGAACCCGTAGAGATCCATGATCGCCAGGGCGCCGACGAGCGAGAGCGGCACCGACAGGCTCGGGATCAGCGTCGCGGAGAAGCTCCTGAGGAACAGGAAGATCACCAGAACGACGAGGCCGATGGCGAGCGCGAGTTCGACCTGCACGTCATGCACCGACGCGCGGATCGTCGTGGTCCGGTCGGTCAAAACCGTGACCGTGATGGCGGCGGGCAAGGTCGCCTGGATCTGCGGCAGCAGCGCCTTGATCTTGTCGACAGTGGCGATGACGTTGGCGCCGGGCTGTCGCTGGATGTTCAGGATGACGGCCGGCGTCTCGTCCATCCAGGCGCCGAGCTTCGTGTTCTCCGGCCCCTCCACCACGTCGGCGACGTCCGACATCCTCACCGGCGAGCCGTTCTTGTAGGCGATGACGGCGTTGTCATAGGCCTTCGGATCGCGGATCTGGTCGTTGGCGTTGATGGCGTAGGATTGCGTCGGTCCGTCGATGGTACCCTTCGGCGTATTGACGTTGAGGTTGGCGATAGTGGTGCGCAGATCGTCGATGTTGAGACCGTAGGCGGCCAGAGCGCGGGAATTGAAGCGCACCCGCAGGGCCGGGCGCTGACCCCCTCCGACGCTGACGAGGCCGACGCCGGGTACCTGGCTGATCTTCTGCGCGAGCCGCGTCTCGGCAAGGTCGCGGACCTGGGTCAACGGCATCGTCTTCGAGGTCAGGGCCAGGGTGAGGACCGGCGCATCCGCCGGGTTGACCTTGGCGTAGATCGGCGGGGCCGGAAGGTCGTTGGGCAGCAGATTGCCGGCAGCGTTGATGGCCGCCTGGACCTGCTGCTCGGCGATGTCGAGGGGAAGATCCAGGTTGAATTGCAGCGTGATGACCGAGGCGCCGGCCGAGCTCTGCGACGACATCTGGTTGAGATTGGCGAGCTGGCCGAATTGCCGCTCCAGCGGAGCCGTCACGGCCGAGGTCATCACCTCGGGGCTGGCACCCGGATAGAAGGTCTGGACCTGGATCGTCGGGTAGTCGACCGCCGGCAAGGCCGAGACCGGCAGGTTCACGTAGGACACCATGCCGACGATCAGGATCGCGAGCATGAGCAGCGTCGTCGCGACAGGCCGCAGGATAAAGAGGCGCGACGGGTTCATGGGGCGCCGACAGTACCAGGCGCGCGACGCTCAACACCCATCACGGTGTCGCCTGCTCGCGGCGGCGACGCTCGCGGCGGGAAGGCTCGCCCGGAGGCTGCCCCTGCGCAGCCGGCATCGTCGCGCCTGTCGCGGCGGCGGCACCTTCGGAACCGGGCGTGCCGGGCTGGGCATCGTCGGGCTTCGACGCTCCCACCTTGCCATCCTCGATGACGCGTACCGGAGCGCCGTCGCGAAGACGGTCGGTGCCGTCGACGACGACACGGTCGCCGACAGACAATCCGGAGAGAATTGCCGTCCTCGGCCCATCTGTTTCGCCGAGCTTAATCGGGCGAACCACAACCTTGTCCTCGCCGTCGAGCAGGTAGACGTAAGTGCCCGGCGTTCCGCGCAAGATTGCGGACGTTGGAACGATCGGCACATTCGCCAGTGTGTCCACGGTGAGCTTGGCGTTCACGAATTGCTGCGGGAATAGCGAGTCGTCCTCGTTCTGGAACAGGGCACGCAGTTTCACCGTGCCGGTGGTGTTGTCGATCTGGTTGTCGACCGTGTCGAGGACCCCGCTCGCGACTTCGACGGTATCGCCGCGATCATAGGCTTTCACCGCGAGCTTTGCGCCCGAGCGCACTCGCTTCATCACCCGCGAGACGTCGTCCTCGGGAAGAGTGAAGACCACCGAAATCGGATGGATCTGGGTCACCACGACGATGTTGGTCGAAGCCGCGGTGATGTAGTTCCCCTGGTCGATCTGACGCAGGCCGACGCGGCCATCCACCGGCGATGTGATCCGCGTATAGGCGATGTTGAGCTTCTGCTGGTCGACAAGTGCTTGATCCGCCGCGACCGTGCCCTCGTTCTGCTTCACCAGAGCTGCTTGCGTATCGACGTTCTGCTTCGAGATCGAATCCTGCTGAGCGAGGCGCTGGAAGCGGGCGAGATCGAGCTTCGAGTTCTGCAGGAGGGCCTGATCGCGCTGGAGCTGGCCCTGAAACTGGGCAAGCTGCGCCTCGTAGATCCGCGGATCGATCTGGGCGAGGAAATCGCCCTTCTTCACCATCTGCCCTTCGCGGTAGCCGATCTCGGTAAGGTAGCCGCTGATCTGCGAACGCACGGTGACGGTGGCCAGCGGAGTCACCGTGCCGAGGCCGGAGAGCACGACCGGAATGTCGCCGGAAACGATGCGGGCGACGCCCACCGCCTGCGGCTGGTCGCCCATGCGCCCACCCCGCCCCTTTCCGCGCGCCGGGGCAGAGTCGCCGGCCGTTTGGGTTTTGGGGACGTAATAGGTCTTGTAGCCGTACCACGCGACTCCGGCGATGGCCGCGAACACGATGAACCAGAGCAGTCCGCGGCCCCGACGCGGCGCGACGACTGGCGCGGCGACGGGAAATTCCCGAGCGGTCTCCGTCCGAATCGGTGAGGTCTCGTTCATTCCCTGAAATCCGACCGCCTCAAGCCCTCGGACGCGAAGAGTGCCGGCCGGCAGCCGCGAGGTCCGCTGCCCAACGAGAAGCATAGGCAGATCGATGCGGCTTGGCTGGAAACATTCTCGATTGTCCTACCGAAATCGTCCGGAGCGCAGATCTTTATCCCTGCAGGTGGGGATGACGGGGGTGGCTGAACATCCATCACCGATGTCGCAGTTCGAACCTCGCGACCCTTCTCGCGCCAATGCGTCACCAGTGCGGCGCGGGCGTTTCCGAGAGGTTGCTGCGGGTTCAGGGCCGTCCGATCGATTGATGGAAGCGGACCACCTCGCGGAACTCTTCGGTCACCGGCGTCACCGGCACGGCAAGACGCAGGCACGCTCCGAAAATGGCGGCCGCGACGCCGAAAAGGATGCAGCTAGTGGCACGCAATATCTCGGCTCCAGGCGATCGGAGATCGTATGAGCGCTTCGCCTGCAACGAAGAGCAAGCGTTTGGACGGCTCCAATAGAGACATCCGATGGATCTGACGGCCTCGACTTTAGGCTTGACCGTCGTCGAGGTTCAAGTCGCCTGAAGCCACCGGTGTCAGGGATGCTTTTCCCACACGAGTGTGATGACACTCATCTTTCCATCCACGTTGAAGCGAAATGGCGGTGTCTTGATGACCAACTTGCCGTCTTTGTATTCGACCTCCCTCACCTGAGACGTTCCTGACCAAACTTCATTCCACGACGTGTCGATGTTATGTGAGATCTGTTTGCCATCCAGCTTGTAAGTCCCTGCATAAGCGAAAAACGTCTTGTGCAGGTGGACCCTGTCCTCATCGGTCATCTTGTCATTGGCAACTGGCTTCGTACGGCCCTGGAAAGCGCAGATGACCGTCATCCTCCCGTCCTTGTCGTAGGTGAGCCAACCGTTAGGGCGCGGGCCGCCATAGGCGTCGACAATCTCGTTCGTATCGACGAGCAATCGTGTCGCTGCTCCAAGACGCCAGGTTCCTACGATATCTTGGGTGTCGAGCGCGGAGGCAGACGTCGCGAACAGACAGAAAGCAGCGCTGGTAATTACTGATTTCATATCACCCTCCCAGATATCCCGATTCGCTTTGTGCGATCGTAGGAGGATCTTTTCCGGCAGAATCAATTCTGTCGAGATTTATCGAGCCTACCGGACAACCACTTCGACAAAGACCTACGAAAAAGGCCGCCCTCTTTCGAGGGCGGCCAACTTTCACGACCGAAGCGGCGCCTCGCCAGAACAGAACGAGGGGGCGGAGTTCCGTTCAAGCGGCGCCGCTCCAGCCGTAAGCCGAAGCTAATTCACGACTGATGAAAGTCAACAATCGTCAGGCGGTCTCAGACGAGATCGGTCGCGGGTCGTGCGCCGCCGCACCCGGCAAACATCTCTCGGGATGATTTCTCGCGCGCTGCGGGCATGCTAGGGCCGCCTCATGAATCCCGTCTTCGCCGATCTCCCGACGACCATCTTCGAGGCGATGTCCGGCCTTGCCCGCCATCACGGTGCGATCAATCTGGGCCAGGGCTTCCCCGACGATCCGGGACCGATCGACGTCAGAGAGCGTGCGGCGGCGGCCCTTCGCGACGGCTATAATCAATACCCGCCGATGATGGGCCTACCGGTCCTGCGCCGTGCGATCGCCGACCATTACGGCCTCCACCAGGGTCTCGACCTCGATCCCGAGACGGAGGTGATGGTGACGTCCGGGGCGACAGAGGCCATCGCCGCCGCCCTGTTCGCCCTGATCGAGCCGGGCGACGAGGTCGTGCTGTTCGAACCTGCCTACGATGCCTATCTGCCGCTGGTCCGGCAGGCCGGTGGAATTCCGCGCTTCGTCACACTGAAACCACCGGGCTTCGGCTTCGACGAAGCGGCGCTGGCGGAAGCCTTCAGCGATAAGACGAAAGTCGTCGTTCTCAACAACCCGCTCAATCCGAGCGCGACGGCGTTCAGCCGAGATGATCTCGCGCTGCTCGCCTCCTTCTGCGATCGGTTCGACGTGATCGCGGTCTGCGACGAGGTCTGGGAACATGTCATCTTCGACGGGCGGCGGCACGTTCCCCTCCTCGGGATGCCCGCAATGCGCGAGCGCACGGTGAAGATCGGCTCGGCGGGAAAGATCTTCAGCCTGACCGGCTGGAAGGTCGGCTTCGTGATGGCGGCTCCGCCGATCATGCGCGTCCTCGCCAAGGCCCACCAGTTCCTCACGTTCACGACGCCGCCAAACCTGCAGGAAGGGGCCGCCTTCGGTCTCGCGAAGGAGACGGCGTATTTCGAGGGGATGCGGAACGGCTTCTCCCGGTCCCGCGACAGGCTGGCCTCTGGCCTGACCGAGCGGGGCTTCCGTGTCCTTCCGGCTCACGCAACCTGGTTTCTCAACATCGACATTGCAGGCCTCGACGTCTCGGACGACGTCGCCTTCTGCCGGATGCTCGTCACCGAGCGTGGGGTGGCGGCAATCCCGGTGAGCGCCTTCTACCCGCGCGATCCGGTGCGCCACGTCGTACGGCTGTGCTTCGCCAAGGCCGACGCCACGCTCGATGCCGCCCTGGACCGGCTTGAAGGGCTGGCATCCTGTCGAACCTGACGAAGAGGTGAAACAGGACCCGCCTTGCAGGTCCGGCGGGCCGGGACCACATCTTCGACAAGCGCGCGTGCCGCGCCCAGTTCGGAGATCCCTGATGGCCTTCATCGAGACCGTCGAGACCAGCCGCTTCGGCCAGGACGCCCGCATTCCGCGGGACGACCGGCGGGCGCACGCCGAGGCCGGCCTGCAGCGGTTGGAGCAACTCGCGCATCTCATGGACGCGGCTTTCGTGATACCAGGCATCAACCGCCGGGTCGGCCTCGACGCGATCCTCGGCCTCGTGCCTGGCATCGGCGACCTCGCGGGCGTCTGTCTGTCGTCCTACATCGTCTACGAGGCCAAGCGCCTCGGCGCGCCACGTTGGCTCATCGCCCGGATGGCGATGAACGTTGCCTTCGACGGCGCAGTCGGCATCGTCCCGCTGGCCGGCGACCTGTTCGACGCAGCGTTCAAGGGCAACCTGCGCAACGTCCGGCTGCTGCGCCAATACCTCGAGCGTCATGCCGGAGTCAGGCCCAGTGTGATCGAGGGAACCGCGCGCCGCATCGACGGCTGAAGCCGCGGTTGCTAAGGCGGGGATGTGAACGAAACCGCGCGCATCCCCGATTCCGTAATCGTTCCTGCTGGGACGCGACGCGGACTGTCGCCGCTCAACCGACGCCGGCTTGCGAATTTTCGCGGCAATCGGCTGGGCTTCTGGTCGTTCGTGGTCTTCACGGCGCTGTTCGTGACCAGCCTATTCGCCGAGTTCATCGCCAACGATCGGCCCATCGTCGTCTCCTACAAGGGCGAGATCCTGTTTCCCGTCCTGATCGACTATCCGGACGAGAAGTTCGGAGGCTTCTATGCCCGTCCTGATTACCGCTCGGCAGAGACCCGCAGGGAGATTGCCGACAATGGCTGGGCGGTCTGGCCGCCGATCCCCTATTCCTACGACACCATCATCAACGGCCTGCCGACCCCATCGCCGTCGCCGCCGACCTGGATGCTCACCGACGACCAATGCCGTCCGGTCGCCGAGCGCATCGGCGGCAAAGGCTGCGGCGACATCGAATGGAACTGGCTCGGCACGGATAACACCGCTCGCGACGTCCTGGCGCGCATCATCTACGGCTTCCGGATCTCGGTGCTGTTCGGGTTGATCTTGGCAGCGATCTCCTCGGTGATCGGCGTGATCGCAGGTGCGATACAGGGTTATTTCGGCGGCTGGGTCGACCTGTCGCTGCAGCGCTTCATCGAGGTCTGGAGCGCAATCCCGACGCTCTACCTGATCATCATCATCTCGGCCTTCATCGAACCCGGCTTCTTCGTGCTGCTCGGCATCCTGCTGCTGTTTTCGTGGGTGGCACTTGTCGGCGTGGTTCGGGCGGAGTTTCTGCGGGCGCGCAATTTCGAGTACGTCCGGGCGGCGCGGGCGCTCGGCCTCTCCAACATCCGGATCATGAGCCGGCACCTCCTGCCGAACGCCATGGTGGCGACGCTGACCTTCCTGCCCTTCATCCTGAACGGCTCTATCTCCACGCTCACGTCGCTCGACTTCCTCGGGTTCGGACTGCCGCCTGGTTCCGCCTCCCTCGGAGAGCTGCTGGCGCAGGGCAAGGACAACATCCAGGCGCCCTGGCTCGGGCTGACCGGCTTCCTCGTGGTGGCGATGATGCTGAGCCTGCTCATCTTCGCCGGCGAGGCCGTGCGCGACGCCTTCGATCCCCGCAAGACATTCGCCTGATCCGGACGTGGCCGCCGATACGGGAAACGATCGCGTAAAATCCGCAGAGTCGCAGAAAGCTGCCGTTTTCGAGAGATCACGATAAAGTGTGTTAGGATTTTTTGTCAAA
Source organism: Methylobacterium sp. (assembly GCF_019745455.1). Lineage (GTDB taxonomy): Bacteria > Pseudomonadota > Alphaproteobacteria > Rhizobiales > Beijerinckiaceae > Methylobacterium. The sequence continues at coordinate 18,834 of NZ_JAIETD010000034.1, forward strand.
GGTCGTGGACCGCGCCGCCGCTGATGGGTCCCAGCCATGACGAAGCACATCCCGGGCCTCGCGAGTACGATCGAAGACCAGCGCCTCGCTGCCCTGAGGTCGTACCGGGTCGTCGATGCCGCGCGGATCGACGGGCTCGAGCGGATCGCTGCCCTGGCATGCGCGAGTCTTGACGTTTCGCGAGCTTGGTTCGCTTTCCTCGATGCCGATTCGTGCCGGCAGCTAGGTTGCGTCGGGAACGATCGGATCTCTATGCGGCAATCGACTTCGCCGTGTGAGGCCGTCCTTTCCGGAAGGGGAGCGTTCGTCATCCCCGACCTCGATGCCGACCCCTGGTTCACCAAGGTCCAGTTCCGCCCTGAATTGAGCGGTCTTCGGTTCCATGCCGGAGCCGCGCTGACCGCGGCGCGCGGCGATCGTATCGGTGTCCTCTGCATCGCAGACCCGACTCCGCGATCAACCTTCTCGGAGGGACAGTTGCGGCTCCTGGAGAGCTTCGCTGCCCTTGCGATGGAGCATCTCGAACTGCGCCGTGCAGGATTCGAAAGCGCCGCTTCGATGGGATTTGCGAAAGCGGCGGAGTATTCCTTCATCGCCGTCGACGGGAAGGGTGCCATTGCCTTCGTCAATCCGGCCGGCGAAGCGCTATTCGGATACTCGCCTGGAGAAATGATCGGCCAGGAGATCGACATCATCATACCCGAGCCGTTTCGGGAGGCGCACAAGGTTGGGCTGGCTCGCATCGCGGCAGGATGCCCGTCTAAGCTCGCCGGCCGAACCATGGAGCTGACGGCGCAGCACCGCGACGGCACGATCTTCCCCATCGAGTTCTCGATGTCGGTCTGGAACGACGCCGCCGGCATCGGTATCGGTGCCATCATCCGCGATATCAGCGAGTGGCGGGAACGCGACGCCCGCCTTGTGCAGATGGCTCATCAGGACAAGCTGACCAGCCTCGCCAGCCGAGCCTTCTTCGACGAGCAGTTGCAGGCAGCGCTGAGTGGAGGGCAATCCGCGACGGTTATCCTGCTCGACCTTGATGGTTTCGAAGAGGTCACAGACAGTCTCGGCAGCAGCACGGGTGAGGCGCTCTTGAAGGCGGTTGCGGTTCGGCTCCCAAGCTGCGTCGGCCCAGATACAGTCGTTGCCCGCTTCGGTGGCGATGAGTTCGGCCTCCTCTTGCGTGGGGCGGAAGATCCGATCGCGGCAGAACGCTGTGCGGCCGGGCTGTTGGAGAGTTTCCAGATGCCCTTTCAGGTCAGCGGGCATACCTTTCATGTCGGCTTGAGCATTGGTGCAGCGATCGGAACGGGAGCCGAGACGACAGGCGACGACCTTGTCGCGGATGCGGATCTCGCCCTCTATCAGGCACGCCGTGACGGACGGCGCTGCTTTCGTCTGTTCGACCCGACCATGCGTAGCGCCGTCGTCGCTCGCCGCGCCCTTCACGACGACATTACCCGTGGCCTCGAAGCGTCGGAGTTCGTCCTGCATTATCAACCGCAGGTCTCCCTCGAGTCCGGTCGGCTGATTGGTGTCGAGGCCCTGCTGCGCTGGCAGCACCCCCAGCGCGGTCTGTTGATGCCCGGCGTGTTCATCGATGCCGTCGAGGCACATCCCCTCGCCGTCTCGCTCGGACGCTGGATCGTGGCGGAGGCTTGTCGCCAGGCCGCGTTGTGGCGATCGCAGATGCTGCCGCCGATCCGTATCGGAGTGAACCTGTTCGGCTCGCACCTGAGGGACGGGACCCTGGCGCAGGAGGTCATGGCCGCCCTCTCTGAGCATCGCCTCGAACCGGGCACACTCGAGATCGAGGTCACCGAACGGATCGCGCTGCAGGCCGACGATTCCATCCTGGATCCGATCCGCGAACTGCACGGACACGGCGTCGCGATCGCCTTCGACGATTTCGGGACCGGCTACGCCTCGCTGAGTTCGCTCAAGCGATTTCCACTGACACGATTGAAGATCGACCGCAGCTTCGTACGGGACATCCTTACCGATCGTCACGACGCCGAGATCGTACGCGCCATCCTGGCCATGGCCGAGAGCTTCGGGCTCGACGTGATCGCCGAAGGGATCGAGACGCGAGAGCAGGAGGCGATCCTGCGCGAAATGGGGTGCCGCGAGGGTCAAGGATACCTCTACGGCAAGGCAATCGAACCAGACGCCGTGGCGCGCCTCGTCCGGCAGGGCCCGGTCACCGCCCTTCGAGAGAATGCCGCGTGACCGCCGTGCGTTGAGCGGAACGGCGGAGATCAGAGCGGGCGTGACGCCGGCCCGCCGATCAGCCAATCGCGGGCGCGCTGAAGCAGCGCAGGCCGAACACGGGCGACGTCCTCGCCATCGACGAGGGGCGACGATGCGAGGGCTGCGAGGTAGGCCTCTTCGCGGAGGCGGCAGGTCTTGAGCGTGATGTCTGCCGCCATGGCGCGACCCGTGAGGGCGGCCTGAAATGCGAAGGTGCGATGCAGGCACCCGCGCCATTCGGAATGGCGCTCGGCGACTTCGCCAGCCTGTGCCGCTCCGACGTACAGGCTCGCCACTGCGACGCTCGCAACCAGGAAGAGTCGTGGGCGGAAGATGATGCCGGTCCAGGCGCGCGTTGTCATGGGCTGCACCCCGTCGAAGGGGGCCAACATGGCAAGCGCAGACTAAAGATTTCCTTAATGTTAAGCTTCCGCCGTCGTCCCGTATCGGGACGATTTTCAGCGATTGGCGGTGGTCACCGGCGAGGCGGCACGGCCGAGAGAAACCCAGGCGACGGTGGACTGGCTCTCGCGCTTGATGAAGGTGTAGCCGGTCTGGCGCCACGGAAGGACGCTGCTCGTCTTGTTGTCGAGGATGATGTCGCCCCGATCCGTGATGAGAGTGAGCACCGCGTGGCCTTCGCCCTTCTCGTCGATGACGACGGTCATCCGCATCGCCCGGCGCGGCAGGCCGGCCTCGACCAGCATCTTGCGCTTGACGAGTTGGAAGTCCTCGCAATCGCCGGCGGCGTCCTCGGCGAGGTCCCAGCGATCCGGCACGCCCCAATGATCGAGGTCCGTGACGGCGCGCAGCGACTTGTTCACCTTGCGGTTCACGCTGACGATGGTGTTCCAAACCGCAGGGGTAAGGGTGATCGCCGCCGACTCACTGGTATTCACCGCACATTCCGACGGGTAGCCCAGGCAGAAGTCCGTCCAGGCGGAGATTGGCTTGGCTTCTCCCCCGGCGACGATCACGCTGGGAACCGAAGGAAGTGCCGCGAAAGTCTGGGCTGTCGCGGCCGGCGCGGAGGCAAGGACGGCGGCGAGCGGGAGACCGAAACCGAGGACGCGGCGAGCAGTCCTGACGAGACCGGACAAAGCCTCCTGACCCATCGAAATCGCGATCTGCATGACCACTGCCCGTCTCGTTAATCTGCCGTTAACGAACGGTCTCACGGCGAAGGTTCCACCGCAATCGCCAAGTTAACAAAAGGTTAACGCAGTGGATCGCATTGCGCAGATCGCCATCGGAGGCCCTGACTGGCCGATGGTGCGACGCGGTACCGATCTGAGAAGTCACCCCTTGCCGATCCGAACCCATCCACCACCTTGGCGGGTGAGGGGACGCCGATCGATGGAGAATCGCTCGTGATACGTAACGTCATCCCAATTGCGGCAGCCATGTTTCTCGGCGCCGTGCCGGTCGTCGCGCAGGACCGTCTCGTCATCGACAGGCGGTACGATGCCATTTTGGTTCACGGGAACTATTGCGGGCCGGGCAACCGCTCGCCGCTCAAGCCGGTGGATGCCTTGGATGTCGCCTGCATGCATCACGACAGCTGTTCGCCGCCGCGAGGCCAGATCGGCACCTGTGCCTGCAACGATCGGCTTAACCGCGAGGCGGCGCTCGTCGCGGACGATCCGTCGGAGCCGGCAACCACCCGCGATACTGCCGAGTTCATCGCGGGCGCCGCCCTGGCGTTGCCTTGCCTCTGACGGGTCGTCAGGCCTGCGGAAGGCCACGCGCGATGCCGAGGTTGGCGAGCCCTTCGTCGAGAAGGTCGCCAGCGATCGGACTGCCGAGGATGGAGCGGACGGCGCCCTCCCCGGCTGCCTCCCGCTCCCGGGCGAAGCGGACGGCCTCGTCCCATTCCTCGGGCTCCATGTCGCCGCGGCCGACATACAGAAGGGCGAGGAGCTCGGCCCGTTGGTCGTCGTTGAGGGCGCCGATCATGCTGCGCACCTCCTCCTCGGTCGCGTCGTCGGTTCCCGACATGAGTACGTCGGTTGCGCCGTCATCGATGGGGTTGGAGCCGGAATCGGGATCGGTCGGCCCCTCCTTCACGTCGACGGCCCGCAGGCGCAGGATGATTTCGGTGACCGTATCGACGGCGATATCCATGTGGACTGACCCTTTGGCGCGAGGCCACAACGGGCGGCCTCCTGAACAGCGACAACCCGGCGAGGCGCTCTCGGTTTCGCCGTGACGCGCTGGATCGCCGGGCTCGACGGATGCCGAGGTGGATGGGCCGCTGTGCTGCTCGACCTCGACGGGGGCGGCGGACACCGCAGCCTCAGTGTCGCTTCCGTGGCGGATCTCGTAGACAGCGGCGAAGCGCCCGTGATGATCGGGATCGACATACCAATCGGTCTGCCGGACCGGGTGAACGGAGGCGGCCGGACCGCCGACAGGGCCGCCCGCGCATATCTCGGGAAGGGCCGCTCCAGCGTCTTCCCGGTGCCGCCGCGGTCAGCGGTTTACGCAGCCGACTACGAGACCGCCAAGGCTCTCTGCCGCGCCCATAGCGATCCTCCCTTCGCGCCCTCGATCCAATGCTGGAACATCACCGGCGCCATCCGCGAGGTCGACGGATTGCTGCGGGCAAGGCCGGAACTCGCCTCGCGCCTGCGCGAGGTCCATCCCGAGGTCGCGTTCCGCCGCCTGAACCGGGACATGCCGCTCGTCGCGGGCAAGAAGGGACCGGAGAGGGCGGCCGGACTCGCCGAGCGCCGCCGGCTCCTCGTTGCGGCGGGCCTCCCATCGGCGCTCGTGCATTCCAACCCGCCGCGAGGCGTCGGCGCCGACGATCACCTCGACGCCATGGCGGCACTCGTCGTGGCTCGCGACATCGTCGAGGGAGGGGCCGTTCCGATGCCGGACCCGTCCGAGACCGACGGGCACGGCCTGCCGATCGTCATCTGGATGCCGGCTTCGCCTGGCCGGATGGCTGGCGGCGGCGGGATTCCTTGCTAAAGCGTGTGCATGACGGAAGCGCCCCATCGCGACATCGCCCGAGCCCTGGTCTTCGATCCGGCCGACCGCCTGTTGCTGATCGAGTACGAGGCCGTCCGCCCGTTCGATCCGGCAGATCCGTCGAGGCGCGGATTCTGGTTCATGCCGGGCGGCGGCCTGGAGCCCGGGGAGACGCATATCGAGGCCTGCCGACGCGAACTCGCCGAGGAGATCGGAGTCGCCGACCTGCCGATCGGCCCCTTCGTGGCGACCTGCGACGGCCCGTTCCATCTCTTCCGGACACCGCGGATCGCACATGAGCGCTACTTCGTCGTTCGGCTACCCGACGATCGCGTCGATACCAGCCTGCTCGCGGAGACCGAGGACAACCCGGTGCGGGGCGTGCGCTGGTGGACGCTCGACGCGCTCGATGCCAGTGCGGAGCGGATCGAGCCGCTCGGCCTGTCGGCTCTCGCCCGCAGGATCGTATCAGGCGACGTCCCGGACGAACCCGTGGCCTTGAACTGGCATCTCACCTGACACCGGCCGACCACCATCAAGGAGACGTAGCGCATGTTCCCCGAGGCACTCACCAGCGGATACCGTACCTTCCTCGACGAGCGCCTGCCGGGTGAGGTGAGGCGCTACGCCAAGCTCGCCGAGGGTCAGAGCCCGGAGATCCTGCTCATCGGCTGCTGCGACAGCCGGGTCTCGCCGGAGGTGATCTTCGATACGGGACCGGGTGAGCTCTTCGTCGTGCGCAACGTCGCCAACATCGTGCCTCCCTACGAGGAGGGCGGCGAGTATCACGGGACGTCAGCAGCCATCGAGTTCGCGGTCCAGTCGTTGGAGGTGAAGCACATCGTGGTGCTGGGCCACGCCACCTGCGGCGGTATCAAGGCCTATGCGTCGCAAGCCAAACCGCTCTCGTCGGGCAACTTCATCGGCAAGTGGGTGTCGCTCGTCGGCCCCGCGGCCGAGAAGGCCGACACCCAGAGCGGGCCCGACTACCTGACGCGCCTCGAATACGCGATGGTGGCGCAGAGCCTCGAAAACCTGATGACCTTCGGTTTCGTGAAGGAGAGGGTCGAGGCGGGCAAGCTCAAGCTGCACGGCGCGCATTTCGGCATCGCACGCGGCGAGCTCTTGATCCGCGATCCGCAGACGGGGGTCTTCGGACCGGCCGTTGACCAGCAGGGCGGCGCGGTGAGGCCGACATCATTGATCAACTGCACCGATAGCTGAGAGACGCGAATGGCGGGCCGCGCAAGGCCCGCCATTCGCTTTTTGGCCTAAGGCACCGCCAAGGTGCCCTAGGCCCATTCCGAAGGGGCGTCGCTCAGCGGGCGCCCGGCAGGCTCTGAGCCATGCGGTAATGGCTCTGCAGCACCGGCAGCGCCTGCTCGGCATGGGCGCGCAGCGCTGGGTTCGTGCCGGTCTGCGCGTAGGACTGATACATGCCGATCGTCATCTCATGCGACTGAACCTGCATCTGCCCGTAAAGACGGTCGAAGCGAGGGCCGGCCGGCGTGGCGGCCAGCTCGGACAGCATCTGCTGCTGCTGCGGGTTCGGCGGGACGATGGTGGTCCCGGCGGTCGTCTCGACATCGCCGTTGAATGCACGGCTTCCGGCCGCCGCCCCGCGGGCAGCACCGCTGCCGAGGCCCTCGACGGCGCCGACCGGACCGCCGCTGAGCGTTCCGCCGACGACACCTGCCGCAGCACCGGTGGCCGCGCCGACCGCGCCGCCCGCCACCGCGAGGGGCGCTTCGATCAAGCCTCCCGGACCGCCGCGGGACATCAGTTCACGCTCGCCGCCGGCCAGCGCGACGTTGGCGGCGCGGTGATCGCGGATGGCTTCGCGGGCGAAGCGCAGGACAGCAGGGTTGCGGCTCTTGTCGAGGGCGATCTGGCTGGACTGGATTTCGAAGGCGTTCGCCTGCATGGCGGCGAGGCGGAAGTCGCCCTGCATCGTCTGGGCGGCGGCGGGGGTCGAGATCGCGGCCACGACAGCGGCCAGTGCAGCGTAGTTCTTCATCATGAAAGTCCTCGGATCAGTGATCGCGGCGTGCCAAATCAACCCCAACCCATGAGGCCAGGCTGCAACCGCCACTATAGCCGGACAACGAGGGCGAGTTGCATCGGTTCCTTCACACAAATCAGTTATAAGCCGTGGCTTTATCCGATCTATAGCCAAGCTTTGTCGCCGACGGGCAAAAATGTCATGGATCTTGCGGCGTGAGACTTGGATCGATCCAGATCCTGCGGGCCGTCGCGGCGCTGATGGTGGTGATCCACCATGCCGAGGCCGAGGCGCTCATCCTCGCCGCGCGCCAGGGCAACGTTTTCGGATTTGCCGGCCTGATGCCGTGGCCGGCCGGCGTCGACGTGTTCTTCGTGATCTCGGGCTTCATCATCGTCCACGCGGCGAAACCCCTCTACGGCGTCGAGGGAAGCTGGAGGCGCTTTCTCGCCCACCGGGTCGCCCGCCTGGTGCCGCTCTACTGGCTGGCGAGCGCGGCCTATCTCGGCGTCGTCCTCGCCGCACCGGGGCTGGTCTCGAATGGCGGGCGTGGAGCGCCCGAGCCCGGCTTCGTCGCCGCATCCTTCCTGTTCTGGCCGGCACTCGATACGGAGGGCCGGGCGCAGCCGCTCTACTCGCTCGGCTGGACGCTTCAATGCGAGATGGCGTTCTACCTGCTCTTCGCGCTTGCTCTCGGCTGGGGACGCAGAGGCGCCTTCGCCTGGATCGCCGGAGCCCTGAGCCTGCTCGCGGCAATTCACGTCCTGGTGCCGGGGCTGCCGACGCCCCTCGCCTTCTGGTCCGCACCCATCATGATCGAATTCTCGCTCGGCGCCGCCATCGGCCTCGCACGCGCCGAGGGCCTGCGGCTGTCGCTCCTGCCGCGCCTTGGCCTGGCCCTTGCCGGACTGTCGCTGCTCGCCGTGGCCGACGAGCCCGATATCCTGACACGCCCCCTGGTCTTCGGGCTGCCGGCGATGCTCCTCGTGGCCGCGGCAGGGCTGGGCGCGCCCGATACCGCCGGCAGATCCGTCGCTCCTGTCCGCCGCGCCCTGATCCATCTCGGCGATGCGTCCTACGCCCTCTACCTCGTCCATCCCTTCGTGCTCCGCGCCTGCCGCCCGGCGATCGCCGCCCTCGCTCCTTCGACGCCGCCCTGGGCGGCGGCCCTCCTGATGATCGCGCTCGCGACCCTGGCCGCCCTTCCGATCCAGCGTTACGTCGAGCGGCCGATGACGCGCCGCGCCAGGGCTCTGCTCGATCCGAAGACCTCCGCCGCTCCGGAGCGCAAAAAAGCCGCGTGACGGAGCCCGGACCCGAGTTTCCTAGGGCTCGAATCGGCATTAGCCTCCGTGGGGACGGCCGTTCCCGCGGTTGAAGGTTGAAACGCCCATGAAGACCCTGCTCGTCCCGGTGGCCCTCCACGACGCCCTCGACTCGGTGTTTGAAACGACCCGCCTCGCGGCCGGGATGTTCGGCAGCCTGGTCGAGGGCGTATCCCTGCGCCCGGCCCTCGCGGAATATGTCCCCGTGGACATGGTCGGCGGCATGACGTGGCTGCGTGACGAGGAAGCCGACAAGGCAGAGGCCGATCAGGCGGGCCAACGCTTCGTCGCCTTCATGACGAGGGTCGGCCTACCCCTTGCCCAGGACGGTCCCTGCACGCCGCAATCGGTGGCGCAGGCCGGTGCGCGCTACCGCTGGCGGCCGGACGTTCCCGCCGGCGATGCCTTCCTCGGCCATTATGCGCGACTGTTCACGGCAACCATCGTCGGCCGTCCCGGTACCGACGACGGCAGCCCCCGCATGACGACCTTCGAAACGGCCTTGTTCGAATCTGGGCGCCCAATCCTCGTGGCGCCCCCAGCACCTCCGACGAGCCTCGGCCAGGCGGTCCTGATCGCCTGGAACGGATCGACCGAAACCGCCCGCGCTGTCGCATTCTCGATGCCGTTCTTGCGCAAGGCCACCCGCATTCGTGTCATCAGCGTCGAGGGCGGCACGGTGCCCGGTCCGAGCGCAGAGGATCTCGCGCGAGCGCTGGCCTGCGAGGGCATCGACGCGGATTACCGCGCACTCCCGGCCGGCCGCCGGACCCCTGGGGAGGTATTCCTCACTGAAGCGCAGGAGTTCGGCTGCGACCTTCTGATCAAGGGCGCCTACACCCAGAGCCGCCTGCGCCAAATGATCTTCGGCGGCCCCACGGCCCATCTCCTGGCCTCCGCCGAGATCCCGATGCTGATGGCCCATTGAGCGCTCGTGCCGAGTTCGAGGTAGCGCACAATTGACTTGCGCGCTCAGGCCATGAGGCAGACTCCGCCTCATCGGCTCCGATCGCACGGCAACTCAAGAGGATATTGCATGCAACGACAGATCCTGATCTGCGCCATGGCGCTCGGCCTCGCCGGCCCGGCCTGTGCCGACGGCCCCGTGACGCGGATCCGCGGTGCGATCACGGCCATCGACGGCGAGACCCTGACGATCAAGGGCGGCGCCAGCGAGCCCGTGACCGTCAGGCTCGGCGAGGGCGTGAAGGTTGCCAGCGCCAACAAGGCCGAGATCGCCGATATCAAGCCGGACAGCTATATCGGCACCGCCGCGACGCCGCAGGCAGACGGCTCCCTCCGGGCCCTCGAAGTCGCCGTCTTCGCTCCGAGCATGCGTGGCACCGGCGAGGGTCATTACCCCTGGGATCTCGAGCCCGAGAACACGATGACCAACGGTGCCGTCGGCACGCTGACGGGAACGACGAGCCGCACCATCACGGTGGGCTACAAGGGCGGCGAGAAGACCATTACGGTGCCGGAAGGCGCCCCGATCGTAGCTCTCGCACCCTCCGATCGGAGTATCGTCAAGACCGGTGCGCGCGTGGTCGCCGTCACCCGCAAGGATGCTGGCGGCAATGTCGTGGCGGAACGGCTCATAGTCGGGGAGAACGGCACCGTACCGCCCATGTGACGATTACTGCCGGTCAGCCCGTCGCCTCGTCGTCCGACAGATCGGAGTTTCCATGCTGAAGACCACCCTCTCCGTGCTGGCGCTGGCGTCTGGACTGGTCTCCGCTCGGGCGGACGACGTCGCGCGGTTCCGTGGGACGATCGAGGCGACCGACCGTACGACGCTGAAGGTCCGGCCGCAGACCGGAGAGCCGGTGGGTTTTGCCATTGCGGAGGGTGCGAAGATCTTCGCGGCGACCGACGGCAAGCTCACCGACATCAAGCCGGAGAGCTACATCGGCAGCGCCGCAATCCCGCAACCGGACGGCACGCTGAAGGCGGTGCAGGTCACGGTCTTCGCCTCAAGCCTGCGTGGAACCGCGCCGGGTCACAACTCATGGGATCTCGGCACCACCTCGACCGTGACGAATGGCGCCGTCAGCAGGCTTTCGGGCAGAAGCGGCCGGACGGTCACGGTGCAATACAAGGGCGGCGAAAAGACCATCGCGGTGCCGCCGGACGTGCCCGTCTCCCTGCTCGAACCCGGCGACAAGAGTTTGATCGTCAAGGGCGCCAAGGTCGTGGCGGTCACCAAGGCTGTCGCCGGCGGCAAGCGCGAGGCGGTGCTCATCATCGTCGGCCGCAACGGCACCACACCCTCGATGTGAGGGCCCCCGGGCGCAGCCCGTCGCGAAAGGTTCAGTCCTGCCCGTCGGCGTCAGCAATACCGACGCAGCGATAGGTGAAGCCGTGCCGCTCGGCCTCGGCCCGGCGATAGACGTTGCGTAGGTCGACGAGCACCGCGGCGTTCATCGACCCTCGCAGGCGGTCGAGATCGAGGGCCCGGAAGGCGTTCCATTCCGTGACGATGACGACGGCGTCGGCACCTTGCGCGCAGGCATAGGCATCCTCCGCATACGTCACGTCCGACAGGACGAGCCGCGCCTGATCCATCCCCTCAGGGTCGTAGGCGACGATCCGGGCTCCGCCATCCTGAAGGCCGGCGATGATCGAGAGCGAGGGGGCGTCGCGCATGTCGTCGGTGTTCGGCTTGAAGGTCAGGCCGAGGATCGCGACGGTCTTGCCCCTGACCGAGCCGCCGCAGGCCGCGATCACCTTCCTGGCCATGGCCCGTTTGCGGCTGTCGTTGACGGCCACAACCGTCTCGACGAGCCGCATCGGCGTGCCGGCATCCTGCGCCGTCTTGACCAAAGCCAGCGTGTCCTTGGGGAAGCACGAGCCGCCATAGCCGGGGCCGGCATGCAGGAACTTCGCCCCGATTCGGTTGTCGAGGCCGATGCCGCGGGCGACCTCCTGCACGTTCGCGCCCACCTGCTCGCACAGATCCGCGATCTCATTGATGAAAGTGATCTTGGTGGCGAGGAACGCATTGGCGGCGTATTTCGTCAGCTCGGCCGTGCGCCGGCCGGTGACGAGGATCGGGGCCTGGTTGAGGTAGAGCGGGCGGTAGACACGGCTCATGACTTCGGAGGCGCGCTCCTCCTCGGTGCCGATGACGATCCGGTCCGGCCGCTTGAAGTCCTCGATCGCCGCGCCTTCGCGCAGGAATTCCGGGTTGGAGACCACGGAGAATTCGGCATCGGGCCGGACCTCGCGGATGATGCGCTCGACCTCGTCGCCGGTGCCCACGGGAACCGTCGATTTGGTGACCACCACGGTGTAACCGGACAGCGACTCGGCGATCTCACGGGCCGCCGCGAAGACGTAGGACAGGTCGGCAAAGCCATCGCCGCGGCGGGACGGGGTGCCGACCGCGATGAACACCGCATCGGCCTGAGCGACCGCGGGCGCGAACTCCGTGGTGAAGCCGAGGCGCCCGCGCCGCACGTTCTCGGCGACGAGCGCTTCGAGACCCGGCTCGAAGATCGGCATCCGCCCGGCCTGCAGCGCCTCGATCTTGGACGGATCCTTGTCGACGCAGGTCACGTCATGCCCGAAATCGGCGAAGCAGGTGCCCGACACCAGGCCGACATAGCCCGAGCCGATCATCGTGATGCGCATTGTTCCCGACCTTCCCGCCTGAGCCGAACCGTCGCTTCGCAAGGCTCGGCGTCACCGGCGCCATCGCACGCCCGGGCAGCGGCCGAGCATGCCGCAGTTGAGAAAACCCGCGCCCTGATAGGGGTACCGCGTCGCCATGTCACCCGCCGCCCTGGGTAAAGGCATGGCTCGACGAGGGTCCTTCGGGGAGCAACCTTGCTCTCGGCGTCCTGGCTCGAAAATCTTTGCCAGCGGCTGAACGCCTTCCCGCGAGCATGCGTAATCCGATTACGTAAGCACAAAATCCTACTTAGGTAAATTAATCATAAACTATTCCACGTTGAATTCGCGCTAGACTTCGCCATCAAATCCTATCAATTGATAACGACGTCAGTTGATCTGGTTTCGCCGATACAGGCTCTTGAAAACAATGATTAGAGTCGAGCACGACTTTCTGGCTTCGCTTTCTGACGGGGGAACGGTCGTCACGAGCAACGGCGGTGTTGCGATCAATGGCGACAGCAAAGTCGTCCGTGGCGCCAATGCCGTGGGTGGAGCTCAAGGCAATGGATCCCAGACGCGCGGCAGGGGCCGATCCAGCCGAAAGTCCTAAATCCGCCCATCATCGCAGAATTCTGCACGACCGCGAAACCGCGCTGCGTCGGCAGTCACCTACCCCTCGCAACCGCCAATCGCGGTGGCAGCCTAATGGCTGCGCCGTTATGCGGTCGCGGAGCGGGCAAGCCGGGTCGGTCCTCGAAGAGGGTTGGCTCGATCACAGCTACTCGATTGCAAGGAGGCAACCCATGACCAAGCTCGATCTCACCACCATGACCACGATCTCCGGCGGCGGCTACGGCGGCGGCGGCGGCGGCGGCAAGGCTAGCAACGGCGGTGTCGCGATCAACGGCAACGGCAACTACGTCGCCTACGGCAACACCACGAACCAGAGCTCGAACAGCGGCTCGTCCAAGAAGTCCTGATCGCCTCGCCGATCGAGACCGTGAACGCTCGCTGAAGCGAGCGTTCATGCCATTCAACGGTCGATGCAGTGCAGGACGGCAGACGTCGATTGATTTCATTCTCTAGGCCGTCGCGGTCCATTGCGACTCCCTGGTGATCGACTGCGTAGTCGCGCATTGCGAGCGCGTTAATCTACTTACGTAATTCTACTTATCCTCAACAATATTCATCCTAGGGTAGACGACGCTTAATTCAGTGTGCACTGAGAGGCACGGAGTTAACCCTAATAGCTCCGTCGACCACCTGAGGATTGATCACATGCGCAAGCTCGACCTCGATACCCTGAAGACCGTTTCCGGCGGCACCAAGAACTACGGACATGACAAGGGCCATGACAAGGGCCACGGCAAGGGCGGCAAGGGCAAGGACAAGTCCTGATCCTTTAAGAGCTTCGGCATGCGGGAGGCTCCTCCCGCATGCCGGCACTTACAAGCATCCGTTGCGCTGGGACGGCACTCTTAACCTGTCGAAAAGCGGGTTGCGTTAGGGATGTCGTCACCATGGACGAGATACCCGCCCTTCATCGACGCATCGCGAGCCTGCCACTGGCAGCCCGACGACATGCATTGCGGGCATCGTGGCTCGTCAAAACCGGCTTCGGCCGACATGGCGGTTTCGGCCTCGACACGACGCTCTGCAAAACCTTGCGGCTCGGTAACCGCGAATCCCGGCGCCTCGACCGAGAAATCGCCTTTCACGACACCCTGACCGAACTCGAGTGGCTCTCCCTGCTCGTCCGCAGCACGGACGAGCTCATCGCCGATGCACGCCACGTCAGCACCGAGGGCGAGGCCACCCTGGCCCGCGCTGCCGCATCCGGAGCGCCGGTGATCCTCGCGCCGCTCCACATGGGCAATTACGTCTTCGGCCTCGCTGCCACGATGAGGACCTACTTTCCCGGCCGGCGGATGCTGATCCTTCGCGCCCGCGACGACCACGAGGCCGACACCCGGGTGATGGAACGCATCCGGGAGATCGGCACCGAGATGCGCTTCCTGCAGGTCTCGGACAAGGCGAGCTACGCCGAGGCCGTGCGCTTCGTGCGCCAGGGTGCCGTCGTCATCTATTTCATCGATCTGCCGCCGAGCTATGGCGGCCCCGTCGACGTGAACCTGCTCGGGCAGCCGATGCAGCTTGCCCTCGGCATCGACTCGCTGGCCCGCGTCGCCAACGCGACGGTGGTGCCGCTCTCCGTCACGTCGTCCCTCATCGGAGACACCGTCCATGTCGGGCGGGCCTTCGAGGTCGTGGATGTCGGCCGTGCCGAACGCATGCGGATCGCTGGCTTGGTCTCGCGCCATGTGGAGGGCGCGATCCTTCGGGCACCGGGGCAGTGGCATCTCTGGCCGCGCCTCGACGAGTTCGTTCCCGTTTCCATCGCCGCGCCGGAAGCCGCCGAATGACCTCCGCTGCCCCCGACTCGCCAGCTTCCGCGCCACCGAGCCTGGGCAACGCAGCCCGGGCGCTCGGCTCGTCGATCCATGTCCGTCAGGACCGCGCGACGACCTGGCTAGCGATATTGTGCGGCGCCCTCGTCGTCGTCCTGATCTTCGTCACCACGCTCGGCCACTTCGCCCGAACCGAGGCGGTTCGCGGCTACACTTCTGCAGCCTCCGGATTGTCGCGCCTCGACGCGCAGGTGAACGGCGTGGTCAAGGCGGTCCATGTGCCCCTCGGCGGCCTCGTCGCCGCCGGGCAGCCGATCCTCACGATCCGGCTGCGGGAGGTCACGAGCAACGGCATCTCGACCGTCGGCGCAGCCGCCGCGAGCCTGCGCCAGAAGCGCGCCAACCTCATCGAGAGCCGGACACGCCTCAACGCCTTCCTCGAATCGAGCGCAGGCGACAGCAGCCAACTCACAGAAACCCTCGACAACGTCATCAAGGCCACGATCCAGAACGAGGAGGACATCCGCCGGGCCCATGGGCGCCAGGAAGAGATGGTCCGCCGGGTGCGCAAATACGTCGCCGCCGGCTACGCGACCCGCGATGCCCTGAACAGCTACGAGCGCACCGCCTTCGACTACGCCCGCCAGCTCTCCGAGATCCGGGTGCGGCGGGCAGAGCTGACCCAGCAGAGCACCGAGCGCGTCCGGACGCTTCAGCAGCTCGTCCTCGAGAAGCAGTCGCAGCTCTCGACCATCAACAGCGAGCTCGGCCTCGTCGAGGCGCAGCTCGCCGGAACCAGCGCGCAATCGGAGATCCAGATCATTGCGCCCTTCGCCGGGCAGGTCGCGGGGCTGATGGCGGAGGTCGGCTCCGCGGTCCAGGCCGAGCAGGTCGTGGCCGTGGTCGGCGATCCCGCCGCCGAGCCGGTCGTGGTGCTGGAGGTGCCGTCCCGCGCCATCGGCCTCGCCAAGGTCGGCCAGCGCGTGGTGCTGAAATACGATGCCTTCCCATTCAAGGTCTTCGGCGTCTCCCACGGTACGATCACGTCGATCGCCTCCTCGCCGATCAAGGCGCCGACCGTGACGTCGGACAAGGAGGGCATGACCGATGGCCGCCCGGCCGCCGCACAGGCCATGGCGCAGCAATCGGTGTTCCGGGTCGAGGTGAAGCCGGAATCCAAGGTGATCCACGCCTATGGGCGCGACGAGGCCATCGCCCTCGGCTCGACCCTGTCGGCGGATATCGTGATCGAGCGCCGGCGCCTGATCGATTGGGTCCTCGACCCGATCCGGGCCATGCGCGGGCGGGGTTGAAGACGATGTCGTTCCTGAGCCGGCGCCGGGCCGTCAAGCCTATCCTGCAGAGCGAGGCCAACGAATGCGGCCTCGCCTGCCTGGCGATGATCGCAAACTACCACCGCCACGACGTCGACCTGACCTATATGCGGACCCTGTTCCCGCTCTCGCGCAGCGGGATGACGCTTGCCAACATCGTCGAGGTCGCCGGCTCGCTCTCCCTCGACGCCCAGGGCTACGGGCTGAGCAATGTCGGCGAGCTCGCCAACCTGTCGGTCCCCGCCCTGCTCCATTGGCAGGGCAACCACTTCGTGGTGCTGGAGCGCATCGTCGGCGACACCTACCACGTCCAGGACCCGCAATTCGGTTTGCGTCTCTACCAGCGCGCCGACATGGAGCGCTACTTCTCCGGCGTCGCCCTCGAATTCGAGCCGCGGATCGATTTCAGCAAGGTCGAGGCGAAATCGGCCACGAGCTTCTTCGAGCTGTTCCGCTCGATCCGCGGCCTCGGCAACGTGCTCGGCCAGATTACGATCGTGTCGCTCGCGATCGGGCTGCTGGCGCTCTCGACCCCGATTCTCCTCGAGATCGCCCTCGACACGGTGATTCCGCAGACGGATCTCGATCTTCTCACCGTCCTCACCATCGGCCTCGGCTTCTTCCTCGTGTTCGAGGCGATCGCCAAGGGCCTGCGCGACTACATCACCCTGCGCTCCTCGATCCTGCTGCAGATCGCGTTCACCCGGAACGTGGTCGGCCATGCCATGCGGCTGCCTCTGAAATTCTTTGAGTCGCGTCATCCGGGCGACTTCGTCGTAAGGCTCGATTCGATCGAACACGTCAAGGCGAGCCTCGTCGGCGGCCTCGTGGCCTCGGTGGCGGACGCGCTGATGTCGGTCCTGATCGTCGGGCTGATGTTCTACTACTCGCCTGCGATGACGATGGTCTCGCTGCTCACCCTGGTGGCGGTGCTGGCTCTGCGCTTCGTCTCCTTCCCGGCTTTGCGCCGCTATACGGACGCTTCGCTCGACGCCCATTCGCAGGAACGCTCGCTGCTCCTCGACGGCCTTCGGCGGATCGAGACCCTCAAGGCGCACAACACCGCCGAGCTCTTCACCATGCGGTGGTTCGAGAGCTTCGTGCGCTTCGCCAATACTGACTTCCAGGCCCGGAAGGCGGCCATCGCCACCGAGCTGTTCATCCATGTGGCGATCGTGCTCTCGACGGTGCTCACCCTCTACATGGGCGTCACCGCGGTGATGAAGAGCACGCTCTCGGTGGGCATGCTCTACGCCTTCTTCGCGCTCAGGAACCACTTCTTCGAGATCGTGAACCTGCTCACCACCAACCTCCTGCAGTTCTCGATCATGAAGGTGCACTTCAAGCGCCTCGACGACGTGATCGGCGAGGAGGTCGAGCCCAACGCCGACGTCGCCGCCATGGACCGGCGCATCCGGCGCTCGGTGAGCCTCGAGAACGTCATGGTGCGGTTCGGCCGCGCGGACAGGCCTCTGCTTCAGGACGTCAACCTCACGGTCGATCTCGAACGCAAGGAGTCGATCGCGATCCTCGGCCTGTCGGGCTCCGGTAAGTCCTCGCTCCTCAAGATCATCGCCAGCCTGCATGAGCCGGCTGACGGCCGCCTCCTCGTCGACGGCCAGCCCATCGGCCAGTTCGGCAAGCGGGAGTTCCGAGCCAATCTCGGCGCGGTCTTCGCCGATGACGGCGTCTTCGCCGGCACCGTCGCCGACAACCTTGCGATGTTCGATCCGGACGTGTCGATGGCGGCCATGGTCAAGGCCTTGGAGACCGTCGGCCTCGCCGAGGAGATCGAGCGGCTGCCCCAGGGCTTCGCCACCCTCGTCTCCGAGGAATCCAGCATCCTCTCCACCGGCCAGCGCCGCCGCCTGCTTCTCGCCCGCGCCCTGTGCCGTCAGCCGCGCCTGCTCCTCCTCGACGAGGTCACGGCCAATCTCGACCCGGCCACCGAGCGCGCGCTGGTGGAGGGCCTGAAACGGGTGCCGGCCGCCAAGATCTTCGTGACCCACTCGGAGATGCTGCTCGACCAGGTCGACCGCGCCTTCCGGGTCCAGGACGGGAGGCTCGTCGAGGTTACACGCCCGCCGATGGCGCTCAGCGCCTGAGACGCGGTCGAACCGTACCGCTGACAAGTCTCGTCAGCATACTACTCCCGGGATCACCTTCCGCTTATGGCTCTCAGCGACCGGTAGAGGGCGCAACATCCTGACCGAGCCCGGAAGCGATCTCAGCGACGCAGGAAGGGAGCGGGTCCACCAAGCCCGGCGACGTGCTCGCGCAAGGGGCGCAGCCGAAGCGGTTCCTGTCCGCCGCGCAGGGCCACCGCCGGTGCGACCGCCTTCGGGGACGCCGGCTTGATCGCCGGCATCTTCGCCTCCGGCAACGGAGCCGGCCTCAGCGACGACGGAAGCGAGAGGCCGGAACGCTCCAGTGCCGCCTGAGGGATTCCGGGAATCGGCTTCGCGGCCGATGCGGTCCGGGCGATGCTTCCCGTCGTGAACGGATCGGCCACCGGGCTGCGCAGGGCAATCGGGCCGTCGAGGCCGGGACCGGCCGGGCCGAGCCGGCCCATGGCGGCGGCGAGCACGTAGGCGAGCCGGTCGCGCTCGGCCTCGCCCGTGGCCAGGAGGATCTCGGCGATCGCGAGTTCCGAGCGGCTGTTGAGTTCGTCGATGACGGTGCGGAACCCCGCTCCGCGCTCGATCTCGTAGCCCCGGACTGCTGCGCGCAGCGCTGCGACCCGGCCGGCCAATGTCGCGACCTGCGCCTGGTAGGCGGCGCGCCGCTGGAACACGACCCGAGCGCTGGTCACCGCACGCAGCACCGCATCCTCGGTGTCGTACCATTTCTGTCTGGCGAGGGCCGAGGCCTCGGCGATCCTCGGAAACGCGCCGGGTTCGTAGAGGGGAATCCGGGCCTGGATCTGGGTCGTGGTCTCGCGGATGCTGCGAAGCGTCGGGGTGATGTCGGTCTGGCGCCCATGGGTGAATTGAAGGCCGACGGTGGGGAGGAGCGCCCCCTTGGCGGCTTCGACGAGGTACCCGGCCGCCTGAGCATCGAGGCGCGAGGCAGCGAGGCGCGGGTTCTCGCCTCTGACGATGGCGGCGATCTCCACCTCGCTACGCGGAAGCGGCGGCAAGCGCGGCGGCGCCAGACGATCGGCCGGCAACGAGGTGATGCGGGTGAAGTCGAGCTCCGACGCCCTGAGGTCGGCGACGGCGAGCTCGACGCCCGCGCGCGCATCGGCGACTCGGGAGGCGGCGAGCGCGGCATCCGTGAGGGTCGCGTCGTTGACGGCAACCTGCGCCTCGACCCCCCGCTGGATGAACAGGATGCTCTGAAGCTGGCGGTGGCCGAGGATCTTGCGGTCTCGGATGACCGCCAGGTATGCGGACGCCGTCTCGAGAAGGAGTTGCTGGCGCACGTCCTGAGTGATGTGCCGGCCGGCATCGGCCAGGGTCCGCGCCGACAGGAGCGTGTTCCAGCGCTGGAAGCCGTCGAAGAGCGGCAGGTCGACGGTGATCCCGTATTGGTTCGGCCGATAGCGCGGCGTGGAATCGACCCCTGCATCGAAGACCGGCAGGTCGGGATGGTACTTGATCTTGCTGGCGAGCGGTTTCGAGCCGACGAGCGCCACGCTCGGGAGAAATGCGTCGATGCTGCCGCGCAGGCGCGCTTCCGCTCCCTCCTGCCGCGCCGTGTCGGATCGCAGCACGAAGCTCTGATCGAGTGCCCAGAGCTGCGAGGTGTCGAGATCCTGCGCCATCGCCGGAAGACCGGCGGCGACTGCGATCGCAGCCGCCAGCAGAGGGCGGGCGGTCCCGCATCTCCGGCGACGCACACCGCATCTCGCGACTTCCCTCGATCGCACCGGACGCAGACTCCTCGATCGATTGGCAAGGCGAGATCGGCGGGTCAGTGCCTACACCTATGTTATGGTTGGTACGCCGCTAAAAAATCCTTAACCATGATCGCCCGGAACAGACCTGAGGAGGCGGATCGGTTGACCAATTGCGGCGCTGGCCCGGTCGGACCAAGCTGTTGATCGTCGTTGAGAAATGACCCGTCTTGCCCTCACGACCGGACTCAGCCGGCGTCTTGGCCCTATGCCGGACCGATGCGTCAGCGACCGCTCTTCCGCACGGCATCGGCGATGACGACGCTCCTCGGGATCAGACCAAGATCCCGGAACGTGTCGGCGATGCGCTGCTGGCCGGCGATGACGTCCGCGTCGAGGGGCCGGATCCCGTAGGCCTGACGCTTCAGCGCAACCGCCAGGATCGGGGCCGGGATGCCGACCGAGGGTGCAAGTTCCTGAGCGACGGCATCGGTGTTGTCCTTCGCCCAGGCGTCGATCTCGCCGATGCCGGCGATGACCGCATCGAGGGCCTGCGCCTGCTCGTTCACGAAGCTCCGGGAGGCGAAGTAGAATTGGTGGTTCGGCACGAGCCCGGTGCCGTCGGCAAGAACGCGCGCGCCGGTCGCGGCTTCGGCCGCTGCGAGGAAGGGATCCCAGATCACCCAGGCATCGGCCGCTCCGCGCTCGAAGGCCGCCCGCCCGTCGGCAGGGGCGAGATAGACCGGCGTGATGTCGCGGAGCGAGAGGCCGGCATGCTCCAGCGCCCGCACGAGCAGGTAGTGGACGTTCGATCCCTTGTTGAGGACGACTTTCCGACCCTTGAGGTCGGCGACCGACTGGATCGGGCTCCCCTTGGGGACCAGGATGGCCTCGCCGCGCGGCGCTGCCGGCTCGTGGCCGATATAGGTCAGGACGTCGCTCGCTGCCTGCGCGAAGATCGGCGGGGTCTCGCCGGCGGCGCCGACATCGATGGCGCCGGCGTTCAGGGCTTCCAGAAGCGGCGGCCCGGAGGGGAATTCCGACCATGCCACGCGGTAACCGAGGGCTTCGAGCCGGGGCTCCAGGGTGCCGCGCCCCTTGAGCAGGACCAGCGTGCCGTATTTCTGATACCCGATTCGTATCACACGCTCCTGCGCCTGCGCCGTCCCGACGGCGACGCAGGCGAGAAGGAAGACCGCGAGGAGCCGCCAGGAACGACGTGCGAGGCCGCGCAGGACGCGGGTGGAGGTCGGCATCGGATCGGTCCTTCTCAGCGAGCGGTCAGTGAGCGGAAATGCGGCGCGTCGGAACGAGGTCGTTGGCCATGACCTCGCCGAACGGCCCGTCGTTGCGGGCATTGCCGCGGGCGGCACCCGTGGTGGAGCGCAGGGGAAGCTTCGGGAAGACGAGCTCGGCGAAGCGGTAGGCCTCTTCGAGATGCGGGTAGCCCGACAGGATGAAGCGATCGATGCCGAGCTCGATGTACTCCTTCATCCGGTCTGCGACCTGGTCTGCCGAGCCGACGAGGGCCGTGCCGGCGCCGCCGCGCACGAGGCCGACGCCCGCCCAGAGGTTGGGCGAGACCAGGAGCTTCGAGCGGTCGCCGCCATGCAGCGCCATCATCCTGCTCTGGCCGACGGAATCCTGCCGCTTGAGCGTCGCCTGCGCCTTGGCGATGGTCTCGTCGTCGAGACGCGAGATCAGGCTCTCGGCCGCTTCCCAGGCGGCGCTTTCGGTCTCCCGGACGATGACGTGCAGGCGGATACCGTAGGAGAAGGACTTGCCCCGCTTCTCGGCGGCGGCACGGGCCGTGGCGATCTTCTCGGCGACGCCGGCCGGGGGCTCGCCCCAGGTGAGATAGACGTCGCAATGCTCGGCTGCGACCTCGATCCCTGCCGGCGAGGAGCCGCCGAAATAGAGCGGCGGGTAGGGTTGCTGCACCGGCCCGAAGATAACCCGGCCGTTCTCGGCCCTGAGATGCTTGCCCTCGAAGCTGACGGTTTCGCCGGCCATCAGGCCCCGCCAGATGTGGAGGAACTCGTCGGTGACGGCGTAACGCTCGTCATGGTCGAGGAAGACGCCGTCGCCGCGCAGTTCCACCGGATCGCCGCCGGTGACGACGTTGATGAGGAGGCGGCCCTCGGAAAGCCGGTCGAGCGTCGCGGCCATGCGCGCGGCCATGGAGGGCTCCTGCAGGCCGGGGCGGACGGCGACGAGGAAGCGCAGGCGCTTGGTGAGAGGCACCAGCGCGGAGGCGACGACCCAGGAATCCTCGCAGGAGCGGCCTGTCGGCAGCAGCACGCCGTAATAGCCGAGGTCGTCGGCTCCTTGCGCAATCTGACGCAGATAGTTCAGCGAGACCTCGCGGGCGCCCTCGGCGGCGCCGAGATAGCGCCCGTCGCCATGTGTCGGCAGGAACCAGAGAACGTCGGTCTGTCCGGTCATCGGTAACTCCAAAGGGAACGATGCTCAGGCGCGGCGGCCGAGCAGATGATCGAGGATGCGGCCTTCCAGCGCCGCAAGATGAGGATCGCCGCGGCGACGCGGCCGGGCGGCGTCCACGGGAACGTCGAGGGCGATGCCACCGGCCTCGATAACGAGGATGCGGTCGGCGAGTGCCACCGCCTCGCCGACGTCGTGCGTGACGAGGATGGCGGTGAAGCCTTGCGTCCGCCAGATCCGCTCCATCATCGACTGCATGTCGATGCGGGTCAGGGCGTCGAGGGCGCCGAGCGGCTCGTCGAGGGCGAGGAGAGCGGGGCGGCTGACGAGGGCGCGCGCCAGGGCCACGCGCTGGCGCTGACCGCCCGACAAGGTCGCGGGCCAGACGCCGGCCTTCGCGCCGAGCCCGACCTCGTCGAGCACCGCACTGGCCCGCGCCCGGCGCTGCACCCGGCCGCCGCTGCGATCGAGCCCGACGGCGACGTTGTCGATGACCCGTGCCCAGGGGAGGAGGCGCGGCTCCTGGAACATGATCCGCTGCGTCGAACGCCCGCTCCCGTCACCGACCGTGACCTCTCCGGCGCTAGGCGTCTCGAGGCCGAGGATGAGCCGCAGCAGGGTGCTCTTGCCGCAGCCGGAGCGGCCGACGATGGCAACGAACTGCCCCGCCGGGATATCGAGGTCGAGATTCTTGATGACCGGCGCGCCGCCCTCGAACGCCTTGGTGACGCCCCGCAGCGTCACGGCCGAGCCTCTGCCCTCCGTCTGGCGAAGGGGTGGGCCGCTGGCGAAACGGGCTCGTTCGTTCCCCTCCCGCTCGGTCCTTGCCTGCTCAGCGCGATTCTGGCCGGCCATGTCGCGGAAATGGAAGGCTGCGGATGCGGTCATGGTGATCTCGTCGAGGGGCGCGGGTCTGGCGGATCAGGCGTTGCGATAGGCCGGGTTCCAGGAGAGGCAGGTCCGCTCGAGGAGCCGCGTCAGGCTGTCGGCGGCTTTGCCGAGGGCGGCATAGATCAGGATCGCCAGCACGACGGTGTCGACGAGCATGAACTCGCGGGCCTGCATCGCCATGTAGCCGAGGCCGGAATTGGCCGCGATCGTCTCGGCGACGATGAGGGTCAGCCACATGACGCCGAGGGCATAGCGAAGGCCGACGAAGATCGAGGGCAACGCGCCGGGCAGAACCACCCGGCGGAACAGCTCGAAGCGCGACATGCCGTAGACCCGGCCCATCTCGATGAGTTGCGGATCCACCGAGCGGATACCGTGCAGCGTGTTGGCGTAGATCGGGAAGAACACGCCCAAAGCCACGAGGAAGAGCTTGGCGCCCTCGTCGATGCCGAACCACAGGATCACCAGGGGTATCAGCGAGAGATGGGGCACGTTGCGCACCATCTGCAGCGTCGTGTCGGTGAGCCTCTCGGAGATCCGGGAGAGGCCGTTGGCGAGCCCGAACGCCAGTCCGATGCCGCCACCCACCAGGAACCCGGATGCGGCCCGCGCGAAGCTGACCCAGAGATTGGTCCAGAGTTCTCCGGTACGCCCGAGATTCCAGCCGGCGGCCGCCACGTCGAGGGGCGCAGGCATGAAACGGGTCGAGGCGAGCCCGAGCGAGGCGGCGGCCTGCCAGCCGAAGATCACGGCCGCCGGCAGGAGCCAGGGCACCAAGCCCCGCAGGTCGAGCCGCGGAAGCCTGATCCGGGACGGCAGAACAGTATTGCGGGTCGGGTAGGGAATCGCGGAATCAGCCATGGCGCTCACCCGTTCCCCGGCGTTTCGCCGGGCGGCGTCCAGACGATGTCGGCGACGCGGATCGGTCGCGGGATCACGCCGAGGGCGTGGAAGCGGTCGGCGATGCGCTGCTGCTCGGCGACGACGCCGGCGTTCATCGGCGCGATGGTGTAGCGGATGCGCCCGACCGTTCGCTCGGTGGCATCGAGGGGCACTCCGGTGACCTTCGACAGGCTGAACGCGACCTTGCTCCTGTTGGCCTCGCACCAGACGGCGACCTCGCTGAGCGCCTCGATGGCGGCGGCGACGATGGCCGGATTGGCCTGGGCATAGGTCTTGTTGGCGAGGAAGAAGTTGTTCGTCGGGATGATGTCCGAGGCCTGCACGAGGACCCGCACGCCCTCCCCCCGCTCGGCAATGGCGAAGTAGGGGTCCCATACCGTCCAGGCATCCACAGCGCCCCGAGCGAAGGCGGCGGCGCCGTCGGCAGGCGCCAGGATGACGGGCTCGATGTCCTTGTAGGTCAGTCCCGCGCTCTCCAGCGCGGCGATGATGAAGTTGTGTGCGCTCGATCCCTTGGCGAAGGCGACGCGCTTGCCCTTGAGCTCGGCCAGGGTTCGGATCGGCGAGCCGTTCGGCAGGAGGATCGCCGAGCCCGAACCGCCGCCCGGCTGGGCCGCCGCATAGACGAGATTCGACCCAGCCGCCTGTGCGAAGATCGGCGGCGCGTCCCCGGTCTGTCCGAAGGCGATGCTGTTGAGGCCGAGGGCTTCGAGGAGCGGCGGGCCGAAGGAAAACTCGACCCAGCTCACGGTGACGCCGAGGGGCTTCAGCTTGGCCTCGATCGCACCCTGTTCCTTGGCGACGACGAGGATGCCGTTCTTCTGGTACCCGATGCGGAAGGTCGTGTCCGCAGCGCGGGCTGCATGCGGCAGGGCAGCGCCCACGAGCGCGGTCGCCAGAAGTGAGCGTCGGGTCAGCATGTGAGCCCGGTCCTAGCGTGCGGCGACGGCGGCGAGGCCGGCCAGCGACAGCCGGCCCGCATCGAGAAGAAGGCCGAGATCGGCCGCAGCGGCCTGCGCACGTGCCAGTACCCCTCCATCGACCACGACCTCGTCGACGATGTCGTCATCGCCGGCATAGACGGCGGTCGGCGCGGTATGGGCAGTGAAGAATCCGAAGAGCGGCCGCAAGGCATGCTCGACGACGAGGGCGTGGCGAGCCCCACCGCCAGTGGCGGCGAGAATGACCGGCTTGCCCGCGAGCGCGTCCGGCTCGACGAAATCGAAGATGTGCTTGAACAAGCCCGAGTAGGAACCCTTGTAGACCGGCGTTCCGACGATCAGCGCATCGGCGCCTTCGATCGCCTCGATGATCCGCGCTGCAGGAAGCGGCAGCGCCGAGCGGCTCGCCACGGCGATCCCCGGCCCCGCATCGACGAGATCGTAGATCTTGCACTCGGCCGGCCGCAGCCGCCCGACCTCCGCCGCGATGGTCTCGACGAGAGCGCGCGTCCGCGAAGGACGATGGGTGTTGCCGGAAAAGGCGACGATCCGAAGGGGCATCAGGGGCGTCTCTAACGATGAGGATGAGATCGAACCGGCTTGTTTCCGGTTTGCATGCCGACCGTATTGCAGCCCTCTATCACCCTGAAGTGAAGCAGAAGCTGCCTACATCGATCGATTTTCGATCTTCCTGGAAGATAAACACCGGGACTTCCGTGTCAAAAGATCTGATTTATTTATTTTCTGACATCGGAAGACTAAAGTTATTGCCTGCATGCAGATGGCTAGAACATTCTGTGCGAGCCCCCCCGGGCGGCCCGTGATGCGCACGATGGGCATACGCACATCGAACTCGGTGCTCTTGTCGCTCCTCCCTCGCCGACCGGGTCGTCGCGGCTGCGCGTTCACAAGCCGCCCGCTTTCCAGTAGCGTCCCGCCGCTCCGCCGAGGCGCCGCCCGACTTGGGGCACCCCGGCATCGACCGGCTTCCCCTTTCCTGCGATGGACCAGACACACCATGCCGGCTTGCCTGCCACGATGAACCAGACCGAGCCGCCCGTCCCCGCCCCCGCCGTTCAGCAGAACCGGCTCGTCCTCGCATCCGCCTCCCCGCGCCGCCTCGCGCTGCTGCAGCAGGCCGGCATCGAGCCCTCGGCGCTGCTGCCGGCAGATGTCGACGAGACCCCGCTGAAGGGCGAATCGCCGCGCGAACATGCTCGTCGTCTCGCTCGTGCCAAGCTGACGGTCGCGGCGGAGGCCGCGCGCCGGCGCGACGACATGCGCGAGGCCTACATCGTCTCGGCGGACACCGTCGTCGCGGTGGGCAGGCGAATCCTGCCCAAAGCCGAGTTGCCGGACGAGGCTGCCGATTGCCTGCGGCTTCTGTCCGGGCGCCAGCACCGCGTCTTCACGGCGATCTGCATGCTGTCGCCGAAGGATCAGCGTCGCGAACGACTGGTCGAGACACGCGTTCGTTTCAAGCGCCTCTCCTCGCGGGACATCGAACGATATCTCGCTTCGGGGGAGTGGCGCGGCAAAGCGGGGGGCTATGCCATCCAGGGGCTCGCCGGCTCCTTCGTCGTGAAGCTGGTGGGCTCGCACAGTGCCGTGGTCGGCCTTCCGCTCTACGAGACGCTGGCATTGCTCGAGGGCGAGGGATTTCCGATACGCGAGAGGTGGGGAGCCGTCGAATGAACGATCGAAAGTTTTCGCCGGTGGCAACTCCGCCTTGCCCTGTCTGCGCCAAGCCGGCGAAACCCGAGTTCCAGCCGTTCTGCTCGGCGCGGTGCGCCGACGTCGATCTCGGACGCTGGCTGACGGACCGCTACGCTATCCCGACCCCGATCGACGAAGAAGAGGACGCCCCGAAGCCGGGAGGGACCGAACCGTCGCAATAGTCCGGAAACGCTCCAAAGGGACCGTGCACGACGAGGCTGGACACGGCGGTTCTCACTCCTTATACGCGCCACTCAGGCCGAGCCGCCGAGCGGTTTTGCCTTTGCCCAGGTAGCTCAGTTGGTAGAGCATGCGACTGAAAATCGCAGTGTCGGCGGTTCGATTCCGTCCCTGGGCACCACGCTCCTACTGAGCCTCGCCGATCGCCGGCAATCGTCGAACATGCTGAGCCGGAGACGAGTTTCGGCTGCGTACCGTCGTGTTCAGACAAGACCCGGGTGCGGGCGCCCTTCGCAGAGAGCCAATCCAAACCCGCGAATTGGGCGGCTATGCGCTCACCCTCCGCCGATCCCGCTCGTAATCTTGCCCGTGCCATCGCAATCGACACAGGGCCGCGAGTCGATGCTTCCAGACCCGCTGCAAGCTGGGCATAGGTCTTCGCCGGTGCCCTCAGTTCCCGGTACGGCCTCGTCAGCCGGCTTCGTCGTTTCCCGATCCGTCATTGCGGCCTCCCTCCACTAACGGCCAACCTCGCCCCCAGACCCGACGTTCCTCTTCTCACGGTCATGGGGTCTGGAATGGTCCGGCCGCCGACGTGACGTCACCGCATCGTTGCTGCTCGACGCATCGGCATCCTCCACGATGAACACCTCCCTTCTGTCGGAGGTTGATGAGAAATCACGATAATGCTTGGAGGAAAGCACATGGCGCGGTTCAACATGATCTTCGGAGCGGCGGTGCTCTCGGTTGCCAGCCTGTCGAGTGTGGCTTCCCATGCGCAGGAAGGCGGCCCCTGCACCGACGATATTGCCAAGGTGAAACGGACGCTTGGTACCCAGGTCGGCCTTGGGGCACCGGTATCCGAACCCGATTACGGCCAGCGGAAGGGTCCGAGCAATACGTCCGGTCAAGGCGCGACAGCCGGCACGACAGGTAGCACGGATAAACCTATCGGAACGTCGGAGACGGATCGGGCACAGAAGGGCGGCGCCTCCCGCGAAAGCGGTGGATCGCCGGGCACAGTCGGCGGTGTTTCCGGATCGGTGGGCGCTGCCACCGGAGCGGGTCAGGCGGATGCGGTCGGGAGCGGCCGGATCGCAACCTCACCGGAAGATGTCCGCCGTCAGTCGGAGAACAGGCCTACGGCCGCCGCAGCGGCAGCCCAGGGCGGAACAGCATCGGCCGGAGCGAGCCTCTCATCAGAGGACAAGACGTCCCAGGCAAAGATGGCACTGCAGCGGGCGGTGGACCTCAATGCCAAGGGAGACGGGTCTTGCCGCGAGGCGGTCAAGCAGGCCCAGGATCTGATGCCGAAATGACGTTCTCGTCGACGCGGCGCTCACGCGCCGCGACTTCTCGCGAGGATAGCACCTGCTTCAGAGGGGCTCCGGGGTTCTCCAAGGTTCGATGGACGGAGCCGCGGCTTCGCGGCGGCTAGAGGCGTACAACCACCAGGAGGTTTGTGACAGGAGGCGAACTCTTGCCGAGGTCATTTCGGTTCGTGATAGCTTCACTCATCATCCGCTATCGATAGCAGGCGCGGATGAGGGGAGCCGCGTGCGCTTTCGCCTGCAACCCCCGTGCAGCATACATGGCCTTTGCATCGGGCGCCGACATCGTTCCAATGATCCGAAAGCTAGAGAGCATAGCCCAGCTCTCACCCGATGAGCGGCAGGCCCTGGACAGCCTCCCCATAACCCGCAAGCGAATCGACGCGCATGAAGACATCGTGCGCGAAGGCGACAGGCCGTCGCAATGCTGCCTGCTCCTGCAGGGCTGGGCTTTCCGTTACAAGCTCCTCGACGACGGCAAGCGACAGATCCTTTCGCTGTACGTGCCAGGCGATATTCCCGATCTGCAGAGCCTGCACCTGCGCGTGATGGATCACAACCTTGCGGCTCTGACGCCCTCGACAGTCGCCTTCATCCCCCATGATGCCCTTCGGGATCTCACGGCCCGCTTTCCCGGGCTGACGATGGCGCTTTGGCGCGACACCCTGATCGATTCATCGATCGCACGCGAGTGGATGACGAATATCGGCCGCCGGTCGACCCATGGCCGCATCGCCCACCTATTCTGCGAGATCTACCTGAAGCTGCATGCGGTTGGCCTCGCCAGCGAGTACCGCTGCGAGATGGCGCCGACCCAAAACGAGATCGCCGATGCGATCGGCGTGTCGAACGTCCACGTCAATCGCGTATTGCAAGACCTGAGAGCCAACGGGCTGATCGCATACCATGGCAACGATCTGGTGATCCGCGACTGGGGGGCGCTGGTGAGATTGGCGCAATACGACCCGGCCTATCTTCATCTCGACGACTGACCGAACCGCGCACGGCTATCAAAACTTGGCCGACGATGAAGGAATGAATTGCCCTGGAAGCCGCGAGCGTCGCCGACAGTCGCATCGCCCCTTGCTGCGATCACAAGGTTTGCCACTCTCCGACGAGCGTGAGGGTCGCCTTGTAGACTACGCGTCCCTCTTCGTCGCGAACGCTGGCACAGAAGGTTCGCCTGTCTCCATCGGGGAGCTTCTCGCGAGCCATGTCGGGCAGCACCGAGAGCGCAGCTCTCCGAGCCGCCTCCACATCCGTCAGGCCTTCGGCATCGTCGCCTTCGACCAGCAATTCGTCGTCATTCGTGTCAATCGTATAACGCGGCACACTATGACTCCCGACCGAGACCTCTCACTTTTAACTTCCAGTAACGGGGCCGGTTTCCAGATCACGCATATCCGATCGTCATCGGCGGACGGAACCTTCGGCGCCAGAACGCCCGAAAGGATCGTTTCTCGGAAGCGGAACGGACCGTGTCGATAAGCTAACCGTCGAGACTCTATTTGAAAAAGCGTTCAATGCGGATGGTCAGTGCAAGACGGCATCCTGGGTGGTCTCTAACGCCATCGCTTCGGCGAACGGAAATTCGAAGACGATCTCTCCATCTTCGTCCGTGACCACGAGGACGGCCGAGAACAGTCGAGGCTGATCCTTCGCTTCACGCAACGTCGCCATGATCGTATCGCGGGCCGTCTGCCAGGCATGGTCGGCGTCACGAAGCTGCTGCCCACTCGGATCGGTAATATGGACCTCGCCGATCTGCGTACCGAAATAATATCGGGGCATCGTGCCACCTCTTGGTTCATCACCTTGAACTGGCCTGCATGGGGCCATCGGCTTGAACAGCGCTCACAGCCACGCGGGGTTCCCCACCAAGAACCATCCGTCTGTCGGGATCGCCTCAACTCTTCTCTTCGATCGTACGGTCCTGCAGGCTCTGGCCGCGATAGCCGGTCGCGAGGACGTACAACTCGCTCGAATCCGCACGGCTAGCATTCGGCTTCACATGGCGGACCACCGCGAAATCTCGTTTGAGGTCGGCAAGCAGCGTACCTTCGGTACCGCCCTGGAAAACCTTGGCGAGATAGGCGCCACCGGGAGCCAGGATCTCGCGTGCGAATTCAGCCGCGGTCTCGGCGAGGCCGATGATGCGCAGGTGGTCGGTCTGCTTGTGGCCTGTCGTATTCGCCGCCATGTCGGACAGGACAAGATCCGCCTTCCCGCCCAGGAGGTCCGTGAGCCGTTCCGGCGCCGCCGGATCGAGGAAGTCGAGGGTAATGAATTCGACCCCCACCATCGGCTCGATCTCCAGGAGGTCGATCCCGACGATGCGGCCGCCGGGGCCGACGACCTTCGCCGCTACCTGCGACCAACCGCCCGGCGCTGCGCCGAGATCGACGATCCGCTGGTTGGGCTTCAGGATCTTGAAGCGCTCGTCGATCTCGAGGAGCTTGAACGCCGCGCGGGATCGGTAACCCTCGCGTTTGGCCCGTGCTACGTAGGGGTCGTTGAGCTGGCGCTCCAGCCATCGCTTCTGCGACGCGGTGCGCCCGCGACCGGTCTTCACCCGCTGCTTGAGCTCGCCGCGAAGGCCGCCTCCGGCGCCTCTCCTGTCTGTCACCGGCCAGATCCACGGCGCCAGACGCCGTCCTCACGCATCATGTTCATCAACAGACCTTCACGCAGGCCGCGATCAGCGATCCGCAGGCGTTCAGACGGAAAAGCGCGGCGGATCGCTTCCAGGATGGCGCAGCCGGCGAGGACGAGGTCGGCGCGGTCTCGTCCGATACAGGGGTTGTCGGCTCGCTGGTCGAGCCGCGTATCGAGGAGATCGTCGATCGCGCCGCTGACCTCGCCGTCGCTCATCCACAGCCCGTCGACGCGTCGACGTTCGTAGCGGGCGAGGCGCAGATGCATGGCGGCGAGGGTCGTCACCGTGCCGGAGGTTCCGAGCAGGTGGAAATGGCGGGCATTGGCCGCGGGGGCCGCACGGATGGCAAACCGCGACAGGAGGTCCGCGACCTCCTCGACCATGCCTTCGAACATCAGCCGCGTCACTTCGGCACCGCCATGGCGCTCGGCCAGCGTCACGACGCCCACGGGAAGCGAATCCCAGGCGCGGATGCGCAACGTCGGATCGGTCGAAGGGTTGGTGGCGGCGCCATCGAGCCATGCGATCTCGGTGGATCCGCCGCCGATATCGAAGATCACCACGGATTCCGCGTAAGGATCGGCCAGCGCGGCACAGCCGGTAACGGCCAGATAGGCCTCGGTCTGGCGATCGACGATCTCGAGATCGAGGCCGACCTCGTCACGCACACGCTCGACGAAATCTGCGCCGTTCACGGCGAGACGGCAGGCTTCGGTGGCGATGATCTTGGCCCGGACGACGCCGCGGGCTTCCATCTTCGAGCGGCAGATCCTGAGGGCTTCGAGAGTACGGGCAATCGCGGCCTCGCTCAGCCTGTCGGAGGTGCCGAGCCCTTCCCCGAGCCTGACGATCCGTGAGAAGGCGTCCACGACCCGGAAGCCGTATGCGGCAGCCTCCGCGATCAGAAGGCGGCAGTTATTGGTGCCGAGATCGAGGGCCGCATAGGCATTGCGGCGGCCAATACGCGTTGGGCCGCCCGAGGTGACGAGCCGGGCACCGGAAACCTCGTCGCCCGTCGGCTGGCCGGCGGGCGGGGCCGGCAGTGTCGCCGCACTCTCTTCCCTCATCGGGGCGCCAGATTCCTCGGTCGCGGCTCGGGGCGCGCCGCCCCGGCCATCATTCGTGACCGAAACTACAGGGCTTGCGGGGAACTGCAAAGAGTTCCTGCGGCAGCGCTCCGGGACAATGCCGGGGAGCCCTCAGCCCTTGCCGCCAGCCGCCATCCGCGGCACCGGTCGCAACAGGCTCTTGACCTGCGAGAAGGGGCGCGGCCGGTTGATCACCTCGTCGAGGTGCGACCAAAGCGTCTTCGGAGAGAATGGCTTGGCGATGATCTCGTTGACGCCGATGGAGATGGCGCGATCAACGACGTTGCGGCGCGGCTGCGCCAGCATCAAGATGATCGGCACGGTCGGCGAGGGAGACGTCATCGGCGTGCGGGCGAGGCGGATGAACTCCTCGCCGGAGAGGATCGCGAGATCCCAGTCGATGATCGTGAGGTCGGGCTTGCTCTCGGCCAGTACGCCGAGCGCCTCAGCGCCGTCCGGAGCCTCGAGAACCCGCTTGATCCCGACGCGCATGAGCATGTCGCGCACGATACGCCGGATATACAGGCTTTCGTCGACGACAAGGGCCGACAGGTCGGGAAATGACGGGGTTGCGATCATCGATCGTGTGTTCGGCCTCGCGCAGGCTCTTCAGCGCGTCACCGAAACCCTAGCCCGGCCAGCCTTTTTTCTTTCCTAATGTGATCGCTCGAATCGTCCGGTATCCTCGCAGCCATCTGCAGAAGGGTTGCGCGAACCTGCAAAAAAGCGGGAGGCTAGGCCGGAAAGTGCAGGAACGGGCCACTCCGACACCAGATGCGTCTTGCGATTGCGGCAGCTTTCGGTCAGGACTAGGGCGTTATTCTTGGTTACCGCTGCCGAGGGTAACGATTCTGTGTTTCGCGGCCTGTCTGGGACGGCGCGTTCACGGTGTCTTGAAGACTAATGGACGGCGGAACGGTTTTTGGCGAGCTTTCGATGGGACGTGGTCGTGATTTCAGGGGGCCGCAGAAGCGCGGCTTCGATGAGGGTGGAGCCGAGCCTCGGTGGCCGGATCAGGCTCCCCCGAGCGGTGGCTTCGGCGGTGGCTTCGGTGGCGGCGGTTTCGACCGTGGTCCCCCGCGCGCAGCGGCAGCCCCCTCCGGACCGGAGCGCGACGCGACGGTCAAGTGGTTCAACAAGGAGAAGGGCTTCGGTTTCGTCGAGCTGGCCGACGGTTCGGGCGATGCCTTCCTCCACATCCGCGCCGTCGAGGCTGCGGGTCATGCCGACCTCCTTCCGGGCACCCGCCTGACGGTTCATACCGCTCAAGGCCAGAAGGGTCCCCAGGTGACCGACGTGACCAGCGTCGACACGTCCACGGCTGAAGCGGCTCCCCCGCCGCGTGAGGCCCGCGGACCCCGCACCGGCGGATTCGGTGGTGGTGACCGTTACGGCGGCGGCGGTGGCGGCTATGGCGGCGGTGGCGGTGGCGACCGCTACGGCGGTGGCGGTGGCGGCGGTGGCGGTGGCGGTGGTGGGCGTTTCGCCAGCGGCCCCTCCACCGAGATGACCGGCACTGTGAAGTGGTATGATCCGGCCAAGGGCTTCGGTTTCGTGTCTGTCAACGACGGCGGCAAGGACGTCTTCGTTCACCGTTCGGCCCTGTCACGTGCTGGCCTCGATTCGCTGGCCGAAGGCCAGCAGGTCGTACTCGGCGTCGTCGAAGGTCAGAAGGGCCGCGAAGCCCAGAGCGTTCAGGTCGACGATTGATCGTCTCTTGGTGATAGGGTTCGCCCCGTTACCGTCATCATGATCTGCAAGGTACAGAACGGCGGCCGAGAGGTCGCCGTTTCTCGTTGGAATCCGGAGTGAGCGAAAGCATGCCTGGACGGACTCTTTGCGCCATCGCCTGTCTGACGGCTCTCTCGATCGATCGAGGGAGCACAGCGAAAGCCGACGACTTCACGGGGTTATATGGCGGGGTGAATGCGGGCTACGCCTTCGGCCGCGATCGCCAGAACAGCCCTGAGGCATTCAAGTCCGTTTCGCCGGACTCCTCGTCAGGCAACGAGGTGAACCTGCCGCCGAGCGCTGCCAGCGCGGCGCGCGCCATGAAGGCCGTGCCTCAGTCGAGCACGACTGTGAAACCTTCTCCCTGATCGGACGGTCCTTCGCACCGGCACGGCCGGGTGTGTGAGACCAGACGACGAAAAAAGGGCCGCCCAGGGCGGCCCTTTCAATTCTCGACAGCGGAAAAAACCGCGTCGCAGAACTCAGCGTGAGTAGAACTCGATCACGAGGTTCGGCTCCATCTGGACGGGATAGGGAACCTCGCCGAGACCGGGCACGCGGGTCACGCGGGCGGTCATCTTGGAGTGGTCGACCTCGATGTAGTCAGGGACATCGCGCTCGGCGAGCTGCGTAGCGACGACGACGATCTCGAGCTGCTTCGAGGCTTCCTTCACCTCGATCACGTCACCCGGCTTCACCAAGTAGCTCGCGATGTTGACGCGCACGCCGTTGACCTTGACGTGGCCGTGGTTGACGAACTGACGCGCCGCGAACGGGGTCGGTACGAACTTCGCGCGGTACACGACGGCATCGAGGCGGCGCTCGAGCAGGCCGACGAGGTTCTCGCCCGAATCGCCGCGTAGACGGATCGCCTCGGCGTAGTAGCGGCGGAACTGCTTCTCGGTGATGTTGGCGTAATAGCCCTTGAGCTTCTGCTTGGCGCGCAGCTGCGTGCCGAAGTCGGACATCTTGCCCTTGCGGCGCTGACCGTGCTGGCCAGGGCCATATTCGCGCCGGTTCACGGGGCTCTTGGGGCGGCCCCAGATATTCTGGCCCATGCGGCGATCGAGCTTGTGCTTCGCCTGAATGCGTTTCGACATCGCGATTCCTCTCAACGAGTGAGATACGAGGAACGCGCCCTCCTCTTCCCGGATGAAACGGGACGACAGGGCGACGCGAAGCCGCCCACGGGTGCGTATGAAAATGCGACGGGGCCCCTCATCGGAGCCCCGCCAGCAGCGCGTCCGTACTTCAGAAGCAGCCTTGGGTCAATTGAATCAGGAGGCGATGCCACTCAGCGGCATCGCCTCGATCGCAACTTCGCGCAGACCTCGGCTGGCCAGCGAGTGACGCAGTGCGGTGCTTACGCCTTCTCCACCGGTGAATATTGCACGCACCGGCTTGCTCATCCGGTCTGGCTCGGGCGGAGACGCTCCGAGGAGGTGAAGGACACGCTTCGCGATCGCGGGAGCCGGGTCGATCCAGGTCACTGGCCACGGGGCCAGGAGCTCAAATCTTGGCAGCAAGAGCGGGTAATGGGTGCAGGCGAGGCAGACCACGTCGGTGCGGCGTCCGTCATCGGCTGTCACAAAGCAGCCGGCAATCTCACGCGAAACAGCTTCATCGTCGACTGCCGAACCGGCTAGCTCGGCTTCGGCGAAATTGGCGAGGTTCGGTGCACCGACAAGCGTGACATTGCAGGCGGAAGCATAGGTCGCGATGAGATCGTGGGTATAGGCTCGCGCCACCGTACCAGGCGTTGCGAGCAGCGAGATCAGACTGGAGCGCGTCGCCGCCGCCGCTGGCTTGATCGGAGGGACGACGCCGACGAAGGAAGACGTGAAGCGCTCTCGCAGGGATGGCAGCACGAGTGTCGAAGCGGTGTTGCACGCGACGACGACGAGATCCGGCGCATGCTTTCCGATCAGCCGTTCCATGACGGCGATGACCCGCTCGATAAGTATGGGCTCAGGAAGGCGTCCGTAAGGAAAAGCCGCGTCGTCTGCGACGTAGAGATAGCGGGCATCGGGTCTTGCCCGGCGCACCTGCTCGAACACGGTCAGGCCGCCAAGTCCTGAATCGAACAGGAGAATCGTCGGCTCCTGGATGGATTCCGTCGCCGCCCCGAGTGCAGTGGTTCCAGCCATGAGATCGATCGGCATGAGAGTCTCGCGCGACACCCGATGACACACGAATGTCGGCGCCATGCGGTTAAGGGCAGCTTACCGGGGCAAGAAAAAGGCTCCGTATCGGCGTCCGGCAGTGCCGCGGCAAAGGTAACCGCAGCGCGGCCGTTGCCGAAACGCCGCGGGAACATATGTCCTCCACACCCGATGGAGGATGGTTCGACATGGCAGCCACGGCCGCTCTACGCGACTCTCGACCCGCCCGCCCTGCCTTTCCGCCGCCGCCGCTATCGGCGCGGCCGCTCGATCGCGCAGCCTGGATTGCCGCATTCCGGCATGTCCGTGACGAGACCGAGCGGCGGGCAGCTCCGCTGTCGGCGGAGGACCAGCAGGTCCAGTCCATGGCCGATGCGAGCCCAACCAAATGGCATCGGGCCCACACGACGTGGTTCTTCGAGCAGTTCCTGCTGCGCGAGCAGTTGCCGGCCTACCGCATCTATGACGAGCGGCTGCACTACCTCTTCAATTCCTATTACGTCGCCGCCGGCCCGCGCCAACCGCGGATCATGCGTGGCCTCATCACGCGCCCGACGTCAGAGGAAGTGGGCGCGTATCGCGCGCATGTGGACGGGGCGGTCGAGACACTCCTCGTAGAAGCATCGGACGAGGCGTTCGAGGCCATGCTGCCGGTGGTCGAGATCGGCCTTTATCATGAGCAGCAGCACCAAGAGTTGCTGGTCACCGATATCCTTCACGCCTTCGGTCAGAACCCGCTCGCACCGGCCTACGACGGCGAGTGGCGTTTTCCGCGTCCTGAACCGGCCGCCGGGACGGTCGAACTACCAGGCGGCGTGACCCGCATCGGCCACGAGGGCGATGGTTTCTCGTTCGACAACGAATCCCCCCGCCACGACGTGCTTATCCTGCCGTGTTCCATCGACCGCGCACTCGTCACCAACGAGCAGTGGCAGGCCTTCATGGAAGATGGCGGCTATACTCGTCCGGAGCTCTGGCTCTCGGATGGATGGATCGCAGCCCAATCGGAAGGCTGGGAAGCGCCCGGCTACTGGCGCCGCGAAACGGACGTCTGGATGACCATGACGCTGGCCGGCCTCATGCCCGTCGACCCAGCTTTGCCGGTCACCCACATCAGCTATTACGAGGCCGATGCATTTGCCCGTTGGGCAGGGCGCGACCTGCCGACGGAGTTCGAATGGGAAGTCGCGGCCCGTGAGGGCACGCTCGCCGACGCCTTCGGCTCAGTCTGGCAATGGACCCGCAGCGCCTACACCGCCTATCCCGGATACCGCCCGGTCTCAGGCGCGCTCGGCGAGTACAACGGCAAGTTCATGTCGAACCAGTTCGTTCTGCGCGGCTCGTCAGTGGCGACGCCGGTTGGCCATGCACGGATCGGCTACCGCAACTTCTTCTATCCGCATCAGCGCTGGCAGTTCACTGGGCTCCGGCTGTCCGACTATCGCGCCTGAAGATCGGCGCAGCGTTTCACCCTGCGTAGCTGGAGACGACCCCTTGACCATCAACCCCGTCTTCACCGATGCCGCGCCGGTTGAACCAGTTCCGCCCGCGCAGCAATTCCTCCTCGACGTCGTGGAAGGTCTGTCGGCGAGACAGAAGTATCTGTCGGCAAAGTATTTTTACGACGCGGCGGGCTCGGATCTGTTCGAGGCGATCACGCGACAGCCGGAATATTACCCGACCCGCACCGAACTCGGCATTCTCGACGACAACGGCCCGTCCATCGCAGCGGCACTACCGCGCCGAGCCGATCTCGTCGAGTTCGGAAGCGGCTCGACAGTGAAGGTCCGTCGCCTGCTCAAGCACCTTCCTGATCTTTCAGCCTACGTCCCGGTCGACGTTTCTGAGAGCTTCCTGCGCAGCGAGGCCGATGCTCTGGCGATGGATTTCCCGCACATCGCCATCGCCCCAGTAGCAGCCGATTTCACGCGGCCGTTCACTCTTCCGGACGATCTGAACGGCGAGGCGGTAGCGGGGTTCTTCCCGGGATCGACGATCGGTAATTTCGAGCCGCCGCAGGCAGCGCGCCTCCTTGCCCATTTCGGACGCGTGCTCGGGCGCGGCGCCACGCTCATCGTCGGCGTCGACCTCGTGAAGGACAGCGGCGTCCTCAATGCCGCCTACGACGACGCGGCCGGCGTGACGGCGGCATTCAACCTCAACCTGCTGACGCGCATCAATCGCGAACTCGCCGGCGACTTCGCACCGACGGCCTTCGCGCATCGGGCGTTCTTCAACTCAAGGGCATCGCGCATTGAGATGCACCTCGTCAGCCTTGCCGATCAGACGGTAGCGGTAGGAAATCATACCTTCCACTTCGTCGAAGGCGAATCAATCCATACCGAAAACAGCTACAAATACACTGTGGCTGGCTTCCGGACGCTCGCGACGGAAGCAGGATGGGAGCCGGTCTCCGTTTGGACAGACGGCGCAGGCTTGTTCTCGGTCCATGCGTTGAGGCGTGGATAGGTCAGATAAGGGGAAGCGGCAGGCGTCAGCCCCGCTTCTCCATCATCTGCTTGACCTGCATGAGCTGATCCCAGACCGTGCCCGGACTCGTGCCGAGGAAGTCGAAGCCGGCACTGATGCCCCAGTAGATGCCGTAGATGATGAACGGCACCACGATCCAGCCTAGGATCTCCTCGAACCGGTGACGTTGCCTTCGCCGCCGCCAACGCTTCTCGCGTGCGGTGAGCTTGGACGGGGCCGACGGGGTCGAGACGGGCGTGAGGGGACCCTCATGCAAGTCGCTCATCCAGTCGTCCCCCTGTCATCGTAGGCCGCAGCGTCGCCTAGGCGTCGCATCTGATGCGCCCGTGGTTCGGGCGCATCCCGGCGCTTGCTAATGGCCGCTGAACGAGAAGTCGA
This sequence comes from Methylobacterium sp., assembly GCF_019745455.1. Classification (GTDB taxonomy): domain Bacteria; phylum Pseudomonadota; class Alphaproteobacteria; order Rhizobiales; family Beijerinckiaceae; genus Methylobacterium. Next base: position 57,491 of record NZ_JAIETD010000034.1, read on the forward strand.
CAGCTTCCCACTCGTTGGAGGCTCAAGCCTTGACGAGCGGGACCTTCGGAACGGTGCGTACGTTGCCAGAACCGCTTGGACCGTCACCACCCTTGTCGTCCTTCTTGCGAACGACGGCTCGGGATTTGACGCGCTTATGCCGCTTGGCGGCATTTGCCACGTCCTTCTCGGGCTTAGGCGTGACGGGACCTGCCGGGAACTCGAATCCGAGCCCGTCCTTCACGCCCTCCTCCGGCACCTTCACCACAACCTTCACGGCACCGCCATCCTTGAGGCGGCCGAACAACACCTCGTCGGCGAGCGGCGTCTTGATCGTGCTCTGGATCAGGCGCGCCATGGGGCGGGCGCCCATGGCGTCGTCGTAGCCATGCTCGACCAGCCAATCGCGGGCCTCGTCGGAGAGCTCGATGGTGACGTTGCGGTCGGCGAGCTGCGCCTCGAGCTGGAGGACGAACTTGTCGACCACCTTGGCGACGACTTCCTTCGGCAGGTGACCGAACGAGATGATTGCATCGAGCCGGTTGCGGAATTCCGGCGCGAACAGCTTGTTGATCGCCTCGACGTCGTCGCCGGTGCGCTTCGTCTGCGTGAAGCCGTAGGCCGAGCGAGCCATGTCGGCGGCGCCGGCATTCGACGTCATGATGATGATGACGTTGCGGAAATCGACCTGCTTGCCGTTGTGGTCGGTGAGCTTGCCGTGATCCATGACCTGCAACAGGATGTTGAACAGGTCCGGGTGCGCCTTCTCGATCTCGTCGAGCAGCAGCACGCAATGCGGATGCTGGTCGATGCCGTCGGTGAGGAGACCGCCCTGGTCGAAGCCGACATAGCCGGGCGGCGCGCCGATGAGGCGGCTGACCGTATGGCGCTCCATGTATTCCGACATGTCGAAGCGGATCATCTCGACGCCGAGTGAGGCTGCGAGCTGCTTGGCCGCTTCGGTCTTGCCGACACCGGTGGGGCCGGCGAACAGGTAGGAGCCGATCGGCTTGTCGGGATCGCGCAGGCCGGCACGGGCGAGCTTGATCGCGGAGGTCAGCGCCTCGATCGCATTGGACTGGCCGTAGACCACCCGCCCGAGGTTCTCGGTCAGGTTCTTGAGAACCACGGCGTCGTCCTTCGAGACGGTTTTGGGCGGGATGCGGGCCATCGTGGCGATGGTCGCCTCGATCTCCTTGACGCCGATGGTGCGCTTACGGCGCGCCTCCGGCAACAGCATCTGCGAAGCCCCGGTCTCATCGATGACGTCGATCGCCTTGTCGGGCAGCTTGCGGTCGTTGATGTAGCGCGCCGAAAGCTCCACCGCGGCCTTCACCGCATCGGTCGTGTACTTGAGCTTGTGGAACTCCTCGAAATACGGCTTGAGCCCCTTCACGATCTCGATCGCATCGGGGATCGATGGCTCCTTGACGTCGATCTTCTGGAAGCGGCGCACCAGGGCGCGGTCCTTCTCGAAGTACTGGCGGTACTCCTTGTAGGTCGTCGAGCCGATGCAGCGCAGGCTTCCGTTCGCGAGCGCAGGCTTCAGGAGGTTCGAGGCGTCCATCGCACCGCCCGAGGTGGCGCCGGCACCGATCACCGTGTGGATCTCGTCGATGAAGAGCACCGCGTTGGGGTGCGCCTCGATCTCCTTCATCACCTGCTTGAGGCGTTCCTCGAAGTCGCCGCGATAGCGGGTGCCGGCGAGCAGCGTGCCCATATCGAGGGAGAACACCGTCGCGTCCGCGAGCACCTCCGGCACTTCGCCGTGGATGATCTTGCGGGCGAGGCCCTCGGCGATGGCGGTCTTGCCGACGCCGGGGTCGCCGACCAGCAGCGGGTTGTTCTTCTGGCGCCGGCACAGGATCTGGATCGTGCGCGATACCTCAGTCTCGCGGCCGATCAGCGGATCGACCTTGCCGTCGCGGGCCTTCTTGTTGAGGTTGATGCAATAGGCGTCGAGAGCATCGCCCTTCTTCTTGGTTCGCTCGCCCTCCTCTCCGCTCGGCCGCTCGGCCGCGGATTCTTCCTCGGCGCCGCGCACCGGCTTCGGCTCGGAAGCGCCGGGGCGCTTGGCGATGCCGTGGCTGATGTAGTTGACCGCGTCGTAGCGGGTCATGTCCTGCTCCTGCAGGAAGTAGGCGGCATGGCTCTCGCGCTCGGCGAAGATCGCCACGAGCACGTTCGCTCCCGTCACCTCCTCGCGACCGGAGGATTGCACATGGATCACCGCGCGCTGGATCACGCGCTGGAACCCCGCCGTCGGCTTGGCGTCCTGACGGCCGTCGCCGATCAGGTTGGAGAGTTCGGTATCGACATATTCGACGAGGCTGCGCTTCAGCGTGTCGACCTCGACATTGCAGGCCCGCATGACGGCGGCGGCGTCCTGGTCGTCCACGAGGGCGAGCAGGAGGTGCTCCAGCGTCGCATATTCGTGCCGGCGCTCGCCGGCGAGCGCCAGGGCGCGGTGGAGAGCTTGTTCTAGGCTGCGAGAGAAGCTGGGCAAAGCGGGGCCTCTGTGTGGGGTGCCTATTTCTTTTCCATGACGCACTGGAGAGGATGTTGGTGTTTGCGTGCGAAGTCCATGACCTGCGTCACCTTGGTCTCCGCGACCTCGTAGGTGAAGACCCCGCACTCACCCACGCCATTGTGATGCACGTGCATCATGATCTGGTAGGCGTCTTCCTGAGACTTGTTGAAGAACTTCTCGACGACGTGGACGACGAACTCCATCGGTGTGTAGTCGTCGTTCAGCAGCAGCACGCGGTAGAGGCTCGGCCGCTTGGTGCGTGTCTTGGTGCGAGTGATGATCGCGGTGCCGGAGCGGCCGTCATCGCCGCCTCCGGGCTCGCGTGGATCGGCGGCCGTGATCGGCGCAGGCACGCGACTCGCCACGGGGCAATGTGTCATCGCCCCGCCCTGGATCAGGACGTGAAACATCTGAATCGAATCGACCCTGTCTGGCGGCATGCTGCTCGTGAAGCTGCTGGTCCGCGGGTCGCGCCGGCGAGGCGCGCTCGCATCGACGTCAATCTATATACCGTTGGCAGGCTGCGCCAGTCGCCTGCGCTTACTTGTCCGGATGAAGACATGTCGGTCGGGTCCCGGACGGGACGTACCCTGCATCATCTTCCGCTCCGATTCCTCGGCACCGTGTCCGAGACCCGGGTCCGGCGGGGCGGCCTCCGTGGATGCCGCACCCGCCGAAGTGAGCATCGCCGAGTTGGGCTTCGCTGAGGCGAATCCTCCCCGCGGGGCGAGGAGGGACCGTAACCTTCAGGCCGTAGCGGCGGCCTTGCCGGGGATCATGCCCTCGAAGGGCTTCATCATGTCCTTGGCGAGGCCCTGATAGAGTTCCGCCATCGTCTTGGCCTGGGCCATGGAACGCTCGTAGGCGCTTTTCAGATAGGCGGTCTGAATCTCCATGGCCGCCTGGGGTGTCGGGGCCTTGGCCAGGGCCTGCATCGCGGCGGTGCCGGCGCCCATCGAGTCCTTGGCATAATCCACCCATTCGATCCCCATCGTCTGGGCCGTTTTGGACACGGTACCGACGCTCTTGAGCATCATGTCCATGCCGCCCTGGCTCATGTCGCGGACCTTGTCGATGGTGATCTGGTCAAAGGGTTTCATCATCATGGCATCGCCGTGCCCTGCGGGCACGCCCCTGAAGCGGGACGGGTTCGTCCGAGCCCGCAACGATCCTGGATGGTTCGCCCGGCGTCCGACAATGTGCAATGCAGCATTATCGGTCAAGTCCTATGGTGCGATGCAATATATGACGACACTTCAGTGCATCGCATTAACCCGCCCGTAACCGCATCCTCCTAGCCTGATTGACAGATGTTGCGGGGATACGGCGGCAAAAGCCGCCGACTCCGCCCTTCAGGTGCGTTGCCGGCCGGCTCCCATGCCGTCCGGACCGAGGACAGTGTGCGGTGATGCGTAGCGTTCCAGGCCGGCCCCTCTCGTCGCGTGCATTGCCGGCCCTTCTGGCCGCCACTGCTCTGATCGCCGCAGCAACGGTTCCGGCCGACGCAAAGCGGGGTCGCCATCATCGCCCATCAGGCGGCTATAACCCGCCCTACGCCGCAATGGTCGTCGACGTGAAGACGGGACGGACCCTGCACGCGGTGAACGAGGACGCACTCCGGCACCCGGCCTCGATCACCAAGGTGATGACGCTCTACATGCTGTTCGAGCAGCTCGAGCGCGGCCGCTACACGCTGGAATCGCCGCTCACCGTCTCTGCCTACGCCGCAGCCCGCTCGCCCTCGAAACTCGGTTTCCGTCCCGGCGGGACCATCGACGTCGAGGACGCCATCAAGGCGATCGTGACGAAATCCGCCAACGACGTCGCCTGCGCCATCGGCGAAAATATCGCCGGCTCGGAAGAGCGGTTCGCCGAGATGATGACCCGCAAGGTCAAGTCGCTCGGCATGAGCCGGACCAATTTCGTCAACGCCTCGGGACTGCCGGATTCCGATCAGATCACCACGGCGCGGGACCTCTCCATCCTCGCTCGCGCGATCCAGGACCGGTTCCCGCGCTACTATCGCTACTTCCAGACCAGATCCTTCGCCTTCCGCGGCCGCACCATCGGCAATCACAACCGGCTGCTCGGGACCGTCGAGGGCGTCGACGGTATCAAGACCGGCTACACCCGCGATTCCGGCTTCAACCTGATGACGGCCGCCAAGCTCGACGACCGCCAGATCGTCGCGATCGTGCTCGGCGGCAAATCCGGCGCGAGCCGCGACCGGATCATGGCCGATCTCGTCCGTTCGACCCTACCGCGAGCCTATGCGGGCAACAGGCAGACGGCACCGATCGTCGACGTCGCCGAGCGCGCACGGCCGGCGGTGATCGCCGACGGCGCTTCGCGCACCCGCACCCAGGTCGCCGCGGCGGATGACGACGAGGACGTCGCCACCACGGCTTCGACCAGCGGCGAGCCGCTCGACATCAGCCCGTACCGGACCACGACGCCAGGCAGTGCCGGCCAGAGGGCTCGTTCCGCGCTTCCGGGCACTGCCCAGGCCTATGCTTCGGCGCCGACCCAGCCCGCCTTCCCGAATTCGGGGAAGGTCGAGGCCAGGCTCGCCTCCGTCGATGCTCCCTCGCGCGGCGATCGTACGGATGTGAAATCACCTCCCCTGCCGCGCGTCACGCCGACCGCCTGGGTGATCCAGCTCGGCGCGATGGACGACGAGGACAAGGCGAAGTCGATGCTCAGCTCCGCGCGCGCCCGAAGCGGCAGCGCCCTCTCCAAGGCCGCTCCCTATACGGTCAAGGTCGAGCATGGCGGCGCCACCCTGTATCGTGCGCGGTTCTCGGGCTTTGCCGAGCAGGACTCGGCGCAGGATGCCTGCGCCGCCCTCAAGCGCAACGGCTTCAACTGCTTCGCCACCCGGAGTTGATCCGGACGGCCTCAACCCCTCCCTGGAGGGTGCTAGACGTGCGGACGCTTCGAGTGCGCCCGTCCGAGAGTGTAGTCTTGTCCTTCCTGGCAACGCGCGTGGAGTATCAGCGATGTCGGTTCGTCAGCCTGTCCCGGGCCGCGTTGATGCGCGCAGCCCCCGCGACGGTTCCGCCCTGGTCGGGATGGGACCGCTTCATCAGCGTGCGGTGAGCCGTGCGGACCTCGTCCAGGGTCGCCCCGCGCTCAAGCCCCAGGATCTCATAGGCCTCCTGCTCCGTCATCGCCCCTGGGTCCGGCGAGCGGCGCGCCCGCGGGTCGGGATCGCGCTCAGCGTCTACACGCCAGCCGGGCTCCCGGCCGTCGAGATACGCCTCTAGGAGGCTCGCGCTTGCCGGGTCACGGAGCCGGCACGCGGACATCAGGGCGATAAGGGTCGCGTGCGAAAGGGCCGACAAGGTCCGGCCCGAATCCGGCCCGGCCATGACCGTGCCGTCAGCGATACGGCCGTCCGCCCCGAAGATCGGACGGATCACGCCCGACGCAGGCGCTCGGCGGAAGCGGCCTCGCCAATCCCTGACACGAAGCCCCAGCTTGGCGGCGCCATCGAGGCCCCAGACCCCGCCCAAGCCGAAAAGCAGTGCGAGGTCGAGGCGACCACGCAACAGGAACAGGATCGCGATGCCCAGCGCCCCATAGGCCGCCCAGCGCGCAAAAACCTTCGCGCGGCGCGCAGGAGCGAGGCGCATCAAGCTGCCGCCCCACCACCAGAGTGCGAGGAGTGCGAAGGCGCCGAGCAGCAGGGTCATGGATCGCTCAATCCTCTCGCGGTCCGGTCCCGGCCGATCTCGACGAGGATGTTGCCGACGCTTCGCGGCTCGGCAAGGGTTGCCTCCGCATCAGTCAGAGACGCGCTTGCGCGACGTCCGCCGTCGTAACCCGGACGCGCCGGGTACGGCCCCCCCGCTCGATCATGAGCTCGACGGGCGCGTCGAGGCCGGCCGCTTCGAGGGCGGCGGTCAGGTCGGCGAGCCGATGCACGGGCTTTCCACCGGCCCCGACGACAATGTCGCCGATCTCGCCGGTCTGCATGTCGACACCGCGCAGACCCGCCGCCGCGGCCGGCGATCCGGGCAGGACGCGCAGGATCACGACCCCATCAATCCCGAGCCGGGCCGCGGTCGCCTCCTGGCCGGCAATGATACCGATGCCGGGATTGCGGGTCCGGCCGTTGCGGATGAGTTCGGGCACGACACGGTTGACCACGTCGACCGGAATGGCGAAGCCGATGCCTGCGCTCGCGCCTGAGGGCGAGAAGATCGCCGTATTGACGCCGATGAGCCGGCCCGCGGAATCCAGGAGTGGGCCGCCGGAATTGCCCGGATTGATCGCCGCGTCGGTCTGGATCACTCCCGAGAGCTCCCTTCCCTCCCCGGTCGGCAAGCGACGCTGGAGAGCGCTGACAACGCCGGTCGTCAACGTATGGTCGAGGCCGAATGGGTTGCCGATGGCGAAGGTCGATTGCCCGACCTTGAGATCCGCCGAGGTGCCGATCGCAAGCGGCGGCGGCACCGAACCGGCGCGGCCGAGGCGCAGGACGGCAAGATCGTAGTTCTGGGCCGTGCCGACGACGCTCGCTGGGACGACCTCACCGGAGGAGAGGCGCACGGAGATCGACCCACCACGCTGGGTGGCACCCGCAACGACGTGGTTGTTGGTCACCACGTGCCCGGCCGCATCCCAGACGAAGCCGGTGCCGGTCTGCTGCCCGCTGCCTTGCCCTCCGCCATCTTGCGGATCGGGTTCCATCAGCGCCCGGCCCTGAGCCGCCGATTGCGCAAAGACGTGAACGACCGAAGGGCTCGCACGGGCGAAGAGTGCGACGGTAGAGTTCTCGGCAGGAGCGAGATCGCCGCGCGCCAAGATCGCACGAGGCTGATCAGCCGAGTACAGGATCGCAGTCACGTAAGGCTGTAGGACGAACAGGGCGAGGAGGACGAGGGCCAGCGTCCAAACCACCCGCGCGAACCGATCCGGCAAAGCTCACCTCCTGACCCGGTCACGCCTTGTGGTTTTGTGGCCACGCTTCGTTAACTGGTCGTTCACCGCGATTCCGTCAACTAGGGGACGATCGGGGAGCAAACGTCGTGCGGCCGCGCACCGTGCCTCAAGGTCAGATGAGGTAACGAATTGGACACGGCTTCCAATCATTCTTGTATCGAACGGATGAGAGGTATGGTGAGACGGTGATTTCGGTTTCGTGATTAATTCATGATGAACGAGACCATGGACAAAGTGGTCTGGCTGACGACGGTTCTTCACGGATCGGCCAAAATTGATCGCGAAATCGCCTCACAGATGCTTCCATCGCATTTCATACAAGCCTCGCGAAGCCGAGGCCGTTTCTTCACGAATTAGGCTCGCCAGCGGCGGCGCACCCGTACCAACAAGGACCCAAGACCATGGAAACCGAAGCTCTCGAACGCCCGGCGGACCTGACGATCTGGCGCACCGCGCCGGCCGCCTCCCCCGTCGCGCACCCGGCCCGCTTCGACACCCTGCGCGAGGCCATCGAGGCCGCAGCCGGCGCTCTCGCCGACCCGGCCAAGCAGCCCTGGATCATCACCGAAGAGGGTGAGATCCTCTCCCCGAACTGGATCCGCACCTACCTGAACTGACCGCCGGCTCCGCCGTCGCCCAGCGGGTGCGCTCCGAATCGCGCATCATGGATTTCCGCTCGCCGCCCCGCCCCCGAGAGGTCCCGCCCGAGGAACCGATCGTCGAGGGTCACGGGCGGCGATTGCATGTTTGATCGGGCATTCTCGTCGGATCAGCCCAGCAGACCCGCGCGGCGCGCCCCGGCTGTTCGACGAAATCAGGCGAAGATGTCGAGCAGCTTGCCCTGCCCCTCCGGTGCCGCAGCCCTCTGGGTCTCGACGCCCTGCTGAACCAGTTGAGCGACAGCCTTCTCGCTATCGGCCTGCTGCCGCAGGGCGGCAGTCTGAAAAGATCCGCGCAGGGACGAGGCCTGGCTTGAGACGACGGACCTGGCGAGGTCGGCGACGGAATCGCTCACGGAGCATTCTCCTCGGTTCGCTGTCACCGTACAGTCGGAGACATTGCCGATTGCTCAACGGGATGGCGAGAAGTGACTCGATCGGGGCGGTTTGCGCCGCACCGTCGCATGTCGAGAGACGGCATTTCAGAAGGGTGAAAGACGAGGAGCGAGGCACGAACTCGGTGCCCCACCCGCAGCAACGGAGCGGCCCGGCGCGTCACGCCAGACGCGGATCGGAAGGCAAGCGCCCGGCGCTGATGGGAGTAGCCCCCCGTTCGCCCTTGCTTATAATGCTCAGCAACAATCCGCCGCACGAGCACGCATCCATGACGTCCCGCATTCCCGATTTCGCGACGCTCGCCTACGCGGCGGAGGCTGTTCAAGCGGCTCCTCCGCCGGTGGGCGAGCCCTGGATGACGCCAGAAGGCATTTCGGTGAAGGGCCATTACGGACCAGCGGACCGCGAAGGCATTCCCTTCCTTCACACCTATCCGGGGGTGGCGCCCTACCTGCGCGGCCCCTACCCGACCATGTACGTCACCCAGCCCTGGACGATCCGGCAATATGCCGGGTTTTCCACGGCCGAGGACTCCAACGCGTTCTACCGCCGCAACCTCGCCGCCGGGCAGAAGGGCCTGTCGGTCGCCTTCGATCTCGCGACCCACCGCGGCTACGATTCCGATCATCCGCGGGTTTCGGGCGATGTCGGCATGGCCGGTGTCGCGATCGACTCGATCTACGACATGCGCACATTGTTCTCCGGCATCCCGCTCGACGAGATGACGGTGTCGATGACGATGAACGGCGCCGTGCTGCCGATCCTCGCGCTCTACATCGTGGCCGCCGAGGAGCAGGGCGTGCCGCCGGAGAAGCTCGCGGGCACGATCCAGAACGACATCCTCAAGGAGTTCATGGTCCGGAACACCTACATCTACCCGCCCAAGGGTTCGATGCGGATCATCGGCGATATCTTCGCCTACACGTCGAAGAACATGCCGAAGTTCAACTCGATTTCGATTTCCGGCTACCACATGCAGGAAGCGGGAGCCACGAATGACCTGGAACTTGCCTACACGCTTGCCGACGGCGTCGAATACATCAAGGCAGGCCTAGGAGCCGGCCTTACCATCGATCAGTTCGCGCCGCGCCTGTCCTTTTTCTGGGCGATTTCGACGAACTTCTTCATGGAGATTGCCAAGATGCGGGCTGCCCGCCTGATCTGGGCGGGCCTCGTCAAGGAATTCGGGCCGAAATCAGACAAGTCGCTGCCGCTGCGCACGCATTCCCAGACAAGCGGCTGGTCGCTGACGGCACAGGACGTATTCAACAACGTCACCCGTACATGTATCGAGGCGATGGCAGCGACGCAGGGCGGCACCCAGTCGCTCCACACCAACGCCCTCGACGAGGCGCTGGCGCTGCCCACCGATTTCTCTGCTCGGATCGCCCGCAACACCCAGCTTTTCCTTCAGCAGGAGAGCGGCACGACCCGCATTGTCGATCCGTGGGGTGGCTCCTACTACGTCGAGAAGCTGACGCAGGATATCGTGGGCCGCGCCTGGGAGCATATTCGCGAAGTCAACGAACTCGGCGGAATGGCGAAGGCGATCGAGGCCGGCATCCCGAAGCTCCGGATCGAGGAGGCGGCCGCTCGCGCGCAGGCCCGGATCGATTCCGGACGCCAGACCATCGTCGGCGTCAACAAGTTCAAGCCCGACGACGACCGCGCCGTCGAACTATTGCGGATCGACAACGGCAACGTTCGCACCCTGCAGATCGACAAGCTCAAGCGTCTGCGGGCCGAGCGCGACCAGGCCGACGTCGATGCGGCGTTGGCAGCGCTCACCAAGGCCGCAGACGGCGAAGGCAACCTTCTGGAACTCGCCGTCGACGCGGCGCGGGCCAAGGCGACGGTGGGCGAGATCTCAGAAGCGCTGGAGAAGGCCTGGGGCCGGCATCGCGCCGAGATCCGGTCGATCTCCGGCGTCTACAAGCGGGAGGTGGGTGGCATGTCGCCGGCAGTGGAGACGGTCCGCAAGCTCGTGGAGGCCTTCGAGGAGGCCGACGGGCGGCGCCCGCGCATCCTGGTTGCCAAGATGGGTCAGGATGGTCACGACCGTGGCCAGAAGGTGATCGCCTCGGCCTTCGCCGACCTTGGCTTCGACGTCGATATCGGGCCTCTCTTCGCCACCCCGGCCGAGGCGGCTCGGCAGGCCGTGGAGAACGACGTCCACATCGTCGGCGTCTCGTCGCTCGCAGCAGGACACCTGACCCTGGTACCGGAGCTCAAGGCGGCATTGGACGAGGCAGGGCGAGGCGACGTGATGATCGTCATCGGCGGCGTCATCCCGCCGGGCGACTACGCGGCCCTCCATGCTGCCGGAGCGTCGGCGATTTTCCCGCCGGGCACCGTGATCGCTGAAGCCGCCATCAAGCTCGTGGAGGAGCTCAACGATCGTCTTGGCTACAGCGCAAGGCAAGCGGCCGAGTAGGAAGCGCCCCAACGATCGCCTGGAAATCGGCAGCGGCGGCGGCGCCAGGGTGTCCGGCACGGTCAGAGCGCTCGGCCTTCAGCAGGTTCACCGGAATGATCGTCGTAAGACTTTCGCTGAGTTGCGAGATCCGAGTAGACGGGCAGCGATACGTCGAAGGAAGTTAGAGTGATGACACAGTCGCCTCAGATGCAGATCCTCCCCGTGATCCTGTGCGGTGGTTCGGGAACGCGCCTGTGGCCGGCCTCGCGCGACAGCATGCCCAAGCAGTTCTCGATGCTGGTTGATCCCAAAGCGTCGACCTTTCAGGAGACGGTCCGCCGTGTCGCCGATTCTGCCGTCTTCGGGCGCCCGACCGTGATCGCGTCGAGCGACGCACGCTTCATCGTCGCCGAGCAGCTCTCTCAGATGGAAACCACCGCCGACATTCTGCTCGAGCCCGAGCGCCGCGACTCCGCCGCGGCCGTCGCGATTGCTGCGCTGCATGCGGCCAGGGTCGCGCCAGAGGCCGTGGTACTCATCATGGCCGCCGACCACGTCATCGGCGATGCTGAAGCCTTCGCCGCCGCCGCGAGCGAAGCGGCACTGGGCGCGCGCGCCGGGCACATCATGACCCTCGGCATCGAGCCGACGCGGCCGGCAACCGATTACGGCTATATCCGGCGAGGCCACCCACTCGACGGATCGACGCGCGCCTGCGCGGTCGAGCGCTTCGTCGAGAAACCGGATGCGGCCGGCGCTGAAGCCCTCATCGCTGAGGGTGCCCTTTGGAACTCGGGATATTTCCTGTTCCGCGCCGACGTCATGATCGAGGAACTGCGTCGGTACGAGCCGGAGATTCTGGACGCCGCCGAGGCGGCGTTGAGCCAAGCCGTCAGGGACCTCGACTTTATTCGCCTTGACCAAGCCGCCTTCGCCCGTGCGCCCAAGACCTCCATCGACTACGCAGTCATGGAGCGCACGACCAAGGCGGGCGTCCTGCCGGTTTCCTTCCCCTGGTCCGATGTCGGGACCTGGGATGCGGTCTGGGGTGTCCTCGACAAGGACGAGGACGGCAACGCCGTGCGCGGGCGCGTCGAGTTGCTCAACACCAGCGGCAGCCTCGTCCACAGTGAGGGCGAGCACCTGACCACCGTCGTCGGCCTCGACGACGTCGTGGTTGTGACGACGCCCGATGCCGTGCTCGTCACTTCCAAGGCACGTTCCGGACAGGTGAAGGACCTTGTGACGGCTCTGCGCGCGAAGGCTCATCCCGAGGCCGACGCCCATCGGCGGATGTACCGGCCCTGGGGCTGGTACCAGCGGATCGATATCGGTGAGCGCTTCCAGGTGAAGCGGATCATGGTCACGCCGGGTGGCAGGCTGTCGCTGCAGAAGCACTTCCACCGGGCCGAGCATTGGGTCGTGGTGCGCGGTACCGCAGAGGTGACCCTCGACGAGACGGTGTCGCTCGTCCACGAGAACGAGGCGATCTACCTGCCGATCGGGTCGATGCATCGTCTGACCAATCCGGGGAAGATCCCGCTCGAACTGATCGAGGTCCAAGTCGGCAGCTATACCGGTGAGGATGACATTATCCGGGTGGAAGATATCTACGGGCGGTGAGGATCGCTCACGCCGCGGCTGCGCGTTCCGTCCGGCCGCGATAGGACAGCGCCTCCGCGAGATGGATCCTTCGCACCCTTGCCTCGCCATCAAGGTCGGCGAGGGTCCGAGCCACCCGAATAACACGATGGAAGCCTCGGGCCGAGAGCCGCATCGCCTCGGCGGCGTCGCGGATCAGCTTGGCACCTTCTGAATCCAGGGCTGCGACGGCCTCGATGATCGTGGCCGGGCATGTGGCGTTGGTGACGACGCCCTCCAGACCAAGGGCTGAGAAGCGTTCCGTCTGGCGAGCGCGAGCGGCCGCGACCCGGGCGGCGCATTCCGCCGAGCCTTCGGCCGGCGACGGCAGGATAAGATCGGCGGCGGTGACCGCGCCGACCTCAATGCGCAGGTCGATCCGATCGAGGAGCGGTCCCGAGATGCGGGCCCCGTACTGCGCGACGCAACGCTCGTTGGGACCGCGGCGGCAAGCGTAGCCCGGCTCCAGGGCCTGACCGCAGCGGCACGGATTCATCGCGGCAATGAGCTGGAAGCGGGCCGGATACGTGACCCTATGGTTCGCGCGCGCAATCATGACCTCCCCGGTCTCCATCGGCTGACGCAGAGAATCGAGTACCTGCGCCGAGAACTCTGGAAACTCATCGAGGAACAGCACGCCGCCATGGGCCAACGACGCTTCGCCGGGGCGGGCGTTGATGCCGCCGCCGACCAGAGCCGCCATGGAGGCCGAATGGTGCGGCTGCCGGAAGGGTCGCCGGTTCGAAAGCGCGCCGCCCTTGAGTTCACCCGCCACCGACTGGATCATCGAGACTTCGAGGAGTTCGCGCGGGCCGAGCGGCGGCAGGATCGAGGGCAGTCGCGCCGCGAGCATCGACTTTCCGGCACCAGGCGGTCCGTTGAAAAGGAGATTATGGCCGCCACCCGCCGCGATCTCCAGTGCGCGCTTGGCGCCTTCCTGGCCCTTGATGTCGCGCAGGTCTGGAAGCGGACCGGACGAGGCAGCCACGGCGGGCTCGGGCCGCGCCATCACTTGGCTTCCCTTGAAGTGGTTGGCGAGCTGGATCAGCGAGCGCGGCGCGAGAACATCCATATCGCCACCTGCCCAGGCTGCCTCAGGCCCAGTGGCCGCCGGGCAGATCAATCCGAGCCCGCGCGCGCTTGCCGCCACGGCAGCTGGCAGGACGCCGGATACCGGCGTGATCGTACCGTCCAACGCCAATTCTCCGAGGACGCAGTATCCAGCCAGCGCATCTGCCGGGATCGCGCCGATGGCCGCCATCACGGCCAGAGCGATCGGCAGGTCGTAATGCGAGCCTTCCTTGGGAAGATCCGCCGGGGCGAGGTTCACGGTGATGCGCTTGGCCGGGAGCGCCAGTCCGGAAGCGATGAGCGCGGAGCGCACCCGCTCGCGCGATTCGGCCACCGCCTTGTCCGCAAGCCCGACCACCATGAAGACGACCGCGCCGTTCGCGATCTGCACCTGCACATCCACGGCCCGCGCCTCGATTCCCTCGAAGGCGACGGTGGCGACGCGCGTGACCATGCTGGTTGTTGACCCCTCGACCCCAATTCAAGCCTAGGGCGCAGTTCCGCGCCAGACAACTGGGGCGTGCGTCGTCGAGCGATTTGGCGGTGGAACCGGCTGCAGCCGACAGCCGTTCGACCGGTGTTACCGAACGGCACCAAGAATAGGAGTTCCCATGTCGATTCAAAACAGCGGCGTTGCCGCCCTCGCCCTCGTCATCGCCATGACCGGCGCAATGACAGGTGCAGCTCTCGCGGACCGTGCGCCGACGCCGGAGGAACTCACCAAGATCGAAGCCGTCCTGAAGCAGGAAGGTTTCACCAAGTGGAAGAAGATCGAGGTCGAATCCGACGAGGTCGAGGTCGACGACGCGATTGACGCAAACGG
>NZ_JAIETD010000070.1 GCF_019745455.1 Methylobacterium sp.
AGCCGCATGGCCCGATGGCCACCCCAATCCCCGCCAAAGCGGTCCTCGAATTTACACCTCGTCCGCGGACGCTACCTAATGGGGCGGTACACAATCCCTGCTCAGGCTGCAGCGAAACTTGCCGGCCGATACGGTGACGGCAATGTCACTCGCGCGAGGTGTGCATCGCCAAGGCGGTATCCAATATACTACCCTACGGCATCGACTTGTATCAGCCTTGGAGAAGCACATCGGCAGAATGCCGCGTGAAGTTGCTCGTCAGCCCCGCAAAATGCTGGGTTCAACGCACGAAAATGCTCTTGATCATCAAATTGTGACCGATAATCTTGTTAATTGCTGCGATGAGGGTGTACGAGCAAAATCGGACGCGGGATATAGCTTCTCGCCCTCAGCGCATTTCGCCTTTCATGAAGCGAAATCCGGCGACGAAGCTAAACTCGCGCGACGTTGTCGTATCGCGTTTAGGTCCAGCTGAGCTTACGCATCTGGGTCCGGTCTCAGGCATGAATGTCGTCACGCGCGTAGGATTTGGCGTCTCCGACACTTCGTTGGGACGCCGTGCCTCACAAAACGACAGGTTTTTTGCTCTGAGCGAACGGCAAGGCTGACGAAAAATGCGAATAGGAGCATTTTTTTACGTCGGCTCTATTGCCAATTCCTAGTTCAAGATGATTTACAGCCCTCGTGAGAGAGAAAGGTCATTAACATGGAAGACACAGCTCAGGCCCCGCAGGCCGACTATGTCGAACTCGCCGCCGATATCGTGTCAGCTTACGTATCGAACAATTCCGTACCCGTTGCGGAACTTGGAAATCTTCTAAGCAGCGTTCATGCTGCTTTGAGTGGTATCGCGGGCGCGGAAGCGGCGCCGGCCAAGGAAGAGCCGATCGAGAAGCCGACGCCGGCTCAGGTTCGCAAGTCGATCACTCATGATGGACTGGTCAGCTTCGTCGACGGGAAGACATACAAGACTCTGAAGCGGCACCTCACCGGTGCGGGCCTCGATCCGACGTCGTATCGCCAGCGCTACGGTCTGCCGAGCGATTATCCGATGACGGCACCGTCTTACTCCGAGCAGCGCTCGGCGCTTGCCAAAAGCCTGGGACTTGGCCAGCAGCGTCGCGTCGCCACCGAGGCGAAGCCCGCCGACGAGCCAGAAGCCAAGCAGGAGAAGCCCCGCCGGGTCGGGCGTCCTCGGAAGGCCGCAGCCGAGTAGTTCACGATAAGCTGAGCGGCAAGGTCTTTCGAATTCTCCTGCCGCTCGCCATATCAACTCGATCCATTCAAGACCGGCCCGCATCGGGACCGGTCTTTTTTCCATCGAGTTTTCTCCTTGCTCCGGTTCATCGTACTGGCTTTCATCGGCATCTATCTTGTGCCGATTGCTCTCTCTGCCGCGCTGTATCTGCTTCGGGTCGATCGAATCGATTGGCGCATTGCCGACAAGTCAAGCGCGGGCTTCCTCACCGCAGCTGCCGACTACCCCGAAGCGGTCGTCCGGGTCTTTTCCGCACGGACCGTGAGTTGGCGCGGTATTGTGGCGAGCCATAGCTGGATCGTCGTGAAGCCTGCACGGGCTCCTGCCTACCGGCGCTTCGACTATACGGCCTGGGGTCTCCCGATCTGGATCGATCGCTTCGTGCCCGATGGACGGTGGTTTGGCAGCGTGCCCGAGATCGTCTTCGCCGCCGACGGCGAGGAGGCAGAGCGGATGATTCCGCTCATCACTAGTGCCGTTTCCCGCTACCGCTTTGCGCAGGCCGGCGACTACACGCTCTGGCCGGGACCGAACTCCAACACCTTCGTCGCGGCGGTGATGAGTGCCGTTCCGGGCATTCAGGCACCCCTTCCGGTCACGGCGATCGGCAAGGACTTTCCCGCCGATGGACGGTGGGTCGGGCTGACACCGTCAGGAACAGGCGCACGCATCACCCTGGGCGGATATGCCGGCGTAACGGTCGCCTGGGTCGAGGGTATCGAGATCAACATCCTGGGGGCGGTCGCGGGCATCGACCTCCGCCGTCCAGGCATTAAGCTGCCCGGTCTCGGACGACTGGGTCTCTAGACTAAAGCGCTCAGGGCGTCTGCCAGCCGGCCTTCGCGCCCTTGTCGAACAGCTTCTGCGCAAGCACCACGGCCGAGGGTGCGTCGAGCGCGCTGGCATCGGCCCCGAGCCTGAGCGCGAGGTCCGGCTGCGCCGTGAAAACAGGACCGCCGACCATGATGCCGACGACCGGATTACACGAACGCTCCCGGATCGAGCGGACGAGGCCCTGCAACTTTTCCAGCCCGCTGTCGCAGCTCAAGGTCAAGCCGACGACGGCGAACCACTTGCTCTCGACGAGGCTGACGACCTGCTCCATCGCCGCGCCCGGCTCCGATTGAACCGCCCAGCCACCCGCGATGAGGAATTTCTCCACCATCGCGACACCGAAGAAGTGCTTCTCATCGGGCAGGGTCGTCATGAGAACGCTGCGCCGCTCTTCCAGGGCCGGTAGCGCGTGCGTCTCGTTAAAGACTGCCAGCAGATGTTGGAGGCGCCCGACTGCCAACGTCACGTCGATGAAATCGCAGACGTCCTCTTCCCAGAGGGAGCCGAGATGGCGGGCGGTCGGCTCGAGGACCTCGACGAAAAGTGTTTCCATCGAAACACCCCCGGCACGCAGGCCCGTGACGAAGTCGATCGCCGCATCGAGATCGGTACCGAGGACGAGATGGGCGAGACCGTGGACATCCTGGTCTCTCGACACCGTCGGTGCGTCGGGCCGATGCAACGATGTCAGGCGGGGTATGACGTCGGCCGACACGATCCGCAGGAGCTTGGCGCGACGAGCGAAGACGTCGGAGCGCCTCAGGATCTCTGGCGCGAAGAAATGGGCATCCACCGGACCATGGAGCGGCGGCAACGAGAAACGGGCGGAAATGTCCAGCGACGCCATATATGCTCCCCCGTCGCTCCAAGCTTTTCGCTCGATTCGATTGAGAGCCTAGTCCCCTCCACACTCCGGCGTCTAGGGGGTCGAATTCGACTTTCTGGAATCACGTTTTGGTGTTCGGTGGAAACGGCACATTAGTGATAAATATTGATGAGCCTTAAATTTCCTGCTGCACCGCACACATGATGACCTTGGCTCGCTATCGTTGCGCATTGACCTGCTTGGTGCCGTCCTCATCCGAGCGCTGCCGGCGCTCCGCTCGGAGTTCGCGTTCAGCCAGCAACCAGAACTCGATTTCGAAGCCTTCCGGCCGGTGGTGCCGTTCCCAAAGTTCGTAGGCCCGCTCGCGTATCTCCTCGAAGCTGATCCGGCCTGAGCTATCCATAGGCTGTCTTCCTGCGCTTTGAGGCATCGGCCCCTGCATCCGCATGTCTTGTCGAAGAAGACGCGCCAAGTCCGCCGACGATCCCTCGCAAATGGCGTCCGGGCCGCCCGATGGCCTTATCCCTTCCAGTTTTTCAGGGCTGCGAAGGGGCTGCCGGAGAGGTCCGGCGGAGGCGGATTCAGGACCGGCTCGACCTGTCCCAGGGCATCCGCGATCGAGAAGGCGGATGCGTTGTTCGGAAGCCGGCCGCCGGCCGCATCCTTGTGGCCTCCGCCGCGGAACTTGCGGGCGCCGTCTAGGGCCGTCTCGTTGTTGGAGCGGAACGAGAGCGAGCCGGTGCGCTGGACGTTGACGACGCGGCGGGCCCGCCCGCTCTCCATGATCCGGTCGGAGACGCGCTGGAACATGCCGGAATCGAGCCCGAAGGAGAGCAGCGTTCCATCGGACAAGGGCCGGAACAGCGTGTCCGAACGCGCCAGCACGCGGGCGACCCGCATCCGGGTCGTCAGCAATCGGTCGTCGTCCGGCTCGCCTTTCAGGAGAGCGTCGAGGATGCGCGTACGCAGGGCACCGATCCCGGACTCGATCTCGGCTGGGGATCGGCCCTGGCGCAGCAGCTCCGCGACCCCGCGGAAAAGGTCGCCGATGAAGCGGTCGTGCCAGGGATGGCCAAGGGGAACGAGTGTGGCGACGTTGTCCCAGAAGACCTCGTCGAGGGTATGACCGCCCAGAAATGTCGCCCGGTCCTTCTTCCACAGATCGAGGGCATCCACCGCCTCGACCAGGGTCTGGAGGTCGAGGCGTTCGGCCTCGGTCGGCTCGTCCAGGGCGTAGAGTTCACGGTGATCGAAGGCCATTCGGGTCGCGCAGCGACTCTCGTCGATGAGAAGCGTCAGATCAGGATCCGCGAGGTCGAAGCGCTTCAGGGTGCCCTCCTCCGGAAGGGGGACGATGCCCTGCTCGCGCAATTGGTCGAGGGACGAGGCGTGGTGGTCGAGGACGACGAGGCGATGCTTCTCCTCCCCGGATCGCCGTCCGTTCATCGCAGCGAAGCTCTTCAGGAAGTTCACCGCCGGAGCCTCGAGCCCGAGATCGGTGACGATCAGGAGTTCTGGCGCCTTGCTCGCCCCGAGCCGTTTGAGCTCCACCTCCACCACGGGCCCGATATCCGAATAGCGCGCGACGTGAACGATCCGCTCGACCTCGCGGAACGCGCCGACCACAGTGGAGGCGCCATAGCCGTCGAGATCGTTATGGGTGATCTGCGTGGCTTTCACGGGGACGCTCCTGATCATGATCACGCCCTGGCAAAGGAGGAACCGGCTCGGTTTCGGGGCGGCAGACTCGCTATGGCGGCGTTAATGCCCGTGCGCAATCGCTGCCTCGCATCATGACAGGCTCGTTCGCGCACGACAGAACTGGGAACTGTCTTGACTGCTACTAGGAATGGTACGGGCTCAGTTCAGTTCGGATCCAGGCAAAAGCCTCTCACGCCATCTCATCGGCCGGCTTCCCGTCTGGACCTGGAGGATGGGTCTCGAGTTTATCCATCCGTCGCGCATCGGCTTTCGACGTTGACGAACTTTGATCGGATCATCGTGATCTGCGACGGCCGCATTTGCGAGGACGGAACCGTCGAGGACCTGCGCCGGGCCGGCGGGATGTTCGATCGGATGTGGCGGCTGCAGGCCGAGGGCCTGTCGCAGGACGCGGTGATGGACCCGGCGTGAGCCGGGTCGGCCTCCCTCGAACCGCTCCGGAGCCCGCGGCGGCGCCGATCGCTCGCCGACAGGGCGCCTCACTCCGGCAGGAACGGCCCGGTATAGCGCCCGAACTCCACGTGATCGCCGAGGACACGGCGGGCCGAAACGATCTTCTGGAACGTCTGGCGAGACGTCCCGGACAACCGCGCCTCCTCCTCCAGGCGCCGAAGCCGTTCGATCGTCCGTAGCGCGACTGTGCTGGGATACTCCGACGGTTCGTTCGCCAAAGAGGCAACGAGCGAAGCTGTTTCCGTGTCGAGCTCGCAAGCGGGTTGATCGCTGTTCAGCATGGAAGCACCCAAGCGTTGGTCCGGCACCGCAACGGCAGTCCACCTTGGTTAAGCGCCTCTCCGGGCCAGTACAGCAAGATAGGTTTACTCCGCCTTCTTGGTCGGAAAGGGCACGAAAGCTCTCGATGCTCGCGGTCGAGCGATCCTTTCACTCAAGCGAATGACTGCGCCGATGCGGGATGTCAGCCTGAGGACGCTCGGTCCCCGAAGACCCGGCAGAGCCCCTCCGACGTGTTCTCCTCCCACAGCTCGGTGGGGCCGACCCTCCCCACGCTCACCTTCTCTCGACGCCGTTCCGCCCCTCGCCACTTCGCCGAGCAGACCACCGCCGATCATGGAGCTTTCTCCCTGAACCACATCAGTGCTGCCGATGCTCATCGAGGCAAACCGATCGCGACGGCGCCTCTTCCCTCGTCCGCGTTCAAGGCACCGGCTATCCTGCTCTCGGGCCCCGTGGACGACGCCATGTACCGGGATTTCCGGCGCCAGCTCGATCAAGCCTCGGAGCGGGAACTGGTCGTCGTCGAACTGTCGACGCTCGGCGGCGATCCTGATGTCGCCCGGATGATGGGGGAGGATATCCGCTTTCATGCCGGGCTGACGCCGGAGCGGCGCTTCGTCTTCCTCGGAAAGGCGGTGATCTATTCCGCCGGCACCACCGTCATGAGCTTCTTCGCGCGCCGCGACCGTTACCTCACGCGCAATACCCGGGTCATGATCCACGAGCGCAAGCTGTCGAAGGACCTGTCGCTCAACGGCCCGCTCACAACCTGCATCGCGACCGTTAAAGCAGCCCTGAACGAGATCGAGTGCTCGATCGAGATGCAGAACGAAGGCTTTGCGGCCCTTGTCAGGGGATCGTCCGTGACCATGGAGGAGGTTCTGAGGCGCGCCCCGTCGAACTGGTATATCGGCGCCGAGGAAGCCAAGATGCTGGGCCTGATCGAAGGCGTGATCTGACTCAAGATGCCGCACCGTTTCGGGTGGACAGGGTCAGCACCGTCTTAGCGATCCTCCTGCAAGGGATGCCGATCGCTGATCGCGATGTGGGCCCGTTCGCTGAGCCCAAGGGCGACGCCGACGAACGTCAATGCTCCGATCGCATCGCTAGCGCGTTGCGTCCGCGCTTTGGAATGCATCGGTGGCCCGGCACCCGAGGTGCCGCTCGAG
This sequence comes from Methylobacterium sp., assembly GCF_019745455.1. GTDB lineage: Bacteria > Pseudomonadota > Alphaproteobacteria > Rhizobiales > Beijerinckiaceae > Methylobacterium. The sequence continues at coordinate 6,545 of NZ_JAIETD010000070.1, forward strand.
GCCGAGCGTTCGGCGCCCTGCCTTCCCACACCCTACTTCGTGATCCGCTTGGGTGAGATTGGATCGCTCGCCGGGAAGGTTTCCTCGATGGCCTCGTCGAGGAGTCGCTCCTGACGCTCCCTCAGGTCCTCATCGGAAACGCGATTTCCCGGCGCAGAATCCGCAGCCCGATCGGCTACGAACTGGCCGCTCGTTCGCGATTCTTCACGGTGCGTCGTCTCCGGAGCGGCCGGTGTGTCGTTCGTCTTGGGACCCGTCATGAAAATCTCCATCCGAGCGGAACAGGGAATCGATCAGCGAGGAGCCCGACGGTCAGCAGCGGAGTGCTTCACCATCGCGATTCGACATCATTTCACCAGCCAGAGCGCCAAGCCGACGATGACTGGGACAAGGGCGACGAAGCCGACGAAGAGGTACGGCACGCCTCGGGCGCCCCTGCCGTGCGGGTCGACGGACCGCCTAACCCTCTCGGACGCTGCTTCGGTTTCGCGCGCCAGCGCGATCCGCTCGGGCGAGGGCGCGTTGCCGGCGACCTCGTCGTCGGTGCCGAGCGGGGACAGGCCGACGTCGTAATGATCGATCTTGTCGCCAGTGCGCCCACTGTCGATGTCGGCCTTCAGCATCGCCGTGGTGGGCTTGTCCGAAACGGGAGGCGTTGCGGCGGCGATGTCGGCGGGAGCGGGTGGATCCTCGGATCTGAACATGGTGGTGAGCACTCCTGCACGTCTAATCGAGGCAACGGCCAGACCCCTGCCGATGTTCGCGACTGCGGCGCTGATGCCGCCTCTGCGGGTCGATCAACTGTCGCGCCGGATCGACATGCGATCCGTGCAGGGGCTTGGACCTGAATGGGCCGGTCGAGCGCTCATGTACCGGTTCGGCCGAGCCCTCGCTCTGGTCGGCGGGTCCACGGAGCATCGCGCGATCCCGACGGAGGATCGGGGCGCTGGGCGCGAATGGCGGATGAGAGGAGTCGAGACGCGATGTCGTCGCGGCGCAGGGCAACAGCGCCCAGGCTTGCCGGCCGCACCGGAGGAGAAACCGGCGACAGGATCATCCGACGGGATCCGGTAAGGACGTCTCGGCCTTGCTACCTAGATCTCCACCGCCGCGAGTCGGCCCGTCCCGACGCCCTGCGGGTCGAAGGCGACGCTCTTGATGATCGCGAAGACCGGTTGGCCCGGCTCGAGGCCGAGATCGCGCACGGAGGCGCGGGTCAGGCGGGCAGCGAGCAGCACGCCGTTGCAGTCGATCTCGGCCAGCATGGAGGCCTCACCGGCCGGCGAGACGCCGAGGAGGCGGCCGCAGATCAGGTTGCGGGCGCTGAGGCCCACAGGGGCCCTGAGGGCGACGAGGACGTCGCGGGCCGGCACGCGGATGCGCACCTCCGCGCCGACATCCTGGGACAGGCGGGGGACCGCGAGCCTCCCGATCCGACCGGTGAGGCGCGTCAGGCCCAGTTCCTCGTCATGCGCCTCCACGACCATGTCGAGGAGGGCGCCGGCTTCCGCATCGTGGACGGGAACGAGGTCCGCGCGCCGCAAGATCGCATCGGTCGGCCCCATTGCGGCGACACGGCCCGCCTCCAGCACGACCACCGTGGCGGCGAGGCGCGCCACCTCGGCGACCGCGTGGCTGACATAGAGAATCGGGATGCCGGCGGCGTCGCGCAGGCGCTCGATGCAGGACAGGATCTCGGCCTTGCGCGCCTCGTCGAGGGCGGCGAGCGGTTCGTCCATGAGGAGGAGCCGCGGCCGGCTCAGGAGCGCCCGGCCGATGGCGACGCGCTGACCCTCACCGCCCGATAGACCGGCGGGGCTCCGGCTGAGGAGGTGGCCGATACCGAGGAGGTCGACGATGCCATCCTCGGTGAGGCCGGTGGTCTCGGGCCGCGCCTTCGCGAACCAGCGCCCATAGCCGAGATTCTGCCGCACGGTCAGATGGGGAAGCAGGCGTGGCTGCTGAAACACGGTGGCGATGCGGCGGCGATGGGCCGGAATGGCGATCAGGCGCCCGGTATCGAGCAAGGTCTCGTCACCGAGTGTGATGATCCCATGATCGGGGCGGACGAGGCCGGCGACGAGGTCGATCACCGTCGTCTTGCCCGAGCCCGAACGGCCGAACAGAGCGGTCAGGCCACGCCCGGCCGTGAAGGCGGCTTCGAGGGCGAAAGCACCGCGGATCAGCTGGAGGTCGACGACGAGGGTCATCGATCGCCTGCGATACGGTGAGCGAGGCGCCGGGCCAGGATCTCAGAAGCGAGGACAGCCGCGAGCGCAATGACGACCGAGATCAGGGTAAGGCGCAGGGCACCGGCCTCGCCGCCCGGCACCTGCGTGAGGGTGTAGATCGCCGAAGGCAGGGTCTGGGTCTCGCCGGGGATGTTGGACACGAAGGTGATGGTGGCGCCGAACTCGCCCATCGCTTTCGCAAAGGCCAGCACCGCGCCGGCGAGGATGCCGGGAAGGCTCAAGGGCAGCGTCACCGTGAGGAAGACGGCGAGAGGGCGCGCGCCGAGCGTGGCCGCCGCCTGTTCGAGTCGCCGGTCCACCGCCTCGATCGACAGGCGCATGGCCCGCACCATCAGCGGAAAGCCCATGATGGCGCAGGCGAGCGCTGCCCCGGTCCAGCGGAACGAGAGCACGATTCCGAACTCGGCCAGCACCGATCCGATCGGTCCTCGCCGTCCGAAAGCGAGGAGCAGGAGGTAACCTGTCACCACCGGCGGCAGGATCAGCGGCAGGTAGACGAGCCCGTCGAGGAGCGCCCGGCCGGGAAAACGCTTTCGCGCCAGGAGATAGGCAATCCCGAGGCCAGGCCCGAGGCTCGCCAGGGTCGCGACGCTGGCGACCTTGATGCTGAGCCAGATGGCCGTGACTTCGTCGGGCATGAGGCCGAGCCAAGCGGTCACGGCCGTAGCCATCTCCCCTTTCCGCAGGGGAGAGTCGCTGCGTCGCTCACGTCCGGTTCTCGGCGCCGATCACGGTGAAGCCCTGACGCTCGAAGAAGACCCGCGCGGGGGCGCTACGCAGATAGGCAAGGAGCGAGACCGCGTCGGGATTGGTCGACTCCTTCGTGACGGCCAACGGATAGATCACGGGCGGATGGCTGTTCGCCGGGAAGGTGCCGACCACGCGCACGCTCGGATCGGAGACCGCATCGGTCGCATAGACAATGCCGAGAGGGGCCTCGCCACGGGCAACGAGGAGCAGGGCGGCGCGCACGTTCTCGGCCTGGGCGAGCTTGTCCTTCACGCCGCTCCAGGCGCCGACCGTTTCCAACGCCGCCTTGCCGTACTTGCCGGCGGGCACCGCGTCGACATTGGCGACCGCGAGGCGGCCACCGCCCAGGCGGCCGACGAGATCGAGGCCGGGAGTGAGCGCGATCGCCTCGGGCTTGTCCTTAGGCGCGATGAGCACGAGGGCATTGCGCAGGATGTTGCTTCGGGTGCCGGGCCGAAGGGCAGCCTTCTTTTCGGCGTAGTCCATCCAATCGAGGTCGGCCGAGAAGTACAGGTCGGCTGGCGCACCCGCCTCGATCTGCTTGGCGAGCGCGCTTGACGCCGCGTAGGACATCTTGGCGACCTTGCCGGTCTCCTTCGACCAGGCCGTCACGGCATCGTCGAGGGCGTTCTTGAGGCTGGCGGCAGCGAAGACGATGACGGGAGGCTCAGTCGACGTCGAGATCGACGCGGGCAAGATACCCGAGACCGCACCTATCGCGAGGGCGATCCACCACCGTCTCGTTGGCTTCATGAAATTCGCGCTCCGGCACCCCGATGCCGGAGCCGCAGGATCATAGGTCCGCGTCGCGCGAGGGCAAGCGTCCAGAACCATCCGAGCCGAGAGTGTCCATCGGAGAACTCTCGGTCCGGTGCAGGCGGCTCAACAGCACAAGCAATTGGCCCGGCACGGGCGCGGACAGCGCCTGGGCGTCGAACGTCTCCCCTCGCTCGCGCTTGCGGCGACGCCTCGACGGCACCCCAGACGCGAGAACCACCGGCGCTTTGCGGCCGGCTTTCTTGGTAACCATACTCACACGCACCCTCGACTGTCGGGCCGACCTCGTAAGAAGCCACCGAAAACGCGGCACCGACGATGGTGTTCCTGCCGAACCCGAACAACTGAACCGTTCGCGACACGATGCATCATCAGCGCAAAGGTGGCGGCGATGCGGGCCGGGTGATAGAGCCGGCGCCATGCTCGAAGGCCTGCCTCCCCACCGCCCGACTCACGTCCTGCGCCTCCTGACCGACGAGGGCTCCGCCAGGGCGATGACCGATCTTCTGGGCGAGATGTTCGACCCGACCCAGACGGCGGTCGCCGCCTTCGAGGCCGAGGACGGCAAGACCTGGCGGCTCGAGGCCTATTTCGCCGATGCGCCGGACGAGGCGATGATCCGGGACATGATCCGGCCGGTGGTCGGGAACCAGGCCGATGCCGCGAGCTTCGAGACCATCGATCAGCAGGATTGGGTCCGCGCCTCCCTCGAAGGCCTGAAGCCGGTGCGGGCCGGCCGCTTCCTCGTCCACGGCTCGCACGACCGCGACACCGTGCGGGTGAACGACCTCGCCATCGAGATCGAGGCGGCGCTGGCCTTCGGCACCGGCCATCACGGTACGACGCTGGGCTGCCTCAAGGCGCTCGCCCGCGTGCTCAAGCGCGGCCGGCCGGCCCATGTCCTCGATGTCGGCACTGGCACAGGCATCCTCGCCTTTGCCGCCGCCAAGGCCCTGCGCCGGACCGTGATCGCCGGCGATCTCGACCCCGAGGCAGTGGTGACGGCCATCGGCAATGCGCGTCTCAACGGACTGGGGCCTTACCTGCGACTCTATCAGGGGCCGGGCGTGCGCCACCCCCTCGCCGACCGGAAGCGGCGCTTCGACGTGGTCTTCGCCAATATCCTGGCCCGGCCGCTGAAGCGCCTCGCGCCCTCGCTCACCGCCACCGTGGCCGATCGCGGCGTGCTGATCCTCTCGGGCCTGATCGAGCGTGACGTGCCGGGCGTACTCTCGACCTACCGCCATCGCGGATTTCATCTCGCCGAACAGGGCGTGATCGAGGGCTGGGCGACGCTCGTTCTGCGCCGGGGCGGGGCAGCACCGCGGCCGCGCTGAGCAAGGTCCCGCGAGCTTGCCGCTGACGCGAGCCGGGCTTAACCCTCGGCTCATGACGCCCCGCTTCCAGACCTTCGACGACCCGAGCCACCGCGAAGGTGCTTCCCGCATCACGGCCCTGCGCGCTGCCCTGCGCGAAGCCGGCTTCGACGGCTTCGTGGTGCCGCGCGCCGACGAGCATCAATCCGAATACGTACCCGCCAATGCCGAGCGCCTGTCCTGGCTGACGGGCTTCACCGGCTCGGCCGGGACGGCGGTCGTCCTCCTCGACGAGGCAGCCCTGGTGGTGGACGGGCGCTACACGCTTCAGGCACCCGATCAGGTCGACATTGCCGTGATCACGCCGGTTCAGCTCGCCGAGACCAGCGTCGAGGCCTGGATCTCGGCGCATTCGAAACCCGGCGCGGTGCTCGGCTACGATCCGTGGCTCCATACCGCCGAGGGCGTCGGACGCCTGGAGAAGGCCGCGGCCAAGGCGGGAGCCTCGCTGCGCGCCGTGGCCACAAATCCCGTCGACGCGGTCTGGCGCGACCGGCCGGCTGCACCCTCCGGCCACGTCGTCCCCCATTCCGAGGCCCTCGCCGGCGAGACCTCCGCACAGAAGCTGACGCGGCTGCGCGAGGCGCTCAGCGAGGCGGGCTGCGACGCTCTCGTCGTCTCCGATCCGCACAACCTCGCCTGGGCGTTCAACCTGCGGGGCGGCGACGTTGCCCACACGCCCCTGGCGCTCGGCTATGCGATCCTCCCGCGCGAAGGTCGCGCCGCGCTGTTCCTGACCTCCGAAACCATCGCTCCGGACCTGCTCAAGGCGCTCGAACCCCTCGCCGACATTCACCCGCGTTCCGCCCTGGACGCCGCCCTCTGTCAGCTGACGGGCCGCGTCCGGCTCGATTCCGCGACGGCTGCGGTCGCATTGAAAGAACGGATCGAGGTCGCCGGCGCCGTCGCGGATGTCGGCGCAGACCCGATCACCGCCATGAAGGCAGTCAAGAACGCTGCCGAGATCGCGGGGACACGTGCCGCCCACTACCGCGACGGCCTCGCCGTCACCCGCTTCCTCGCCTGGGTCGATCGCCAGCCCGCCGGCTCGCTCACCGAGATCGCCGCGGTCGAGGCGCTCGAGGATTTCCGAAGCGAGGACGGCGAGCTCCACGACGTCTCGTTCCCGACGATTTCCGGGAGCGGCCCCAACGGCGCGATCGTGCATTACCGCGTCACGCACGGCACCGACCGGACGGTGAGAGACAGCGAGTTGTTCCTGATCGATTCTGGCGCGCAATATGTCGACGGCACCACCGACATCACCCGCACGGTCGCCATCGGCACACCAAGTACCGAAATGCGGGACCGCTACACGCGGGTGCTCAAAGGACATATCGCGATCGCCCGCGCGATTTTTCCGAAGGGCACGACGGGTGCGCAGGTCGACAGCTTCGCGCGGGCGCCGCTGTGGCAGGCAGGTCTCGATTTCGACCACGGCACCGGCCACGGCGTCGGTGCCTTCCTGTCGGTCCATGAGGGGCCGCAGCGCATCGCCAAGACCGGCCAGGTCGCGCTGGCTCCCGGCATGATCCTGTCGAACGAGCCGGGCTATTACCGGGCCGGCGCCTACGGCATCCGCATCGAGAACCTGATCCTCGTCGAACCACGGGAGGTCGCGGGCGGCGAGCGGCCGATGCTCGGCTTCGAGACGCTGACGCTGGCGCCCTACGACCGGCGCCTGATCGAGACCTCGCTCCTCGATGCCGGCGAACTCGCCTGTATCGACGCCTATCATGCCAGGGTGCGCGAGGCGCTCGCGCCATCGCTCGACGATGAGACGCGAGCTTGGCTTGAGGATGTAACCCGCCCCCTCGAGCCGGCGAAGGTGGGGTAGCGGTTGCCGCAGTCACGCCTTCGCGCGTTGGCCGGCGAGAGCGCGCGGCTTATTTAGGTCGCAACGGTATCGAAGAGTGGCACGTCCCTTCTCCCTTGTGGGGAGGGGTTCGGGGTGGGGGTGGTTCCGCTAGCCTCCGAAAGTTGAGGGTCACTCAGCCACCCCTACCTCCCTGCTCCTCCCCGCAAGGGGGAGGAGTGGCGAATAAACCCGAAGGACGCGATGATCCGGCTTTTCGCCCTCTTGCTTCTCGCCAGTGCCGGAATCGGCAGCGCCTCGGCGCAGGGCCTCAAGCTCCCCGCGGATCTCGTGAAGGCGAGCCTCGTCGCCGAGCCCGGCGCGATCCGGGCCGGCGAGCCCTTCACCATCGGCATCCGCATGGTGATTCGCCCGCATTGGCACGTCTATTGGCGCAACCCGGGCGATTCCGGCCTGCCTCCGGAGATGGCCTGGAGCCTGCCGCAGGGCTTCTCCGCCGGGCCGATCGAGTGGCCGACGCCGAGCCGGATCCCGGTCTCGCATCTCCTCAATTTCGGCTTCGAGAACGAGGTCGTGCTACTGACGCAGGTGACTCCCTCGGCCGATCTCGCGCCCGGCCGGCCGGTGACTCTCTCGGGCAAGCTCAGCTACCTCGTCTGCGAACGCGAATGCGTTCCCGGCAGCGCCGACCTCAAGCTGAGCGTCCCGGTGGCACCGGAGGGGTCGAGCGCGGCCCCGAACCCTCAGAACCGCGCCCTGTTCGCCTCGGCCCGGGACCGGCTGCCAACACCCTCGCCCTGGCCGTCGCGCCTGACGCGGGATGGCGAACGCTTGGTGGTAAACCTCGACGCGCCAGGCCTGAAGCCCGATGCGATCAACAACGCGGCCTTCTTTCCCTATGCCGAGACCGCCATCGAGCATGCGGCCGAGCAGCGCCTCAGCGTCGACGAGACGGGCCTGCGCCTCTCGCTCAGCCGCAGCACCTATGACGACAAGGTGCCGACCGAACTGCCGGGCGTGCTGACCTTCGACGAGGTGACGCCGGAGGGAGCGCAGAGCCGCTCCTACGCCCTCGGGCAAGCGCCACCGATCCAGCCGGCGGCGTCCGTTACGGCAGAGGCGACTCCGGTTCCGGCGCCGCAGGCCGCCGAGCCCGACCTCACGCTCTGGAGCGCCGCCGGCCTCGCCTTCCTCGGCGGCATCATCCTCAACCTGATGCCCTGCGTCTTCCCGGTGCTGTCGATCAAGGTCTTGAGCCTCGTCCGGCATTCGGGCGAGCCGCCGGCGCGGGTGCGTCTGCACGGCCTCGCCTATACCCTCGGCGTGCTTGCCATGTTCCTCGGGTTGGCGAGCGTGCTCATCGCGCTCAAGGGCGCCGGCGCCGCGATCGGCTGGGGCTACCAGCTGCAATCTCCCCTGGTGGTCGCCAGCCTCGCCTACCTCCTCTTCGCCATGGGTCTCAGCCTGTCGGGCGTGTTCCATCTCGGAGGCGGCGTCGCCGGGATCGGGGACGGACTGACCCGCAAGCCCGGCCTGCAGGGCTCGTTCTTCACCGGCGTGCTCGCCACCGTGGTCGCCACCCCCTGCACGGCTCCGTTCATGGGCTCGACCGTCGGCTTCGCCCTGACCCAGCCGGCTGGCGTCGCCCTGATCGTGTTCGCGAGCCTCGGGCTTGGCCTCGCCCTGCCCTTCCTCGTCCTGACAACCTGGCCGGCGGCCGTGCGGCGGCTGCCGAGGCCCGGCGCTTGGATGGATACCCTGAAGGGCGCCTTCGCCTTCCCACTCTACGCGACGGTGGCGTGGCTGATCTGGGTGCTCGCCCAGCAGGTCGGATCGACCGGCCTCCTCGCCGCCCTCGTCGGTCTGGTGCTCGTCGGTTTCGCGGCCTGGACCTGGGACAAGGCGCAGCACGCGGCTCCCGTAGGCAGCATCGTCGGCCGAGGTGTCGCCGTCGCCGCCCTCGTCGCCCTGGCGGTCCTCACCGTCGGACTCGACCGCGACCGCGCCGAGGCCAATGTCACGATGGCGGCCGGGAGCGAGGCTTTCACGCAGAACCGCCTCGATACCCTGCTGGCGCAGGGCAAGCCGGTCTTCGTCAACATGACCGCGGCCTGGTGCATCACCTGCCAGATCAACGAGCGCACGGCCCTGCGCACCGATGCGGTTCAGACGGCCCTGAAGACGCGCGGCGTGACCTATCTCAAGGGCGACTGGACCAACCAGAACCCCGAGATCACCCGCCTCCTGGAGCAGCATGGCCGCAACGGCGTGCCGCTCTATCTACTCTATGCTGGCGGCAAGGCTCCCGTCGTGCTGCCGCAGATCCTGACCCAGGGCGCGGTTCTCGCCGCCCTCGACACGCTCCCGGCCTCCGAGCGCAGCGCCGCGCTCAAGGCGACCCCGAAGAGGTGAGATCCATGCTCCTGCGCACCAGCCTGACCTTCGCGTTCGCCACAGCTCTCCTGACCCTGCCGATCGCGGCGCATGCCGCGGGCCCTCAAATCGACAAGTCCGCCCCGACGTTCAGCGCCACCGATGCCGATGGCAAGACTGTCAGCCTCGGCGATTACAGGGGCAAGACCGTCGTCCTCGAATGGACCAATCACGACTGCCCCTTCGTGAAGAAGATGTATGGCGGCCAGGCGATGCAGGGCCTGCAGAAGAAGTGGACCGAGGCGGGCGTGGTCTGGCTGACGGTCATCTCCTCGGCGCCGGGCGAGCAGGGCGCGGTGAGCCCGCAGGACGCCAATCGCCTGACGCAGGAGCGCGGCGCCTCTCCGAGCAGCGTTCTCCTCGACACGGCGGGCACGATCGGCAAGGCCTACGACGCCCGCACAACGCCGCAGATGTTCGTGATCACCGGCGAGGGCACCCTCGTCTACCAGGGCGCCATCGACGATAAGCCGACCGCCAACCTCGACGACCTCAAGACCGCGAAGAACTACGTCGATGCAGCGCTGACCGAGGTCGCCGCCAGCAAGGCGGTGAGCGTGAAGACCTCCAAGCCCTATGGCTGCTCGATCAAATACGCTTCCTGAGCATCGACGAAGCTGCGCATCAAAAGGTGGGCGATCGCCATCGGCGGCGGCGTCACCAACCCATCGGGATGCGTGCGGGCGATCATGCCTGCCACCTCGGCGCGGGTGAACCAGCGGGCATCGTCGAGTTCGGCGGCATCGATGGAAATAGCGTCGTCGAGGCTCTCGGCGACACAGCCGATCATCAGCGATGACGGGAACGGCCAGGGCTGCGAGGCGAGGTAGCGGACAGCGCCGATGCGCAGGCCCGCCTCCTCGAAGGTCTCGCGCCGCACCGCGTCCTCGATCGTCTCGCCGGGTTCGAGGAAGCCGGCGAGGCAGGAATACATCCCCGGCGGGAAATGATGGCCGCGGCCGAGCAGGCAGGCCTCGCGACGGGCCACCAGCATGATCACGACGGGATCGGTGCGCGGGAAGTGATGCGTTCCGCAGGATTCGCAATCGCGCCGGAATCCGCCGGCTGACAGCAGGGTCGGGCTGCCGCAGCGGGCGCAGAAGCCGTGCCGCTCGTGCCAGGACAGGAAGGATCTCGCCGTCGCGATGGTGCCGAGTTCGTCGGCTGCGACACGGCCGGAAGAGGCGAGGCTGCGCAGGTCGACAAGGTCGAAGGCCGGATCGGCGGCATAGCGGGTCGACGCCTCGGCGACCAGCGCGGCGGCGAAGACCGGCCGGTCGTCGATACTGCCGAGATAGATCGTCAGGGCCCTCTCGTCGCCTGGCGGTGAGAGCCCCTGGTCGAGGAGCGCGGTTCCTCCGGCTAGCACGATCCCCTCGGGCGCGATCGCGATCGTGATCGCATCGGCGGCGCCTGGTGTGGGCAGCGGCCCCTCCCGCTCGGCCGAGTGGCGGACGAGACGGCTCTGCGCATAACCGAGGTCGGGATCGGGCACGCGAGGGGGGTTCATCACCTTCTCAGGCCGCACCGAACAGCGCGCCGAGGCGCTCCACCATCTGGATGCGGGCATGGGGCGGATAGGGATTGCGGCTCCCGACGCCCCAGACCGGGTGGGGCCACGCGGGATCCGACAGGAACCGCCCGATCACGTGGACGTGAAGCTGAGGTACGACGTTGCCGAGGGCTCCGACATTGACCTTGTCGGGCTGGGCGAGCGCCTGCATCACCCCGACAGCGACGCGGGTCTCTTCCATCAAGGCGGCAGCGTCTTCGGATGTGAGGTCGGTGAGCTCGCTGAGGCCTGCGCGGCGCGGCACCAGGATCAGCCAGGGGAACCGGGCGTCGTCCATCAGCAGCACGCTCGACAAAGCGAGGTCGCCGACCGGTACGGTCTCGGTGGAAAGGCGCGGGTCGAGGGCGAAGGCATCGATCATCCTCGCGCATGTAGAGCGGAACGCCGCGCCGGGCGATGCCGTCGGAGGCCGCAGGCAGGATCAATGTGACAAGTTCGATCACGCACATCAGGCACGTGCGCCGCCACGCTTCCCCACCCTCGCGCAATCCACTAAGGCCCGAGACACCCGAGGGGTCGAGGCGAAGGGGGGACATGGAACGCAAGTCGATCCTTTTCGCATGGCGGTCCGCAAGGCCACAGCATGCGGCGGCCCTCCTCCTCGCCCTGGGCGCCGGCGGACCCCTCGCGCTCGTGACGCTGCTCTGCCTTCGCGACCTCATCTCCGTCCTGGTCGAGCAGAGGACGGGTCTTGTTTGGTTCCTGCGGATTGCCATGGCTTGGCCTGGTAGGCCCGAGCCGGTGGTGCTGGCTGCGGGTTGGCCGCTTTCGACCTCCGATCTCACCGTTGCCGCCCTCGTCGGACTGGCCATCGCGGCTGTGACAGCCGCCGGACTCGGCTGGGCGGTGGCGCGGCTGTGCTTCCGTGCCCAAACCCGGACGCTGTACCGTCTCAACCGCAGTATCACCGACGCGATCCTGAACGCACCGAGCGGCGCACGCGACGAAGTCCGCAGCCTGACGCAGCTCCTCGGGCAGTTCCTGGCGGGAATGGACATGGTGTTCGGGCTCGCCATCGTGGCGCCCGCCATGGCGGGCGGCGCCGTCCTCCTCTCCCTGCTGCTCTCCTGCCTCGCCGCCCCGCGCCTGCTTCCCGCCGTCGCCCTGGGCCTTCTCGCGGCAGGCCTCACACGGGCGCTGATCCTGCGCCGGAGCCTCGCGCGTGCCGCTCTGCGGCGGCGCGAGAGCGCGGCGGCCGAACGCTCCCTGGCCGATCTGGTGCGGAGGATGCCGGCGGTGCGTGCCCATGGTGCGGCGGATTTCGAGCGCGCCCGCCTCGCTGCCAAGGGTCATGTCACCCGCGTCGCCCTGACGGCATCCGAATCCGCCCTCGCCTATGCCCGCGCCCCGTCGGTCGCCCTCGGCATCCTCCTGCCCGCCATCGTCCTCGCCGCGGCCTCATGGCGGGGGCCAGCCGCGACGGACGCACCGGTCGGCATCGGCGACCTCGCGGCGGCGGGCGGAGCCTTCCTGCTCGCCGTGGTGGCGGTGTCGCAGGTTCTCCGGCTTTGGATCGTCCATGCCGCCGTGCAGCCGCTCTTCGCGGAGATCGCTCAGACGCTGAAGGGCCTCGACGCGCGCCGCGCGCCGCAGCTCTCGGCAGCACCGGCTCTGCCCCCATCCGGCGACCTCGCGGCGAGGGAGGTTGGCGCCTACGATCCTGTGAGCGGCGAGCGTCTCACCGGAATTACTGTGGCGGTTCCGATGCCCGGCCATGCGGCGATCATCGGCGGGGCCGGCAGCGGCAGCCGCGTGCTTGCCGCGCTTCTTGCAGGGCAGCTCGACCCGACAGCCGGCGCCCTCACCTATGCGGGAACCGATCTGCGCGCTTTCGACCCTGGCGAGCGGGCCCGCCGTATCGCCTTGGCCGGCGCCGAGGCAATCCTGATCGAGGGAACCTTGCGCCAGAACATCCTCTACGGAGCGGAGCCGGCGCAACCCGCCGAAGAGGATCTGATCGCGATCCTTCATCAGACCGGGCTCGATGCCTTCGTCTATGCGCGAGGTCTCGAGGGCACCGTCGACCCGAAGGCCGATCCGACCTTGGCCGAGGCTGTGGTGGCGGCCCGCCGCGCGACGCGGGACGCTCTGGAAGCCGACGGCATCGCCCACCTCGTCGAACCGTTCGATCCGGACCGCTACGGCCAGCAGGCGACGGTCGGCGAGAACATCCTGTTCGGGGAAGCCGTCGATCCGGCCCTCGCCGGCGCGCGCCTCGCCCGTCATCCCTACCTTCGGGCCGTGCTCGAGGCCGAGGGACTGACGCACCCCCTCGTGGAGATCGGCCTGCAGGTCGCGCGCAGTACCGTCGAGATCTTCGCCGACCTGCCGGACGATCACCCTCTCTACGATGCGTTCTCGCTATTCCCGGCGTCCGAACGCGGCTTCTTCGAGGATCTCGTCGCCCGGCAGCCGGAGGCCAAGCGATGGCGCCGCGGACCTGCGGGTCAACGCGACCGCGAGCGCCTGATCGGTCTTGCACTCCTCTACAACGAGACGCGGCACCGCTTTGGCCTGATCGATCCAGCTTTCGAAAAACGGATCGTGGCGGCACGCCGTTCGTTCAGGGCGCTGATGCCGGATCACCTGCGCGCGGGCATTGCGTTCTACGATCCGGCCAAGCTCAACATCGCCGCGAGCCTGGAGGAGAACATCCTGTTCGGGCGCATCAACGGTGAGGAGGCCGCGGCAGAGCCGCGCGTCCGAGCCTTCGTGCGCCGCGTCCTCTCGGATCAGGGACTGGAGCCGAGCGTGTACCGCCTCGGCCTCGCGAGCCGTGTCGAGCCTGGTCTCGGCGGCGGAGGCGCGAGCCTCGGCGAGAACGCCATCGACGCACGCACCCGCATCGCCATCGATTTGGCCCGCTGCCTGGTACGCCGACCGGACATCGTCATCGTCGCGACTGCATTCGAGGAGCGCAAACCCGAACTCATCAGGAGCCGCGTCGCGGCCCTGAGGCAGGCGCGGGCAGGCACCGGACTCATCGTCTGCCTGCCCGATGCATCTGCCCTGGACCCCGCCGTTCCCTTCGACACGGTGTTCACGCTCGACCGGAGCGGGATGTCGGCAGCGGCCTGATCTTAAGGTCCATTTGCAGCCCCAATGGGATGCGATACGCGTGAGACTCGGTCGCCTTCAGCGCCGAGTCGTATCCTCCGCCGACGCTCAGCCGTCCTCACCAGGCCCCGCATGGCAGTCCCGTCCCTGGCCTCGCTCCTGCGCGACGCCCTCCTGCTCGTCCTGATGTTGCTCGCGCTTGCAGCACCGGCAGCGGCGCAGCCGGCCAAGGCCCTGGCGCCGATTCCGGCCGCGACCCTCGCGCTGATGACCGCCAAGAGTACGTCCGCGGCCGCCTCGGTCCTATTCCGTGCCTACAAGAAAGAATCGGAGATCGAGGTCTGGAAAAAGGCCGCGAGCGGCCGCTTCGTCCACGTGAAGACCTACCCCATTTGCCGCTGGTCCGGTCAACTCGGACCCAAGCGCAAGACCGGCGACCGTCAGACCCCGGAGGGGTTCTACACGGTGGCCCGTTCGCAGCTGAACCCGAATTCGAGCTACTACCTGTCCTTCGACGTCGGCTATCCCAACGCCTACGATCGCGCGCACGGCTATACCGGCTCGGCGGTGATGGTCCACGGCGTCTGCTCGTCGATGGGCTGTTTCGCCATGACGGATGCGGTGGCAGGTGAGCTCTATGCCATCGCCCGGGAGGCCTTCGACGGCGGTCAGGCTGCCTTCCAGTTCCAATCCTTCCCGTTCCGGATGAACGCCGCCAACATGGCGCGCCATCGGACCGACCCGGAATACGCGTTCTGGCGCCAGCTCAAGGAGGGCTCGGACCGGTTCGAGGCGACGGGCGAGGAGCCGGTCGTGGGCGTCGCCGACAGGCGCTACGTCTTCGCGCCATCGAAGGACCCGCGACGCGAGCTCGAAGTCGTGAGCCGGCGAGCCGAGGAGGACAAACGCATTGCCGCACTCATCGCAGAAGGTAGCGCCGCAATCCGCACGACCTATTCCGACGGCGGCCAGCACCCCTTCTGGGCGGCCTTCGCCGCGAGGGGCGGTTCGGTCGGTATCGTCAGCCGGCCCGAGGCCCTGGCCTATGCCGGGCAGGAGGTCGTGGTGATCCCCGCACGCCGGGCACCCGTGCAGGTCGCCGAGGCCGTGTGGTCGCGCTGGATCGCCGGCAGCGTTGCCCTGGCCAGGTGGAACATCGCCACCTTCGTGCCGTCCTACGAGCGGCCGCTGGCGGCCTTCCCGCCTCTGGTCGTCGCCTATGCCGAGACCCTGCCTCGCATCGTCTCCGAGACGATCGCCGAACGGGTGCCACCCTTGCTTTCCTTGCCGCCGAAGGCACCCGATATTCTCGCGCAGCGCTGACGCCACCTCACGTCGTCGGGCCGGAGGCGTGTGCGGCCACGCACATCGGCGAGACACGGCGCTCACTACCTCCCATGTTAGGCAAGATGCGGAAACCTGCAGCACCCGATTGTGGGCGCGCGTGACTTACAGCGAGGGAATGCTGCGACGACCGTCGTAGCCCCTGCAACGCAGTGATGGGACCGCGATCGCACGGATCGTGGTAAGTGGTTGACGATCCATGGCAAAGTCAGACGGGCCCAACCTGTGTGGCCTGAAATCCTACGAATACGCCGCCACCGTGCCGGACCTGTCCGGACCGGGCAGCGAGCGGCTGTCTCTCCGGTTCTGGGGTGTGCGCGGCTCGACTCCCGTGAGCGGGCCGGAGTTCGCCGAGTTCGGCGGAAGCACGCCCTGCATGGAGGTCCGCTGCGGCGAACGGCTATTCATCCTCGATGCCGGTTCCGGCCTCCACGCCTGCGGGGTTCACAATAGGGCCGACCTGCCGCAGGAGATCGACCTCCTGTTCAGCCACCTGCATCTCGACCACACCGCCGGGCTGCCGTTCTTCAAGCCCGTCGTGTTCGATGCGAGCCGCACCATCAACACCTATTGCGGCAACCTCGACGGGGAATGCGCGAAGGCAACCCTCGACCGCCTATTCTCGCCTCCGCTTTTCCCGGTGAACCTCGACGTCATCCCGGTCCGGTTCGCGCATCATGGCTTCATTGCCGGCGAGCCGCTCGTCTTCGGCGACGGGATGCGCGTCGACACGATCCTCCTCAACCATCCCCAGGGGTCGACCGGCTACAGATTCGACCATGGCGGCCGCCGGCTCTGTGTGATCAGCGACATCGAGCATTCTGACCCATGGCCCGATCAAGAGCTGGCCGAGTTCGTCCGGGACGCCGACCTGATGGTTTATGACGGGATGTTCACCGAGGGCGAGTACCCCTGCTGCCGCGGCTGGGGCCATTCGACCTGGCAGAAAGGCGTGGAGCTGGCCCAGGCCGCAGGGGTGAAAGCGCTGGCGATCATCCACCTCCATCCCGCCCATACCGACCCGATGCTGCGGCAGATCGAGTCCGAGATGCAGGCGGTGATGCCGACGGCCTTCATCGCCCGCGAGCGCCAGACGATCGATGTCGGTGGTCAGCGGAGCGCAAGGCCGATGCTGCTGAACGCGCAGGCCTGACGCCGCCCGAGCATCATCCGGTTGCCTCCGCAGTCTCGGCCGCCCGCATCTTCGGCGCGGCGGCGAACAGCGCCTGAGTGTAGGCGTGGCGCGGATTGGCGAAGAGCGAGCCGGTCGGTCCTTCCTCGACGATCTGTCCGTTCAGCATCACGATGAGGCGGTCGCACAGGCGGGCGGCGACCCGCAGATCGTGGGTGATGAAGAGGATCGACAGGTTCAGTCGCTCGCGTAGGTCCTCGAGCAGCTCGAGGACCTGCCGCTGGACCGAGACGTCGAGCGCTGAGACCGCCTCGTCGGCGATCAGCACGTCCGGCTCCATGGCGAGGGCGCGGGCGATGGCGATGCGCTGGCGCTGGCCTCCCGAGAACTCGTGCGGGTAGCGCCCGAGAGCCCCCGCATCAAGACCGACGAGGTCGATCAGACGGGCGGCCCGCGCCAAAGCGGCCTCGCGTGAGAGGCCATAATTCATCGGCCCCTCGATGATCGCTTGTCCGACCGTCCGGCGCGGGTTGAGCGAGCGGTAGGGGTCTTGGAAGATCATCTGGATGCGCCGGCGATAGGGGCGCAGGGCGCGCGGCGTGCAGTGGGCAATGTCGTCGCCGCCGACGCGGATATGGCCGGCCGACGGGTCGACGAAGCGGGCGATGCAGCGCGCCAGCGTCGACTTTCCGGAACCCGACTCGCCGACGATCCCCAGGGTCTCCCCCGGCTGCAGCGCGAAGCTGACGCCGTCGAGAGCGGTCACCGCACGGCCGCCGCCGAACAGCCCTCGGCCGCCATAGGTCTTCGTGAGGTCGCGTACGGCGAGGATGGGAGCGGCAGGAGGTTGCCGCGGCCGCGGAGGCGGCGGCTCGGCCTTGGGCACGGCCGCGATCAGCATCTGTGTGTAGGGGTGCTGCGGCCTCGTCAGCACCGCATCGACCGAGCCCTCCTCGACCAGCCTCCCCTTCTGCATGACCACGACGCGGTCGGCGATCTCGGAGACGACGCCGAAATCGTGGGTGATGAACAGGATGCCGGCATCGCGCCGGGCCTGCAGTTCCTTGAGGAGCTTGAGGATCTGCGCCTGGGTGGTGACGTCGAGGGCCGTCGTCGGCTCGTCGGCGATGATCAGTGCGGGATCGTTGGCGAGCGCCATGGCGATCATCACGCGCTGACGCTGGCCGCCGGAGAGCTGGTGCGGATAGGCGCGGGCGAGACTTGGCGGATCGGGCAGGTGGACGTCGGCGAGGAGGTCGAGGACGCGGGCACGCCGCGCTTCCGCGTTCAGGCGTTCGGAGTGCGCCTTCAGCATCTCGTCGATCTGGGCGCCGACCTTGAGCACCGGATTCAAGGCCGTCATCGGCTCCTGGAACACCATCGCCATGCGGCTGCCGCGCAGGCGCCGCAGCCGGGCCGCGCCGACTTTGAGCACGTTCTCGCCCTGGAGCAGGATTTCGCCGGCCGAAGGCGTCAAGATGGGCGGCAGGAGCCCCATCACGGCGCTCGCGGTCACCGATTTGCCGGAGCCCGACTCGCCGACGACGCAGACGATCTCGCCGGGCGCCACATCGAGGCTCAAGCCCTCGATGGCGTTGGCGCGGTCCGCGCCGCGCGGCAGCGGCACGGTGAGTCCGCGGATGGAGAGAACCGGCTCGGTCATCTGAGCGCCCCGAGCCGCCGCGCCGTGCGCGGATCGAGGGCATCGCGCAGGCCGTCTCCGATGATGTTGACCGCGAGCACCGTGGCGGCGACGCACAGGCCCGGGAACAGGATTACCCATGGGGCGATCTGGAATGCCTGTCGGCCCTCGGCCATGATGTTGCCCCAGCTCGGGATCTCGGTGGGTATGCCGGCGCCGAGGAAGCTCAGGATCGCCTCCGTCAGGATCGCGGAGGCGCAAACGTAAGTGCCCTGGACGATGAGCGGCGCAATGGTGTTGGGCAGGACGTGGCGGACGAGCAGCATCGGCAGGCGCGTGCCGGCGCCGATCGCAGCCTCGACATAGGGTTCCGAGCGCACCGACAGGACGACGCTGCGCACCAGCCGCGCCACTCGCGGGATCTCGGGAATCGCGATGGCGACGATCACGGTTCCGATGCCGGCCCCCGACAGCGTCACCATGGCGATGGCGAGGAGGATCGACGGGATGGCCATGATTCCGTCCATGATCCGCATCACCACCGCATCGAGGCGGCGCAGGTAGCCTGCTACCAGCCCGATCACGAGGCCGATGAGGACCGAGGCCGTCGCCACCGCGAAGCCGATGGCGAGAGATACCCGCGCCCCGTAGACGACCCGGCTCCAGACGTCGCGCCCGAACGCATCGGTGCCGAGCCAGGCCAGCTCGAAAGGCGGCTTCAGGCGAAGGCGCGGCCGCAGGAGGATCGGGTCGCCGGTCCAGAGATAGGGGGCCGCCACGGCCGCCAAGCCCACGACCAGGAGCACCGCGAGCCCGGCGAGTACGCCAGGGTTGAGGAGGGCCGGCGGCAGGATGGGACGCCGCGCGGGGAGCCGGGATGGTGCTGTCGATCCGGTCAATAGCGGATCCTCGGATCGAACAGGAGATAGGTCAGGTCGATGGCAAGGTTCACCAGCACGTAGAGCGCCGAGAAGAGCAGGATCACGCCCTGGATCACCGGGTAGTCGCGGGCAAGCACGGAATCCACGGTGAGGCGGCCGAGCCCGGGCAGGTTGAAGACGCTCTCGGTGACGACGACCCCGCTGATGAGGAGTGCGATGCCGAGGCCGATCACCGAGATCACCGGCACGGCGGCGTTGCGCAGGGCATGGCGCCAGAGCACCTGCGTCTCGCCGATACCCTTTGCCCGAGCCGTGCGGATGTAGTCCTCGCCGAGCACTTCGAGCACGCTGGAGCGCGTGGTCCTGGCGATGAGCGCGATGTAGATCACCGACAGGGTCAGGGTCGGCAGGATGAGCCGCGACAGGAACGGCCAGAGCCCTTCCGTGATGCTGACATAGCCCTGCACCGGCAGGACCCGAAGCTGCATGGCGAAGCCGAAGATCAGGAGGTAGCCGAGCACGAAGACCGGCACCGAGAAGCCGAGCACCGAGATCGCCATCACCATGCGGTCGACCCAGGTGCCGTGCCACCAGGCGGCGAGCACGCCGAGGGGCACCGCGACCAGCACCGCGAAGAGGATCGTGGTCGTCGCCAGGGCCAGCGTCGGCTCGATCCGGTCGAGGATGAGTTTCGCCACCGGCTGGTTCGAAATGATCGAGGAGCCGAGATCGCCTTGGGCGAGGCGTCCGATCCACGACAGGAACTGGGCGAGGATCGGCTGGTCGAGGCCGAGCCTCGCACGGATCTCCGCAATCTGCTCCGGGCTGGCCGCGTCGCCGGCCAGGATCGCGGCGGGATCGCCGGGTGCCAGGCGCAACAGCAGGAAGACGATCACCGCCACCACGCCCATCACCGGCAGGGTGGCGGCGAGCCGCCCGAGGATGAAACGGCCCATTCAGATCTCCGAGCGGGAGTGGGCGATCGGGACCGCGCCCCTCACTTCTTGGCGATGTTCCAGAAGACGGGCGCCGGTGCCTCGAGGATGCCGGTCAGGCTTGAACGGGCTGCGAGGGGCATGACGAACTGTCCGGTGGGATAGTACATGCCGACCGCGTAGGCGCGCTGCTGCACCGCCTTGGCGATGGCGGCCTGCTTGGCCGGGTCAGTCTCGCGGGCGTAGGCGTCTCGCATCTCCTCGATGGCAGCATCCTCGGCCCAGCCGAAGAAACCGCCCTTCCTGCCACGGGCGTTGATCCCGACATTTCCGACAGGGTTGAGCATGTCGGCGTTCACCCAGAAGGTGTGGAACAAGTTCCATCCGCCCTGGTCGACGGGGTCCTGCTTGGCGCGCCGGCCGACCAGCGTCTGCCAGTCCATCGACTGCAGGTCGACGTTCATGCCGATCTTGCGCAAAGCCTGTGCCGTCACAGGCCCGAGCGGCACGACGATGGCGAGATCCGTCGGCTGCATGATGACGACGGGCCGGCCATCATAGCCGCCCTCCTTCAGAAGTTGCTTGGCCCGTGCCAGATCGGTCTTGGGAGCGCCGGCGTCGGTGGCGTTCGGCGTGTTGCACACGAACATCGCCGGACACGGCATCATGTAATCGGGGTCGCCGATCTGGGCGTCGAGATAATCCTGCTGGTTCACCGCCAGCAGGACGGCCTGCCGGATCTTCTCGTTATCGAAGGGCGGGTTCACCCAGTTCATCCGGAGCATGCCGGAGACGCCGAGGGTGTTGTAGTTGAAGATCTGGACTCCCGAAGCACCCTTGAGGATCGGCAGGAAATCGTGCGGCGGCTGCTCGAGATAGTCGATCTCGCCGTTGATCAGCGCATTCACGGCGGTCTGGTAGTCGGGAATGTTGATCCACTCGACGCGGTCGACCTTCACGGTCTTGGCCCCAGCGGTCCAGCTCGGGGCTTCGCTGCGCGGCACGTAGTCGGGGTTCTTCTCGTAGACGACCTTGAGCCCCGGCTGGAACTCGCCCTTCACGAACCGGAACGGACCCGAGCCGATCTCCTCGGGCACGTTCTTGTCGGCCGGCGTGTCGGCGATGCGCTTCGGCATGATGAAGGGCACGTTCGACGACGGCTTGCCGAGGGAGGCGAGGACGAGGCCGTAGGGCTGCTTCAGCTTGAGGGTGAAGGTCTTGTCGTCCACCGCGTCGAGGGAGGCGGTGTAGTCCATGAGCTTCTGGCCCATGCCGTCGCGCTTGCCCCAGCGCTGGATCGAGGAGATGCAATCGGCCGAGGTGACAGGGGCGCCGTCGTGGAACTTGAGTCCGTCGCGCAGGGTGAAGGTGTAGGTGAGCGCGTCCTGGCTGACGGTGTAGTCCTTCACCATCTGCGGCTGGACCTTGAAGTTCGCGTCCGTCGCAAACAGCGTGTCGTAGATCATGTAGCCGTGATTGCGCGCGATGTAGGCGGTGGTGATGATCGGGTCGGTGATGCGCAGGCCCGAATGCATCACGGCGCGGATCGTGACGGGCTTGGACTGAGCCAGAGCGGGCCGTGGTTCGCTCACCGCAACCAACGCGGCGAGACCCAGCGCCAACCGCAAGCCGGACTTGATCGCTTCGTGCATGAACCACTTCCCCAATGCCGCGCCGCAGCCGCGGTCACAAGATGTATGCATGAGGCGCGCCGTCAAGCTCCTTCAAGACGCGCCAGCAAACCTGCCAACAGGCGCGCGCGATGCGGCAGCGAGGCGGTGAGGACGTGCTCTTCCAGGGTATGGTAGCCGGAGCCGCAGGCGCCGAGGCCGTCGAGCGTCGGAATCCCCAGGGCGCCGCCGGTGAAGTTGCCGTCCGAGCCGCCGCCGAAGCTCTCGTGCGGTAGCGCCGAACCGAGGCTCCCGGCAATCTCCCGCGCCATCTCGTAGAGCGCCATGGTCCCGGCATCAGGCTCCCAGACCGGGCGGGTGACACCCTGCGTGACCCTGAACGACACCCCGTCCGCCTCGCCGGACAATGCCAGCATCCGCTCGACCCCGAGGTCGAGGTCGGCCTGGCGCTTGGCCATGCTCAAGGCCTCGCCCCGGCAGGTGGTGGGAACGCAATTGACCCAGCGCCCGCCCGACACGATGCCGACGCTGAAGGTGCAGTCGGAATCGGACATCGCCTCGATGGCGATGATCTTCTGCGCCATGGCGCGGATGGCGGAGCGGCCCTCGCCCAGGCGCGCGCCGGCATGGCTCGGCCGGCCGGTCGCCTCCAAGTCGAAGCGGGCAATCGCGTAGCGGCCGGTGAGGACGCCGTCCTCGGGCTGGCCGGGCTCAGGGACGAGGACATAGCGATGGCGTGCAGCCTCCGCCTCGATCAGGTCGCGAGTGGAGGGGCTGCCGACCTCCTCGTCGCTGGTGAAGAGGAAGGTGACGGGAAGCGGCGTCGCCACCCCGGCCTCGCGCAACGCCCTAATGGCGGCCAGCGCCAGGTAGTTGCCGCCTTTCATGTCGAGGATGCCGGGACCGTAGCAGCGCTCGCCCTCGACGCGCCAGGGCAGCGCCGCGAGCGTGCCGACGGGATGAACGGTGTCGAGGTGGCCGAGCACCAGGATGCCGGGCTCGACCTGCCTGGGATGGGGGAAGCGAGCCCGCACGCAGTCGCCGAAGCCCATGCGGCCCGGGATCATCTCGATGGCAGCGCCCGCAATGACGAGGTCGCGGGCGGCAAGCGCCATCATCCGGTTCACTGCGGGGGCATCGTGGGTGGGGCTCTCGCACTCGATCCAGGGCCGCAGCCCCGCGAGCATGGCCGAGAGGTCGAAGGGCAGGCCCGATGGATTCATGAACGCTCCTCCTCGAACGGGTTCTCGACGCGCGGCCAGTAGGCGAGGTGCCGTTTCGTGTAGGGGATCGCGCCGTAATCGGGGGGGACTGCGCCGCCGGGCGCCGCCACGTAGCACACGGCGCTGGCGATGGGCGCGAAGGCGGCGTGGAAATGCTGCATCGACTTCACCACGACGAGGCGCTTGTCGTCCAGGTTTAGCCCGAGGCCGGTGAAGGCGTCGGGCGCGAAGGGCTGCTGGCGCCGGGAGGTGAGGACGATGTGGATGCCGTCCGCCTCGACCCAGGCGCTGGCCCCGAGTTGTGCCCGGCCGCCGCTGAGGCCGCCCTGGCTATGGCTTTCGGCAAGCCCGCGAACGGTGATGCGCAGATCGACGGGATCGCCCGAACTCGTGCCGCACTTGCCGCCGATGCGCAGGTCGAATGTGGCGCCGATCCCGGCCTCGTGGCAGATGCCGACGGCGCCGGGATCCCAGTACAGGCCGGTGGCGACGTCTTTGATGCCGCGAGCGACGAGGCGCGCCAGGATCGCGGTGTTGTCCGAGGGTGCGCCGGCGCCGGCGTTGTCGGCGATGTCGGCCAGCACCATCGGGCGCGGATCGGCGGAGGCGAGCGCCGCATCGATGGCGTCGTCGATCGTCTCGTGTCGGGTGGCGGCCGCCTCGCGCATGGCCCAGACCTCCCCGGCGAGGGTCTCGGCCAGCACCGCGGCCTTGGCGGCGTCTCCATCGGCCACCACCAGCATCCGAGCGCCGACATCGGCGACGTCGGCCCAAGGGAAGCCGTGTCCGAACGACACCGAGAGGATGCCGCCCTGTCCCTCCAGCGTCTGCATCCGGCGCACGAACCCTGAGACCGGCTCCGCGGTGGTGCGCCACATGCTGACCATCCGGCAATCGTGGATCGCCATGACCGGCCGGATCGCGCCCTCCGCCGCGGCGATGATCAACGGGTAGAGATCGCGGGCGCGGTCCACGATGTCGGTATGGGGATATTCCTTGTAGATCACCATCACGTCCGCGGCCGCGCGCATCGCCTCGGTGAGATGGCAATGGAGATCGAGCTCCACGCCGATCGCCGTCTCGGGTCCGACCAGGGCGCGGACGCGGGCGAGCGTGTCGCCCTCGCAATCGTCGTAGCCTTCCGCCACCATGGCGCCGTGCATGAACAGCAGCACGGCATCCACCGGCACCGCCGCCGCGAGGTCCGCCAGCAGCAGGTCGCGCAGCTCCTCGTAGACCGCCCGCAGGGTGATCCCGCCGGGCTGGGCGAAAGTCGAGAGGCTTTCCACCACCTCGTGTCCGTCGGACTGAGCCATCTCGCGCCAGGCGGCGAGCCCGATATTGCTCATGCTCGGCGGTCCCAGGCTCCCATCGCGACGAGCATAGTCGGCGAGGAAGGCCTTCCGGCCCGTGGGCAAGGGCGCGAACGTGTTGGTCTCTGTGGCGAGACCCGCCAGGAAGATTTTCACTGAGGAACGCGTCTCCTTGGCTGTCCCTTCGGCCGGATACGACTCAATCGTCGCGAGCGCTTTGAGCGGCTCTGCCGATGCCCGACCTGGATCATGAAGCCGGATCGAGCGACCAAGCAAGCGCCAAGGCGGATCGAAGTTTTGCCTATCGGGGGTGCGGTGCTCCCGGGCGTCATGGTCAATATGCAGCATGTCACGGTCCTCGCCAGCCCCTTGCAGCCTCAGCGGCCACGCTTCAAAATGGCGGAACGCCCCTTCCTTGGCGGATGGTGGGACCGACTGGAATGACCGACATGCCGCCGGCCCTGGCGTTTCGGCTTCGCCAGCAGGCGCTTCTCTCCGATTTCGGCGTCGAGGCCCTGCGCGCGAGCGAGCTTCTGCCCCTGCTCCAGAGAGCGACCGAGCTGTGCGCCGAGGGCATGGAGGTCCAGTTCTGCAAAGCGCTTGAGTACAAGCCGGACCAGGACATGTTCGTGGTCTGCGCGGGGGTCGGCTGGGGCGAGGATGTCGTCGGCAAGGCCATCATCGGGGCCGACCTCGCATCCCCGGCCGGATATGCCCTGAAGACGGGCAAGGCCGTCATTTCGAACCATCTCCAGAACGAGAGCCGGTTCCGGACTCCGCAGCTGATGGCCAAGCGTGGCATCAAGCGGGCGATCAATGTTGTGATCGCCAATCGCGACGGCCATTACGGCGTGCTGGAGATCGACGACACAAGCGAGGGCGCCTTCGAGGAGGCGGACATCGCGTTCATGCAGGGTCTCGCCAACCTCGTCGGCGGTGCCATCGAGCGTCAGCGCAGCGAAGCGCGCTTAAAGGCGGCTCTGGACCGCCAAGACCTGTTGTCTCGCGAGATGAGCCACCGGGTGAAGAACAGCCTCGCCGTGGTGGCCGGCTTCCTCGGCCTGCAAGCGCGGGCCTCCGACAACGCGGAGGTGAAGCGGGCGCTCGCCGACGCACGCACCCGCGTCGAGGCGGTTGCGGCGGTCCACGACCAGCTCTGGCGTCAGCCGAGCCTCGAGGCGATCGACGTGGCGGACTTCCTCGTCTCCCTCTGCGCCAAGCTCCAGGAGAATGCCCCGCGCCATCCTATCCGATGCCGGGCCGCCCCCGTGACGGTGCCGGCCGACCTCGCGATCCCACTCGGTCTCTTCGTCAGCGAGCTCGTGACGAATTCCATCAAGTACGCCTACGCCGACGGCCAGGGCGAGATCCGCGTGACGGCCGTAGCGGATGAGGGCGGCCTCATGCTCGGGGTTGCAGATGACGGGGTCGGCCTTCCGGCGGGGCTCGACATCTCGGCCCCACGAAGCGCCAGCCTCGGCATGCGGATCGTCCATAGCCTGGCGAACCAGCTCGGCGGTCCGCTCAGCGTCGCGCCCGAAGTTCAGGGCGCGCATTTCTCATTGCCCGTGCTCGTGGCGCGGTAGCAAGGTTCGGGGCGCCTGGGAGCGCTCAGACCAGTCCGAGCTTCTCCGCCAGCCCGATCCTCTGGAGCTTTCCCGTCGCGCCCTTCGGGATCTCGTCGAGGAACATGATCGTGGACGGAACCTTGAACGGCGCGAGGCGCTCGGAGGCGAAGCTGCGCAGGTCCTTCTCGGAGAGATGCTCACCCTCGCGCAGCACGATCGCGGCGGCGACGTCCTCGCCGAGTTTGTCGTGCGGCATGGCGAAGGTCACGCATTGCGACACTGACGGATGGTCCATGAGGATCTCGTCGACCTCGCGCGGCGAGATCTTCTCGCCGCCGCGGTTGATGATCTCCTTCAGACGTCCCGTGATGGTGAGGTAGCCCTCCGGCGAGAGCGTGCCCTGGTCGCCGGTGCGGAACCAGCCCTGCGGGGTGAAGGCGTCGGCATTGGCCTTCTCGTTGTTCTCGTAGCCGGCCATGACGTTGTTGCCGCGGATCACGATCTCGCCGGTCTCGCCCACCGGCAGCGGCTCGCCGTCGTGATCGACGATGGCGATCTCCGGGCCCGCGGCGATGCCGACGATACCCGGGTAATGGGGCTTCGGCGGCAGCGGGTTCGAGGCCATCTGGTGCGCCGCCTCGGTCATGCCGTAGGCCTCGATCAAGGGTGCGCCGAAGGTCTCCTCGATCTCCTTCATCACCTGCGGCGGCATCGAGGACGAGGACGAGCGGATGAACCGCAGCGGGTTGGCCTCGATTGTCTCCCGGTTGCGAGAGGCGCGGCCGAGGATCGCCTGATGCATGGTCGGCACAGCGGTGTACCAGGTCGGGCGCGCCTCGCTCATCCATCCGAAGAACTTCAGGGCATTGAAGCCGGGCGTGCAGCAGACCTGTCCGCCTGCCGAGAGCGGCGCCAGGATGCCGGCGATGAGTCCATGGATATGGAACAGCGGCATGATGTTGACGCCGCGATCCTGTGCCGTGAAGGCGAGCGCGGTGCGGATGTTGCGCGCGGAGGCGCAGACGTTCCGCTGCGAGAGAGGCACGATCTTGGGACGCGAGGTCGTACCCGAGGTGTGGAGTACGAGAGCGATGTCGCCGGGCTCGGCATAGCCGCCGTTCTCAGGCGTGCCGCCCTCGATCGGGAAGGACAGGGTGAAGCTGCCCGCGCCTTCCGTCGGGGTCGGGGTCAGCCGGACCACGGCGACGCCGAGGGATTCGGCGACGCGGATCGCCGGCGATTGCGATCCCTCGGCCACCACCAGCACCTTGGCGCCGAGATCGTTGAGGTAGAACGTGAATTCGTCCGACTTGTAGGCCGGATTCAGAGGTGCCGAGGTGGTGCCGGCGGCCACCGCCATGAAGGCGGCAGCCATCTCGGGGCCGTTGTCGAGGACGATCGCGACCCGGTCGCCGCGGCCGATTCCATGGGCGTTGAAATCCCGAACCGTACGTTCGGCCAGGGCCCGCAGGCCGGCGAAGGTCAGCGGCACACCGCCGGGGCTCGACAGGGCGGTCGCCTCGTCGGCGCCCGCCTGGATCAGCGCATGGAGGGTAGTGGCGGTCTCGGCCATGGGTTCGGGTGTCCTTGCGAAATCTGTCTGTCAGGCGGCGGTGATGGCGAGGCGCCCGCCAGCCCGTTCGAGGCTCTGCGAGAGGAGCCGCATCAGCGCGTAGACGGTGCCGATATGCGGAGTCGGGGTGTCGGTGAGACGTCCCAGCTCGATGATCGAGCCGACGAGGGCTTCGAGCTCGATCGGCCGGCCGGCCTCGACGTCCTGCAGCATCGACGTCTTGTGGGCGCCGACCTTCTCGGCGCCGGCAATGCGCTTCTCGATGCCGAGCTTGAACGTCACGCCGAGCTTGTTGGCGATGGTTTCGGCCTCCCGCATCATGTCGGCTGCCAGGGCTCGCGTCTCAGGGAACTGGCAGATGTCGACGAGGGTGGCGTGGGCGAGCGCCGAGATCGGATTGAAGCTGAGGTTGCCCCAGAGCTTGAGCCAGATCTCCGCCCGGATGTCGCTCGTCACCGGCGCGCGGAAACCGGCCTTGATCAGGCGTTGCGCCAGAGCCTGGACCCGAGGGCTCATCGACCCGTCGAGTTCGCCAAGGCCGAAGCGGTGCCCCTCGATGACCTGCACCACACCGGGCTCGGTCAGCACGGCCGCCGGATAGACCACGGAGCCGATCACGTGTTTGGCGTCGAGGTGCCTGGCGATGAGGCCGCCGGGATCGGCGGTCTCGAGGTGGGTGCCGGCAAGATCGCCGCCATGGCCACCGGAGAAGTACCACCACGGAATTCCGTTCTGCATCGTCACCACGACGGTGTCGGGGCCGATGAGGTGATGCAGGTCGGCCGCGATGGGGCCGACCTGGTGCGCCTTGACGGTGAGCAGAACGACCTCGTGCGGCCCCGCCTCCTCCATCGATTGCGTGGCCTTCAGATTGGTCGCGTGAATCTCGGAGCCGTTCTCCTCGATCAGCCGCATGCCGTCCGCCTTGATGGCCGCGAGGTTGGCACCGCGAGCAATGACGGTGACTGCCTCGCCGACATTGGCGAGACGTACCCCGAGGAATCCGCCGATGGCGCCGGCGCCGACGATGGCGATACTCATGCTGCTGTCCTTGACTGTCCTGATGTCCGGCGGTCCGAAACGTTCGTCATGCGAACCGGTTCGCCAAAACGCCGATGCCCTCGATCTCGACCTCCACGGTCGCTCCTTTCGGGATCGGGCCGGCGCCATTCGATGTGCCGCAGGCGACGAGGTCGCCGGGTTCGAGGGTCATGCCCTGCGAAACCATCGCAACGACCTCGGCTGGCTTGAAGATCATGTCGGCGAGTGGATAGCTCTGGCGCTCGCGCCCGTTCACCCGAACCCGGACGGTGAGAGCGTCGGAGTCGAGCTCCGTGGCGATGACCGGGCCGAATGGCCCGAAACCGTCGAGCCCCTTCGACCGGGTCCACTGCGCGAAGCTCTGGTCCGCCTTGAGGATGTCGAGAGCGGTGACGTCGTTCAGGCAGGTGTAGCCGAAGATGTGGCTGGCCGCGGTCTCCGCCGTCAGGTCTCGTCCGGCTTTGCCGACGACGATGCCGAGTTCGCCTTCGAACAGGAGCCGCCCGACGCCGTCCGGAATGACAACGTCCTGGCCGCTCGCCCGGTAGGTGTTGGGCGGCTTGATGAAGAACAGCGGCGACTGTGGTCGATCGAGCCCCTGCTTCTCCGCCATGGCATGGAAGTTGTTCCAGAGGGCGATGAGCTTCGATGGACGGCAGGGGAGGTCCAGCGTCACCGCGTCGAGGGGGATCGTTTGTCCGGAGGATACGGGCTCGCCGAACATGTTGCCCTCGAACACCGTGATGCTCTGACCGTCGAGCTGACCGAAGCCGCTCTCGCCATCGTGTTGATACCGAAGCCACCGCACCATGGGATCAGGCGCTCCGCAGCGTCGAAACGCGGCCACGTGCGACGCGCAGGTGCACGCTTCGCGTGATCATGTGTCGTTCTATCCGGTCGAGAGCTTCGGTCATCGAGCGGTTCTAAAGGTGAAGCCGTTGAATTCAAGAAGGTCGAGCGATTTGGTATACCTTTAGACCACGAAAAAATTTGGACCGTCCAAGTAAAAATTTTTGAATTCGCAGCGTTGAATACGATTTTCGATCGGCAGTAGCCGACCGTGCGGCAAAACCGACGCAGGTTATTTTTAGGAGGAACCTGGGTCGAGCTCTCCCGTTCTGGTTGCCGAAAGCGAACGGCCACGTTGCGTGGTGCAATGGCCCTCGCCGACGAATGGAGCATTCCGTGAGCAGCACGACCGACAAGATCAAGGGCCTCGCCAACGAGGCCGTGGGCAACATCAAGCAGGGCATCGGCTCCGCGACCGGCAACGACAAGCTGCAGGCCGAGGGCAAGGCGCAGGAGCTGAAGGGTGAAGCCCAGAAGACCGTCGGCGATGCCAAGGACGGCGTGAAGAATGCGGCCCAGAGCGCCGCGGACGCCGTGAAGAAGATCTGATCCTTCGCAGAACCTTTTGGCAGGGCGGTCCACCGCCCTGCTTCTCTTCCAGGGGCGGGGATCCGTCATGGCAGAGACCACCTCGAAGGCGGAATCAAGCATCTCAAGGGCCGCGGCAGGACCGCACGTGTCGCCATCGCGGGCCGTCCGCGCCAGCAGGCCGAGGTTGCGTTCGAGCAGATCGCCGGTGCCGTCCAGTACGCTTACGGCGGAGCACGTGGTACCGCGCGCAGCCTGGAGCGTGACGGTATCCTTGCAGAAGAAGTCCTGGAGCGCGGCCGTAAGCTGATCGACGAGGTCAAGGAGCGTGGCAGCAATCTCAAGGTCGCGGCCGCGCGGTGTTCCGGACAGCGGGAGACAGCACGGCGATCACCGTGATGCTCGTCGCCGCAGCGGCCTTCGGCGCCCGCTGGCTCCCGAGCCGGCCGCGATAAACTTACCGGTCAGAGTCGAGGGCGCTCTCAGTGAGCTGAGGCCGCTTTTTTGCAGGACGGAACCGGATTATGGGCAGTCGGGCGGCCACAGCCCGGAGTGAAGTCGAATGCCCATGCAGCGCTGGTCGTCCTTGACGACGAAGGACTTCGCCCGGCGAGACATGAGCCGCGCGATCGCGCTCTTGCCCGTGGCGGCCATCGAGCAGCACGGGCCGCATCTGCCCGTCTCCACCGACGTGACCATCGCCGAGGGATATCTGGCGCGCGTCGCCGCTCTGGTACCCGAAGAGCTCGACGTCCTCACCCTGCCGATCCAGGCAGTGGGGAAATCGGACGAGCATGACGGTTTCGTCGGCACGCTGACGCTGAGCACCGAGACCGCGCTCCGTGCCTGGATCGAGATCGGCTCCTGCGTTTACCGGGCCGGGTGCCGCAAGCTCGTCATCGTCACCTCGCATGGCGGCAACAGCGCCCTCATCGATCTCGTCGCCCTGGATTTACGCGGTCGCCACGGAATGGTTTCCGTCACCACGGCCTGGAGCCGCTTCGGCTACCCGGACGGCCTCTTTCCGGAAGCCGAAATCCGTCACGGCATTCATGCGGGCGGCATCGAGACGGCCCTGATGCTCGCGCTCGCGCCCGACAGCGTACGCCGCGATGAAATCTCGGATTTCCCCTCGCGCTCCCTGGCGATGGAGCGCGATTACGTGCATCTGCGCGCCGGCCGACCGGCGGCCTTCGCCTGGAAGGCCGGCGATCTCAACCCCAATGGGGCAATCGGCGATGCGAGACTGGGCTCGGCGGAAGCCGGCGAGATCGCACTCGATCATGGGGCGCGTGCTTTCGTCGACCTCCTTCGGGATGTCGATCGCTTCGAACTCACGGCGTAACCGCGGAACGGTGCTCGACGAAGACAGGGACATACTCCTCTGCCCTGGAGCCGTCCCGTGCGCCCTCCCCTCCTCGCTTGCCTTGGCCTGCCGTTCCTCGCCCTCGCGTTGCTGGCAGGCCCGACGGCCGCAGCCTCCCGGCCGGTGGTGGTCGAGCTGTTCACCTCGCAGAGCTGCTCGTCCTGCCCTCCGGCCGAAGCCCTGTTGAAGGAGCTCGCCGCCGAGCGCGCCGACCTCCTCCCCCTCGCCTTCCACGTCACGTATTGGAATCATCTCGACTGGCGCGACACCGTCTCGCTGCCGGCCGCGACGGAGCGGCAGAAGGCCTATGCGGCGCAGTTCGGTGGCGACAGCGTCTTCACCCCCCAGGTGGTGGTGGATGGGCGCAGGAGCGTCGTCGGTTCGCGCCGCGATGCCGTCGGCAACGCCATCGTGGAGGCTCGCGGCGAGGCCCGCGAAGCAGCCACCCTCGACCTGACCCGTAACGGTGATGCCCTGGTCGTCAGGGTCGGGGCGGGAAGCGGCGCCGGACGCCTGCTGCTCGTCGGCTTCGACCACGAACACCGGACCAAGGTCGCGCGCGGCGAGAATGCAGGGCGCGAGATCACCCAGGCCAACGTCGTCCGTTCGATCCGCAGCGTCGGCGAATGGACGGGAACGGCAAAGTCATGGTCAGAGCCCGTGCCGCTCGGTGCCGACGCCGCACTCCTCCTCCAGGCCTCCGACGGGCGCATCCTCGGAGCGGCGCGCCTTGCCAAGGCCGGGTCGTGACGGAAGCGGTGTCGCGGGCTCGGGCGTGAAGGAAGGTGGCAGGATGAGCGCGTCCATGGCATTCGGATTGCCCACCACCTCGCGTCAGACCCCAGGGTCGAACACGGGCGCGGGTCGGAGCGACAACAGGGCCGGAATGGCGCTTGACGAGACCTTGTCGGCCGCGATGGCCGCGGCCCAGGCCGGCGACGCACTGGCCTATCGCAAGCTCTTGCGGGATTGCCTGCCGGTGATCGCCGGCATGGCGCGAGCGCAGGGCGTTCGGCCGGAATCCGTCGACGACGTCGTGCAGGATACGCTGGTGACGATTCACAAGGCGCGGGCCACCTACGATCCCTCGCGACCTTTCCTTCCTTGGCTTCGCGCGATCACGCAGCGCCGGGCGATCGACGCCATGCGCCGAACGGGACGGCGGCCGCAGGAGGTCCACGACCCTTTGGCCTACGAAGCCCATGCGGATCTTGGCCCCTTACCGGGGACCAGCATCGAAACACGCGAGCGAGACGGAGCGCTTGCTCGCGCCGTGGCGGCGTTGTCGCCGGGTCAGCGCGAGGCGGTGGAGCATTTGGCTTTCAAGGAACGTTCGCTCGATGAGGCCGCCGCGATCACAGGTCGCAGCAAGGGGGCCCTCAAGGTGAACCTGCACCGCGCCCTCAAGGTGCTGCGCACGACGCTAGCGCGGGACAAAGGAGAGAGTGATGTCTGAGGCCGGGACACGGCCTGACCCGCCGAATCACGACGCGCTGGTGAATTCCCTGAGCGAGCGACTGTCACCGGTCCGGCGCCTCCCCGATCCATGGCTGAGGGGCCTCGGGTGGTTCAGCCTCGCCGTGCTGGCCGGTCTGGCGGCACTGCCCTTCGCGGACATGGCGAGCTTGCAGGTCCGCATGGCTGTCATGGACCTGCGTGTCGCGACATTCGGCGCGTTGCTGACGGCGCTGACCGCCGCCGTCGCTGCCTTCCAGACCAGCGTGCCAGGGCGTTCGGCTGCTTGGGCTTTTCTCCCGGCTGCCCCGGCTGCTCTCTGGCTTGGCGCCAGCGGCCTCGGCTGCCTGCGGCAATGGACCGTTCCTGGCACGGATCTGGCTGACGGGGGAGAAATGGGCGGCTGTCTCGTCTTCCTGCTGACGGTCTCGACGCCGTTCTCGGTCGCGCTCGTACTGATGCTGAGGCGAGCGTGTCCGCTTCGACCGAACCTGACGGCGGCCTTAGGCGGATTAGCGGCGGCCGCAGCCGCCGCCGTGCTTCTCGTACCCTTCCATCCTCACGACGCGACGGTGACGGATCTCCTAGCCCATCTTGTCGTCATCGGCCTCATCATCTGGGCCAACTCGGTGGCCGGCGGGCGTCTGCTCGCCGGCCGATGAAGACGCCTCAGGCGGCGGCGCGACCGTTGACGCTGCTCTCGGCGAGCTTCGTCAGGATGGTGTCGGTGGTCCGCTCCTCGTCGAGCGTCTGCTGCAGGTGGCTGACCACGTTATGGTGGCCGAGCTGCTTGGCGAAAGCGATGATCGTCCCGTAGCGGGTGATCTCATAATGCTCGACGGCCTGGGCTCCGGCGATCAGGGCGGCGTCCAGCACCTCCGGATCCTCAACATCGCCCATGATCTCCTTGGTCTCGCTGATGATGCCGTCGATGGCGGCGCAATCGACGCCCTTCGCCGGCTTGCCGAGCAGGGAGAAGACCTGATCGAGCCGCTTGATCTGATTCTCGGTCTCGCCGAGATGCCGGGTGAAGCCCTGCTTGAGTTGCGGGCTCGTCGCCTTGTCGATCATCTTCGGCAAGGCCTTGGTGATCTGCTGCTCGGCGTAATAGATGTCCTGCAGCATATGCATGAACAGATCGTCGAGCGTCTTGATCGGCTTCGAGAAGAGACCCATGGATAGTATCCTCGTATGCTTGAGCTTGATCGACCGGCATTCAGAGCCGGGCCGGATCTTGTCCAGAGCAACGAGGCGGGGTTTGGCGGGTTCCTTATCAACGTCGATTAATAACTTGTGTTATTCTAATCGCCGAAATCCTCAGTGTCCGGAGTTCGGCTCGGCCAAGTCACGATGCGATCGAGGAGCTCGTCAGTGCTGAACTCCTCTTCATTGCCCGACATGCGCCCGCGCACCGAGATGCCGGCTTCGTGCACGCTGTCGCGGCGGCCCGACACCAGAGGATGCCAATCATACAGGTCGCGGCCGTCGCGGAGCAGTTGATAGGCGCACGTCCGGGGCAACCAGGGGATGGTCCGAACCGCCTCGGGGGTGAGCCGCACGCAGTCGGGCACCCGCTTCTGCCGGTTCTTGTAATCGCGGCAGCGGCAGCCGTGGCCGTCCAGCAGGGTACAGCCGACGTCGGTCGGATAGACCTCGCCCGTCTCGTCGTCCTCGAGCTTCAGGAGGCAGCAGCGGCCGCAGCCGTCGCACAGGCTCTCCCATTCCTGCGGGGACATCTCCTCGAGGCTCTTACGCTTCCAGAACGGCACAGCCTCGTCGCGCGGCGAGGGCGCATCGCGGTCTGGAGCAGGCGGGGCGGCGCGGAACGCCGAGCGGATGCGCATCGGGGCGCCTTGCGTCGGTCAGAGGAAGCTGGGAACGATGTTCCGACCTCCTGCCGCAAGGCGAGGCCGCGGGCAAGCGCCACGGACGGATCAGCGGCCCGACAGCTGCCTTCATCTTCGGCGCGCCGCAATCGCGTATCAATGTTAATGAGAAGTTACTGCCGCGGAGCCTGAGGCCGGGGCTGCGCCGGAGGCGTTATTGCGGCAGTAAACGAGACCGGTACGGATCGTCCTTCGATCCGGCTATGATTCGACAGGGGCCCCGCGGGGCCGAAGGACGGTGCCGTGCGCCTGCCACGAGTGAACGCTCTGCTGACCCGGATCAAGCGAGGCGCCCTCGCCTTCGACGCATGGGTGAATGCCAGTCTCTACGAGGGAGGCCGCTCGGCGGGCGAAGGCTACGAGACCTTCTCGAAACGCATGGGCATGTTCGCCGCTAAAGGCTGGAAGCGCGGAGCGCTCGATCTGACGAGCGAAGCCATGACCCTCGGCACCGGCGGGGCGATCGTGATGCTGGCGCTGGCGCAACCCGCCTTCAATCTGACCAGCGAGAACTGGCTCAAGACCCAGGATCTCGCGGTGACCTTCCTCGACCGCTACGGCACCGAAGTCGGCCGCCGCGGCATCAAGCACGACGACTCGCTCAAGCTCGATGAATTCCCCGACATCATGATCAAGGCGTTGGTCGCGACCGAGGACCGGCGATTCTACGAGCATTGGGGCATCGACCCGATCGGCACCGCGCGTGCCCTCGTCTCCAATTCACGCGGCAACGGCTCGACGCAGGGCGGCTCCTCGATCACGCAGCAGCTCGCCAAGAACCTGTTCCTCTCGAACGAACGTTCGCTGGAGCGCAAGATCAACGAGGCGTTCCTGGCCCTGTGGCTGGAGATGCACCTCACCAAGAACGAGATCCTCAAGCTCTATCTCGACCGCGCCTACATGGGCGGCGGCACCTTCGGCGCCGTGGCGGCGGCGGATTACTATTTCGGCAAGCCTCTCAAGGACATCAGCCTCGCGGAGGGAGCGATGCTGGCGGGCCTGTTCAAGGCGCCGACGAAATATGCCCCGCACGTGAACCTGCCCGCCGCCCGCTCGCGCGCGGTCGACGTGCTCCACAACATGGTCGAGGCCGGATTCCTCACCGAGGGACAGATCCAGAGCGCCCTGCGCAACCCGGCGACGCCGGTGACCCGTACCCGCGACATCACGGCCGACTACTACCTCGACTGGGCCTTCGGCGAGATCAAGGGCCTCGCCGATGCGGGCAAGCTGCGCAACGACCGCGTGCTCATGGTGAAGACCCCCCTCGACCTCTCGATCCAGAAGCGGGCCGACGAGGCGGTGGCGAACACGCTGCGCAAGTACGGCGACCAGTACGAGGTCGAGGAGGCCGCGATGGTCATCCTCGATCCAGACGGCGCCCTGCGGGCCATGGTCGGAGGCTCGGATTACGGCCAGAGCCAGTTCAACCGGGCCACCGACGCCCTTCGCCAACCGGGTTCGTCGTTCAAGCCTTACGTTTACGCGGCCGGTCTCGCCGCCGGCCTCTACCGGCCCGATACCAAGGTGGTCGATACGCCGATCTGCATCGGCAACTGGTGCCCGCAGAATTACGGCCGCTCCTTCTCCGGCGCGACGAACCTCACCGTCGCCGTCGCCAAGTCGATCAACACGATTCCGATCCAGATCTCGATCGCCCTCGGCAGGGCCATGGGGATCAGCCATCAGGCCAACGCCGCCAAGGCCGGCCGCGCCAAGATCATCGACCTTTCCCACCGCCTCGGCATCACGACGCCGTTGACGGACACGGTCTCGCTGCCGATCGGCTCGGCGGAGGTCAACGTGATCGACCAGGCGGCCGCCTATGCGGTCTTCGCCAATGGCGGCCGCAAGGCAAAGCCCTATGCCGCCATGGAGGTGAGGAACTCGAGCGGGGACGTCATCTACCGCCACGCCGACGAGAAGCCCGAGCAGATCCTGTCGACACAGGTCGTCGCCGATATGAATTTCATGCTCAACAAGGTGGTCGAGGAGGGTACCGGCAAGCGTGCACAACTCGACGGCATCAAGGTCGCGGGGAAATCGGGCACGACCAACGCCTACAAGGATGCCTGGTTCGTGGCCTATACCGGCAACCTCGTCGGCGCCGTCTGGTTCGGAAACGACGATTCCACCTCCACGAACAAGATGACGGGCGGCTCGCTTCCCGCCATGACCTGGCACGACGTGATGGAGAGCGCCCACCAGGGCATCGAGCTTAGGCCCCTGCCGGGCCTCAAGGAGCCCGGCCGCCCTGCGCCGCAGGCGAGCCGCGACGCCCCCGCGCCCGTCAATGCCGCGGCCAGCGCAGCCGGCAAGCTTTCGCGCCGCTCCTTCGAGGTCATCGGTGGTCTCGGCGGCCTGTTCAAGGACGTCGAGGCCAAGCCCGCACCGCGCGCAGGATTCGAAACCGTCCCGACACCGGCCGGGGCTGTGGCGGAGGGAACGCGCAGTGCCGGCGGGCGCATCGGCATGCCGTGAGGGTGCAGGTCCTCTCCTCCGAGCCCAAACTCCTGCCCGAATTCGTCGCCAAACCCCGACCTGCGGCGTCGCATCAGGCTGCAGCCCGACCGTCTTGAGGAAAGTGCGTTTCGTGACGACACCGGCTGACACGACGCGGATGCCGGCCCTGCCCCGCGATGGCGCAGGCATCCGCCGCCTCGGCGGTGTCGCGCGTGACCGCGCCAGGGCCACCCTGCGCAGCGCCTCGGACATCAGCCTCGTCGTCTACGCCCTCGTTCTCGGCGGCGGCCTCGGCCTCGCCAGCGCCGATTACGCCACGAGCGGCGGCTACCCCTTCGGCGGGGTCACCGTCGGCCCCTGGACGGCCTGGCCGAGGGCCGGTGCGGTGGGCGCCGATCCCTATACCCGGGCGGTCAACGCGAGGCGCGGCGAGATTCCCCTCGGCGTCGGCGAGGGCCTGCTCATCACGGCGGCGCAGGACGACGAGGGCCGCGTCCTCGATGCCGGCTGCACGTACTCGGTGGCCGGCGTCACGCCGCCTGCTCGGGCCTGGACCTTGACGGTCGCCGGACGGGGCGCCCGGCCGAACGGCGCCTCGTCTCTGCGCGAGGCCTTCACCTCGACCGAGATCCTGCGCGAGGCCGACGGCACCTTCGTCATCACGCTGGCGCCGCAGGCGCAGCCGGGAAACTGGATGCCGATGCCTCGCCCGAGCGGCCCGGTCCGCCTCGCCTTGCGCCTCTACGACACCCCCGTCGCGGCAAGCGCCGGGACCCTCGACCGCAGCGCGCTGCCGGCGATCCGCCGCAACGGGTGCCGCACATGACGCCGCGCGGACGCGTTCTCCTCGCCACCGTCTGTGGCCTCGTCATCGCCGGCCTCGTGCATATCGCGGCCGTCCTGCTGATCCCGAGGGTGTCCGAAACCGATGCTCTGGCGCGTGCCCGGACCGCCGAGAGCCTCGACCATGCAATGCGGATCCACACCCTGGCCACCGGCGATACGCCGCCGGCGGCCGAAGCCTGGCTGCCTGTTCCAGATCCGGCCGTGGCCGTCGGCCTGTGTGCCTACGACCTCTCGGAGGGCCCGTTGCGGGTCGCGGCGCGCACCGGTCCTCTGATGATGTCGATGGCCGTCCACGGCCGCCGGGGCGCGTTCTACGCGGTCACCGATCAGGCCGCCCTGCGCGGGTCCCTCGATCTCGTTGTGTTGACCCGGCGGCAGTTCGACGAGGCCCTCGCGAACGAGGACGAGAACGAGGTCAGCCGCGACGTCCGCATCGTCGCGACGGATCGACAGGGTTTCGTCGTCGTACGGGTGATCGCGGAACTGCCGAGCCAGCGCGCTGCCGCCAACGAGGCGGTACAGGCGGTGTCGTGCACCGTGGATACCGGCAGCGAAGAGACGAAGCCCGGCGGCTGAGCGCCGTCCGGTGCTTCAGCAGTCCTGTTCACTCGTCTTGTGCTTCAGTACTTGCGCATCAACGGCGCGACAGGACGTATGGCCGACGCTCCGCCGAGGGCTGCCTCGGGCCGCTCCGTCGGAAAAAGGCCGCAACGTGCCTCGGCGTCGCGGGGCAGCAGCGGATCGAGCAGGGCGCGGCGGCCATCGAGGAAGCCGAGGCTGCGTTCCGCCGACACCGCTTCGGCCGCTTCCGGCACTTCCGCCACGAGATGCTCGAGGGCGTAGCGGTAGCGTGAGACGCGCAGGCCCGCCTCCAACCTGACCCAGGCGACGAGACAGCGGTTCTCGGCGACGCGCATCGCCGCCTGGCGAACGTCATCGTCGTTCAGGGTCTTGGCCGAGGGCAGGCCGCGAAGGCGCAAGGCGTCCGCGTCGCGCACGCGCAATGCCGTCGCCGCGAAGGACGGGATCAAGCGGGCATCGGCACTCGCATCCTCGCCGAGCTGTCGATAGCGGGACACCGGGGAGCGAAAGGGGCCGCCGACGAGTCCGCGATGGTAGGCCTCGGGATCGTCGGATCGCCAGTCCGGCGGAAGGACGCGGCTGCGGGTGAGGTTCGCCAGGACGCCGGTGAAGACGTCGTATCCGGCCGCCGGCATCAGGAACCGGAAGGCGCGGTCACGAAGAACCCGCTCGTCGTCGGTAAGGGCGAAGTCGGAAGAGGGCTCTTCGCGCGCGCTGGCCGCGAGCGAGCCGGTGGTGTCGACGAGCCTGTTCCACGCGCTCGGAGCGGCGCGGCCGAAATCGCCTTCCTGAACGCAGCCGACAAGGATCAGAGATGGCGTGATGGCCGCGATCCGCCGGAGACGGCCTAAGGAACGGGCGGGCGGCATGGGATCCTCGTTGGCGCCGAGCGGCGCCAGAGCGTTCTGGAAGGAAAGGAATGTGTCGGATCCGGCCCGCGATCAGGACGGCATCCGTGCCCGCGCGACCATGGCGCAGCCCTCGGGACCGGCACCCTCGACGGTCAGACGCTCGTAACGGACGCCGGTGAAGAGGAGGATCTCACCCACGGCATCGGCCGGATCGGCCTTTCGCCGGGCACGCCGCGCGGCGGCCGCGGCGAATGGCAGGATCGCTGCGCCACGCAGTGCCTGAACCCTCGCGGTCTCATCCTCGCACAGCCTCGGATTAGCATTCATCGCCGTCGATCCCGTCAATCGTGTCACCTCTTTGCGGCGCCGGTCCCCAAGGCCGTCCAGGCCTTCCGACCCGAGGCGTCGCGAGCGCCAGATCATCACGGGGTGGTTAACGGAGTGTTGCCGGCGCACGCGGCGTTCGGCACTGCCAGGGCAATGCACGCTAACGGTACCTGGTCGCTACCGGCCGATGGCGGACCTCGTCCGCCGAGGCTTCTCCGAGCCTTCCCGTCATTGGCTTGTATGTTGCATGATAAGCCATCGCCCATGGCGGGCGTTTCCTCCCTTGCACTTGGCCCCGTTCGCTGCGCGAGCGGGGCCTTTTCGTGCGCGCGTCGGCCGATCGGGAGGAGCCGGGGCAACGCGGCGCCACATCGCCGCCTCCTTTCGGGCGGAACCCCTGTGGCTGGGATGCGCTTGCTATGCATCCCGGTGGCCCGATATGGCCGAACGCCGCGACCGCCAGATTTTGACCCATGAAGAGCGAAGGACACCGCAGGATGCGCGTGGTTACGTCACGACCCTCGATCTCAGGACTGCACCGCACGGCGCTGCTGGCTCCAGTCGCCCTCGCGCTTCTTGCCGCAACCCCGGCCATGGCGCAGCGCGAGGACCAGGGACTGCAGCTTGGATGCGCGAACGACTATTTCCGCCTTTGTGCCGGCGTCGATCCCAACAGCTCAGATGCCGAGAAGTGCATGGACCGCAACCGCGGCCGGCTCTCGCCGGAATGCCGGGCGGCCATCGGCGACTATGACCGCCGCACCGGCGGCCGCGCCTCGAAGCGCAATTCGGGCGCGGAGGACTGACCCTGCCGGTCGGCGCCCGGTGACGGGAGCCGGCTTCCCGTGCGAGAGGGGAGGCGCTCCGCATCGTGGGGGCCTCGGGAGAGACGACAATCATGGCCCTGACCGTCGCGGTTCAGATGGACCCGATCCAGGCGATCCGTATCGCCGGGGACACCACCTTCGCTCTGCTTCTGGAAGCGCAGGCCCGGGGCCATCGCCTCCTCTACTACACGCCTGATCGGCTCTCGCTTCAGAACGGCCGCGTCACCGCGCGCATCGAGGCGCTCAAGGTCCAGGACGTCGAGGGCGCCCATGCGGAGCTCGGCGAGGAGGGTCGGATTGACCTTGCCGAAGCCGACGTCGTCCTGATGCGCCAGGACCCACCCTTCGACATGGCCTATATCACCGCGACCCATATGCTGGAGCGGATCGGCCCCCGCACTCTCGTGGTCAACGATCCGATCGAGGTGCGTAACGCGCCGGAGAAACTCTACGTCCTGCAATATCCCGAGTTGATGCCGCCGACGCTGATCAGCCGCGACAAGGCCGAGATCGAGGCCTTCCGGGCCGAGAACGGCACCGTGGTGATGAAGCCGCTGCACGGCCATGGCGGCGCCGCGGTGTTCAGGGTCACGCAGGAGGACCCGAATTTCGGCTCGATGTTCGACTTCTTCGCCGCGACTTTTCGCGAAGCCTGGGTGACCCAGAAGTTCCTGACACGCATCACCGAGGGCGACAAGCGCATCATCCTCGTAGACGGGATCGCCATGGGCGCGGTCAACCGGGTGCCGGCGGCGAACGACATCCGCTCGAACCTCGTGCGCGGTGGCGCGGCGGGCGCCTCCGAGCTCACCGAGCGCGAGCGCGAGATCTGCGCGACGATCGGCCCGGAGCTGAAGCGGCGCGGCCTCATCCTCGTCGGCATCGACGTGATCGACGGCCACCTCACCGAGATCAACGTGACCTCGCCCACCGGCATCCGCGCCATCCGCAGGCTCGGCGGACCGGATCTCGCCGCCGCGACCTGGGATGCGATCGAGGCGCGCCTCAAAAGGTCCTGACGGATCAGGCGCCGGACCGCGCCTCCTCGGCATTGCTCGATACCGCTTCGGACGCGACGAGATCGCGGCCTCGCTTGAGCGCCTTGCGATAACGCTTCTCGGCGATCTCGTCGTGGATCGCGAGGAGCCGTTGCGCCGTGGAGGACGTCGACTCGAGGATCGCGGTGGCCTCGCGGGCGAACAGGTCCTCGGCTTCAGGCGGGTCGTCGACAAGAGTGGAGCACCTGCAGGGTCAGGCAGAGCGTCTTGGCCGGAATGTCGGACTCGCTCTCCTTGATGACCGCGGATTCGGTATGTCGAGGGCGACGCTTTTTCGCCTGTTCGAAGCCGATGGCGGCGTCGCCGCCTATATCCGCGAGCGCCGCCTGCTTCTCGCCATTCGCCTCCTCACCGAGGGCGGCGGCGCAGGCCGCCCTCGCGTCTCGGCGGTGGCCTACGCTAGCGGATTATCCGATGAGAAGACTTTCAGCCCGGCCTTCAAGGGCCGGTTCGACATGCTGCAGCGCGATGCCGAATCCGGCGCTGCCGTGGGCCTCGCCAGCAACGAGAACATGCCCATCCCGATGAGCTCGATGAAGAACCGTACGGCCTGTGCCGGGCTCCTCGCTTCCCCGCTGGGCTTCATCCCCGCGCGGCGGCGACTTTGAGCTCGGGCTTGTGGTTCAGGGTCTGAAACACCACGCAGTAGCGTTCCGTGAGCTTGAGGAGCTGGTCGAGCTTCTCCTGAGGTGCGTCCGTGTCGAGGGCGAAGTCGAGGCGGATTGCCCGAAAGCCGACCGGCGCTTCCTTGTCGACGCCGAGGGTGCCGCGAAAGTCGAGATCGCCCTCGGCACTGACCGTACCGGCCCGCAGGTCGATCTCGAGGGCGGTCGCCACCGCCTTCAGGGTGACTCCGGCGCAGGCGACCAGGGCTTCGAGCAGCATGTCGCCCGAGCAGAGCTCGGCGCCCGAGCCGCCGGTCGCCGGATGCAGGCCGGCAATGGCCAGCGCCCGGCCGGTCTCGACCTTGCAGGCGATCGACGTGTCGTCGAGGGTCCCCTTGGCCTTGAGGGTGATGACGGCGGAGTCCGGGGCGCTGCGGTACTGGTCCTTGAGGGGAGCCTGGAGCGAGCGGAGCGTGGTGGCGTCCATGGGCGTGTTCTCCGTCCTTGTTCTTGATGCTGTGCGCGGCGTCTACCGTGCCGATCCCGGCGGCGCCAGAGCCGAGGCTACCACCACAGGGCGGCCTCGCCGGGCGTATCGTCTCGCGCCCGCCGCGGCTTCAACGATCGATCGAGGGCCGTGAGGATCTGGCGGGTCGCCGTCTCGCTGCGGGTGGATGTCGGGTTGCGCGGACGCGGCAGCGGCAACGGGATGGTGTCGTCGAGGCGGCCGGGTTTGGGGCGCATCACGACCGCCCGGTCGGCGAGCGCCACCGCCTCGCTCACGTCGTGGGTGACGATGAGTACGGTCGGCCGGACCTCCTCCCACAGGGCGAGGAGATGCCCGTGGAGGTCCTTGCGGGTGAAGGCATCGAGCGCCGAGAAAGGCTCGTCGAGGAGGAGCACCCGCGGGTTCGCCACGAAGGCGCGGGCGATGGCGACGCGCTGCTGCTGGCCGCCCGAGAGGTCGCGCGGCCAGCGGCCCGCATGCTCGGCCAGTCCGACGCGATCGAGGGCGTGGGCGACGCGCTCCCGGCGCTCGGCCTTCGGCAGATCCGCGAGGCCGAAGCCGACATTCTCGGAGGCCGTGAGCCAGGGCAGCAGCCGCGGTTCCTGAAAGACGAGGCCGACACCCGGATGCGGTCCGGCAATGGTCTCACCATCGAGGCTGATCGCACCCTCGCTCGCCCGGTCGAGCCCGGCGACGAGGCGCAGCAACGTTGTCTTGCCGCAGCCGGAGCCGCCGATCAGCGCGACGATCTCGCTCTTCTCGACCGACAGGGCGAT
The DNA here is from genome assembly GCF_019745455.1 of Methylobacterium sp. Classification (GTDB taxonomy): domain Bacteria; phylum Pseudomonadota; class Alphaproteobacteria; order Rhizobiales; family Beijerinckiaceae; genus Methylobacterium. The sequence continues at coordinate 49,789 of NZ_JAIETD010000070.1, forward strand.
GCCGTCGAGGGCGCGTGTCCCGTCGGCATAGGTCTTGGAGAGGCGATCGAGGATCAGCATGGCGGCTACAGCGTCTCCCGCGCCGTGTCCTGCCACCGCGTCAGTGGACGGGTCAGCGCCACCAGAACCGCATCGGCGAGCTTGCCGAGCACCGCGAAGGCGATGATCGCGGCGAGGATCTGATCGGCGCGGCTGAACTGCTGGCCGTCGACGAGCAGATAGCCGAGCCCTTCCGAGGCCCCCATCAGCTCGGCCGCGACCACGAACAGGAACCCGAGGCCGAGACCCGTGCGCAGGGCCACGAGGGTCGCCGGCAGCACGGCCGGCAGAAGGATACGACGGGCCAAGGCCGTCTTGGAGAGCCGGAAGATGCGGCCGACCTCGACGAGCTTACGATCGACCGAGGCGATGGCGCCGGCCACCCCGATATAGACCGGGAAGAACACCCCGACGGCGATCAGCGCGACCTTGGGGGTCTCCAGGATGCCGAGCCACAGGATGAACAACGGCACCCAGGCAAGCGACGGCACCGCGCGCAGGGCCTGGAGGGTCGGGTCGAGCAGGTGGCGGGCGAATGGCATGGTGCCGGTCAGCGCCCCCGCGGCGATGCCTGTGACGGATCCGAACACGAAGCCGAGGGCGACCCGGGTCAGCGTCGCCTGCACGTGCAGCCACAGGTCGCCGGAGACAGCGAGACCGTAGAGGGTGGCGGCGATCCGGCTCGGCGGCGGCAGGAGACGGCCCTGCGCCAGCCCGTTGCGGACCGCGATTTCCCAACCCAAGGCGACCGCCAGCGGCAGCACGAGACCGAGGGCGAGACGGCCCGCCCCACCCCACTCCGCTCGTCGCGCAGAGGCGGCCGTGCCGTTCGCCACGGGCGTCGCGGTCTCGGCCATTCCGCTCAGCGGGCGGCGGCAGGCGCGAAGCGGGAATCGATCAGGCCCTCGACCGCCGCGGCGACATCGACATCGGCCGGAACCACGCCCGCCTGCTGGAGGGCGACGCCGGCCGCCTTGATGCTCTGCGACTGGGCCGTGCCGATCGCCGGCTGGGTCAGGTCGGTGCGCTCGATCTGGCGGGCGATCACCGGCTCGGGCAGCTTCGTCGCCGCGACGAGCGCCTGTTTGAGGGCATCCGGGTTGGCGATGGCGTAGGCCCGGGCACGCTCGTAGGCGGCGATCACGGCGGTGACGAGGTCGGGATGCGCCTTGGCGAAATCCTCGCGCACGTCGAGCACGCCCCAGGTGTTGGCCGCGGCATCGCGGAAGAACAGGACATTGCCGGCCTCGACCTCGGAGGCCGCCATCATCGGGTCGAGCCCCGCCCAGGCGTCGACATCGCCGCGCTCCAGGGCGCTGCGTCCGTCGGCGTGCTGGAGAAGGACGAGCTTGGCGTCCTTCTCGGTAAGCCCGGCGCCCTGCAGGGCGCGAATGAGGAAGATGTGCGGGTCGGTGCCGCGCGTGACCGCGATGCGCTTACCCTTGAGGTCCGCCGGCTTGGCAATGCCCGTGTCCTTGCGGGTCACGAGGGCCGTCCATTCGGGCCGCGAATAGGCGTAGATCGCCTTGATCGGGTTGCCGTTGATCCTGGCCAGAAGCGCCGCCGCACCGGCTGTCGAGCCGAAATCGATGGCGCCCGCGTTGAGGAATTCGAGAGCCTTGTTCGAGCCGAGGGACTGCGTCCAGCGGACCTTGATGCCCTTCGCCTTCAGGGACTCTTCGAGGAAGCCCTTATCCTTGAGGACGAGGCTGACCGGGTTATAGGTCGCCCAATCGAGGCGGATCTCGGTGACCTCAGCGGCACGAACCGGTAGGGCGGAGAGCCCGAGGGCTGCGCAAAAAGCACCCAGGACTAGACGGCGGACCAGCGGCATCTCGGCTCCTCCCCATGCAGCGAACGCTAAGGGCCCGCGTCGCTGCCATTCCTGCAAAGGTTATGATACGCCGTCTAGGCAAGCGCGTTCTTTATGTCAAACATCTTTTCCGCCATAGAGAACGCTGTCTGTGAATCGCGCACCGAGGCTCCCGCGACGAGCCGAGCGATGGCGCCGCCCCCGTAACATGCTAACGGGGTTGCCCATGTTCGACGCCTGCGCCGCCCTCAAGACCGTCCTCGACAATCTCCCGCGGGACGCACGCGAAGCGACGCAATTGCGCTCCGTCCTGGTTCCGGAATTGCGTCGCGTGATCGCAGCCGGCCACGCGGATGCCGAGGAGCGGCTCCTCGCGGAAAGGGACGGCGTCGCCTGCGCCAACCGCATCAGCGCGCTGACCGATGCGGTGATCCGGGCGATCCACGACGCCGTGGTCTGGCGGCTCTATCCGAACGACAATCCATCCTCCGGCGAGCAGCTCGCGGTGGTGGCCACCGGCGGTTACGGCCGAGGCACCATGGCGCCGGGATCTGATATCGATCTCCTGTTCCTGCTTCCCTACAAGCAGACCGCATGGTCGGAGAGCGTCGTCGAAGCGATGCTCTACGTGCTGTGGGACCTCAAGGTGAAGGTCGGCCACGCCACGCGCTCCGTCGAGGAATGCCTGCGCGAAAGCAAGGCGGACATGACGATCCGCACGGCGCTCCTCGAAGCGCGCTTCCTGTTCGGCTCCCGAGCGCTGTTCGAGGAACTGGTCACACGGTTCGACCAGGAACTCGTGATGTGGACAGCACCCGAATTCGTCGAGGCGAAACTGCGCGAGCGCGACACCCGCGTGAGCAAGGCCGGGGCCTCGCGCTACCTCGTCGAGCCCAACGTCAAGGACGGCAAGGGAGGGCTTCGCGACCTCAACACCCTGTTCTGGATCGCCAAATACACCTACCGGGTCCGCGATCAGGCGGAACTCGTGAGCGCCGGCCTTTTCACGCAGGAGGAGTATAACCTCTTCGAGCGCTGCGAGGAACTGCTCTGGCGGGTGCGATGCCACATGCACTTCGTCACCGGACGTTCGGAGGAGCGCCTGTCCTTCGGGCTGCAGCCGAAGATCGCCGAGCGTCTCGGCTATGGGCCGCGCGGCGGCCTTTCGGCGGTGGAGCGCTTCATGAAGGCGTATTTCCTGATCGCAAAGGATGTCGGCGACCTTACCGCTATCGTCTGCGCCGCGCTCGAAGCCCGCCATGCCAAGCGCACGCCCGTCCTCGACCGTTGGATCGGGAAATTCCGCGATCGTTTCCGTGCCACCGCGATCGAGGCCGAGGATTTCGTCGACGACCACGGCCGCATCAATGTCAGGGATGCCGATGCCTTCGTGCGCGATCCCGTCAACCTGATCCGGCTGTTCTGGCTGGCCGACCGCCACAACCTGCCGATCCATCCGGACGCCACCCGCCTCGCCAACCGCTCGCGGCGGCTGATCGGCCATTCCTTGCGGGCGGATGCGGAGGCCAACCAGCTCTTCCTCGACATCCTGACCTCGAAGAATTCGCCGGAGACCATCCTGCGGCTGATGAACGAGGCCGGCGTGCTCGGGCGCTTCATCCCGGATTTCGGCCGCATCGTCGCGATGATGCAGTTCAACATGTACCATCACTTCACGGTGGACGAGCACCTGCTGCGCTCCCTCGGCGTGCTGGCGGCGATCGATTCCGGCCGGATCGTCGAAGAGCATCCCCTCGTCTCGCGGCTCATCGAGACGATCAGCAACCGCCGCGCCCTCTACGTCGCTGTGCTGCTGCACGACATCGCCAAGGGACGACCCGAGGACCATTCCATCGCGGGCGCCGTCATCGCGTTGAAGATCGGGCCGCGTTTCGGCCTCAGCCCGGCGGAAACCGAGATGGTGGCGTGGCTCGTCGAGCATCACCTCCTGATGTCGATGACGGCGCAGAGCCGCGACCTCTCGGACCCGAAGACCATCGAGAAGTTCGCCGGCGTGGTCCAGACGCTGGAACGCCTGAAGCTCCTGACCATCCTCACCGTGGCCGACATCACGGCGGTGGGTCCGGGCGTCTGGACCGCCTGGAAGGGAACGCTGCTGCGCACCCTCTACGACGAGACCGAGGTTCTGCTCTCCGGCGGCCATTCCGAGATCGCCCGCACCGACAGGGTCCGGCTGATCCAGATGGCCCTGCGCGAGCAGCTCGCCGACTGGAAATCGGACGCCTTCGACGCCTACTCCGCCCGCCACAACCAGGCCTACTGGCTCAAGGTGGATGTCGCGCGCCAGTTCAAGCATGCGGGCTTCGTCGCACGGCTGGCTGCGCAGGGGCGCACCGTCGCCACCGCCTGCGAGACCGACCCGGCCCGTGGCATCACCGAATTGACGATCTACTCCCCCGACCATCCGCGGCTGCTCGCCATCGTGACGGGTGCCTGCGCGGCCTCGGGCGGCAACATCGTCGACGCCCAGATCTTCACGACCAACGACGGCTTTGCCCTCGACTCCATCTTCATCTCGCGCGCCTTCGACCGCGACGAGGACGAAATGCGACGGGCCGGCCGCATTACGACGGCGATTGAGAAGGCGCTGAAGGGCGAGATCCGCATCGCCGATCTCGTTGCCGACAAGCATCCGCCGACCGCGCGGGCGATGACCTTCCTGGTGCCGCCGGACATGTCGATCGACAACGCATTGTCGAGCCGCGAGACTGTCATCGAGATCACCGGCCTCGACCGGCCCGGTCTGCTCTACGAACTGACGACCGCGCTGAGCCGGCTCAGCCTCAACATCACCTCGGCCCATGTCGCCACCTTCGGCGAGCGCGCCGTCGACGTCTTCTACGTCACCGACCTCACCGGTACCCGCGTGACCCAGCCGGATCGGCAGGCGGCGATCCGAAGCGCCGTGATGGAGGTGTTCGCGGGCGACGTCGCCGCCATGCGCGCCGAGGGCTTGGAGGCTCTGGTCGATTCACCGCCGCCGCGAGAGGCGTGATCATGGGCAAGCGCTTGATTTCGCGGCCTGCGCGCCTGATATCAGCGCCGACCCCGAAAACCTCACCGATCGACGACACACGATGATGGCGAACCACATGGAGCACGAGGATCAGCGCGAGACCGTCGAGGCGGTCGCCGAGGATGGGGCTGCCAAAGCCGAGCCGTCGAAGGCCGATGCGTCGCAGCCCGATCCCGCCGCAGCCCTGGCCGCGGAGCGCGACGAGCTGAAGGACCGCGTCCTGCGTACGCTGGCCGAGATGGAGAATCTGCGCCGGCGGACCGAGCGTGAGGTCGCCGATGCGCGCACCTATGCGGTGACCAACTTCGCCCGCGACCTGCTCACCGCCGCAGACAACATCCGCCGCGCCATCGAGAGCGTGCCGGCCGAGGCGAGAGAGAGCGCGGACGGTGCCTTCAAGGCGCTTCTCGACGGCATCGAGCTGACGGAACGCGACCTTGCCAAGACCTTCGACCGCCACGGCGTGAAACTCCTAGAGCCGAAGGGCCAGCGCTTCGACCCGAACCGCCATCAGGCGATGTTCGAGGTTCCCGATGCGGAGGTTCCGAGCGGGACCGTGGTTCAGGTGATGCAGGCCGGTTACGTGCTCGGCGATCGCGTCCTGCGCCCTGCCCTCGTCGGCGTCGCCAAGGGGGGACCGAAGCCGGCTGCGACCCCGGCCGACGCGGCCTGATCGTCCGCCCCTATTTGACATGAACGCTGTCGACGACGTCGCGGAAGCGTGACAGCGTCACCTCGCGCTGTTCGGCTCGGACGACCCCGACGGCACGCAGGTAGCCGTCGGGAGCGAAGCGGATCGTCTGCGAGACCACGACCGGCGTATCCGTCGGAAGGTCTTTGGCCCGTGCCACGATCTCGTGCCAGTCGACGCCGTTCTGGCGGTAGCTCTGCGAGCGCTCGATCACGAAATCCTTGATCGTCTGGTTCGAATAGAGAGCGGCCTTGGCGAAGGCGTCCCGCTGCTCGGCCGTGGGCGGCGGCTGCACCGCCTGCGCCAGCACGAGGATCGGCTGTTCAAGGTTGCTCACCTCGTCCTTGGGCCCGAGCGTCATCAACATCGAGTTGCCCGCGAGCACCCGTACCGGACGGAACCCGGCCAGATTGCCGACCCGGAACGGCAGAGCGCCGACGAGTTGATCGAGGCTGAGGGCGGGCCGGATCCGCACGCCCGTCAGCATCGCCTTCATGGATTCTTCGGTCTCGGCCCCGGGAAGGCTCTGCGCGATGATGATGCCGGTGACGGTGGGGTCGCCGACGAGGAGCAGCCACTTCTTGATGGAGGGGGTGCCCGGCGGCTCGGCGATCGGCTGCTCGCCGGTGAACAGGACCGCGTCCACGTCACCCGCGAGCTTGATCGCCTCGCGATTCGAGACGACGAAGCCCTGCGTCTTCAAATTCTCGTCCGTGAAGTTCTTTTCAAGATCGACATAGGCAGCGGGTGGCAGCTCCACCACGGAGACGGTCGCTCCCCCTTCCAGGCGTTCGAACCCGGTGAAACGCTTCGAGATCGCCATGTCCGGCGGTGGCGAGAACCCGAACCGCGAACCCGGCGGATAGATCGCCTCCGCCGCCATCGCGCTGGACGCAACGAAGGCGCAGAGGGCCAGAGAGAGGGCCAGGGCAAGACTGGAACGCGGGAGATCACGCAGACGCATCGGGTGGATAGCTCCAGGTACGGGACGTCTCGAACGGGGAGCCGCTCGGCGCGGCCGGGGCTGCCCTTCGGCGGCCGGCTTCGCGCAAGGATGAGGTCGGCTTCCGTTCCACCCCTGTCAAGCGTCGACGTCACTCCGGAGGACGCGTGACGCGGCGCAAGGTGAGGTTGCAGCGCCCTCCTGGGGGCAACAGACCGGTCATGATCTTGGTCAGGACCGGCGGTTCCATGCCGCCGAGAAGGTCGGGAAGAGCCGGAAGAATCCTGTCGACGCCGTGATGGATCAGGCGCGAGGCGCCGCCGATGACAAGGGCATCCCCAGAAGCGAGCCTGATCGATCGCGTCGGGTCGCTCCGCCGAATGCCGCCGTAGCGAAAGAGCGCGGTTGCCCCGAGGGAGAGCGAGACCACGGGCGCATCGAGCGCCGCTTCATCCCGGTCCTGGTGCAATCCCATCCGCGCGCCTGGCTCGTAGAGGTTCACGAGGCAGGTCTCGGGCGGGGCCTCGTATCCGGCAAGATCTCGCCACGCCGCCATCGCTGTGGGAGGGATCGACGGCCAGGTTGCGCCGGTCTCGGGGTGATGGGGTTGATAGCGATAGCCGGCCTCGTCCGAGACCCAGCCGAGCGCGCCGCAATTCGTCATCCGCACCGAGAACGGCGCGCCGGTCCGCGGCATCCGCGGTCGGTAAGGCGGCGAGACGGCGATGACCTCAGCGAGCTCGATCCAAAGCCGGGCCAGCCCGGCCGCGTCGAGGTAGCCCGGATGATGGACGAGGCCCGGAGCGAGAGCGATTCCGGGCCCGGGCGCAGCCATGGCGCGGTCAGTGATCCTGGTCGATGTCGCGCTCCAGCACCGACTTGGTCTCCACCGTGGTGTCGGCTTTGAGGTGGTAGACCAGCGGGATGCCGGTGGCGATCTCGAGGCTGGCGATGGTCTTCGTCGTCATGCCGTCGAGCACCATCACGAGGGCACGCAGGGAATTGCCGTGGGCGGCGACCAGCACCCGCTCGCCGTTCATCACCCGGGGCAGGATGAACTGGATGTAGTAGGGCAGCACCCGCGCGGCGGTGTCCTTGAGGCTTTCGCCGCCGGGGGGCGGCACGTCGTAGGAGCGGCGCCACTGGCGGACCTGCTCGTCACCCCAGCGCTCGCGGGCGTCGTCCTTGTTGAGGCCGGAGAGGTCGCCGTAATCGCGCTCGTTGAGCGCGTCGGAGCGCTGGGTTTCCAGACCGCCCTGTCCCATCTCCTCGAGCATCAGCGAGCAGGTGTCCTGGGCACGGCGCAGGTTTGACGTGAAGGCGACGTCGAAGGAGAAGCCCTGGGCCTTGAGCCAGCGGCCGGCGTGGCGCGCCTCGGTGACCCCGAGCTCGGTGAGCTCGGGGTCACGCCAGCCGGTGAACAGCTTCTTGAGGTTCCACTCGCTCTGGCCGTGGCGAGCGAGGACGAGCAGACGCTCCATCGGGATTTCATCCTCTCGGTGGTGAATGGTGCGGCGCACAAACCGCGATGCGGCCGCTCATGCCAGCCCCTGCCTGAACGCGCAATGACAGGTGTATCCTATCACCAGCATTGCCTATCAGAGGCCGAGCACGTCGGCCATTCCGTAGAACCCGGGCTGGCGATTATAGGCCCAGAGCGCCGCCCGGACGGCGCCGCGCGCGAAAACGGCGCGGTCCTCGGCATGATGGCTAAGAGTGATCCGCTCGCCGGCGCCGGCGAAGACGACGCTGTGGTCGCCGACGACGCTGCCGCCGCGCAGCGTCGCGAAACCGATATCGCCGGGCCGGCGCGCGCCGGTATGGCCGTCGCGGGTCGAGACGCGCACGTCTGAAAGGGCGACGCCGCGCCCCTCGGCCGCCGCCTCGCCGAGGAGCAGGGCCGTTCCCGAGGGCGCATCGACCTTCATGCGATGATGCATCTCGACGATCTCGATGTCGAAATCTTCACCCAAGGCCGCAGCCACCTTGCGGACGAGACCCGCCACGAGGTTGACCCCGAGGGACATATTGCCCGAGCGCACGATGCGGGCGTGGCGCGCCGCTGCCGCGAGCGTGACGAGATCGGCCTCGCCCATGCCGGTGGTGCCGACCACATGGACGATGCGGGCCTGGGCGGCGAGTTCGGCGAAGAAGGCCGTCGCCGCCGGAACCGTGAAGTCGAGGACGCCGTCAGTCGCGGCGAAGACCGGCAGGGGGTCGTCCGTGACCGCGATGCCGAGGGGAGGCAGGCCGGCGAGCGTGCCTGCGTCCTGACCCAGAGCCGGCGACCCTTCCCTTTCGATCGCCCCAGACAGGGTACAGCCCTCTGCCTCGACCACCTCCCGGATCAGCATCCGCCCCATGCGCCCGTCGGCGCCGACAACCACGAGCCGCATCGGTGGCTTGCTCCTTCACAGATCGCGAACCCGGTACAGTCTGGTGCGCGTCATGCCAAGGTGGAAGGAACGGCAAGCCGTCGAGGTTGCGACGCTTTAGTGCAGTTGCCCGTCAAACATCGACCAGGGATTTGGCGCGTAGGGCCCGGGTGCTTCCTCGGTGGACCGCATCGTAGCCGCCGGCTTCTCGCGCTCGACCACTTCGAGTGCGTGAATGACGTGCGCGTGAGCGTCAGCATCCTCGGCGACGACGGCCCGTAGGGCAGTGACCAGTTGTTCATGAACGTCGGACATGAAGTCACGCTCCAAAGTGAGAGCTCGGTTTATGAGCGCAATATGTAGATTACCGATGTGCGCTTCCTCACCTGAATATCCGCTGATGATCTTGCCGGTTTAGCGTTCAGATTGATGACGCGTCGAAGAAGAGCGTCGTTTCGGATCATGCTGCGGATCCTGATAAAACGATTTTTTCCGTCACCCGGGGAGCCCCTTCTGATGACCGATGCTCGGAAAGCCGGAGACCTGACGCGAACCAGATCCTGAGCCGAGCTCTGTGCATCCCTGCACAGGTCATGCACATCGATGCGCCGTTTGTCGGTCAGGTATGGCGGTACGTTTGACGCAACCCGTGGTGTCTGCGTGCACTTCGGGACCGGAAGGATCAGGTGGGGCGAGCGCGTATGCGCAGCATCGACCATTGCATCGACGTCTGCAGGCTAAGGGGTGAAAGCGGGGGCTACGCCGAACAGCGACATTCCGCTGACAGAGCCCTGGGTAATCGGGCGCCGGGGTCGATCGGACTACGTCGGTAGACGAGGCTATTGGCTTTCCGACGTGCCCGGTTCAGGCGTGCCAACTTCGTGACGGAAAGGCAGCGTTCGTCTTGGGCCGCTTGGCCTGCGATGCAATTCCTGCCCGTTGCAAATCGCTAAAAGGTTCCGCCGTCATGGAATTGAGCCCGACAGAAGACCCAATTGCCATCCGTGAGATGGCGGCGGTCTTCTCGGCCGAGACCATCGCTCCCCAGGCCATTGGCTGAGATGAAAACAAGCATTTCCCTGTCGAAACGCTGAGAGACGCCGCCTACGGTATGGCAGGAATTTACGTGACGTTGGAAGAATCCGGTGTTCAGGCGACCCGCTTCGTGTCCTGCTTGCCTGTGAACTCGGTGGCAATCGCCTCGCGGATCAAAGCCAGCCATCCTTCGGCGATCCTCGCCCGCTCTTCTGCCGCCTTGACCCGCTCGTCGGCCGCCTTCAGCAGAGCTTCGCTGCGCGCCTGTATATCGACAGCGCGTGCGTCGGTGGCACGGACGCGTTCGGCGGCCGCCTTGATGTCTTCCCGCGCGCGATCAAGCAGGTTCTGGACGTGCAACTCCTGTTCTTGAGACTGGGCCTCGACCCGGCGAACATGATTGGCCATGTCGCGGATGCGATCGATGAGATCAGCCCATTCCTGATCGGGAGATGTCCGCGTCGGCGGGCCATCAGCGCCAGGATGATCGAAGGAGCCGATCAAGCGCAGGACGTTGGTGATGCTGCCATCCGCGGCTTTGCTTTTGGCGGGGTCAATTGGCTCAGATGTCTGCACTGACGGACGCTCCCAGCGAACCTGTGTGGCTGAACTCATGGAGGTTCTGACCTCTGGACCCTACGGAAGGCGAGTGGCGCTCCTTACCAAACTGTTAAGCAAATTGATTAACGACACGTTAACGGCGGTTTTCCAAAGTCGATTGTCGCTCGTTGTTGCCGCTGACCGTTAGCGTGACCCTGTGGACCGACCGTCGGGACGCCGAGTTTAACGAGTGAGAGCCTGACTGCTGACCCGTTGTCAGAGAGGACCATCAACCCTCCACACGTGGGAGGTTTATTGCACCGATGAAGCAATAATGATGCAGCCAGCACACCATGATGCCTGAACCAATTTTGCACGCCTGACGTTACTCACCGCCCGTCAGAGGCATTCAATGATGAGGAACGCTCATGCGCATTCGCACTCTATTGCCGCTCGTTGGCCTGCTCGCACTTGCCGCTTGCAAGGACGAAAAGAAGGCTGAGGTACCCAATCCGACAAACCCGCCGGCAGCGAGCGCGGCAGCGCCGACGACGCCTGCGGCAACTCCAACCACGCCCGTCACGCCTGCTCCCACGACTAAGCCACCTGCTCAGTGATCCAAAGCAAACTTGCGATACGCAGAAGAAGGCCCCGGAGATTCAACACCGCCGGGGCCTTCAAAAGATATGTCATACCGCGGAAGGACGGCCAGACCTACTGCCTGTTCCTCTGCCCTGGCGTATACAAACCCCTTACTGACTCGTGCTCGAGCCTGTGCGCGTCGTCGACTTCACCGGCTTCGAGCCTGGCTCATGCGACATGGTCTTCGTGCGCGACTCGACGCTTTCGCCGTCGCGCACCTTTGTCTTGGTTTGCGACTTAGAGAAAATGCCCTGATCATTCGCCATGGCCTTAGACTGGCCATTCAGACCCTGACCCGTTTCGTTGACCTTGGACCGGCTCTTGGCGTTCTCCCCCGCCGCACTGCCGCCGGTAGCCAAGGAGGAGCCAGTGCCGCTTGCGCCAGTGGAAGTGCCTCCGGTTCCTAAGGTCGTGGCGGAGGTTCCTCCAGCCGCCGCCGAGCCGCCAGTGCCACCTGTTGCGCTACCGCCGCTCTGAGCCAATGCGGCCGCAGGGCCAAAGAGGAGGAAGGCCCCGAGGGTCAAGCGCGTGATTGTTGTTGATGTCATGGTCGTCTCCTCACTTGTTGTCCTTGGGCATGGTGACGACGCAATCGCCATTGCTGGTGGTCGTCATCGTCGTGCCATTCGACGACGAACTCACGCCTGAACTCGATGATGAGCTGCTGGACTGTCCGTTGCCGGAGTTCGCGGTGACGGAGGGGCCGCCTGTGGTCGAGCTTTGAACACCCCCAGGTCCGGCCGTGACCGAACTCGACAAGGTGCCCGTGTTGTTGGCTCCATCCGAGCGAACGACCCGGCAGGGCTTCCCGTTAGGGCCCGTGGTGACGGTCGTGTTGCCTGAAACCCCACCTTGGCCGGTGGTGACGGTGCTCGTTTGAGCTTGGCTCAGGGCGCAACTCGCAGCCAGCAATGTCGCAGTGATAAGGGGAAGAGCAAGGCGAAGCATGGTGCATCTCCTCTGGAAGCGGGTTGGGCGCGGCTTTTCAGAACCGCGCCCGAGGATCAGCTAAGCCGCGAAAGGCTCACTTCTTGTCTTTGTTATGCCCCGGCGCGTTCTCGGAGTTGCCGGGACCGCTCTTGTCCCTACCCGGAGCGCTGTCGGACGCTCCTGCCGACGAGCCGCCGGTACCGACCGAAGAACCGCTCTTACCCGCGCCGGCCGAAGAGCCACCGGTGCCGACCGTCGAGGACGAACCCGAACCGCTGCCTCCGCCCGCCGAGGATCCACCGGTGCCGACCGTCGAAGAGCTGGTGCCGCCCCCCGCAGAAGAGCCGCCGGTGCCAACCGTCGAGGATGAGCTGGATCCCGACCCGCTGCCTGCCGAGGAGCCGCCCGTGCCCACGGTCGAGTTGCTCGTGCCGCCTCCTGCCGACGAACCGCCGGTGCCGACCGTGGAGCTGGACTGTGCGAGTGCGAGCGCCGCGCCACCAACGACGAACGTGGTAGCGAGAGCGGCGATACGAAATTGCTTCAGCATGCGATTTCTCCAAGCATTTTGAACAATGCAGAGGCAAGAACGCCTTCCTGGAAGCAACCGTTCCAATAACTTGCTCGTAAGTTTAGAATAACCTCAGGTGAAGGCGGCATTCATCAGGAGTTCAGCGCAATCATCGCCTTTCTTCTGTACAATAACTCGCAGGTAATAGCCCGCACTCATAAAGAGCGCGCGCTTTAGCTTGGCCGAGGCGTCCTAAAGATCCCGCATAGGGATCGCTCGATCGAGCAATCGGAGTCTGGGGCGGCCAAAACGTCGCGCAGTCGAAAACGGTTCCAGGGTAGCGAGGGGATCATGAGATCTCTCATGGATGACCGAAGCCCCGCAGGCAGCCAACAGAATTCTTAGTAGCTCCACCTTAGCTTCAGCCGCTCGGTATCTGGAAAAACTGAGGGAAGGTAGTTAAAATTTTCAGTTCTTACTTATTAATTGGTTTGATTAGTAGTGAATAGTACTGACAAACATCAATTAAAAACGAGTACCTTTAAGATATTGATAGAGCGATCATGCCGATGATTGTTGTGACACTTGTCAACGACATCACCCTGGCAAATGTCGATTCAGCTGCCGAGAGGGATTCGCAGTGACATGAACCCGTTCGGAACAGGCTTAGCCCTCAACGTCTCGCGATGCGGTGGCGGTCAGCCGAGGTCGAATATCAATCCGCAGAAATCAGGCACCTCAAAGTAGAACATAAACCAACATTCGTCAAGTATTCAGCCACGCGCTAAATCGGCACAGTTTAGAGATGGAAACAGAACGTCAAGCCTCTTTGAGCTATAAGCATATTTGCAGTACGAGGTCGTTGTCCTAAATTGACGACCACGTTGGCACCTGGGTCGATTTTCGCATAGCGGGCGGTTTCCTACCCGCCAGAATAGTACACCTGAGACCATGCCGGATCAGCTGACGACGATTCGCTCATCAAGCCTCCAATCCACCGTCTCGACCGTCTCGTCAATCTCGGCGTTCGGTGCACCAAGCTGGTGCGAGATCAGTTTGATCAGCAGGTCAACACGTTCGATGAAGGGGGCGCCGTTCGCCACCGCGCGGGCGGCCGATGACGGCTTGAGAAGGCTCTCAGCCGCCTTGGCATATTTCTCGAACGGCACTTGATCCTCGGGGGCGGCTCCCAGTTGCCGAGCAATGGCATCAACGTGCTCGTAGATGGCACGCGAGCGCGCCAGATCGCCGTGAACCGCATCGCGAATTGACTGAATCTCATCTGGCCTGATGCAGCGATAGTTCCCGGTCAGCAGCATCGACCACTTTGCTAGCGGGACAAACAGCGACTCGGACACCTTGAGCTTGACCGGCACGTCCTGACCGTCGAGCCGAACAGCACTGATATCCGATTCCAGATCCCGGAGAAGCTGATTGTGGATCTTGTCTGCGAACGGCGCGGCCTTGAAATTCGTCGGCAGTCCGACATGCAGCACGTTCGCACCTTCGTCCGGCGGGCGGAACGCTTGAGGATCGGGCGAGCAGAGCGACATTAAACCAGGCTCGAACCGGTCCCAGACGCTGGCATTGGTGTAGGCACCCTCCAAGTCCATTGCCGCGAGCGCAGGGATCCGCTTGAGGTACGGGAGAGGTGGCATGTTCATCAGGGAGAGACAGGGTAGCTTTGCCGCAGCAACCTTGATCATCAGCACGCGGATCGTGTGATTAGTGTATTGGGGCTCCTGCATGGCGAGAACGACCAAGTCATATCGCGTAACGTCGATATGCTCGGGCGAAGATGCGTCTACAGTTCCGGGAAGCTCACTTGACCGTATGGTTCTGTGGGCGGCTTCGTCCCGCAACTTAATGCGAACTGCTGTCCCCTCTCGGTTGATCAGATCCGCAGTCTTCCTTCGGCAGACGAGGGTCACGTTATGACCCGCCATCAGCAACTTGGTCGAGAGCAGCGAGCCGTACGAGGCTCCCAAGATCAGGATGTTGCGTTGCATGCTTGCTCTCCCCGGAAGCGCAGCGATAGGTGATGGAATGACGGCGAGCGACGGTCATCTCGACCACGCATCAACGCTTCGATCCAGTCGCTTGTTGGACGAGGACACATCATAAGATGAACCTTGGGCCGGGCCAAAGCAGGTCGATAAAGACACTGGACGCGTCCATCCTCGTGCGGAACGAGCCCGGAGCGGGCTCAACCGGGCCGATGGTGGCACGACACGCTGAGGTCGCCGCGGCGCGTGAGTACAGCGGCCGTACAGTGGACGATAAGTGACGCTGCCCTTTGTGGGTCGTTCCGCAACAGATACGTCCTGACGAACGTCGCGAAAGGAGAAACTCTGATCGGCGTCTCACGCGACGTGAAGGCTGTTCCGAGACGAGACCGTCTTGGAAAAAATCCAACGGGGCGTGTCTTGCCCAGGAACGCGGCACTTACTTTACAGGGAAAAATAAGAGCGCCTCAGTGATGAACTGACTTGAACTCTGATAGGTCGTTATGCATATGTGTGTTCACGAGCAGCACAGCTGCCACATGTTCTTGCGATCCACTTTTTAATTTATCAAAGGAGTGACATCATAGCTTGGACTGCACCGGTTGTTCTCGAAGTTTGTGTTGGCATGGAAGTCACCAGCTACGACTCGGCTGAGATCGACACCTTTAACTAAGTCTTGCGAAAAAACTTAAAGACTTGTCGGCACTGACATGAAAAGCCGCCCTAGGGCGGCTTTTTGCTGTCTAAAAGAATAGCAAACGCCGTTAATCATCTTCGACTTGGTGTTGGTCCAAGCCACGAAGCGATACTGCGAGGCTGCAGGAAAGTCCCTCGCAGCAACATGACCTTGCCGATGGCGACAAAATTTTAGTTGGTGCAGCAAACCGATACGCTACGTCTTTCCCGCGATCTCCAATTCCATCTCCCCCTTGTCCTTGATCGCCATAGTCCATCAGGACGTAACCACGCTCTGCTAGCGCCGGATAAAGACTGTGGCGGTGCTTACTGGATGATTGCTCCATGACAAGCGGCGTCAGACCCGGCTAGGCGACAGCCGAAACGACCATCGATGGCACCCAAGACATGTG
This sequence comes from Methylobacterium sp., assembly GCF_019745455.1. Lineage (GTDB taxonomy): Bacteria > Pseudomonadota > Alphaproteobacteria > Rhizobiales > Beijerinckiaceae > Methylobacterium. The sequence continues at coordinate 65,439 of NZ_JAIETD010000070.1, forward strand.
GGGGCGGGAACGCCGACGGCACCGACTACATCTTCGGAGGAAACATCGGCGCCGTCGGCACTGAGTCGGCCTAAGAAGCAAGCCGACCAGTTCACCGATAACGGCGTTCGTAAGCAGCCAGTTTCGACATCACCAAGAATAGTTTCGCTCAACCGCATTCAAGACGCTAAACTGTCAAGCTTGGGATGGTAGCCGAATTTCCTCTATACAGACGCTGGTTGCGGAACCGATAGACCGTTTCTGTAATTACTCCTGCCAACGAAAAAATATGGAGGAGTACGCTATGAAGCTTTCAATGATCGCCGGTGCTGCCATTCTCGCGATGACAGCCGGAACTTCGATTGCAGCACCGTGCAACACGGCATCCACCAACGACAAGAGCGCCAAAGTCGATCCGGGCAGCAAGAATCTCGCAGGAGGGCAACAGCCTGCATCCCCCGGCACCGTAGGTGCGATGAACAACGTCGGCGCGAATCAGGGCCTCGGCGAAAAGCAAGGAGCCGCTACCATCGCCAGCAAGGGGAACGAGGACCCGGCCAGTAAGAACTTGGCCGGTGGCCAGCAACCTGCTTCGCCCGGGACGGTCGGCGCCATGAACAATGCCGGCTCGAACCAAGCAGTCGGTAAGAAGGGTGACGATTGCTGATCCGCTGAGCCGTCGCGATCATTACGATGCCCGTCCGGTGTATGCCGGACGGGCATTTTTATGTCAGCGAAAGAGCTATGATGACAGGCACGCCGTAGCGACGCACTAAAGCTGACATCATCCTCACACGCGAGTTCAGCGCATTTTGGCGACGATCCAGTCGATGATTGCGGCGGCGACCACGCTGTTGTTCGCTTCCAGCATCATCATGTGCCCGTTGCCTTTGATGCCGTGCTCGGCGAGGGCAAGACGATCCGGCTTCGCCCCAGCTTGAGCCAGAAAGGCAGCGGTGCAGTCATCCATCGTTGCCCGGAATGATGCTTCGCCGGTAACAATGACCGCCGGCACCTTCGCAAGGTTCGGAAGTTGCCGGGCAGGCTCAGCCTGCAACCAACACCGGATCTGATCCGGCCGCGTTGGCTGGTCGGCCTGCACGACCGTCAGTTCGGCTGGGGATCCGACCGGAGGCTCAAAGCGCAGCGGCACGCGGGTGATGCCGTAGGGCCGGGCTCGAGCTTCACCAACGCGCTCGTACCACTCTGCCCCGCCCTTAAACTTGATGTCGTAGAAGGTCGGCCCGTTCGGCTCGACAGCGACGTGTGCCTTCACGAGGTCGGGCCGCTGATCGGAGACCGCCCACCCAAAAACCCCGGCCTGCGAGTGCGTGAGAACAACCGATGGACCCACCTTCTCCAGCAAGGCGATCAGCGCCGGGTTGACCAGTTCCTCGCTCTTCAGCGCACTGGCGATATAGGGCACCTGCGAGAGGTAGAACTGGTCGAAGGCGACATTGCCCTTCACGCCGGGACCACCGGGCCACTGCGTGTGCCGTTTGGCTTGTGGGAAGAGGTCGAACTTCTCCTGCCCGGTGAAGATGCTTTCGAGGTCGCGCGCGCCGAGCCGAGCGTAGGGGCCATAGACATCTGGGTTGTCACCTGAGCGACCCCGTCCGACCTGATCGACGACGTAGACGGCAAAGCCACGCTCGACGAAGTGACTCACCCAGCCGGGCCGGCCATCGGGTGTGCCGAGGAAGTTGATGCCAGTCTGCGCGGTCCCATGGACCATAACCACGGGGAAGGGCTGCTTCACCTCCGTCGGGGCATGGTACTGGACGAACATGTGACCTGCGGCGATCTCCTTGCCGCCAACGGTCACGTACTGCCCTCCAACGAAGAAATATCCCTCGCGCTGGCCGGGCTTGAAGACGGCGGGCACATCGGGCGTGGAGGGTTTTGATTCCGCCTGCGCCGTCACTGTGAGCCCGAACAGGGCACAAGCCCCAAGCAGCGCCATCCTGAGCATCGCCAGCCTCCCGTGGACGTCTGGTGCGTCCTGGAGGAACTATCGACGCTAAACCTGCGGCATGTCCATGCACTAACAGGACGGGGGTCTCAGCGTGCCAATGCCTTTTCGAGCGTGCGCAGCCCATCGCCCATTGCCTCCCACAGGGTGATGATCGAAGGTCTTCGCGATACCGTGCCTGCCTCGGCCGATCTCGAATGCACGGCCGCGGCCTTGTCGAGGGAGCCCGTAACATCGTGCGCCACGGCCCTGCCCGCCGGCCAAGCGGGTGAGGAACAGGCAGCAGCGATGGCCGACCCGTTAGCCAGGAAGCCGCCGACGACCGGATTAGGGCGCGTCGCCCCCGAGCGGCTCGTCGCGGCGGCACGATAACCGTCCTTTTCAGGTTCAGCGAACCTGCGAGCAGAATGTAGGTTTCCCCACTGCGGTCACGACTTCTCTGAGGGGGAGGTTCAAGCGATAGGCGCCCCAAACTCTATTGAGGGCCCGGCGCTCATGAGCTTAAGCGCGCCAATGGTCCAAGACATATGCATACTCGCTTTCCGCGAGCGCGATACGTTGGCCCCTCCGGGAAGGGGCACGCATGAGCATCAAGTCCGTGACAGACATCGATCGGGCCGTCGGCGAGCGCATCGCGGCGCTGCGCAGGGCCAAGGGCCTGTCGCAGGCCATGCTTGGCATTGCGATCGGCGTCTCGTTCCAGCAGGTGGCGAAATATGAGAAGGGACTGAACCGCATCAGCGGCAGCCGTCTGCAGGAGGCAGCCCAGGCGCTCGACGTGCCGGTATTCTCGTTCTTCGGCGAGGTCGCGTCCGAGGTCACGGTTGAGGACGACGTCTTCGAATCACTCGCTGAGGCCGGCGCCGTAGAGCTGCTCGGGGCCTATGCGGCGATCAAGGATGCTCAACTCCGGGGCGACGTACTCGCCATGATCTGCATCGCCGCTCGCATCGGAACTCGGCCTGTCGCAGGGAAGGGGTGATGCTCGCCAACCGTCGGTGTTGGTTGTGCCAGTTGGCTTTCGAAGACATGGCGCGAAAGTTGGAGCGTAAGGGCTGACGCCCCGTCTCTGACCTCGCGCTGACCTAATCTCGCAAGTCCCGTTCGTCTTCGGCCGGAGTCAGCGAAGCTGCACGACGGTTCGAATCAAGCGTGTGCTGAAGCTCATGGCACCGTCCTTCGGCGACATGCTGAGGCTTATTAAGTTGCGCATGTGCGCTTTACCAGTCGGTGCGGGAGGCGGTATCGGATCGCGTGACAAGTCAGTGAGAGGACGACGAGCCGATGCGAGGATGGTTCAAGCGCTCCGTGCTTACCAATGGGCAACGTGCGGATTGGGACCGGGACGGCTTCCTTGCCTTGAGAGGTTTCTTCGATCCGGACACCGTCGCTGCCGTGAACGCCGAAGTTGCGGGATTACTCCAGAACCGGACACGCTATCCAAATGTCAGCGTCGACATTCTAACCGGCCCTAACGTCGGGAAGCGTATGAAGCTAGTGGACGCGCCGGACGATGCGTTCAACGGGCCAGTCAAGATCAACGATCTGTTTTTAGACTCCGACATCGTGCGCAGCTGCAACCTCGACGAGCGCCTCGCCGACGTCTTGGATGCCCTTCTTGATGGGGAGGCGATGATCTGCAACTCGCTTAACTTCCTCTACGGGAGCACGCAGAGCGCCCATTATGACAGCTGGTTCATGGCGCCACCGGTCCAGAACAAGATGGTGGCAACCTCGATCTGCTTGGACGTAAACTCAGACGACAACGGGCCGGTTTTCCTTTATCCCGGCACCCACAAGATCCCGCCTTACATCTTTCCTCACGGGAAGATCGCCAAGCTCGACGCCGCGTTGGCCCCTGCGCTGCAGTACGTCGAGCAAACGTCTCGCGATATCACACCCGTAAAGTTTTATGGCCAGCCCGGCGACGTGCTGATCTGGCACGGTCAAGTTTTGCACGGCGGCTCGCCGATCGAAGATCCGAGCAAAACCCGGCGCAGTCTTGTCACACACTATTGGCGCGCGAAGGACTACAAGGCAGCCCATCGCTTAAAGATCACCCGCAATGGTCACATAATGAAGCGCGCGCATCAGGAAGCAGAGCATTGATTTATCGAACGCACTGATCCTCATCGGGCGTGTGACTGATTCCTATGCGGGGCGCGCTTACACGGCTTCCCATAGACTTGCGTCCTTAAGCCCGGTGGTGAACGTGAGGTCTTACCGCGTGCCGCGCAACAAGATCGCGGCCTCGGGTCGAGTCATGTCGCTCCTCCCTCCGGAGAGCCTCGCGCAATTGCCGCTCGTTCGCCCGCAGGCGAACCTCGGAGGAGGCTAGAGCCGCAAGCGCCGACAGGGCCTGCGTATCGCGGATGCCTCGATCTTGCCGCGTGTGACCACGGGAAATACTCAGGCGCCCTGCGCCATCATCGGAGAGCGGGCGGCACAGATGATCCACCAGGCGCATGGCCTGTCATCGTAGCGTAGTCATGCGCCCCGCCGATGGACGGCGTTTGCGATGACAGTGTCGGCAGGATGGCGTTTATTGAATGTTCGATCGGTGACACGATTGCACAGGATCTTGCCGCCATCCCGCATGATGCTCTGAGCAAAAAACAATGATTCCACGCATCGTCAGGCGAGTACCAAGCATCATGCCGAACGTGCCATAATATCTTGGCAGTCCTGCCGGCTCAGGCGCGCTGGTCGTCGGCAAAACTTCGAGTGGTCACACGCCGACCATCTCCAAGAGCATGATTTATCCTGATCCAATGCAGTCGAATCAACCTCAATCATGCGAAATCATGCTGCAGAGGCAGGCCGTCAGGGTGCGGTATTGGTCCATCGCATTCCTTGAGGCCGGCGGTCGGACCGAGCCGTCCTCTTGCAATTGGCGCACGTCATGTCTGCGTTTGCCGTTGAACGGCAGGTGATGACTACCTTGTGGCTGGAGAGCCCCCGGGCAATCCGAACGAGACGGCATTCCACGGCCTCCTTGGCGAGATACGCCCGACCTTAGCCTTGCGTGACGTGAGGGTCGCATTCCATGCCTGCTGCATGCCCAAGCAGTCTGGGGCTGAGGACACCGGACCCGGACGGGAGAGGTGTCCTCGCATCATCAAGGGTTAGTTCGGGATGAGTTCGCGGGCTGGCCCACCTGTCTCCTGACCGCGAGCCTGGGCGTAACCCGGGAGGGCCGGGTTCTTGGCGTTCCCGCTGTCGGTGTCCGGTCCGCCCAGCCAGTACGCTGAGCCTGCCGAAGACTGGAAGGGCTCGGTGACGACCGAGCGGACATCGGTCTTCTGAACGGTGCGCGCCTCGGAGGCACCCGTCAGAACAGCGAGGGTGCACGCAGAAGCCAGGATGAGGCCCGAGAGGTTCTTGAGGGAGTTCATGTCATATCTCCAGATTTACTGCCAGGAACGAAACTGTCTGGCAGCGATAACCGGACAGACGCCCGCTTCTTTTGGTTATTCCCAATCTCTCGCAAAATCTTTTCCTTGGCGTTTCGGGACGCTCAATTGTGAAGGTCCGTCTCAAAGTCATGCCGAAAAAGATGCCGGGATCCTGGAATAATCCGGGATTGGCAGCGTCCGTGCCAACGTAGCCAGCCCCGGAGCATCTCCGGTTCGTCGGGCGCAAATGCAGAGGAGTTCCGCCCATGCCAGGAGACCGGACATGACGGACATGATGCGCCTCATCGAGCCGCTCATCCCGGCCCTTCGCCGGGTCGTGTCCGTCAATGAGGTGGAAATTCGGGGTGGAGTTGGAGCGGCCATCGGTCAGGCGGCCTGAGGTGGAAT
>NZ_JAIETD010000133.1 GCF_019745455.1 Methylobacterium sp.
GTCAAAACATTGAAATTTATCCTTCTATACTGATTCAATTTTACACAATGCGACGCATATGGTCAATAAAGGCAATATTCCCGAGCGTGACCTGCCGTCCATCCGCAGGCTGCCGCTCAACCTGCTGAGTTCTGCCGAGAGGGCACACTGACGGGTTTGATTCCAGAGTTTGGTCGTGCACTCTTCAAGTCGGGGTGGAGGGATGCGCGACGGGCCAAGTTCCTCACGGCGGAGCCACTACGACGGAGGCAGTCCGTCGAGCGGTACAACATAGTCAAGCGAGCCGAAGGCTCTCTCGAAGCGCTACGGGGTCAACAAAAGACGGTCGCCAAACGGCGGCAGCGGACCTCGATCGCCGACCGGTGCGCCAGGCAAGGAGCCGCGTTCGACGGTGCTGTCACCGGAGGATGAGGCGGTCGTCGTCATCCGTTCCTACCGCTCGACGCCTGCCTACACGCGATCCGGGCGACGATCCCACACCTGACCTGTTCGTCGCTACATCGATGCCTGCAGCGCCACGGCATCAGCCGACTGCCGGAGGTCGACGGCATCAAGCCCAAGCGCTCGCGCTTCAAGGCCTACCCGCTCGGCTACCTGCACATCGATCTGGCCGAGGTTCATACGGCCGAAAGGCGGCTCTAACCGCTCGTCGCCATCAACCCCACGACCACGTTCGCCTTCGTCGAGCCACATGGGAAGGCAGCGCGGAGCGTGGCGCTCAACTTCCTCCGCCATCTCATCGGGGCCGTGCCTTACAAGGTGCGTACGGTGCACACCCACAACGGCACCCACCTCACCCCGCCCGGCACCGTCGCCTCGGCAGCCTCCATCATCAGGGAGGCGATCGCAGCCGGCGAGTCATTCCGAGCCCACTGCTTCGAGCTTGCCACGCATGCAACGATATCAACCACTGGCTCATCACTTCGCGCCACCCCTGGACCAACGGTCAGGTCGATCGGATGAATCGCACGATCAAGGACGGGACGGTCAAGGGCTACCACGACGACAGCCACGAACAGCTCGGCGCTCACTTGGCCGACTTCGTCAGCGGCCACAACTTCGCAGGGCCGCCTCGAGACCCTGCGTGGCCTCACGCCTCATGAGGACATCTGCAAAGCATGGTCGGCCGAGTCCGGCCGCTTCAGGTCGAACCCGCTCCACCAGATGCAGGGACCAAACATCCGCCGATGCAAGGATACATCACATATACGGAAGCCGTTCTCCTTGATGAAGAAGGGTTTGTTTTAAAACGCTCTCTCTTCGTACCGATACAACGCATGCAAAATTTTCTTAGCTGCTCAGTTCCCTGAGGCGCAGGGCGTGTCCACTTGAGGAGAATTTACGATCAGTGAGAAATGACCTGCTCGGGTCCGAGGCGGAACGTCGGCTTCGGGATGTTGGCCGGGTTCCGCTTCCCACCCCGATCCGAAGTGGCCGGACTGCCGGCGCGTGGCCACTTTCGGGAAGCGTCGATGGCTCTCGGCCCGGCTTGCATGGGTTGGAGCCCTCCAGTCGACAATCTCAAACATCAGCCAATCCCGCCTCCACCCTCACCGCGCCCAAACGCCCAGCCGTTCCGTCCGCGCCCGGTCCTCCGCGGCCACGAGATCGGGGGTCGCTTCCGGCGAGGCGCGGCCGCCGCCGTTGAAGAGGACGACCTCGGAGAGGTCGCGCCCGTCCACCGAGCAGAGATGGGCGTCGCTGCCCGCCACCGGCTGGCAGGAGACAGAACGGTTGCCGAGGTAGCGGGCGAGCTCTTCGCCCTGTCCGCCGCGGACCCAGACCACGCCGAACAGACGCACCACCTTGCCGTTGACCTTCAAGGTGGCGGTGTCGATCACCTCGACCTTGCCGGAGATCCCGCCGGGCTGCGTCACGACCTCGCCCTGCATCGGAGCGTCGTCGGGGGGTGGCTCCTCGTCTGAGGTGGGCGGCCGGATCGCCTCGGCCGATCTTGGCGGAACCGTCTGGGGCGCCGTCGGGGTCGAGGGCTGCTGCACCGGCTCCGGCGCGGACTCGACTGTCGGCCGCTGGGGCGCCTCCGCCACACGCGGGTCGGGGGTGGCCGGCTGAGTCTCGGACGACCGGTCTCCGCTGAAGATCAGTGTGAGAAGCCCGAGGATGCCGACGCCGACCAGAGCGGCGATCAGCGAGGGACGGCGCAGGATGCCCCCGGCGCCCATCGCATCGCGGGCATCGTCAAGGCCGCGCTGAAGCCTGTCGCGGCTCCGCGACCAAAGGAGGGCGCTTCCGTAGCGCAGGCGCAAGCCGGTTCGCCGAACCTGTCTGCGCCATGGGGCCGGCGCCTTCGCAATGCTCGCCGTGCGGGCCGCCGGTTCCTCCGGCGCAGAAATCGCAACGGCGGCGCGTGTCGCGCTGCGCGCCTTGATCCAGTCGGACCCTGCCGACGCCAGGGTAAGGCCCCGTTGCCGCGATTCCGCAACGAACGATCGCATCCGCGCCGACGGCTTCGCCCATGGCTTCGGCTTCGGCTTCGGCTCCGAAGCGGGCGCTTCCCGTGCGGGCGCGGCCGCCGGTTCGGGTTCGGCCGGCTTGAAGAGGCTCGGCTTGTCGTGGCGAAATTCCTCGATGAGATCGTCCAGGGTCAGCGGTCCGCCGGTCTCCGGATTCAGTCGGACGCTGCCGTCGCGGTCGACCACGCGGTAGCCGGGTGGCTCGGCGATCGCGTCGAGACGAGCCTCGATGAGGAGAGCGAGGGTACGCCTCGCGATCGGCTGCGGCCCCGCCCGGTCGATGGCGGCAGCGATCAACGAGCGCAGCCTCTCTCGCTCGGAGGCCCATGCGGCCTCCTCCCCGGCGGAGGCGTCGGAGAATACGGGGTCGGCCGGGTCGCTGGCGGCATCGAGGGACATGAATCCCGTCTTAGGCCCCCGGTTTCGCCCGCGCGTCAACCAGGCTCGCCGACGCGGCGCGGCTGAGGACGCGGCTCGATTCCGAGACGATCAAGGGCCGGTCCGCCGTAAAACTGATCTCCAGGACGAGCTCGGCGACACCTTGCGAGCGGGCGCCGCGCGCCGGGTTCTGGGCGCGGTAATCGAGGGTCGTCCGGACGACGCAGGACATCTGGGCCGCATTGCAGGCGGTCTGCGTCGTGCCGGACCGGATGGCGTAGCGACGGTCGGGCCAGCGCTGATTGAAGCGGCGCTTGTCGGCCATCACCGCCTCGAGACCCTCGACCTTGCCGAAGCGGCGCACCCGCTGGGCGTAGAAGCGCGGTGCCGCTGCCAGGGTCACCGCATTGGGGGCGGAGATGCTGTCGACATACTCGAAGGTCAGCTGCTGGGCTCTGCCGGCCCAGTCGACGAAGCGCGAATCGTCGACCGCCGGTGCCGGTGCGATCACTCGATGCGGAGAGGCTGCGGAACGTCCGCGGCGGGACATGGCGGGAGTCTCCGATAGCCTTCGGCGAACCATCCTGTCACCGAATCCGGATTCCCCCGATTGTCGTGCGGTCACCGCCCTCGGACCCTGCGCCGCCTCGCCCTTCGCCGCTTCTTTCGCATTGGCCGGAACGGACCTCAGGGCGTCGGCTTTTGATGTCTCGGTGGCCTTGGGTCCTTCCGTCCTGGGCGCCTCCGCCTTCGGCATGTCGGTCCTGGCCGGAGGGTCAACCCAGCCCGGCCGCTGCTGTGCCTGTGCCGAGGCCATCGTCACGAGACCGCCGACCATGGCGGCTGAGAGGAGGATCAGGTTGTCGCGCATGGCATCGGCACCGGGATCGCAGTCGAGGGGCGGGCGAGGATCGTCTCGTGGCAGCATCGCGGCCTGCCTTGCACCGGACCTTGCCCGGTCCGACCAGCTTAAACGGAAGCGGGCGGCTCCGGTTTCCATGATGGCGACAGAAAGATGGTTCTCCCCGATTTACCCGATTTCGACTGAGGCTCCGCCTTGCCGCCGCATGGGAGTCGGGACACAAGCCTTGCCATTGCCCTGCCGCTACCCACCTGTATCGGCGTCGGGTCCGGGCCCCTCTGGCGGTGGATGTGTCGACCGTGATGTCGGACCCCTTCTCTGCCGCCGTGCCGTTCGTGGCGCAGCCGCACCGGAGGGATCTTGCCACGTGACCACACGATCGTTTTCTGTCCATTTTCGCGAGATCTGCTCGTGGTAGATGCCCCAGCGCCGGGCCGCCGCGCCCTGCTTCTCGTCAACCCGAAGGCGCGCAACGGCGCCGTGCCGCTCGACGAGATCCGCGAGGCTCTTCGTGCGGGGGGCATCACCACGTTCGAGCCTCCGGGCGATCCCGATTGCACCGCCGTGATCAAGCGTTACGCCGCGGAATGCGACCTCGTTATCCTCGGCGGCGGCGACGGAACCATGAATTCGGCCGCGCCCGCCCTCGTCGAAACCGGCCTGCCGTTGGGCATCCTGCCGCTCGGCACCGCCAACGACCTCGCCCGCTCCCTGAACCTGCCCCTCGAGCCCGTGGCCGCGGCGCAGATGATCACCACCGAACGGCCGCGCCCGGCCGATCTCGGGTGGGTCAACGGACACTATTATTTCAACGTCGCCAGCATCGGCTTCTCGGCGGAGCTCGCCGGGGACCTCACCGCCGAATCCAAGAAGCGCTGGGGCACCCTCGGCTACGCCATCGCGGCGATCCGGGTGCTGCGCCGGGTACGTCCGTTCACGGTCACCATCGAGCATGACGGCACCGTCGAGAAGGTCACGACGATCCAGGTCTCTGTCGGCAACGGGCGCCATTACGGTGGCGGCATGACCGTGGAGGAGACCGCCCAGGTCGACGACGGCAAGCTCGATTTCTACAGTCTCGAAGTCGATCACTGGTGGCGGCTCATCGCCCTGCTGCCGGCCCTGCGCCGCGGCACCCACGGCCGCGCGGAGGATGTACGCGCCTTCCATACCACCGAGATCGTGGTGAGGACGAAGCGCCCCCGCCCCGTCAACACCGATGGCGAGCTCACCACCCACACCCCGGCCCATTTCAAGGTCGTGCCGAAAGCCGTGCGCATCGTCTCGCCGGAGCCGGGTGCCGTTTCGCCGGCGCTCGCCGGTATCTCATTACCCTTCTCCTTCGCACCGAGGTCCTGACTCCCGTGGACAGCCTGATCACTCTCGCCTCAGACCCGACCGCCTGGGCGGCGCTTGCCACCCTCGTCGTGATGGAGGTCGTACTCGGCATCGACAACCTCATCTTCATCTCGATCCTGACGAACAAGCTGCCCGAGGAGCATCAGGCCAAGGCCCGTCGCATCGGCATCGGCCTCGCCCTGATCCTGCGCCTCGCGCTCCTGGGCTCGGTCGCCTACATCGTCCAGCTCACCGAGCCGGTCTTCGAGGTCTTCGGGAAAGGCTTTTCCTGGCGCGACCTCATCCTCATCGCCGGCGGCCTGTTCCTGCTCTGGAAGGCGACGCAGGAGATCCATCACAGCCTCGATCCGAAGCCCGAGACGCAAGGGACGGCCAAGGTCCAGATCGGCTTCGCCGCGGCGATCGGCCAGATCCTCATCCTCGACCTCGTCTTCTCGATCGACAGCATCATCACCGCCGTCGGCATGACCGAGCACGTGCCGATCATGGTCATCGCCGTGCTCGCTGCCGTGACGGTGATGCTCCTCGCCGCCGACCCGCTCTCGCGCTTCATCGCCGCCAATCCGACCGTGGTGATGCTGGCGCTCGGCTTCCTCATCATGATCGGCATGACGCTGATCGCCGAAGGCTTCGGCGCGCATGTGCCCAAGGGCTACATCTACAGCGCCATGGCGTTTTCGGCCGGCGTCGAGACTCTCAACATCCTCGCCCGCCGGCGCCGGCAGGCGAAGGCGGCAACGGGGGGCTGAACGGCCATTCACCGCTCCTCTCCCTGCTCCAGACGGCAGGGAGAGGCCTGTGGATAACTCACACGTCCCTCAATTCCGGCAAGCTTGTCGCAAGAGCACCGGCGAATCGCTTTGTCGCAGCCAAAGCGCTTGTGGATAACCCTCCGCAACCCCACTTCTGATGCATGGGAACGTCGGCGTTGACGTCTCAGAAGCGCTACGATTATAAGCGGAACAAATGGCGAACAAGAGAGCTTTGTCCTGGTCGGCCGCCCTCCGCGACCTGCGGGACGACCGGGCGCGGAGAATGGATGTGCGTGAAGAACGCCTGAGATCGACGGCCGGGTTGCGCGGAACTCCAGCCCTGACGCTCAGCGCCTGGCGTGGGCATTCGGGCCGCCGCTACGTCGTCGGCGTTCACGACCTCATCGAGCCCGATCTTGCGGAGATGGGCGAGGCCGTCGTGATCGCGGTGCGTCGCGACGAAGCCGGCGTCGCCGAACTCGTTGCCGTCTCCACCGCCGGTGGGACACCGCGCGAACGCCTGCAGCATTGGATTGCCCGCGCCCGAAAGCGCGGTGCCACCGAGATGCACGTCCACCGCCTCGCCGAGGACGAGAACGAGCGTCAGGCGATCGTCGCCGACCTCGATGGAGCGGCCGATACGGACGCTGCGGCCTAGAGCGGCAGCGTAGCGACGCTTGCATCGCACCTCCCGGCTCGTCCAAGACGGGCCCTCGCTGCGGAAGTCAGGCCCATCCGCAAGCCGGGAGAGCAAGAACGATGGCATCCAACGCAGGTGAAGAACGGTCGAGCGGGGCGGTGGCTGCCAAGGGCGGGCCGAGCCGGATCGGCCTCTTCCTTCCGTTCATTCTGCTGAGCCTCCTCGTCGTACTCTGGTCAGTCGCCTGGCTCTGGATCCGCGGCCGGGCCAGCGACGAGATGGACGCTTGGCTCGCCCGCGAGGCGAATGCGGGCCGAACCTGGACTTGCGCGGACCGCTCCGTCACCGGCTATCCGTTCCGCCTCGAATTGCGCTGCGCCTCCCTCGCTTTTTCACGCGCCGACAGCAGCTTCACACTCGGGCCCCTGACCGCCGTGGTTCAGGTCTACCAGCCGCGCCATGGCTTGCTGCAGGTCGCCGGACCGTTTCACGTGAAACAGGGCGACCTCAGCGCAGACGCCACCTGGACCGACTTGGAGGCGAGCTTCCACGGCGCTTCGGACGGCTTCAGCCGGGCGTCCCTCGTGGTGAACGGAGCCAAGGGGCAGATCCGCAACGCAGGCCCCCAGCCGATCGATTTTTCCGGCAATCATCTCGAAGCCCATGCCAGACCGACGCCCGGCCGCTTCGCCAGCGGCGGCGCCGTCGATGTCAGCCTGCGCCTGACGAAGGCCCTGATCCCGCCCCTCGATCCTTTGACCGGCAACGCCGACCCGCTCGACCTCGCGCTTGATGCGACGATCGATCAGGCCGCAGGTCTGCGCACCGGCGAGGTTGCCCGCGAACTCGAGGAATGGCGTCAGGCCGGCGGCCGGCTCGATATCGCTCTCCTGTCGCTCGCCAAGGGCGACAGTCGTCTTCAGGCGAATGGCAGGATCGGCCTCGATGACGATCACCGCCCGGCGGGAGAACTGGACCTGCGGGCAGCCAACCTCGAAGCTATGGTGAGCCAGGTCCTCGGCCAGCGCATCGGTGCCGAGCGCGGAGCGATGGTCGGCAAGCTGCTCGGGCAGATCCTCGCCGGCGGCAGGCGGCCATCCTCCGTCGAGGCTCCCAATTCTGGCGCCGAAGCAGGCCTCAAGCCGTTGCCGCAACTACGCCTGACCGATGGTCGCCTTGTCCTCGGCCCGTTTCCGGTCCCGAACGTCGTGCTCCCGTCCCTCTATTGAGGCGACGCGCGGGTGAGAGCTGTTCCCGCAAGGTAGGACGTCATGGCGATCCCAGAGTACGGCGGGCCTGAAGCCGCAGCGGCAAACGCTACGCGGACCGCCTATCCGCTCCTCACCCTCACGGCGATGCTCTGGGCCGGCAATGCCGTCGCCAGCAAATGGGCCGTGGGCGAGGTCTCGCCGCAGGTGCTGACTTGCTTACGCTGGCTCGTGGTCTGCGCCGTCCTCCTCGGCATCGCTCGGGCCGACATACGCCGGGATTGGCCACGGCTCGTCCCGCGTTGGTTGACCATCCTGTTGATGGGGGCGGGTGGATACACGGCCTTCAACAGCCTGTTCTACGCGGCCGGCACCTATACCACGACCCTCAACCTCGCCCTGTTCCAGGGCACGCTGCCGGTCCTCGTCATCCTCGCCAATTACGGGGTGCGCGGTGCCACCGTAACCGGCTTGCAGATGCTCGGCGTGACCGTCACCCTGGCCGGCACCGCCCTGGCGGCAACCCATGGCGACCTGACGGTTCTGACGACACTCGCCCTCAACCGAGGCGACGTCCTCATGCTCATCGCCTGCCTGCTCTATGCCGGCTACACGGTCGCCCTACCGTCCCGGCCCGCGGTCTCGGGCCTGTCCTTCTTCACTGCGATGGCCGGCGCGGCCTTCCTGACCTCCGTGCCGTTGCTTGCTGCCGAATGGGCGGCGGGACAGACGATCTGGCCGTCGGCGAAGGGTTGGGTGATCGTCGTCTTCGTATCACTCGGCCCCTCGCTCGGCTCGCAGCTCGCCTTCATGCGCGGTGTCGAGCTGATCGGCCCGAACCGGGCAGGCGTCTTCGTCAACCTCGTCCCGGTCTTCGGCGCGCTGCTCGCCGTCGTCCTCGTCGGCGAGACCTTCCGCTGGCACGACGGGGTTGCCCTCGCCCTGGTCCTGGGCGGCATCGTCATCGCCGAGCGTCTGGGGCGGCGCCCTGCCGATCGATCCTCCGCCAAATGAGTGGCGTGCCGAAGCGCACCAGACTGGAAACGAGCCGGTAACGCATGAGAGCCAGCCGCCGAAACCCCTGCAGCTGCCCGGACGATCCGGCGCCGCAACAGCCCAGGAGTTCAGGTCATGCTCAAGTCCCTCTCGATCGCCGCCCTTGCTCTCACCCTCGCCGCCGGCAGCGCCATCGCGGCGCCCCGGTCCCTCGATGTGTGGGGAGCGCATCTCAACGCCCCGACCTACCTCACGGACAACGATTCCCGCGAATACGAGGTCATCACCGGCACGAACGCCGGCGGCACCAGCTACATGGCCCTCGCCGGCGCCGAGGGCGGCAAGTCGAGCAAAGCTAATCCGCGCCGCGTCCGCTAGTGCAGGTAAGACGGACATCCCGCTTCGACTCGGGATGTCCGCGACGGCCTCGATGACACGGGTCTCGGCTCAGACCACCGCGTCCCAGGTTTCGCTGATCGGCTTGCCGTCGAGCACGAGGCGCGCCCGCAGGACGACGTCTCCAGCCGGCATCGGCATAGGCGGGCGCCATTCCGTGACGATGCGCCAGCCGCCGGTCTGGTTGACCTTCTCCAAAACCGGATCGACCATCTTGCCGGCGCTGGCCGAGACCGAGGCGGTGATCGGGGCGTCGGCGCTGACGGGCAGTCCCGGCCCCTCGAAATCGATCATGATGAGCCGCCGGCCCGGCAGCGGCGGTTTGAGCGGCCGAAGTTGGTCGGCCGATCCGAAGCGGGTCGAGACCACCCGTGCGAGGGCGCCCGGAAGGGTCGAATCCGGCTCCGGGCCCACTGTGGTCAGGGTATAGTCGAGGGCAAGCGGTGCGCCGACGGCAGGGCTCGTCTGCGGCACGAAGGCGGCGACGATGTTGTCGTTCCATTCCTCGCGGGACGGGATCTCGAACAACTCGACCGCGCCGGGGCCGAAGCCGCCAGGCACCGTCGGCGCCACCCACAGGCCCGGCCGCGCCTCCTGTCTCGCGGCCACATCCATATAGGCGGCGAAACGCCGCTCGCGCTGGAGCAGGCCGAAGCCGACAAGGTTGTCGGCCCGGAACAGCGACGCCTGCGGCGCCACCCGCCCATTGACGAGGGGGCGCCAGAGCCGGTCGTCCCGGGTCGCCACCGCGAGCCCGTCGGAATCGTGGACATGCGGCCGGACATCCTCGATCGGCACCGCGTTCCGGGCTCCGGGCCCGTTCTGGCCAGTCACGAACATGCTGGTCAAAGGCGCCAGCCCGAGCCGGCCGATGGCATGACGCGGATGCAACGAGGCCGAGACCGCGACCCGCGAGGGATCGCCCGGCGCGATCTCGAAACGGTAGGCGCCGGCGAGACTCGGCGAATCGAGGAGCGCCAGGACCGTGATCGTGTGTGCCTCGGGTGCGGGTTCCGAGATCCAGAAGGCGGTGAAATCGGGAAATTCTTCCGGCTTGCCCGGATTGGCGGTGTTGATCGCCGCGGCGCGGGCCGAGATGCCGTATTCCTGGCCCTTGCCACGCAGGCGGAAATACGATGCCCCGAGGAAGACGAGGAATTCTTCCTGCTGGCCGGCGTTGAGCGGATCGAAGGCGTAGTGCAGCCGAAATCCCGCGAAGCCGAGCTCGGACGAGAACGACTTTCCGGCGAGCTTGTCGCCGAGGCGGAACAGCTTCGAATCGTAGGCGAGCGGACGTGGCGGCCCCTCATCGCTCTGCAGGAACAGGGCGACCCGCTTTCGGTGCAGGAAGCCGCGGTGGAACAGCTGCATCGAGAACAGGCGGTTCAGCTTCGGCGCCGCCTCCGGCCTGAAGCCGATGGCGACATAGCCGTCGTAATCGAGCTTGGCCAAGGCCGGCGGAAGGTCGTCGAGCTGCGGCTTGTAGGGTGAGGCCGCGAGCGCCTTCGCCTGCGCCACGACACCCGCAAAGGTCATCGGTCCTTCGCCCTCCGCGTGGGCTCGGCCACTCGGCAGCATCGCTGCCGTCGCGGCGCCGAGGCCGGCCTGGAGCATCGCCCGCCGGGAGAGGTCGCTGTCTGGCTGTGTTGTCATCGGGGATCCCGTTGCGAGGAGAGAATCGCGCCTCCCTATCACGGCATGACGATCTCCAAGGTCACGCCGACCCGCGCCTCCACGGTGATGCGTCCGGGCCGTACCGGCAGCCTCGTCTCCGGTTCCGGAGCCGGCGCTGCGAGTGCTCGGGCCGACCGGTAGGGCAGGTCAGCGCTCCCTCTCTCCACGGCGATGCCCAGCACCCGGCCCGGCTTCGCGCCGGCTGCCGCGACGAGACGCTTCGCCCGGTCGAGGGCATCGGCGACGGCGCGTTCTTCGAGGGAGATCTGCAAGGCGCGAGCCTCCTTCAGCGAGAAATTCACCGCCTGGACCATGGCCCCGGCCTCGGCGAGGCGGGGCAGCAGAGCCGGAATTGCCCCCAGGTCGCCCATCATGACGGTGAGGCCGTACTGCGCACTGAAGCCTGTCCGCCGCCGCTTCTCGGCGACCTCGCGGCTGCGCTCGTCGCGAACGGCCTCGTAGACTGCCTGGACCATCGGGCCGTCGCTCTCGGTGTCGGCTTCTGCGATTCCCGCCGCCTTGAGCACCGGCAGCACGCGGTTGACGCGGGCGGTCAGATCGCGCGTCGCCTCCTCGGAGCTCGCTGCTGTGGCCTCGACCCGCAACATCATCGTCGCCCGGTCAGCCATGCGGGTCTCGCGTGCCTCTCCCGTGATCTGAACCGAAGGCGGGGCCACTTCGGCGCGCGCCGCTGCGACCCAAAAAGGCATGATCATGCCGAGGACGGCGGCGAGATGCGCCAGACCGGCTCGCGTCGAACGATCAACGGGCATCGCCACCCACCGTCGCATTCTCGTCATCCCGTCCTGATCCCTTCATGCCGCCTGGCTTTCGGATAAAAGCCCGTTCGCGGCTGAATCAAACCCTGTTCCTCCGTTCGGGCGGCATTCAGGCGCCGCTACCTCCTATGTTGCACTCTTCTGCAACCTTTCTCCCCTCCCGCTTCGAATGTCCCCCATGACCAGCCCTCGGTCCCTGCGCGAGCCCTCGCCCGTCGAGATGTCCGCCCCTGTCGAGCTCCTCGTCGAGTCGAGCGCTAAGCTTCTGCGGCGTCGGCTCCTCCTCGCCGTGCCGACCCTGATGACGGCAGCGACGGCGGTCGCCCTCGCCTGGTTGGCCTATGGCCAGCCGGCCGGCTTCCTCGGCTGGACCGTGCTCGTGCTGTTCGGCCTGGTGATGACCTGGCAGTCCTTCGTGGCCTGGCAATACCTCTACGGCCTGATCGCGACGGGCCTCGGCGCGCGCGTGAAATCCGCTCTGGAGATCCGCTCGGAGAGCGTGCCGGCCCGCGCCTCCGGGGAGAGCCGCACCGCCGCATTGGTGGCGATCCATGCCGAGGACGCGGTCGCGGTGTTCGCGGCGCTTCGCGTGATGGCCCGCTCGCTCCAGCGCGAGGGCGGCACGGGAGAGGACGTCGACATCTTCGTCCTTTCCGACACCCGCGACGGCGCCATTGCGGCGGTTGAGGAGCACGAATTCGCCAGGATCGAAACCTGGGCGGCCCAGAACGGACCGGGCTTGCCCCGGTTCCGCTATCGCCGCCGCGAGCAGAACATCGGCCGCAAGGCCGGTAACATCACCGAGTTCTGCCGGACCTACGGCCCTGAATACGACTTCATGATCGTGCTCGACGCCGACAGCCTGATGACCGGCGCCACCATGCGCCGCCTCGTCCGGCTCATGGAGGAGGCACCGAAGGTCGGCCTGATCCAGACCGTCAGCTACGCCGCCGGCCGCGACACCCTCTTCGCTCGTATCCAGCAATTCGCAGTGCGGCTCTACGCGCCGCTCGCCATCCGCTGCCTCGAGACCTGGCAGGGTCCAGATGGCAGCTATTGGGGCCACAACGCCATCCTGCGGATCGAGGCCTTCGCGCAGAATGCCGAGCTGCCGGTGCTGCGCGGCAAGGCGCCCCTCGGCGGCGAGATCCTCTGCCACGACATCGTCGAGGGCGCGCTGCTGCGCCGGGCCGGCTGGGAGGTGCGCCTGCTGCCCGAGATGGGCGGCACCTGGGAGGAGATGCCGACGAACCTCGTCGACCTCCTGGGGCGCGAGCGCCGCTGGTGTCAGGGCAACATGCAGCATCTCGGCGTGGTCGGGCTTCCGGGATTGAGAGCCGCGAGCCGTTGGCACCTCATCGTCGGCATCCTCTCCTACCTCGCCTGCCCGCTCTGGGTGCTGTTCCTCGCCGCCGCCGGAACGCAGGCTGCGCTCAGCGGCGATCTCGGGCTCCTCGCCTATGGGCTCACCGGATCGGGCGTCGCCGCCCACGCACTCGCCGCCCTCACGGTCACGGTCCTGGCGATGCCCAAGCTCCTCAGCCTCGGCCATGTCCTCGCCTCGCCGGAGCGGCGGGCGGCCTTCGGTGGGACCCGCTCGCTCCTCGTCAGCGCCGCTCTGGAACAGGCGATCTGGGTGCTGCTCTGGCCGGTCATGACGGTCTTCGCGGCGGGCGCCGTGGCCACAACCTTCCTCGGCCGGGTCGTGCGCTGGGACGCGCAGGTCCGCGACGACCGCCGCGTGCCGTGGGGCGAGGCCTGCCGGCTCCAGGCCGACGCCCTCGTGGTCGGCGCGGTGCTGGCCGGACTCCTCCTCTATGCCGGCGACCTCTGGCTCGGCCTGTGGCTGGCGCCCGTGGCCTTCGCGCTGCTTTCGAGCCCACCCCAGAGCGTGCTCACCAGCCGGGCCGATCTCGGCCGCAAGGCGAGGGCCGCCCGCCTGTTCCTGACCTCGGACGACACCGCACAGGCGCCCGAGCTCGTGGAACTCGCCAAGGGGCGCGGCCATGTCCCGGAGGTCGACGCCCAGGACCGCTCTATGCGTGCCCCCGAGTCGATCTGGATCCCCGAGGAAGCAGGGGCCGGTTCGTCGCGCTGACGAACGGCCAGCCTATTTCGCGGACGGCGCGTCGAGAACCTTGCCCGGATCTGTCCGCTGGCTCGGGTTCGAGCGGATCGGCGCGCTGCCGCTGGCGAGTTCGAGGCAGGTGAGAAGCTCGACATAGCCGGGTGAGCCGCCGAGTCCCGATTGCTTCGCGCATTGGGTCTTGGCATCGGCGCTGAACTCGCCCCAACGGCGCTTGGTCTCGTCGCGAGACTCGCGTTCCGAACGCAGGCAGCCGTCGCGGCTCTCCTTCTGAGTGCCAGTGCTGATCGAACCAGCCGAGCGGCAGGTCGCGTCGATGTCGAGGGAAGGCGGGCCCTCCTGCGCTTGGAGTTGATGCGTCGCCAGAAGGAGGGCGGCGCCGAGGAGGAAACGGTGAACGATCATGGCGGCGTCCTCGCGCGAACTTGCGGCCCATAACGCGCGAAACCGGCTTCGGGCTGCGCCCTAGCCTGCCATCCGCAACGCCGCATCAAGGTCTGCATAGAGATCCTCGACCGATTCGATGCCGACGGAGAGCCGCAGCAGGTCCGGCGGGCAGGGACTTCCCGCCCCCTCCACCGAGGCGCGATGCTCGATCAGGCTCTCGACGCCGCCGAGCGACGTGGCGCGCTTCCACAGGCGCACCCGCGCCGCCGTGGCGATGGCCGCGTCCTCGCCCGCCCTGACCCGGATCGACAGCATGAAGCCGAAGCCGCCTTCCATCTGCCGGGCGGCGACCGCATGGCCGGGATCCTCGGGCAGGCCCGGATACAGGACGGCCAAGATGCCGGGGTGGCGCCGGAAGCGCTGCGCAAGTTCCGCCGCGGCCGTCGATTGCGCGGCCACCCGCAGGTGGAGCGTGCGCAGGCCCCGCATCAGCAAATAGGCCTCGAACGGCCCGAGGATCGCCCCGCTCCCCGAGCGGATCGACCCGATGCGCTCCCAGGTCGCATCGAGGCGGGCGGTGGCGAGGACCCCCGCGACGACATCGGAATGGCCGTTGAGGATCTTGGTCGCCGAATGCATCACGATGTCGGCCCCGAGACTCAACGGCCTCGTATGGATCGGGGAGGCTGCGGTCGAATCGATGGCAAGCCGGGCGCCAGCCCCGTGGACGATCTCGGCGGCGGCCCTGATGTCCGTGATGGTCCAGAGCGGGTTGCCGGGGGTCTCGATCCAGGCGAGCTTCGTCCGGCCGGGCTTGATCGCGGCGCGCAGGGCGTCGAGGTCGTCCATGGCGACCGCCTCGACCTCCCAGCCTCTCAGCGGCGCTTCCGTGCCGAGCCAGCGGCGTAGCCCCCAATACATCACCTGCGGCACGACGATGTGGTCGCCGGGTGCGAGGGAGCCGAAGACCGCGGCAGCGGCGGCCATGCCGGAGCCGAACAGCATCGCGGCCGGCGCTTCCTCCAGCATGGCGATCACCGCCTCGCATTCGCGGACCGTGGCGTTGTCCGGCCTGGCATAGGAATATCCAGAGGCGTAGCCGTTGTCGGGATCGCGCAGGAAGGTCGTGGAGAGGTGGAGCGGCGGCACCACGGCGCGGGTCGCGGGGTCGATCCGCCCCATCGCCTGGGCCGCGAGGCTACGTTTCTCGAAAGCCGGACGATCCGCCTCCTGGTCCCCGGGCTCGGTCTGCGCCATCTCGATCTCTCTTCGTCCGATTGCCGACGCGGCGAGGCCTTGCAGAACGGGTGCCCGGCGGCAAGCTCGGGTGCCTTCCGGAGACGTCCTCAGCCATGACCGCGATGCCTCACGTGCCGACCGCCCCTGCCGTGACCCCGATCGCCCGGATCGCGATCGCGGTGGTGCCGGTGCTCCTCACCTCGTATATCGGCTCGATCTCGACGACGCCCAACATCGAAGGCTGGTATGCGGGGCTGACGAAGCCGAGCTTCAACCCGCCGAACTGGGCTTTTCCGGTGGCCTGGACGATCCTCTACACGATGATCGCCTATTCGGGCTGGCGGTTGCTCGGGGTGAAGCCGCGCACCGGCCCGACATTGCGGGCCTGGTGGCTGGCGGTGACCGCCTTCGCGGTACAGCTCGCCCTCAACGCCGCTTGGTCGCCGGTGTTCTTCTCGGCCCATGCGCTCGGGGCAGGCGTCGTCGTCGCGGCGTCCATGTTCGTCATGATCCTCTGGACGATCCGATCGAGTTGGCGCTTCGACCGGATCGCCGCGTGGCTGCTGGTGCCCTACGCCGTCTGGGTCGGCTTCGCGACGATTCTGAACGCAGCGCTCTGGCGCCTGAACTGACTTCTTCTGCCGGTGGCCCCTGACCATGTCCGGTCAGGGGCGCCCGCCGCAGAGGTGGCGGCGCGCATTCGCGCTTGCCTGCGGCTGAAGGCACCAAGAGTCGCCGGTATCAGGTCGCCGAGATGTTGACCTGGATGTTGCCGCGGGTGGCGTGTGAGTACGGGCAGACCACATCGGCGCGCTTGACGAGGTCGGCAGCCTTCTCGTGGTCGATGCCCGGCAGTGTCGCCTTGAGTGTCACGACGAGGCCGAAACCGGCACCGTCGTCGCGCTTGCCGATGCCGACGCTCGACTCGACCTTGGCATCGTCGGGAATCTTCACTTTGTCCTGGGCGGCGACGAACTTGATCGCCCCGAGGAAGCAGGCGGCATAGCCGGCAGCGAAGAGCTGCTCGGGGTTGGTTCCGGTGCCGCCGCCGCCGCCCAGCTCCTTCGGGGTCGAGAGGGCGACCTTGAGCGCGCCGTTATCGGTCTCCGCCGAGCCTTCGCGGCCGCCGGTGGCGTGGGCGTGGGCGGTGTAGAGAGCCTGCATGTCGATCTCCTGGAATGTTGAGGGGTTCGGCGTCACGTGGTTGCCACGTGGCTCGAGCGGATCGGTTCGCGGGCAATCGCCCGACGTGAACGAAACCAGTGCCGGCCGGATCGGCTCCCGCACCCCGGATCGAGGCATTGGAAATGATCCGCCGTCCCCTTGATCGCACGAATTTAGATTGTGCGCAATGTAGTTCGGCGCCATCGTAGACAGGTGATGTTCCTGCGAACGCACTTCTCCCAAGCAGATCTGTATGATTGTGCACACGAGCATTTTCTGCCTAAGGTCCGGTGGCCGCGCGGAAAAACCACGTTTCAGTCGGCCGCGAGAAACGAGGCGAAGCGAGTATGGCGGGCCGACAATTGATGAGAGCGGAGAGTGTCGAGCGGTCGCCGGCCGCTGCATCCGACGAGGCGCAGAGGCTCGACAACCAGCTTTGCTTTGCCGTCTACTCAGCGGCCCATGCTTTCGGCCGCACCTACAGGGCGCTCCTGTCCAGCCACGACCTGACCTATCCGCAATACCTCGTCCTGATGGTGCTGTGGGAACAGGAGGGGCTGACCGTGAAGGAGATCGGCGGTCGCCTCTTCCTCGATTCCGGGACCCTGACGCCCCTGCTCAAGCGGATGGAGGCCTCGGGCCATGTCCGCCGTGCCCGAGATCGCGCCGACGAGCGACAGGTCAGCATCTTCCTCACCGCCAAAGGTCGGGAGCTGAAGGGCACGCTCGACTGCGTTCCGAACCGGGCTGGCGGAATGAGCGGACTGAGCGTGGATGCCCAACGCGAATTGCTCGACGTGCTGGTCAACCTGCGCGCCGGCTTGCACCAGAGCCTCGACGCGGAACCGGCCGCCTGAACCCGATCCTGTCTTGATCGGTCATGAAAAAGCCGCCTCCGGAGGACCGAAGGCGGCTTCGAAGAGATAGGGTGCGTGGCGCCTACTTCATGGTCGCAAGGTAGGCGATCACGTCGGCGGTCTTCTTCTCGTCCTTGAGGCCCGGATAGACCATCTTGGTCCCCTTCACCTTGTTGGCGGCGGGGCCGATCAACCATTCCTTGAGGTTGGCCTCATCCCAGGTGATACCGGAATCCTTGAGGGCGGCCGAGTAGCTGTAGCCTTCCACCGCAGCGGCCTTGCGCCCGACCACACCCGTCAAGTTCGGGCCGACGCCGTTCTTGCCGAATGCGTGGCATGCCTTGCAGGCCGTGAACGCCTTCTCGCCGGCGGCGGCATCCTGTGCCTGGGCTGAGAGGGGAAGAAGCAGCGCGAAGGCGGCGCCGAGGATGAGGTGACGCATCAATGTTTTCCTCCAGGTGCGGCGGCTGCCGCTTGCTTAAGGCCGGGTGGGCTTATGGCAGAGCTTGTACGTTTGGAACAAGTCGAAACTGGAAACGCACTCGGTCGCCAGGGGTTCAAAGTGTTCTGGTATCGAAGGGTTCACTCAGAAGAAGATCGCCTGCGGCCAAACGAAGCCCGGGTGCCGTGCGGCCCACTCTTGGGTTAGTGTGGGTGATGCAGGTCTCGGCAGCGTCGTCTCGGCCACCCCGGTCTTAACCGGGTCCTCATGAGCGATTGCTGAAGGCGAAGGCCGCTTCGGAGGATTTCGCATGTCGATCGCCTTTCCCGTTCCCGATCCCGAGATCCTGGCACGCCGCGACGCCATCCTGGCCGGCCTGCGGCCACTGGTCGCCGCCGAAGCCCTGGTGACCACCGAAGACGAGCGCCGCGCCTTCGAGACCGATGGCCTCACCGCCTATCGCCAGATGCCCCTCGCCGTGGTGCTGCCCTCGACCACCGCCGAGGTCTCGGCGGTGATGGCGTACTGCCACGCGAATGGGGTGAGGGTGGTCCCGCGCGGGGCAGGCACGTCGCTGGCCGGCGGCGCGATCGCTCAGGGCGACGCGATCATCCTCGGCGTCGCCAAGATGGCCCGCGTCCTCGACATCGATTTTGCCAACCGCACCGCGCGGGTCGAGGCCGGCATCACCAACCTGGCGATCTCGGGCGCTGTCAGCCACGAGGGCTTCTTCTACGCCCCCGACCCGTCGAGCCAGCTCGCCTGCACCATCGCCGGCAACATCGCGATGAATTCTGGCGGGGCGCATTGTCTCAAATACGGCGTCACCACCAACAACCTTCTCGGCGTCACCCTGGTGATGAACGACGGCACCGTGGTCGAGATCGGCGGCGACCACCTCGACAGCCCAGGCTACGACCTCCTCGGCCTCGTCTGCGGTTCCGAAGGGCAACTCGGCATCGTCACCGAGGCGACGGTGCGCATCCTGCGGGCCGCCGAGGGTGCCCGTCCGGCCCTGTTCGGCTTCTCCTCGGTGGAGGATGCCGGCGCCTGCACGGCGGCGATCATCGCGGCCGGGATCATCCCGGTGGCGATGGAATACATGGACCGCGAGGCGATCCTGATCACCGAGGATTTCGCCCAGGCCGGCTATCCGCGCGACGCCGAGGCGATGCTGATCATCGAGGTCGAGGGCTCGGACCAGGAATGCGAGGACATGCTCGCCCGCATCGTCGACATCGCCAAGGCGTTCAACCCGACGAGCCTCAAGGTCTCGCAGAGCGAGACCGAGAGCGCGGCGATCTGGAAAGGCCGCAAATCCGCCTTCGGCGCCACCGGCCGGATCTCGGATTACATCTGCATGGACGGCACGATCCCGACCGGGCAATTGCCGCTGGTGCTGGAGCGCATCGGCGCGATCTGCGACGGTCACGGCCTTCGCGTCGCCAACGTCTTCCATGCCGGCGACGGCAACCTCCACCCCCTGATCCTGTTCGACATCAACAAGCCCGGGGAACTGCAGAAGGCCGAGGCCGCGGGCGACGCCATCCTGAAGCTCTGCGTCGAGGTCGGCGGCTGCCTCACGGGCGAGCACGGCGTCGGCATCGAGAAGCGCGAGCTGATGCGCTTCCAGTACGAACAGGTCGATCTCGAGCAGCAGATGCGGGTGAAGAACGTGTTCGACCCGCTCTGGCTGATGAACCCCGCCAAGGTGTTCCCGCTGGAGGGGCGGGTCGCGGCCTGAGGGCCCTCTAGAGCACGGTCTCCTGCGCCCCGCGATAGATCGGCCCGTGCTGGCGGTAGCCCTCGACGACGCGTCGCATCATCGTGCGCTTGTCGGAATCGAGCGCGCCGAGGATGGCGGCGGGGCGGCCGCCCCAGAGGTAGCCGCCTTCCAGCAACTGGCCGGGATCGGTGGCGGAGCCCGCCGCCAGCAGCACGTCGTCTGCGATCACGGTCCCGGGGGCGACGACGCAGCCCATGCCGATGAGGCTGCGGGCGCCGACGCGGCAATCGGCGAGCCGGACGTTGTGGCCGATGGTGGTCTCGCGGCCGATGACGACGCCCTCGCCGCGGCTGCGCAGGACGCTGTTGTCCTGGATGTTGGTATCCGCCCCGACCACGATCGCTCCGACCTCGGCCTCGAGCAGGCAGGAGAAGTAGACGCTGGCTCCCGCGCCGAGCGCGATCCGGCCGCGCAGGCGCGCGGTCCGGGCGACGAAGACGCTGTCGTCGAGGTTCGGCTCGTCGGCGGGCGCGGGCTTGGGCGTCTCCCCGGACGCTTCGCGCAGGCGCTCGGCCCTCTCCGTGATCTCGACCGCCGTGATCGATCTCAACGGCTTTGCCGGGCTGCCGCCATGGACGAAGCCCGTGGCGAGGTGGGCGCGCGGAAACACCGTGGCCCCGGCCTCGATGAGCACGCCATCTTCCACGACCGCCCCGTCCAGGATCACGACCTCGTCCTCGATCACCACGTCCGAGCCGACGGTGCAGGCATGGACGACGGCGTTGCGTCCCACCGTGACGCGGTCGCCCACGAGGGCCGGATACGTATCGGTGGCGATGTGGACGGTGGAGCGGTGGCCGAGCCAGAACCGGTCGCCGATCGCCACCCGCTCGCCGTCGGCGCGGATGACGCTGTCGTCGCCGAGCCACGCCTGGGCGCCGATCGTCGCGGCGCCGATGACAGCACTGGCTCTGCCGCACCAGACCGGCCGGGCGGCAAAGCGCGGCACGACGCCGTCATGGGGCAGGATCAGGTCTGGGCTCACGCGAGCGTTTCCTTGAGACGGGCGCCGGCCTCCGGTGGCGCGGAGCGTTCGGTCGGAGATAAGATGGAGCGCGAGCGGAGAGCGGATAATCTCCGTTCGGGGGCAACCTGGATTCGCACCGCAGGTCTGGCAAGGTGTTTCCCCTCAATCAACCCCTTGGCGACAGGCGAGACGTGACGACATCAGCGAGGGTGAGCATCCAGGGCGCGCCGTTCGATACCGCCGCGGAGATCGCGCGGCTGTCGCAGGCCCTGCACGGCCGGGCGGGTGCGATCGTGACCTTCAGCGGCCTCTGCCGCGACGAGGGCCGGCGCCTCACCGCCCTCGAACTCGAGCACTACCCCGGCATGGCCGAGGCCGAGATCGATCGGGTGGTCGCCGAGGCGCAGGGGCGCTGGCCGCTGCAAGGGGTGCGGGTGATCCACCGCCACGGCCTCGTCGCGCCCGGGGACGGCATCGTCCTCGTGATCACCGCCTCGGCCCACCGCATCGCCGCCTTCGAGGCCGCCAGCTTCCTGATGGATTACCTCAAGACCCGCGCCCCGTTCTGGAAGCGCGAGCACCTCGCCGACGGCACCATCGGCGGATGGGTCGAGGCCAGCGCGGCCGACGATGCGGCCGCGGGGCGATGGGAAGGGTGACCAGTCGCGCTAGAGCGTCTTTCCGAGCCGGCGCAGCCGCTGCCTTACCTCGCGCAGGCGCTCGAACAGGGCTGGATGACGCTGCAGCGCCGCCTTGGCTCCGACCTGCGCGCGTTCGATGCCGAGGACGAGGTGTCCCCGCAGGCTGCGGGCCTCGGCGACCTCCATGAGGTCGCGCGAGATCGGGCGGAAGCTGTTCTTGTAGGGCAGATCGCCGATGGTGAAATCGAGATAGGTCAGGCCGTTTCGGCGCGACCATTCCATGATCTCCGCGGCGATGAGGATGCCCGGCGCCAGCGGCTTCCAGGCCTCCCCCGCGATCGCCAGCAGGATGCCGTGGAAGGCGCCGCCATGTTCGAGGCCGTAGGCTGTGGCGATCCACTCGCCGTTGACCTCGATCCCGAAGACCCGCACGAGACCGTCCGGCACGCTGCGCAGTGCCACATCGCGGTAGAAGGCGACGACCTCTGGCCGGTCGAGGAGATCGAAGCGGCCGAGTTCGCGGAATCGCTCGCGGCGCTGGCGCAGGAGGACGTCGAAGATCCGCCCGGCCTCCTCCGGCGTCCGCGCCTCGACGAAGCGCACCTGACCTAAACTCGCGACGCGCTTGCGGCGCCTGACGATGTCCTTGCCGGTCGAGGCACTGCAGGTCCGCTTGATCACCGTCTCGGCGTCGCCCTCGAGGACGATGCCGGAGGCCTTCAACGGGATGGTCCTGGCTGCCGGCAGAAGGGCCAGCGGGTTGGGGAGGCCGAAGATGTCCTGAGGAATGCGGGTGATGCGCACGAGGTCGACCTTGGGCAGAACCGCGCGAACCGCATCCCAGGCCTGCGCCGCCTCTGCGGCTGACAGAGCCGTGCCCGGTGCCAGGATCGGTGCCGCATAATCGCAGACGCCGAGGTCGAGCCACTGGATTGTGCTGTAGCCGCGGCGCTTCAGCCGGACGAGGGGAACCAGCATGAGCGGCCGGCCGGAAGCCGCGTCGCCGACCTCGATCACCAGCAGGGATGCGCCCGAACCCGGCATCAGGTGGGCGACGAGGCTCTCCACCCATTCGAGGCGCTGGTACGCCGTGCAGGCGCCTGCCTCCTGCAGCGAGCGCCACAGGTGCGAGGCCGAGGCGAGGTCGGGATGCAGCCTGGCGCTGAAGGAAGCCGGCGTGGCGGAGGCTCCTGCCATGGCAGGTGGAGCGGCCGGGCGCGGACTCAGCGCGCCTCCCTGGGAAGATGCGGTATCGACGGTGAGGTCCCTCATCGAGCCCTCCTTTTTCGGATTGTTGTGGAAGGTCAACACGATCAGGTCGCCAGCGCCGGGCGGGCCGGCACGTCGCGGGGATCGGTGCTGGATGGGGCGGAGCGCATCAGGGTGCGCCGGCAATAGACCAAGACGACGAGCTCCGAGGCGAGGACACCGAGCAGCGACCAGGCCGGGGTGGAGAGCCAGAGGAGCAGCCCGACGAGACCGATGCCGACGGCCGCGCTGACGAGGGCGACCGAGGCCAGCGTGCGGAAGGCCCGGCTCGTCTCCATCAGGGTCTTGGGGCCCACATAGAGCATGGTTGTCGTCACCGTCGCCCAGAGCAGGAAGGCGATCAGGCCGAGGGGCTCTCCGGCGAAACGACCGGCGAAGAGGTGGCTCTCGATCAGAGGCAAAGCCGCGGCGAGGAAGATCCCGTAGGCGAGGCACCCTGACAGGAGGAGACCCGTCGAGATCCGCATGAGGTGTCGAAGCCGGGCGGAATCGCCATTGGCGAGGCTCGCGGCCATCTCGGGCTGGGTCAGGTTGACGACGACGGAGGCGGAGAGCCGCAGGGGCGAGAACAGCACCAGGCAGGCGGCGATGGGCGCATAGGCGGCCGGTCCGGCGAGAAGCGCGACGAGCAGGGTCTGGCCCTGCGCCTGGATGTTGGACGTGGCGACCCCGGCGAGGGACCAGGCGAGGCCGCGCCACATCCCGCGATAGCGCCGCAGGGCATGACCTCGCAGGCTCAGGCGAACCGGCTCGCGCAAAGCGCCAAGCGCGACGAGGATGCCGACGCCGTGGCCGGCGGCGAGCACCGCGAGGCTGCCGGCGAGAAGGTGCGGCCCGCTGGCGCCGAGGAGGAGGGCGGCGAGGAGCAGTGTCCCGGTCAGCGTGAAGGCGAGGTCGCTGATGCCGCCGATGCCGGCGCGGCGCCGGGCGAACAGCATGTTGCGCAGGTAGCTGCGCAGGCACCACAGCCCGACGAAGCCGCCGCCGGCGCAGGCGACGGCGAGCCCGAGCGGAATCGCCAGGATCAGCGCGGTGAGGACCGCGAGCGCGAGGGACAGCAGCGTCGCCCCGGAACCGAAGGTGACCGCATAGGCCGCCACTGCCCGGGGACCGCTCGCCTGGGGCATGACGATGCTCGCCGGCATCCCCGCCACCGCCCGCACGAAGGTCAGGGCGATGCCGCCGATGAGGAAGACGATGGCGAACAGGCCGTATTCACGCGGCGCCAGGGCGTGCACCAGGGCGATGTTGATGCCGAAATGGAAGACGCTCTGGAGCACCTCCCCTCCCAGCATGAGCACGAAACGACGTGCGAGCCGGATGAGGTCGCGCCGGGTCTCGCCCGGCGACAGCGTGTCGGTGGCGGCCATCCCCTCGCTCATGGGTGGACGACCGCGGTGAGCCGCGCAGCCTCGCGCGGGGTGGCGAGCCGGGGCTTAAGGAGGGCCTCGAAAGCCTCGCTCACCGCCGCCTCGCTGAACAGGGCCTCGAAGCGCTGCCGTCCGGCGTTGGCGAAGGCATTGAGCGGGACCGGGTCGGCGATGATCTGCCCGAGGATCTCGGCGAGCGCCGCCGCATCGTCCGGCTTTACGGTCCAGCCTGTTCGACCGGCCTCCACCACCTCGACGAGGCCGCCGATGGCCGAGACCACGGGCGGGCGCCCGTAGGCCATCGCCTCGATCGCGACCCTGCCGAGGGATTCGGGCAGCCGCGAGGGCACGACGACGATGTCGGCCCAACGGTAATGAGCCGCCGGCTCCGGGTCGAAGGGCTGAAGGGTTACGCCATCGAGGTTGGCGACGCGCTCGGCCAGGGCGCTCTCGCGCTCCGGATCTTCGAAGGCACTGCCGACGATCCGCAATTCGATGCGCGCGCGCAAGGCAGGGGTCAGGCGGCCGAGGGCGTCGAGGAGGACCTCCTGACCCTTGATCCGGCTCAGGCGTCCGATCATGAGGAGCCGCAGCGGGCGGCGGCCGTCATAGCTCACCGGCTCGGGGACGGGCGGGCCGTCGATGCCGTTGTAGATGACGCGGCTGCGCATGCCGGCGGGCAGGGCGAAGGCGTCGCGCGTCGCCTTCGAGTTGAAGATCACCTCGGCGCCACTCCAGCGAATCAGCCCGCGCAGCACCGTCCGCACGAACCCCTCGGGGATCTCGTGGACGTGGAGGAGGGTTCGCCCGGGTAAGAGGCGCGAGGCGAGGAGGTAGTCGGCGACGACCGTTGTGTTGACGTAGACGAGGTCGCATTCGCCGAGACGCCTGAGGGCGCGGCCGAGGGCCATCGGCAGCCTGAGCAGGCCGAGGGTGGCGAGCCGCGCGAGGCCGCGCCGGCGAAGGATCCAGAGCGGCTCGTACACGATCGCGTCGGCGACTTCCTCGAGCAATCCGACGATCGGCCCCGGCCTAGGCAGCACCACGGTGATGCGGGCCGAAGGAGCAAGAGCGCGCAGGGTCGCTACCGTCTCGGCGAAGCAGCGGTCGGAGCCGTAGAGTTCGTAACCCTGATGGATGCAGGCGATGTGCATCGCGCCCTTCCCGGACCGTCCGTCAGCGGACGTCCGACAGGTCTACAGGCGGGTCATGAGCAAATCGTAGCTTTGTATTCGCCGTTTCACATCCGGTGCCCCTGCCGATGAACCGGACATCGCTGACGCCCGATGCGAACAGAGCCAATGGAGAGGCTCGTAGAGGACATGCAAGTGCAGTCGATCAATTCCGATCACGGTGAATGCTACGTTACGCTGCGCATCTCGGTCCGGCACCGCGCCATGGCCCTCCACAGGGAGGGACTTGCGCACCGTTGAGTGGACGCCGAATTCAACTGCAGGATGAACGACATCGTATTGGGCCAGCTCTTCAGTCCTGGTCAACCTCAAGGCGATCGCTAGACGTCACCCGGCTCGCAACCCCAGTCTAGCCGGCCAATTCGATGTCGATCGATTGCCCAATCCTCCTCGTTCCTCTGCCGCTCGCGCTGCGAAGGGAGATCCAGGATCCCGAAGGCTGGCCGCCGACGATCAGGAGTAAGGATGATTTAGTCGTTGCCGATCCATGGTTTCGTCGTTCCGTCAGGGCCTTGGCCCGAGCGGGCTCGCACGTTGCCAGGACGACCCCGCATGACCACGCGCCGACCTTCCATGCTCATCCTCGGGACGCGGGGCATCCCGGCGGCGCACGGCGGTTTCGAGACCTTCGCCGAACGCCTCGCCCTCTACCTCGTCGATCGCGGCTGGGACGTCGGCGTCTATTGCCAGCGCGACGTCCCGGTCCTGAAGCAGCGTTTCTCCAGCACCTACTGGCGCGGCATCGAGCAGATCCATGTCGAGATCACCTCGACCGGGCCCGCCGGCACCCTCGACTTCGACGCCCATTGCGTCCGCCACGCCGCCGACCGCAACGCGGTCTGCCTTGTGCTCGGCTACAATGGCGCGGTGTTCCTGCCGTATTTGCGCTTGAGCGGGGCGAAGATCCTCACCAATATGGACGGCATCGAGTGGCGCCGGCCGAAATGGGGACGTGCCGTGAAGGCATGGTTCTGGGTGAACGAGTGGATCGCCGCATGGTCGTCGCAGCGCCTCGTCGCCGACCATCCGGTCATTGCCGACCACATCGCGACCCGCCGCCCGCGCCGGGCCATCGCCATGATCCCCTATGGCGGCGAGGAGGTCTTGACGGCACCCGTCGCACCACTCGCCCGCTTCGATCTCTCGCCTGACCGATACCTGATCTCCGTGGCCCGGATCGAGCCGGACAACAGCATCTTGCCCATCGTCGAGACCTTCTCGCAGGTTCGACGCGGCGTGAAGCTCGTGGTCCTCGGCAAGCTCGACGGCGCCAACGCCTACCATCGGGCAGTGCGGGCGGCTGCCGGCGAAGAGGTCCTGTTTCCGGGTCCGATCTACGATTCGCCGGTGCTTCAGGCCTTGCGCTTCCATGCCCGGGCCTATCTCCACGGCCATACGGTGGGCGGGACCAACCCGTCGCTGGTGGAGTCGCTCTGGGCGGGCAATGCGGTGATCGCCCACGCCAATCCCTACAATGCATGGACGGCCGGCCCGGAGCAGCTCTACTTCTCGGATGCGCAGAGCCTGGAGACTGCGCTCGCGACCGCCCTGACCGACGACGCCTGGCTCTCGCAGGCGCGAACGGCCGCCCGCGCCAGGGCATCGGAGGACTTCTCCTGGTCCTCCGTCCTCGCAGGCTACGAGCAGGAACTGCGTGGACTCGGCGGTTACCTCGTGGAGGGCGCGCTCCCGGTCGGTCGAAGCCCGGTCCTCGCAGATATGCCGGTGAAAGAGTTGATGCGGTGAGCATCCATGACGCCGTGAATCGCCGCGAGGTCCTGGCCGGGCTCGGTCTCGCCGCGACGCCCCTGCCGGTCCTCGCAGCGGGCCGGATGCCCCGGCTGAAGCGCGGCATCAATCTCTGGCCGTGGTTTTCCCTGACCAAGGAATATCCGGGGCCACGTACCGATTACGCCTGGCCGCCCTTTCAGGATCAGCGCCCGGTCCCGCGTCCCGGCGATCTGCGCCGCCTCGCCGCGGCGGGCTTCGATTTCGTGCGCATCCCCGTCGATCCCGGGCCGTACCTCGCCTTCTCGGGAGCGCAGCGCTCAGCCCTCATGAGTATGCTGACGGAGGCAGTCGCCCGCTGCCTCGATGCCGGCGTCTCGGTCATCGTGAACCTCCAGATCAACGAGGCGACCCATTACTGGAATTCGCAGCGCCTGATCGCGAGCCGGCAAGCTCAATATTTTGCCGGCTATGAGGGGCTCGTCGCCGATGTCGCGTCCGTCCTCGCACGACTCGCCTCGGATCGTGTCGCCCTGGAACCAGTGAACGAGCCGCCGCAGGCCTGCGGGTCCGACCAATGGCCGGTGGTGCAGATGGCTCTGCTCAACGCGGCACGCCTCGCGGCCTCCGACCTGCCCCTCGTCGCGACCGGCGCCTGCGGCAGCATGATCCCGGGCCTCGAAGGGCTCGACCCGGCCCCGATCAAGGCGCTAGCGCCGGTCTTCTTCACCTTCCACTACTACGAGCCGTACCTGTTCAGCCATCAGGGCGCGCCCTGGATGCGCGAACCGGTCTACCGGGCGCTCAACAACGTTCCTTGGCCGGCCTCCGCCGGATCACTGGAGGCGACGCTCGAGTCCGTGCGCCGCCGCATGGCCGCAGACACCGTGCTATCGGCCGAGGCCAAGGCCAGCGCCTATGACGAGACCGAGCGTGTGCTGATCCAGTATTTCGACGCCAAGCCCGACCGGCCGTTCGTCGACCAGGCGATGGGCCGCGTCGCTGACTATGCGAGCCGCCACGGGATCGCCCGCGAGCACATCATCCTCGGCGAGTTCGGCGCCTTGCGCTCGGATGCCCGCTACGTCGCCGCCCCGAACCCGGACCGCGCCCGCTACATCCGCGACGTGCGCATGAGCGCCGAAGCCGCCGGGTTCCCTTGGGCATTCTGGAACCTGTTCGACGGCATGGGCCTCATCGACGACACGACTCGGGCCTTCGACCGGGCCATCGCCGAGGCTCTGGGGTTGAGAGTGCCGGATTGAGGCATCATGGCCACGGACGGGATACACCTCGTCCATCGCCGAAGAACTGGGCCGGGCTTTTCCTCACCACGATCCTGCTCAGTGGTGTCGCCGTCGTCTCGATCGTGACCTTCAGGCCTCTGGGTCTCGACTGGCGGTTGGAGAAGGCCTCCGCAATCGGAATCGTTTGCGGAGTTTTCGCGTGTTTGACGGCCCTATGGGCTCGGGGTCGGCGAACGGCCGGATTGGTCTTTGCATTGGCGCTGACGGCAACAGCTCTAGCCAGCCCTGCACTCGGTTTCCCGCTGGTTCTTGGCCTCGCGAGCGGGCTCGGTGCGCTGTTTGCGATCGCCGGATCCTGGGGCGAGCCGGGAATGGAAGTGGTCGGGTTGCAGCTCGGCGGATTGATGGCGATCGCCGCAGTGATGACATTGTGCTTCGTCAGTCAGGCACGGGCCATTCTGCAAGCCAGCAACGCTTGGCGGCGTTCGTAGCCGTAAAGGCAAGAACGACCGACTTGGACACGCCGATGAATCCGCCATGGGCCCGTGACCCGAAGAGTGAACGGGTTCGAGGGCAGCCTAAGTCAGTTGCCAGGCGTGAGCTCTTGGCCGATCTGGCTCGGAGCACGCGCCGGACTCGCTCAATCGCGAAAACGCGCCGCCAAAGCTCGGGCTTTCTCCTCCGGCATGTCGGCGAGGGCGACGCGCGCCGTGTAGGCGCCGAAGATCCCTTGTTGGCCCGTGATGCTTCAATCCTCGACCTGGGCCATGGGCACGCTCAACCGGTCGCCCATCTTGTATCCGCGACCGTTGACCGGTGTGTTGGTCAGGCGGCCCTCGAACGTCCCATTGCGGTGGGAATCGACCTGGAGCCAGATGTGCTCGGTGGCGCCGTTCTGGGCGAGGGGGAACTTGACCGCATAGCTACCGGGTTCGCGCCGCGCCAGCCGCTCGACGAATCGGGGCAGGGTCTCGCGGGCCTTGTCCTTGGCGGCGTTCATCCGCGCATCGCCGGTGTGGTAGGCGACGACGTTGTCCTTGATCGGCCGCGGCGCCGTCTCGGATCTGCCGGCGGCAGCCTCGGGGATCGCGGCCGGCTTGTCTGCGGGTTTGAAGGGATTGAAGACGGCGAATCCGGCCGCCGCGGCGAGAATGACGAGGAAGGCACGCATGGGCGACACTCGCGTGAGACGATGCTCCATCCTCTCCGCCTTGCTTGAGGATCGCCTTAATCGACTCGGCTCAACTTTCACCTTTACCGCGTCGGGCTCGCGTCTCGATCCAACGGCCTTGGCGGACCGCCAACGCCCCGTGCGCGCCGCGGCGGCTCATTGGGCAACGGCCGGAACATCACCAGCATCAGCACGGCGAACTTCATCACCAGCGTCGTCTTGCCGGCGATACTCTCGGAGGTGTTGAGGAGCAACGCGAAGACCAGCACCGGCAAGGTCGTTCCGGATCGGCAGCGGCGCACCACCTCGATCATGAACAGCACCACCGCGACGGTGAGCAGAGCGGTCATGAAGACGCCCTGGTACAGCACCATGCGGATGATCGGGTTCTCGATGCCCCATTCGAGGCCGCTGATCCGGCGCAAGCTGTCGACGAGTGCGGTGTCGGGACCGAACATCAGGTCGCGCAGCGGGATGCGATTGAACAGATCGAACATCTCGACGCGGGCATTGGCGCTGCCGCCATCCGAGACGAAGCGCTGCAGGAGCTTGTCGAAGAAGCCGCCCACCGCAAGGCCGACGACCGCGATCGGCGCGATGGTGAGGACGACGAGAGTCATCGCGGCGCCGAGCAGCGGCACCCGGCCTGATCGCAGGACCCGAAGCCCCCTGATCAGCGCATAGGCGCCGCCGAACACCACAACGGCGACCATGGCCGAGCGGCCGCCGAATGTGACGAGGGCCACGAGCTGCAGCCCCATCATCGGCAGTCTAAAGGCCGCCGGCAGTGCCGAGCCGCCGCCCGATTGCAGGGCGAGGAGATAAAAGGCCGTCACCGTGGCGTTGACGAGGGGATGGCCCTGGAGAGCCGCCGAGCGGGTATCGGTGGGGAAGAACTCGCCCTCGAAGCGGTAGGGGAAGATCAGGGTTCCGCTGAGGAACTCGAACAGGCCGAGGAGCGCGTTGGCGAGCATCACGGCGTGGAGCGCCAGCTCCATCCGGCCCAGGGCCTTGGTGTCGAGGTTGGCCATCACCGGCACGAGGAGGGCGGGCCCGACGAAAGTGTCGATCGCGCCCGCGAGCCCGCTCGCGCCGCGCAGGGCGATGTGCGCCGCCATCGACAGGGCGACGAAGAGGAGGAGCATGCTCGCCGGGCAGGCCTGGAACGCGCGCACGACGAACCCGACCGGATCGCCGTTCTTGAGCGCCGACCAGCAAAACAGCAGCACCACCAGATAGGTGGCCGGATGGATCTTGGCCGCCGCACTCCCCGAGATGCCATCGTAGTTCAGCCCGAGATGCCAGAGGATGCCACCGGAGATGCCGAACAGCACCACCGTGAGGAGCACCAGCGCGGCCACCGGCGCCGACCGCCGCGGCGTCTCCAACCCGGAGGCAAGGGCGGCGAACCGCGGAGCCGGGATCTGCCGCCGATCGAGGTGCGGAAGGGCGCCGCTGCGCATCCTCACGCCGCCCGTGAGACGAGGACGCCGGCCGAGACCGGGCAGCCGGCGAGGATCGCCGCCTCGGTGGCATCGAGGAGATCGCGCTGGGTGGTCACGCCGGCATCGGCGACGAGGAGCACCGCGTCGGAAAGCTTCATCAGAGGCGTCGCCTCGATGTTCTCGACGAGCGCACCGCCCTCGATCACGACGAGATCGAACCGGCGGCCGACCTCGTCGAGGAAGCGGTCGCGGGCGTCGAGGCTGGCGACCTCGTCGCGCTTCTGGCGCCCGAGGCCGAGGGTGCGGATGCCGGTGGAGGGCTGCGCCCGGATCACCGTGTTGAGGGTGCGCTCGCCGCGCAGCACGTCGAGGAAGCCGGGGGAAGCGGCCTCCTCGCGCATGTCCGTCTCGATGTACAGCACCCTCAAGCCGCGCGCTTCCGCGACGGCGGCGAGGAGCTGTGCAGTTCGGCGCCGTCCGATCTCGTCGCCCTTGCCTGAGGTGACGAAGACGCTGTTCAGGCGGGTACCGACGTGGCTGCGCAAGACGAGGAGGCGACCGAGCAGAAGGCTTGCCGCATGGGTATCTGGCCCTGACCCTGCCGGCCCGACCCTAGCGGCCTTCGCCTTGCCGACATTCGCGGTCTTGCCCTTGGCAACGCGGATCGGGATCTCGCCGATGACCGGCGCGGCGGCGAGGTTCTGCATTTGGTTGCGCGAGAGCACCGTCGGGTTGAGGTACTCGCGCACCACCGCGAGGCCGGTTCCGAGGCCGAGGCCGGCGGCCAGGCCCCCGAGGGCGAAGACGCCAGGAAGGGGCCAGCTCTTCTCCTGGGGCGGGTTGGCGCGGGTGATGATGCGGGCATTGGTCGAATCGATGCCGGCCTGGTCGCGGATCTCGCGGGCGCGGGTGAGGAAGGTCGTGTAGACGGTCCGGCTCGCCTCGACCTCGCGTTCGAGTTCGCGAAGGCGGATCGAGGCCTGGGACGTGGTGTTGGTCTCGCCCTGCATGCGCTTGAGACTGGCACCGAGCGACTTCTCGTTGGCCTGGGCCCGCTCGTAATCGGCCCGCGCCGAGCGTGCGAGCCGGCCGAGTTCGGCCGCGATGAGACCGCGCACCTCGGTCATCTGCGCCGCGATCGAGACGATCGAGGGGTGGCGGCTGCCGAGCTGGCTCGACAGGTCGGCCTGGCGCTCGGACAACTCGGCGAATTGCTGACGCAGCCGGCCGATCACCGCAGATTGCAGGGCCTCGGCCGTCGATTCGCTGCCTGTCGCGCCCCTCCGGATCTGCTCTATCTGGTCGAGCCGAGCCTTGAGCTCGGCGGTCTTGCTCTGCGCATTGGCGAGCTGGAGAGTGATCTCGCTGAGCTGCTGCTCGGAGACGAGGCGTCCGTTCGAGCGCACGAGGTCGTTCGTCGATCGATACGCCTCGGCCCTGTCCTCGGCCTGCCGGACCCTCTCGCGCTGTTCGTCGAGCCGGCTCATCAATTCGTCGGACGCCCTCCGGGCGGCCTGGACGCGGGCATCGGCGAGGTCCGCCAGATAGGCGTTGGCGATGGCGTTGGAGAGCCTGGCGGCCTTCTCGGGGGATTTGGCCGTGATGATGATGTCGATGACGAAGACCTTGTCGGCGCGCTTGATGGCAAGGCGCTTCTTGAGCGCCCGCAGGGTGCGCTCGTCGAGATCGGCCTTGGTCGCGGTCGGGGGCGCCTTGCCGACGAGCCTGCCGAGAGCGTCGGTGACGGCGGAAAAATCGCCGCGGCCGGCGAATTCCGGATCCTCGGTGAGCTTGGTCGCCGCGATGGCGCGGCCGAGCACGCTCGCCGACTCGATCAGCCTGACCTGGCTCTCGACCTGGGTGATGCCGCCATCCGGCGCCACCGCCACCGGGTTGATGTCGTTCGTCATCACCTGGCGGTCGCGCGGGTCGATCAGGATCTGCGAGGTCGCGGTGTAGAGCGACGAGGTCGTCAGCCCGTAGGCGAGGGCGGCGGCAACGAAGAGGAGCGGCGTCCAGACGATCCAGCCGCGCCGCCGCCACAGGATGCGCCAGAGGTCGCCGATCTCGGCCGTCCGGTCGAGTTCGGGACCGGCGAAGTTCAGCGGTCCGGCATGCATCGACCCAGCCAGTGCCAAGGCCTGGCTGCGTCCACCCATCCTGTCGTCGAATTGCGTCATGGCCTACCGGTCGCCTGTGACGCGGGCAGGCGGGCGGCTGCCCCGAAGGACGAGCCATGTCCCGGCGACCGCGCGTCGCCACGAACCTCACGCTACGGGTGCATTTACCAAGCCGAGGTTTCCGGATTGGCCGCATCTGCGAACATGGTGAACGAATCCTGACGATCGCCTCGTCCCACGCCGCCGCTCGGCCGAACCTTTGTGCTGCACCGCGACAAACTTGTGCGCGGACTGCCATCCGCCTGTCCCATGATGCATTGACCGCAACGCCAAGAATGGGACATTCCAGGGAGCGAAGACGCCCGGAAAGAACCGCCGAATGGAATTTTTCGCCCAGCAGTTCATCAACGGCCTGACGCTGGGCTCGATCTACGGCCTCATCGCCATCGGCTACACGATGGTGTTCGGAATCATCGGCATGGTGAACTTCGCCCATGGCGACGTCTTCATGCTCTCGGCCTTCATCGCCCTCATCGTATTCCTGGCGCTCACCACCTGGATCGGTCTGACTTCCGTGCCGCTGGTCTTCGTCATCGTGCTGGTCTGCGCCATGGCCCTCACCTCGCTCTGGGGTTGGGCGGTCGAGCGAGCCGCATACAGGCCCTTGCGCGGCTCGTTCCGCCTCGCGCCGCTGATCTCGGCCATCGGCGTCTCGATCTTCCTGTCGAACTTCGTCCAGGTGGTTCAGGGCGCCCGCAACAAGCCGGTGCCACCCCTCGTGCGCGACGTCTTCGTGCTCTACAGCCACGAGAACTACGTGGTCACCCTGTCCTACAAGCAGGCGCTGATCATGATCACCACGGCGGTGCTGCTCGCCGGGTTCTGGTACCTCGTCCAGAAGACGCCGTTCGGCCGGGCGCAGCGCGCCTGCGAGCAGGACCGGCGCATGGCGGCGCTTCTCGGCATCAACGTCGACCGCACGATCTCGCTGACCTTCGTCCTCGGCGCCGCACTCGCGGCCGTCGCCGGCACGCTCTACCTCCTCTATTACGGGGTGGTCTCGTTCTCCGACGGCTTCGTGCCCGGCGTGAAGGCCTTCACGGCCGCCGTCCTCGGCGGCATCGGCTCGCTGCCCGGCGCGGTCATCGGCGGCCTCATCATCGGGCTCATCGAGACGTTCTGGTCGGCCTACTTCTCGATCGAGTACAAGGACGTCGCCGCCTTCCTGATCCTGATCATCGTGCTGATCTTCAAGCCCTCGGGGATTCTCGGGCGGCCGGAAGTGGAGAAGGTCTGACGTGGCGCAGGGCTCGACTCTCCCGGCCGCCGCGGCGAGCGGAACCCGCCGCGAGGCCTCGGCGCTCCCCGAGATCGTCAAGGATGCGGCTCTCTTCGCGCTGGTCACCTTCGGCCTCAGCATCCCGATCGTCGCGATCCGCACCGATCTCGGCCAGGGCACCGGCCTCTACCTCACCACCCGGTGGGGCCTCGTCGCCGCGCTCTGCGGCGCGGTCTTCGTCCTCCGTCTGATCCAGCGCCTCGTGATGCTGCGGGTCGGCCAGAGCCGGCTGGCGGCGCAGGAGAAGCAGGCCGCGAGCGGTCTCGCCGCACCCGTCGGGCGGCTCGCCGCCAGCCTCGGCCCGCTCACCCTCGGCCTCGCCCTTGGACTGCCCTTCATCGCCGTCATCGGCGGCGGGGGGCTGAGCGAGGGGCGCTACTGGATCGACCTCGGCATCCTGATCCTGACCTACGTCATGCTCGGCTGGGGCCTGAACATCGTGGTCGGCCTCGCCGGCCTCCTCGACCTCGGCTACGTCGCCTTCTACGCGGTCGGCGCCTACACCTACGCCCTGTGCTCGACGGTGTTCGGCCTGTCCTTCTGGGTCTGCCTGCCGGTGGCCGGCCTTTTCGCCGCGGCCTTCGGCGTGCTCCTCGGCTTCCCGGTCCTGCGACTGCGCGGCGACTACCTCGCCATCGTGACCCTGGCCTTCGGCGAGATCATCCGCCTCGTCCTGATCAACTGGGTCGATTTCTCGGGCGGCGCCGCCGGCATCTCCTCGATCCCGCGGGCGAGCTTCTTCGGCATCCCCTTCACGGCGGGGGAGGGCGGGTTCGCCTCGACCTTCGGGCTCGACTTCAACCCGATGCACCGGGTCGTCTTCCTCTACTACCTGATCCTG
Source organism: Methylobacterium sp. (assembly GCF_019745455.1). GTDB lineage: Bacteria > Pseudomonadota > Alphaproteobacteria > Rhizobiales > Beijerinckiaceae > Methylobacterium. The sequence goes on from NZ_JAIETD010000133.1 coordinate 34,811, forward strand.
GCGCTCGCGCTGATCACCAACCTCGTCACCCTGCGCATGCGCCGCCTGCCGCTGGGCCGCGCCTGGGAGGCCCTGCGCGAGGACGAGATCGCCTGCACCTCGCTCGGCATCGACACGACGATGACGAAGCTCACCGCCTTCGCGCTCGGGGCGATGTTCGCAGGGTTCGCCGGCTCGTTCTTCGCCGTGCGCCAGGGCTTCGTCTCGCCCGAGAGCTTCAACTTCCTCGAGAGCGCCATCATCCTCGCCATCGTGGTGCTGGGCGGCATGGGCAGCCAGATCGGCGTCGCCATCGCCGCCATCGTGATGGTCGGGGCGCCCGAATTGCTGCGCAACCTCGGCTTCCTCCGGGCGGTGTTCGGCGAGGGGTTCGATCCCAACGAGTACCGGCTGCTGCTCTTCGGCCTCGCCATGGTGGCCATGATGGTCTGGCGCCCGCGCGGGCTCATCTCGGATCGCGAGCCCTCGATCCGCTTAGGCAAGGCCGCCCGATGAAGGCCGCCGGTCGCCTCGCCGTCACCCATCGCGACCTGCCGCCGGCGGCGGACGGTCCGCCCGACGATCCGGTCCTGATCGTCGATCACCTCACCATGCGCTTCGGCGGCCTGGTCGCGGTCAACGATCTCTCCTTCAAGGTCGGGCGCGGCGACATCACGGCGCTGATCGGCCCGAACGGGGCGGGCAAGACCACGGTCTTCAACTGCATCACCGGCTTCTACAAGCCGACCGAGGGCATGATCCGGCTCTGCCCGGAGGGCGGCGGTGCCTATCTCCTCGAGCGCCTGCCCGGCCACGACGTCAACCGCCTCGCCCGGGTCGCCCGCACCTTCCAGAACATCCGGCTGTTCCCCCGGATGACGGTGCTGGAGAACCTGATGGTGGCCCAGCACAAGCCGCTGATGCAGGCCTCCGGCTTCAGCCTCGCGGGCATTCTCGGGCTGCCCGGGTATCGCCGAGCCGAAGCCGAGGCGGTGGAGAAGGCCCGCGCCTGGCTCCAGCGGATCGACCTCATCGGCCGGGCGGACGATCCTGCGGGCGACCTGCCCTATGGCGACCAGCGCCGGCTCGAGATCGCCCGCGCCATGTGCACCGACCCGGTGCTGCTCTGCCTCGACGAGCCGGCGGCCGGCCTCAACCCTCGCGAATCGGCCGACCTCAACACGCTGCTGCGCATGATCCGCGACGAGCACGCCACCTCGGTGCTCCTCATTGAGCACGACATGTCGGTGGTGATGCAGATCTCCGACCGGATCGTGGTGCTCGATTACGGCCTCAAGATCGCCGACGGCACGCCCGAGCAAATCCGCACCGATACCCGCGTCATCGCCGCCTATCTCGGCGTCGACGACGAGGAGGTCGAGGCGGTGGAGGCCGAAGTCGGGCTGGCGGGAGCGCAGGCATGAGAGCCCGTACATGAGCGTCGCCGGCATCAATGTCCTCGTCGAGGAGACGCGGGCGGCCCAGGCCCGGGCCGCGACGCCGCTGCTCAGCGTGCGCGGCGTCTCGACCTTCTACGGCAGCATCCAGGCCCTGAAAGGCGTCGATCTCGACGTCAACGAGGGCGAGATCGTCGCCCTGATCGGCGCCAACGGCGCCGGCAAGTCGACCCTGATGATGACGATCTTCGGCAGCCCGCAGGCGCGCCAGGGCAGCATCACCTATGCGGGCCGCGACATCACGAAGATGCCGACCCACGAGATCGCCCGGCTCAACCTCGCGCAATCGCCCGAGGGCCGGCGCATCTTCCCGCGCATGACCGTGCGCGAGAACCTGCAGATGGGCGCGGCGGTCAATGGCGGGCGCCATTTCGCCGAGGATCTCGAGAAGGTCTGCACCCTGTTCCCGCGCCTCAAGGAGCGGATCGACCAGCGCGGCGGCACCATGTCGGGCGGCGAGCAGCAGATGCTCGCCATCGCCCGCGCCCTGATGAGCCGGCCGCGCCTGCTCCTCCTCGACGAGCCCTCGCTCGGCCTGGCACCCCTGGTGGTCAAGCAGATCTTCAACGCCGTGCGCGAACTCAACCGCACCGACGGGCTCACCGTCTTCATCGTCGAGCAGAACGCCTACCACGCCCTCAAGCTCGCCCATCGCGGCTATGTCATGGTGACGGGGACGATCACCATGAGCGGCACCGGCAAGGCGCTCCTCGACGATCCGCAGGTGAAGGCGGCCTATCTCGAAGGGGGGCAGCATTGATCGACGACGTGCCCCACGACCTTGCGAGCCTCGGCGTCTTCCTCCTCGTCACCGTGTTCCTCGGCGGCGGGGCCGCCTGGATGACCGGGAGCGGCATCGCGCGCGGCTGGCGGCCGTTCTGGCAATGCGCGCTGGCGCTGCTCCTCGTCGCCGCCGTCGCGCGGTTCCTGCACTACGCCCTGTTCGAGCAGCCGCTCCTGTCCGGCGCAGGGTTTGCTCTCGACGCGATCGTCATCGTCCTGATCGGAGCGGCGGGCTATCGTGCCACCCGCGCCCGGCAGATGACGACGCAGTACCGCTGGCTCTACGAGCGCACGGGTCCGCTGACCTGGCGCGCCCGGGACGCGTGAGGCCTCGAAGACATCGATTTCAAACGCCCGGCCCAATGCCGGCCTAGAGGGGAAACAGACGATGAAGCAGATCCTGTCGGCCGGCGTCGCGCTCGGCCTCCTCATGCTGGCGACCGGCGCCCAGGCGCAGATCAAGGTCGGCCTCAGCGCGCCGATCACCGGGCCGAACGCCGCCTTCGGCGCCCAGCTCAAGAACGGCTTCCTCCAGGCGATCGAGGACATCAACAAGGCCGGCGGCGTCAACGGCGAGAAGCTCGTCGGCTCGGTCGGCGATGCCGCCTCCGATCCGAAGCAGGGCGTCTCGGTCGCCAACAAATTCGCCTCCGAAGGGGTGAAGATGATGGTCGGCGACTTCAATTCCGGCGTCTCGATCCCGCAATCGGACGTGCTGCAGGAAGCCGGGATCGTGCAGATCACGCCGGCCTCGACGGCGATCAAGTTCACCGAGCGCGGCAGCTGGAACACCTTCCGCACCTGCGGCCGCGACGACCAGCAGGGCGGCGTCGCGGGCGCCTACCTCGCTGACAAGTTCAAGGGCAAGAAGATCGCCTTCGTCCATGACAAGACCCCCTACGGCAAGGGTCTGGCCGACGAGACCCTGAAGGCGCTGAAAGCCAAGGGCGGCACCAACGTGATCTACGAGGGCATCAATCCCGGCGAGAAGGACCTCTCGGCGCTGGTGTCGAAGCTCAAGCAGGCCGGGATCGACGTGGTCTATTTCGGCGGCCTTCACACCGAGGCCGGCCTCCTGATCCGCCAGATGCGCGACCAGGGCCTCAACGCCCCGCTCATGGGCGGCGACGGCATCGCCGACCGGGAATTCGCTCAGATCGCCGGCCCCGGCGCCGACGGCAGCCTGATGACCTTCTCGCCCGACGCCCGCAAGAACGAGAAGGCCAAGGCGATCGTCGACGCCTTCCGCGCCAAGAAGATCGATCCGGAGGGCTACACCCTCTACACCTACGCGGCGATGCAGATCCTCCAGCAGGCGATGATTGCCACGAAGTCGACCGACGGCAAGAAGCTCGCCGACTACATGCACCAGGGCAAGCCGTTCGACACGGTGATCGGCGACATCTCCTACGACAAGAAGGGCGACATCACCCGGCCCGACTACGTCATGTACATGTGGAAGAAGGGTGCCGACGGCTCGATCAACTACGCCGGCAACGAGCTGCCGTAAGACCGCGCGTGTTTCACGGGAAACACCGAATTCCTCTCCCCGCTCGCGGGGAGAGGGTCGCGTCTCCCCCTCGTCGGGGAGCGCGACGAGGCGGCAGCCGGGGGTGAGGGGGGCTCGTCGGAGGAGCCTCACGCGGCGAGACCCCCTCACCCTCGCTCCGCTCGCTTCATGCACTCCAAGGTGCATGAAGCCCTCTCCCCGCCCGGCGGGGAGAGGGGACGCATCGGCGCGGAGTGATCGCTTGGAAACAATATCAATGCTGTTTCCGGTACGCGCTCACCTCAATTCAACAATCGCCTCCGCCAAGGCATCGACCTGCGCCTCGCTGTGAGCCGCCGACAGCGCCACTCGCAGCCGCGCCGTGCCGGCCGGAACCGTCGGCGGGCGGATCGCCACCACGAGAAACCCTCGCGCTTCGAGCGCCGCCGACAAGGCCAGGGCCGCGCTCGCCTCGCCCACATGGATCGGCACGATGGGGCTCTCGGCTTTCGGTAGCCCCAGTCTTTCGGTGAGACGGCGCGCCAGCATCAGCGGGCGGTCGGCGCGCTCGGGTTCCGCCTCGACGATGTCGAGGGCCGCGAGGGCCGCCGCCGCCGAGGCCGGGGGCAGGCCGGTGGTGTAGACGAAGCTGCGCGCCCGGCTCGTCATCAGGTCGATCACTGCCCGCGACGCGCAGAGATAGCCGCCATAGGAGCCGAGCGTCTTCGACAGCGTCCCCATCTCCAGGGGCGCCCTACAACCCGCCTCGACGACGCCAAGGCCGTGGGCGTCGTCGACGAGGGTCCATGCATCGTGGAGCCCGGCGATGTCGAGGATCGCGTCGAGGGGCGCCCGGTCGCCATCCATGCTGAAGACCCGCTCCGTGAGGATCAGCGCGCGCTTGTGCTTGGCCCGGCGGGCAGAGAGCTCCTCAGCGAGGTGGCTGACATCGTTGTGCCGGAACCGGACCACCTCGGAGCCCGAGACCCGGGCGCCCGCGAACAGGCAGGAATGGCCGAGGGCGTCGATGAGGATGAGGTCGCGCGGGCCGACGAGCGCCGGGACGATCCCGAGATTGGCGAGGTAGCCGCTGCCGAAGACGAGGGCTGCCTCGGTTCCCTTATGTGCGGCGAGCCTCGCCTCCAGGACCTCCAGGACCTGATGGTTGCCGGTGACGAGGCGCGAGGCTCCGGCCCCGGTGCCGTGGCGGGCCGCCGCCTCCTGCGCCGCGGCGATGACGCGCGGGTGATGCGACAGACCGAGATAGTCGTTGCAGGAGAACGAGACGAGCCGGCGACCATTCCGGTCGGCAAAGGCACCCTCGCCGCGGTCGGTGGTCGCGAGGCGCCGGCGCAGGGCGCCCGTATCGAGACGCGCGAGTTCGGCGCTGGCGAAATCGTCGAGGCTGGACATGGTCCGTGAAGGCCGCCGGCAGCCGGCGATGTCAAGGCGCCCTTGACCGCGCTCCTTCGGGCCCGCACTTCCGTTCCATGGATGTTTCACGCGAAAACACCCTCTGGCGACCCTACACCCAGATGAGGACGGCCGCGCCGCCGCTGGAGGCGGTTCGCACCCACGGCTCGCGCATCGTCCTCGCCGACGGGCGCGAACTCGTCGACGGCATCGCCTCGTGGTGGACGGCTGTGCATGGCTACAACCATCCGCATATCCGCGCCGCCGTCGCTGCACAGCTCGAAGCGATGCCGCATGTCATGTTCGGCGGGCTGACCCACGCGCCGGCCGAGCGCCTGGCGGCGCGGCTCGCCGAGCTGCTGCCGGGGGAACTCTCCTACGTCTTCTTCACCGATTCCGGCTCGGTCGCCGTCGAGGTGGCGTTGAAGATGGCGGTGCAGATGTGGCGCAATCGCGGGGTCGCGGGGCGCAACCGGGTCCTCGCCTTCCGCGGCGGCTATCATGGCGACACGATGGGGGCGATGTCGGTCTGCGATCCCGACGAGGGCATGCACCGCGCGTTCGGCGGCTACCTGCCGGAGCAGGTGTTCTGCGATCTCCCGCGCAGTATCGCCGAGACGCAGGCTCTCGACGCCTGTCTCGCCGCCCGTCGCGAGACCCTCGCGGCGGTGATCGTCGAGCCCCTGGTGCAGGGGGCCGGCGGCATGACAATGCATCCACCCGAGGTGCTGGCGACCGTCTCGCGCCTCGCCAGGAAGCATGGGCTGCCCCTCATCGCCGACGAGATCTTCACCGGCTTCGGCCGCACCGGGACCCTCTTCGCCTGCGAGCAGGCCGGCATCGTGCCCGACATCCTGTGCCTGTCCAAAGCGCTCACCGGAGGCACCATGGCGCTCGCCGCCACGGTCGCGACGCGCGAGGTTTTCGAGGCCTTCCTGTCCGACGATCCGGGCGCCGCTCTGATGCACGGCCCGACTTTCATGGCGAACCCCCTGGCCTGCGCCGCCGCTAATGCCAGCCTCGACCTGTTCGAAATCGAGCCGCGCCTCGCCGAAGCCCGTGCCATCGAGGCCTGCCTCGCCCGAGGACTGGCGCCGCTGCGAGCCGAGCCGGGCATTGCCGACGTGCGCGTGCTCGGGGCGATCGGGGCGGTACAGTTTGCCAGAGCCCCCGACCTCGCCGAGCTGAAACGCCGCTTCATCGAGCGTGGCGTCTGGGTGCGGCCCTTCGGCGACATCGTCTATCTGACGCCTGCCCTGACGATCGATACGACCGACCTCGATCAGCTTCTCGACAGCGTCGGTGCCGTTGTGCGGGAGGTCAGCGGCTGATCGAACTGCAACCCGGGCCGCGCTTCCTCGTTGGGTCTCTGGACGTAAGGCACGGTGCGTCCGCGCACGCACCGCTGCGGAACCCCTGCGAGAGGGACGAAGATCGTGGTGGAAGAGACGACGAGCCTCGCCGGCGAGCGCCCCGTCATCCTGGTGGTGGAGGATGAGGCCCTGACGATCATGGATCTGGCCGACGTGCTGGAAGAGGGCGGCTACGAGACCGTGCAATGTGCCTCGGCCGAGCGGGCCATGGGTATCCTTCAGGCTCGGCCGGACATCTGCGGCCTCATCACCGACGTCGAATTATCGGGCAAGGTCAACGGCTTCGACCTTGCCAACGCGGTCTCGGAAGCGCGGCCGCAACTGCCCATCGTCATCGTTTCCGGGCGGGCGGCCCCCGACCCGGCCCGCATGCCCGAAGGCGCGCAATTCATCGCCCGCCCCTGCACGGGCGAGGACATTCTCGATCAGATCAAGCGGCTGCTGCCGTGCTGACGGTACGGAAGAAATGTTGACCCTCTGATACGCACCCGCCCATCCGATCACCTCATCCTGAGGCGCCGCGTCAGCGGCCTCCAAGGAGGGCTCCAGGGATCGTAGTGGTGTCAGGAGGCCTCCTTCGAGGCCTCCGCTGCGCTACGGCACCTCTGGGATGAGGTTCGGGTGGGCCACCCAGAATTCGTGCCGCGGAAACAGAATCACCGGCCTGCTACGATCCTCGCCAAATCGCGATGATCGCTGAAGATCGGGTTCGCTCCGGCTACCGCGAGATCCCTGCCGGAACGGTCGTGATGCCAGTGGCCGCCGCCGGTAAAGCCGGCTACCCGCATCCCTGCCGCCACCGCGGCGGTGACGCCCGGCACGCTGTCCTCGATCACGAGGCAGGCGGCGGGTTCGATGCCGATCTCAGCCGCCGCGTACAGGAACAGGTCCGGAGCCGGCTTTCCGCGCGCGACCATGGTGGAGGAGAAGATCCGGCCGTCGAACAGCGGCAGCAGGCCGGTGAGGCCGAGCGAATGGCGAAGGCGAACTGGATCGCTGCTCGAGGCGACGCAGAAGGGCAGGGCGAGGGACGCCGCGGCTTCGGCGATGCTGGGCATCGCCTCAAGTCTTTCGTCGAAAGCCCGCAGGGTCTCGGCCTTCACGTCCGCCACGAAACCCTCGGGAGCGGCGATGCCGGTCTCGCCTTCGATCGCCGTCATGATCGAGGGCATGGACGTGCCGGCGAAGCGCGCCCGCACGGTGTCGACGTCGATGGTGACGCCGATACGGTTGAGGCCGGCGGTGAGGCAGGCCAGGCTGATCGGCTCACTATCGATGAGCACGCCATCGCAATCGAAGATCACGAGGCCGAGGGGAGTCTCGCCCTCCGCGGCCCTGCCGCCGCCCGTCGCCGTCTCTGGTACACTGTCCCGCATGCGGCCCCTGTGGCATGGCTGCGCTGTGGGCTGCAAACGCCCCGTCTCGTCCCTGTCCAACCCTCACAGGTTCCACGACGCGATGTTCCGCTTCCTCCTCCGTTCCCTCGGCTTCGTGATCCTGGCCGCGGGCTTCGTCTGTCTCGTCTATGACGGCGCCCGCTCGATCGCCAACAATGCCTTGCGCTTCACGACCCTCGACGCCCTGCCGCTGACGGCACTCGCGGCGCCGCTGGCGAGTCTCAAGACCGCCGTGTCCGCCGCCGCTCCCTGGTTGTGGCAAGCGATCCTGTTGCCCCTCAGCGTCGCGCCTGCCGCGCTGGTCGCCCTCGCCCTCGGGATCATCCTGATCTGGCTCGGGCAGCCGATCCGCGAGCCGGCGACCTATCCGGGTCCCGCCTGAGACAGCGGCCGCTTGAACAAAGCGGGCGCTGTCTCAGGCAGTCCGCGCGGCGCTTGGGCGAAGCTCATTAGGCATCGCAATGCGATCGAGCGGAAATGGCATGACCCTACGAAACCGGCTGCCTGTGCACCATATACAGAGCTCCCCTTCGACCGACGAGGAGACCAGCGATGCTCCAGATGTTCCGCAAGCGGCCGGTGATGCCGAGCGCCGCCGAGGCCCTGCCCGGCCGCTCGGATCCGATCACGACCGCCGAGCGTCACTTCGTCAACGGCAATCCGCTGAAAGGACCGTATCCCGAGGGATCCGAGCGGATCGTTCTCGGGCTCGGATGCTTCTGGGGCACCGAGCGCAAGTTCTGGCAGCTGCCCGAAGGCGTCTTCGTCACCGCCGTGGGCTATGCCGGCGGCTACACGCCGAACCCGACCTACGAGGAGGTCTGCTCCGGGCAGACGGGGCACAACGAGGTCGTGCTCGTGGTGTTCGATCCCACCGTGCTACCCCTCGATTTGGTGCTCAAGACCTTCTTCGAGAACCACGACCCGACTCAGGGCATGCGCCAGGGCAACGATATCGGCACGCAGTACCGATCGGGCATCTACACCCTGGACGATGCCCAGGTCGCGACCGCGCAGGCGATGCGTGCAGCCTATGGCGAGGCGCTGGAAGCCCGCGGCTTCCCGCCCATCACAACCGAGATCAAGCCGCTCGAGGCCTTCTACTTCGCCGAAGGCTACCACCAGCAGTACCTCGCCAAGAACCCCTCGGGCTATTGCGGGGTCGGCGGCACCGGAGTGAGCTGTCCGATCGGGACCGGCATCGCTGCCTGACGCAGGGCTGCCCGGCCCAAGCTTTGCCTTGCCGCTCCACGTCGCCCATGTCACATCCCCGCTCGTCTGGGGCCGGGATTCGAGGGAATGATGGAGCGGATCTTCGAGCGGGCGCTATTCGCGAGCCGATGGCTGTTGGCGCCATTCTACGGCGCACTCGCCATCGGCATCATGGTGCTGCTGTACAAGCTGATTCAAGAACTGATCCACTTTGTCGGCCACGCCACCGAGGCGAATGAGGCGCAGATCATCCTCGGCGTGCTGACCCTCGTCGACCTATCCTTCACAGCCTCGCTGCTGATCATCGTGATGTTCTCCGGCTACGAGAACTTCGTCTCTAAATTCGACCATTCTGACCATAAGGACTGGCCGGAATGGATGGGGACGATCGATTTCACCGGCCTCAAGCTGAAGCTTCTGTCGTCGATTGTGGCGATCTCGGCGATTCAGCTCTTGAAGTCTTTCATGGACATCAAGAACGCAAGCGATCGAGAACTTGCTTGGCTCGTCGGTATTCACATGGTCTTCGTGGTCTCGGGGATTCTCATGGCACTCACGGACCGCATTGCCGCTGGGCATCACGATAAGTGATTGCCCATGTTAACGTTCTCGTGAAGAGCGTTTTCTTTTCGCGAGGTGAAAACCTTAAGCTTTTAGCTTCAATTTGTGCTCCGCCAGCATTTCGAGGCGGAGAAAGACGTGCCACTGCATGAGCAGGACGTTGTCGAGGATAGCGAGAGCCGGGCGCTCCTCGCGCGGGATGTCGACGCTCAAGGATCGACCGAAGCCGCCTTCGTCGAGCGCCGGGAACCCCGTAGCGAGACGAACTGGATCGCCCTGATCCGGCTGCTCGACGGGACCGAAATCTCCTGCAATGTGAAGGACATCTCGAAATCGGGCGCTAGGCTCGGCGTGCCGAGCCGTTACGAATTGCCCGAGACCTTCATGCTCAAGGTCGTCGGGCGCAATTTCGTCTGTCTGGTCAAGCTCGCCTGGCGCCGGGGCAACTACGTCGGCGTCCGCATCGAACGGGTCGGTAAGCTCCCGGATCCGGTGCGGGTGGAAGAACCCGCGGTGGCGAACAGCACCGCCCCGGAATACAAGGCGATCGGGTCCCGCCGCAGCCGCGTCTCGTCGTTCTGATCGCTTCTCGCACGCGGATCCGCCGTCGGCATCCGCGTGGCTTGGTGACCACTTTCGCCAAACGCAAAAGTCCGGACCCAGTTAACCGATCATGGGGCTGACCCCTCCGCCGCCTGAGCTTGTAACGGTCGTGACCGGTGGAGGCCGGATTTCCCCCGTATTTACGAAAGCTCCAGCATCTCGCTCTAGGCTCGAGGACATCCTTGATCGGACCGCGGTATCGTGAGTGCGATGAACGCCACCTTCGACCGTGCCGCCGCGCTCCCCATCGCCGAGCGCCCGGAACGGCGCAGCTACCTTTTCGGCCCCTTCGTCGACTTCTTCTGCCTCGGCGGCAGTTCCCTCATCTACATACCGCTCCTCTAACTGAGACCTGCCGAGGATTATCGCGGTGCCCTCGCCGTCGCCATGCTGCTCATGGCCAACGCCATCAACCACCCGCACTTCGCGCATTCCTACCAGATCTTCCATCGCGACTTCCGCCGGAAGATCTCCGGCCCGGATTATCCTCGGGTCCTTCGACTCCGCTTCATCGCGGTCGGCATCGCCGCTCCGATCGTCCTCGTCTTGTTCTTCCCGGCGTGCGTCATGAGCGGCGACCCTCGCATCCTGGGGCTCGCCGGCAACCTGATGGCGTTCGTCGTCGGCTGGCACTACGTCAAGCAGGGCTACGGCATGCTGATGGTCGATGCTGCGCTGAAGCGGCGCTTCTTCTCGGCTTCCGAAAAGAAGATCCTGCTCGTCAACAGCTACACGGGCTGGCTGTTCTCCTGGCTCGCCATCAACGTCGCCACCAGCGAGCGCTCGCTGTGGGAGCTCGACTACTAGTCCTTCACCGTGCCCAGACCGATCCTGGTCGTTGCCGGCCTGGCTCTCGCCGTCACCACCGGGCTGACACTTCTCATGCTGGTGCGCCGCTGGCGGAGCGGCGCCAAGCTTCCCGTGAACGGCCTCGTCGCCTATCTGGCGAGCCTCTACATGTGGCTGCTGCTGGTGCGTCTCGACCCGCTCTGGTTCCTGGTCGTGCCGGTGCTGCACTCGCTGCAATACCTCGTCGTCGTATGGCGCTTCGAAGCCAATTATCAGAGGGGACAGCCAGGCGGGGGCACGCCGTCTATGCCCGTCATGAAGCGCCTGTTCGGAACGGCGGACCGCGTGCGGGTGGCGGCCTACATCGTCGGCGGCGGAGTTTTGGGATTCATCGGCCTCTGGGGTCTGCCGATGCTGCTCGATGTCGTCGTGCCGTACGACAAGGCCGTTTTCGGCGACACGATGTTTCTCTTCATCTTCTGGATCTTCATCAACATCCATCATTACCTGATGGACAGCGTGATGTGGCGGCGGGAAAATCCCGACGCGCAGAAGTATCTGTTTGCCTGAAGCCGAGATCAGGCTCCCCGGTGCCGGCTTTCCTGCCGAAGGATGGCGACCCCGAATGACGGGGGCGTCGTCCTCAACGCGCCTTCAGCACCGTCCGGCAGGCGGCCGGCAGCGCAGCCATGGTCATAGGCGGCTTCGGCTTCACCGGCTTGGTCGAGGGTTTCGGGTTCAGCACGGCGTCGCTGAACCAATAAGCGAGTTCGTCGCCGCAGCCATCACCGCCGGGCGGCGAGGCCTGGTCCTCGCACTGGCCTGCACCGTCCGGGCAGGAAAGGCGGATATGGTAGTGATAGTTGTGCCCGTACATCGGACGCACCTTGGAGAGCCAGCCGCGGTCGCCGCCCGCCTCCCGGCACAGCGCCTTCTTGATGGCCGGATTCACGAAGAGGCGGGCCACCTCGGGCTGCTGGGCGGTGAGGCGGATCAGCTTCAGATGCTGCGGCGTCCAGACATCCGGGTCGATGTCGAGGCGGTCGGCCCGCACCACGTTGGTCGCGGACATCTCCTCGCGCTCGGCCCGGCTCAGGCGGCGGTTCGGCATCGGCGTCAACCAGACATCGGCGTCGAGGCCGAGTTGGTGCGAGGCGTGGCCGGTGAGCATCGGGCCGCCGCGGGGCTGCGACATGTCGCCGACGAGGAGGCCGGGCCAGCCGACGCGGGGGACGGTGGCGGCGAGCTTCTCCATGAAGGCGACGAGATGAGGCGTCCCCCACATCCGGTTGCGCGACAGTCGCATTACCTGCCAGGTCGGCCCGTCGACCGCCAGCGCCTCGCCGCCGGCGAAGCACCCCCTGGCGTAGGAGCCGTAGGTCGCCTCCGGCCCGGGCGCTGGGGTCGTCGCCCGGCCAAACAGCGCCTTGGCGGGAGTCGAGGGCGCATCGGGGTTGGCGAGGGGCGGAAGCGGCTTGGCGTCGAGGGTCCCCCTGTCCTGCGCCTGCGCGATGCTCGCGTGAGCGATCAACGCCAGTGACAGGAGCGCCAGGGGCGCGGTGCGGAAGCAGCGTGGGATCATCGGCATGGAGCGAAAGCTAGTCCATGGGGGCCTCCTGCGTCGAGGGGTGGTTCGGCGATGGGCACGACCACCGCTCCGGGCGCGACGTTCACTTTCCGCCCATGAGCGGGTCGTCGCGCTCGGCCTGAGCGACCGCGATCTTGATGGTCTCCTTGCCGGCTCCGCTCACCAGGATGAGCACCGGCTGGGTGCCGAGCTGGAAACGCAGGCTCTTCGCGACGCCGTCGCAGCCCGGCCGCATCGTCGTGGCGAGCGGCGCCCTGATCGTGGTGCCGTCCTGGCTGACGTCGATCCAGGCGTTCTCCGACAGGGTGATCTGGTAGAGACCCGGTGTGACCGGCGCCGGGACGTGCAGCACGCCGCCGCGCGTATCCGGTTTTGGCTCGCGGGACGGTCCGATCGGCAGGCGGGCCTGAGCCTCTGCCGAGAGATCGAGGGTGGCGCCGGGCATCTCCACCGGCAACGTCGCTCCGGAGGGAAGATGCGGAAGGCCGGCCGCCGAGAACCATGCCTGCTCGCGCCGGATCGACCAATCGAAGGCGCCGCAGGGATCGGCGCCCTGAGCCCACGCTGGAGCGCACCCGCCGAGAAGGGCGGTGGCGAGGAGCGGGACGCAGAAGCGCGGGGTCATGGTTCAGTCCACCGCGACCATGACGTCAGAGGCCTTCACAACCGCATAGGCCGGCTTGCCGACTTCGAGCTTGAGGCTCGCCACCGCATCGTTCGTGATCGCCGCCGTCACGACCTGCCCGGCCGCGATCTCGATCTTCACATGCGCCGTGGTGGCGCCCGTCTCGATCGCGACGACGATGCCCTTGATGACGTTGCGCGCGCTGATCTGCATGAGACGTCGTCCCCCGCTGGTCCCACGCGGGTTTCTCGCCCGCCGCCTGTGTCGATGCACCGAAACCGGCCGGCAGGCGCGACGACCCGAGGAGGCCGGTTCGTCCTCCGTGACCCTACTTGAGGAGTTCACCCGACGTCGTAGTCTTCGTCCTCGGATACCCGCCTCTTCACCCCCCATTCCGCCAGAGCCGCGTTGAGGTCGTCAAGGACGAAATGGCGGGCGCTGTCGCGGTCGTAGCCGTCGTCGAGGAGTTCGTCGTACTCAGTGCGGACGTGGCGGGTGAAGGCGACGAGGGCGAGCCAGGCGGCGGTCTCGGGCGCTGCGCCGCGAAGGCCGGGGCTCGCCAGCGCCCGATCGAGAACGGCTCCGGTCTCGAAGGCGGGAAGCCGCGGAGCGAGGCGCGCGAGCGCTGCGGCGAAGGCCTCTCGGCGTGTCATGGCCAGGTACTATCTCTCGGTTCGGTTCCCGGTCGGTGTGCCATATTATGTCCATCGGGGTGCGATAGGCGGCGTACAATGTACGGAGACGCACCGACGCATCCCGGCTTTCGGGTCCATAAGGGATCGTTCTCCGAATCTCCCTATGCTCCGTGATCGCCCTATTCCGACCGACAGGAACCCGTCATGCGCCTTGCTGCCTTCCTCATCCTGACTCTGCTGGCGGCGGGGCCGGTCGTCGCCCAGCCTTCGCCTGCGCGGAACACCACTGCAACCGGCGCCACGAAGCCGCCGGGCAATACCGAACGTGTCGCCAACGCGCCGTTCTCGAAGCCCGGGACTGAGGCCGCGATGATCAAGGCCCAGAAGGCGTCCGCCGCCCGCGACAAGGCGTGGGACGCCAAGATGCGCACCACGATGGGCTCTATCTGCCAGGGTTGCTGAGGCCGAAAACTCTCGGCTTTCGACGTCATGATCCGCCTGGAGGCGATCTCGAAGCGGTATTCGGGAATCGCGCGACCCGCCGTGGACGGTCTCGACCTCGTCGTCGCGGAGGGCACGACCTGTGCCCTGATCGGTCCTTCGGGCTGCGGCAAGTCGACGACGCTGCGCATGGTCAACCGCCTCGTGGAGCCGGATGCCGGACGGGTTCTGGTCGGCGGCCGCGACGTCGCCGATGTCGATCCCGTCGCCCTGCGGCGCTCGATCGGCTACGTCCTTCAGGGCGTCGGCCTTTTCCCGCATCGGACCGTTGCGCAGAACATCGCCACCGTGCCGGTGCTGCTCGGCTGGGCGCGCCCCCGCATCGCCGAGCGGATCGATGCGATGCTCGACCTCGTCGGCCTTGATCCCGGGCAGTTCCGGCATCGCCGGCCGGCATCGCTTTCCGGGGGGCAGCGCCAGCGCGTCGGCGTGGCCCGGGCCCTCGCCGCCGACCCTCCGGTACTCCTGATGGACGAGCCCTTCGGAGCGGTCGATCCCGCCGCCCGCGACCGCCTCCAGGCTGAGATCGGCGCGATCCTGCGATCCTTGCGCAAGACCGTGATTCTCGTCACTCACGACCTCGACGAGGCGATGCGGCTCGCCGACGAGGTCGTGTTGATGCGCGACGGCCGAATTCTCCAGGCCGATCCGCCGCTCCGCCTCCTGGCAGCTCCCGCCGGACCAGAGGTCGGCGCCTTCCTCGGCGAGGATCGCGGCCTGCGCCGCCTCTCGCTTCTCACGGTCGCGCAGGCCGCCGTACCGGGCGCGCCCCGAGATGCTCCGGAGATCGCCGCCGAAGCCTCGTTGAGGCAGGCGCTGGCGCACCTCTTCGAGACTGGCGCGGAAGGCCTGAGGGTGTCCGGCGCGATGCCTCCCATGCAGGTGACCCTTGCGGCGATCCGGGATGCGGCCGCCAAGGCGTGACCGGCCGGTGAAACGCCGCCGACGAAGGAACTCGTCGCGCTCGGCCTCTGCCGAGGGGGTTCCTGCCCCGTTTTGGGTGAAATACGAAAATCCACTCCGTTGACGGATGGCAGGACGCATCGCATCTTTACTGCGTGCCCCGGGCATCCGGACAGTCTTCCCAAAGGCTCTCTGGTCCAGGTCGCCGCGGTGATTTGATATGAGCCTGCTTGCGCCGCGTCATCAAACGCTAAAGAGCCGCGAAGCGTCGCCGCCTCGTGGTCCTTGAAGGAAAGGATGACTTGCCGTGACTGTTTCCCGACTGATCTTCGTCAATCGAACCCATCGCAATAAGGGAAGGGCATGCGGCTGCTGTCGACGCTGAACCCGCGTCCACGCCGTGAAACCCTCATCCCACCGTGCCGGCGCAAGCCCGGCTTTGCGAGAGTCCATGTCATGCCTCAGCTTCAGACAGATCCGTCCCCGCGCCCCTACCTGCCCCAGGCCGCCCGAGCCGAACTCCAAGACCGGTTCGTCGACCACCCCGCCGAGCGGGCCGGCAACCGCCTGCACCGCGAGCCGGTTCCGACGCGCGTGATCGAGGTCGGCGAAGTGACCGCCGGCATCGCGGTTCCGGAGTCGCGCGGCGTCCGCTTCTTCTCCTCGCGCCGCGACTTCGATCCCCTCGACGGCACCGTCTTCGTCAGCGTCGAGCAGGCGGCCAAGGCCGTTCGGGCGCATTTCCGCGAGCGAACCAGGCCGGGCCAGGCTCGCGACCAGGGCGGCCGCCTCGGGGCGGTCTAGGCGGGGCGCCGAACCTCAGCGACCCGCGATCCTCGCTTGGCTCACGCCGGGCGAGGATCTTCGCCTTGGCCGGCGGCCCGGAAGCGCGGATCTCTCGCACCCTACTCGACCACGAGTTTGTAGCCCTGCCCGGGACGCAGGGCGGCGCCGCGCTCCAGCCCGTTGAGCACGAGGAAGCGGTCGGTGGCCCGATCGGGCACGACCATCCGGCGGGCGAGCGATTCGACGGTATCGCCAGGCGCAGCCTGCACCACGAGGATGCGCAGGGGGCGAAGGCTCTGCGTTTCGTCCGGGCTGACCGAGGCGAGGCTTTCGACCCAGCGCCGGAAAGGTACGTCGGGATCGGTCGAGCCCTTGGCTGCCATGATCATCCGGAACGTGCTCTCGCCGACCCGCAAGGCGGCGAGCCGGAAGGTCCAGTCCTTGCCGCGCGAGACGGCGAAAGCTGCGGCGTTGCCGTTGACGATCCGGTTTTCGAGCCCGTCCAGCCCGTCGTTCCACGTGGCCCTCAGCACCTCCTCGAGGCTTTGCCCGGTCTTGGTCTCGACGAGATCGAACAGCAGGCGGCGGCTGCCCTCGTTGGTGGTGCCGAGGACCGCGCTGCGGGTGTTGTCGACGGTGAAGCCGTCCGGCACCTCGAAGGCGATGCCGAGGCCCGGGTGAAGGAAGCGCCGGCCGCGCACGACCCCGTCGGTGGGGTTGTCGCCATAGGCGATGCCGTCGATGCCGGCGAGATAGCGGCTGCGCTCGTCCACCCCGAGGCCGGGGGCCCCGATGAGCCGGGCGGCACGGGTGACGAGGGTGATGCGCTCGGCCGTGCCCGGATGGGTCGCCAGCATGTCGGGCTCGCCCGCGACGCCGGTGCCGGTCTTCATCGCCGTGGTGCGATTCAGAGCATTGAGGAAGCGCCCGGCCGCGAAGGGGTCGTATCCGGCCCGCGCCAGGGTGCGCACGCCGATCCGGTCGGCCTCCAGTTCCTGGTCGCGGGAGAAGCGCGCGAGGGCGAAGCGGGACTGGCTCTGAAGCTGCGCGCCTGTCTCCGGGTCGTTGAGCACGTCGGCCACCACCCTGCTCACGAGCTGCGAGCGCAAGGCGAGTTCGCTGCGGGCGCTGGCATGGCGCAGGGTGACGTGGGCGATCTCGTGGGCGAGCACCGCGGCGATCTCCGAGGTGTCGGTGGCGAGGGCGAGAAGCCCCCGGGTGACGTAGAGCCGGCCGCTCGGCAGGGCGAAGGCATTGATCACGCCCGAATCGAGCAGGGTGACCGCATAGGTCTCGTCCGGCCGCTCGGTCGCCTTCACGAGGCGGTCGGTGACGTCGCTGACGAGGCGCAGCGTACCCGGCGACCGGTATTCGCCTCCGAAGGAGGCGACGAGCTGGGTGTGGTCGGCATCCGGGGCGCTGCGCTCGCGTCCCGTGACGCGAGGAGCCTCGGCAGGCACGGCGATCGGGCTGATGATGGTACCGGTCTGGTCGCCGGCACAGGACGACAGGCACAGCAGCGCCAGCGCGGCGAGCGGCCCCGCGCCGCGGCGCGGCCGCGGTCCGATCCCGTATGGTGCGCTCCCCTGCATGGTGTCGTCTTTCAGCGCCGCGGCGCCCGCTCCTCGTCCAGAACCTCGATCATGTCGGCGCTCGCGATGTCGAGCGACGGCCCGCGGCCGACATCGATCACACCACGCACACGGATGAGGCGCCCCCTCAAGCTGGCGGCACTCAAACCACGTTCCTGCAAGTGCCGCCAAGTGCGTTTCGACACGGTTACCGTCAAGCCGTCCTGCCCCCGCCGGACGAAGTCGAGATAGGTACGCGCCGACCGCTCGCCCACGCCGACGAGGCGCCCCTGCGCGACGACGAAACGGCCGTATCGGGCCCTGAGAGAAATGCCGTCGTCGGTCGCCGGGCGAGGCCTCCGCCAGATCCCGCGCGCCTCCGCCCGCGCCGCCTGTTCCAGCTGCAGGAGAGCCGGCCGGCAAAGGACGTCGCCCTCGCCGGCATCGACCGCTGCGTAGCCGGCCGCGACGAGCTCCGCGCCGATATCCGTCGCCTCGCCCTCGATCAAGGCCTCGACCCGGAGGCGACCCCAGCGGTCGGGGTCGCCGCGCGCCGTTAGCGTCACTGCCTGCCCGCGATGGACGAGGAGGCGCGAGGCCGCTGCGGCATCGTCGTCCGGCTCTTCAGGCCAGCGTAGGCCCGAGAGGATCGCGCGCCCGCCCGATGCGAGGATGAGTTCGCCGCGTTGGCCTAGCGCCTCGATCCGGTCGGAGCGTGCCGCCGACGTCCGGCATTCGGGAGCGGGACGCGGGCTTGCGGCAAATGCCGGCGTCCATGCGCCCGCTCCGGCGAGCGATGCCGCGAGAGACAGCCGCAATATCATCGCTGCCGAGATGTCCGCGCGCGCCACCAACGCCCCGTCCTCCGCTCCACCGGATCCATCTTGGCGTTTCCTTCCGTTGCATGACAGCCGCAGGTGGCAGGATCGGTGCCATTCCTCATCCTCTGCGGCAGGCGGGTCACAGAGTACATCCGCCTCGGTTGGCCGCCCAGGCGGTTGGTGGTATGGAGCCCGCGGTGAGTCTCCGTAGCTCAGCTGGACAGAGCACAGGTTTCCTAGATCGAATTGGGCGTCGCGAGGGGAAACCGCGCGGCGGATCCGCTCAAATTCGGGGAAAGCCCACAGGCCCGTTCGCGGGCCTCGGCCAATCCCGAGCCAAGCCCGGACGTCTCCTCACGGCGACACCCGGGAAGGTGTAGAGACTAGACGGGCGGCACCTAAAGGCTCCGGCATCGGAGCCCATGGTGAAGGGATAGTCCAGACCACGAACGCTGCCTTCAGCAAGCAGCGGCGGCGGAAGCCGAAGTGGGATGAAACCTGGGGTCGCAGGTTCGAGACCTGCCGGGGACGCCACCTTTTTTCACGCTCTTTTCATGCGTGAAAAAATCCACTACCGCGCTCGAAGGCCACGGCCTAGCTTGATGGTCTGAGGCAGATCGCGCGAGGTGCGTATGGCAGGCCAGAAGACCGATGCGCGCGACGTCCATGTCGGTCAGCGCATCGCCATGCAACGCAAGAAGGCGGCCCTGACCCAGAAGCGCGTGGCCCAGAGCTTCGGCATGTCGGCGGCGCAGCTCCAGAAGTACGAGAAGGGCACCAATCGCATCAGTGCCATCCACCTCGAAACATTCAGCCGCATGACGGGTGTGCCGGTCGAATATTTCTTCCAGGGAATGAAGCGGAGCGACGATCCCGCCGAGGAGGGTTTCGCCGAGCGCCGGCAACAGCCCTACGCCACGGAGCTGGACCCCTGGGCCGGGCTGGCCGAAATGGTGGCGCAGCACGTGAACGCGCATTTTCCCGACACCAGTCGTCAGGAATTCGCCGCAGCGATCAAGGCGTTGAATGCCTGCCTCAATGGCTGAGGTCGACGAGGCGAAGATGGTCGCCTCGAGGGGTTGATTTAACGACCGTTTTGTCCGGTATTTCGGAAGCGTTCGGTCTTTCGGCTTGACCGTCTTCATGTCGGGTGCAAGAACCTCGACCTTCTTCAGGCCGGTCATGCGCCCGCGAAACAAGGCGCGTCCGATATCGGGGGTGCCCTCAGATGCCGCGTTCCAATTATCTCTTCACGAGCGAATCGGTCTCGGAAGGTCATCCGGACAAGGTCTGCGACCGGATCTCCGATACCGTCGTCGACGCCTATCTCGCGGCGATGCCCGAGGCCCGGCTCGGCGTCGAAACGCTCGCCACCACCAACCGCATCGTCATCGCGGGCGAGGTTCGCGGCCCGGATTCGGTGACCTTCGACCACCTCACCGAGCTCACCCGCGAGGCGGTGCGCGACATCGGATACGAGCAGTCGGGCTTTCACTGGAAGCACAACGACATCGCGATCCACCTCCACGCCCAGTCCGCCGACATTGCCCAGGGCGTCGATGCGTCCGGCAATAAGGACGAGGGCGCGGGCGACCAGGGCATCATGTTCGGCTATGCCTCGGACGAGACCCCCGAGCTGATGCCGGCGCCGATCTACTACGCCCACAAGATCCTCAAGGACCTCGCCGACGCCCGCAAGGGCAAGGTCGGCGACGCCGCCAAGCTCGGCCCCGACGCCAAGAGCCAGGTCACTGTCCGCTACGAGAACGGCCGCCCGGTCGGTGTGACCCAGATCGTGCTCTCGACCCAGCACGTCGACGAGAGCCTCGATTCCGCCGACGTTCGTGCCATCGTCGAGCCCTACATCCTTGCCGCTCTGCCGCAGGGCTGGGTCGACGAGGGCACCGTCTGGCACGTCAATCCGACCGGCAAGTTCGTGATCGGCGGCCCCGATGGCGATGCCGGCCTGACCGGCCGCAAGATCATCGTCGACACCTATGGTGGCGCGGCCCCGCATGGCGGCGGTGCCTTCTCCGGCAAGGACCCGACCAAGGTCGACCGCTCGGCCGCCTACGCTGCCCGCTACCTCGCCAAGAACGTGGTGGCCGCTGGCCTCGCGACACGCGCCACCATCCAGCTCGCCTACGCCATCGGCGTCGCCAAGCCCCTCTCGATCTATGTCGACCTCCACGGCACCGGGCAGGTCGACGAGGCGAAGCTCGAAGGCGTCCTGATGGATGCCCTCGACCTCTCGCCCCGGGGCATCCGGCTGAAGCTCGGCCTCAACAAGCCGATCTATGCCCGCACCTCGGCCTACGGCCATTTCGGGCGTGCGCCGGAAGCGGATGGAGGCTTTTCTTGGGAGCGCACCGATCTCGCTTCCGACCTCAAGTCGTCCCTGGCCTGAGCCGCCCATGAAGGGGAGGGCAGATACCCCTCCCCAGCCGGGCGGGGCCGAAGGCGCCGAACGCGCCTTCTTCGGGCGCCGCAAAGGCAAGCGCCTGCGTGCGGGTCAGGAGCAGCGCCTCGCGGAACTTCTACCCAAGCTTCGGTTGACCCTGCCCGAGCCGGGCACCTTCCTCGACCCGCCCGCCGTGTTCCCTGATCCTGTCGAAGAGGTCTGGCTCGAGATCGGGTTCGGCGGCGGCGAGCACCTCGCGGCCAATGCCCTGCGCCATCCCGGCATCGGGATCATTGGCGCAGAGCCCTTCGTCAACGGCGTCGTCAAGCTCCTGCGCGCCGTCGACGACGAGGATCTGCGCAACGTCCGGATCTGGGACGAGGATGCGACGACGCTGCTCGCGGCCCTGCCCGATGCCGCGCTCGCGCGGGTCTATCTCCTCTATCCCGATCCCTGGCCCAAGCGCCGCCAGCGCAAGCGCCGCTTCGTCTCCGACGAGAGCCTCGCGGAGATCGCCCGAGTGCTGAAACCGGGCGGCGTGTTCCGTTTCGCCAGCGATATCGACGATTATGCCGGCTGGACGCTCGTGCGCGCGCGGCGCTCGGCGAGCCTCGCCTGGACGGCGAAGGCGGCTATCGATTGGACGCGGCCTTGGCCGGACTGGCCCGGCACCCGCTACGAGGCCAAGGCCGTGGCGGCTGGCAGGCGGCCGACCTACCTCGAGTTCCGACGGACCTCCTGAGCGAGCCGGCCTGCGCAACTTCAAGGAGTCTCTACAGAAAGCGCGGGATGAATGCATATCGGGGGCGATGCCTGACATGACGGCACCTTGTCGCCAAAATCCTATGCCTTCATGATCTTGCGTGGGAGATATGCGGATGATCGGCTGCCTCCCGCGACGGCAGGCGCACAGCCCGGCGGGGGCTGGCGGCGCCGAGTGAGGTTCGCGTGTTGGGCGTCAGATCGCACCAGAACCCGGGGGCGCAGGCGAGCCAGGATCTGGCGGGCCCGGATTTCGGCGGCGACCTCCACCGCCTCGCCTTCGAGCTCGCCGCCACCGGTCTTGCGATCCTGTCGCCGGACGGGCGCAGCATCGTCTCCGCCAACACTCATCTCTGCAGCCTTCTCGGACATCCGCCCGGTGCGCTGCTGGACCGGCCCCTGACCGATCTCGGTGAGGTTGCGCATCCGCTGCCTGACGGCATCCGCTTCTGGCGGCGGGCCGACGGCGCGGCGCTGCCGGTGCGGGTCCGCGCTTCCGGACAAGCGAGCGCCGCGCTCCGCGTCATCGTGGTCGAGCCGGTGGACGAGGACGAGATCGTCCGCGCCGAGCAGAATCGCGACGCCCTCACCGCGGCCGGTCTCGGCGAATGGCGCTGGGACAGAGCCAGCGACCTCCTCACCCTGTCGCGCCGCGCCGCCCACATCCTCGGCCATACGCCGGGCGAAGCTCTCGCTTGGGCCGACCTGCGCGCCCGCATCGAGGCCGGCGACGCGATTCGGATCGAGCGGCAGATGCGGGAAGCAGCGATCGCCGGGCAACGCTACGCCATCGAGTTCCGGGTCGGGCACGGGATCGAGGACCGCCTCGTCTGGGTCAGTGCCCGCGGCCAGGCCATCCAGGCGCCGGACGGCTCGGCACCCGGCATGGTCGGCGTGATCCAGGACGTCACCACCCGAATCGCCGACCGCGACGCCTTGCGCGACCGCGAGCAGCGCCTGCGCATCGCCGCCTCCCTTGCCGATCTCGGCATCTTCGAGTGGCATATGCTCGACGACAGGGCGATCTGGGAGAACGAGCGGATGTTCGCCATTTTCGGGCGCGATCCCGAGGATGGGCCGGTGGGCAAGCGCGAGTTCCTCGACAGCCTGCTCCATCCCGACGACCGCGCGGCGGTGCGTCAGGCGATCTCGGATGCCCTGCGCGACGATGCGATCCTGCACGTCACCGGCCGCATCCGCCATGCCGGCGACGGTACCTGGCGCATCATCGACCTCGCCGGACGTTTCGAACGCGATGCCCCGGACCGACTGCCGCGCCGCCTCATCGGCGTCGTCGCGGACGTCACCGACCGTCGCATCGCCGAGGATCGGCAGAACCTCCTGATCCGTGAGCTTCACCACCGCGTCAAGAATACCCTGGCCACCGTCCAGGCGATCGTCAGCTCGACGGCGCGCAACGCCACCAGCATCAACAGCTTCTACCAGGCCTTCGTCGGGCGCATCGTCTCGCTCGCCCACACCCATGCGGTGCTCACCGGCGCGACCTGGCAGGTGGCCTCCCTGCGCGACCTTCTCGCCAACGAACTGAGGCCCTACGCCGACGACGTTCCCGACATCCCCGATGCGCGCGTCACCCTGACCGGACCGTCCGTCGAGCTCTCCTCGGAGATCGCTGTCCCGATCGGCATGGCGATCCACGAGCTGACCACCAACGCCGCGAAATATGGAGCGCTCTCCACCGGCTCGGGCCGTGTCGCCGTGACCTGGGATGTCGAGCCCGACGGTGCCAACGGCACGCTGCGATTCGCCTGGCGGGAGAGAGGCGGCCCGCCGGTGAAGCCGCCGAGCCGCCAGGGCTTCGGCTCGCGCCTGCTCCAGCGCGTTCTCACCACGCAGGTCCGCGCAGTGGTGGAGATCGAATATCCGCCCGAAGGATTCCGCCTGACGATGCGCGCGCCACTATCGGCCCGTAACGATGCCTTGAATCCGCTCGCATAAGGAAACGTCCCGACGTTCGAATCCGGGATAATTTCATAGTACTCTAATTTTGCACGAAGCCTTTTGAAGGACGAATGCCGGATCGCTTATCGCACGAGCCGGGCATTGCCCTTGTTGATGTTGTTCCTGCAATTCGTACTCGGATCGGACGCTTGGTAGCGGGAACCGTTGTCGAGTTCCAGGCGAGCGACCACGATGCGGATGCAGTTGGCCTCCCACACCACATCGTTTTCGAACTCGACCTGACTGCTGGGCGCGTAGATGGTTCCTTCGGCAGAGGCGCCGAACTTCGAATAGATGTCGTGATCCTTGGTATTCTCCCGGTCCGACCAGAGAACGATGCCGGCATAGGGCCCCGTCGTCGGAGCCTTCAGGTTGAAGCTGGTCCGGCTGTGGAAGAACAGATCGCTACCCCTGCCTTCCATGTAGATGAGGACGTCCTGCCCGACGATCGAAGCACCGTTCTCCAGCGTGAACTCGCCCTTTACGACGTACACGCCCGGTGAAAAGGTCACGGTTCCGCCCTTGATCCTCAAGCCGTTGCAGAAGGCGAGATTCGGGCTGAGGGTCACCGTTCCGGTGACGTCCTTGGCGCCTCCGCAGAGGTTGTTCATCGGGGGAGACAGGGACGCGTAGGGGTCGCTGACGGGTTCGACACCCGTTACCGGTGTCGGCGTGACCGTCGCGGTGCTGTGCTTGTCGAACCCGCCGACGACACGGATATTCTTGACGCTGACGTATGAAGAGCGTCCCAGCTCCAAAGCTTCTCTGTGCCTCGAGTTTACCTGTACACCGCAAGTTGGCGCGTCGATCCGCGCGCCGGGATCGACGTCGAAGGCGTCATGATGATCCGGATGAAGGATCAGGATGCAGATTGGGCTGGAGGATACCGCGATCGCGCGCGCCGACAGATCCCAGGATTCCACGCCGAAGAAGTTGGCGAAGGTCGTTTTCAGGCTGTTTCCCTTGGATCTGGTCCTTGACGCCGTCACTCGGACGGCATTCGGGTTCTCGCCGACAGTGAAGACGCCGTTCTCCCATTTGCCGAACTGCAGGTCCGCATCGGTCACGAGATTGTCGACGGTCGGGCGGTTCAGCGCGGCATAGGTCTGGGCTGTGGCAAGAGCCAAAGCGCGGTCGGCGCCCCCGATATATTTGGCCGTAGCCAAGGCGGAGGCCTCGGCACTCGTGAGCAGATCGTTCTTCTCGTTGAAGGCTAGCCCGATATCGACGGCGATCCCAGCAAATCCAAGCAGCGTAACGGAACTCAAGGCAAAGAGCATCGTGACGTTGCCACGGCTATTTCTCAAAAAAATCCGGAACGAAGACCCAATTTTACCGCTCATTCGATAAGGCTTCGCATGACGGCTCTGGCTGAGAGGCCGCCAAGAATGATATTGCCGAAGGGCGTAATCTTTGCAATCTCTTCCGTCGAGATGGAGAGGGTAACGATGACATCCTGCCTGCTTTGATCTCCTCTGGTTGCTGGAACGATATTGACGGACACGACGACTCGAAGATCGTCTCTTGCTCGCGTTTCGGCGAATTGCTTGGCCTCCGCCACGGTCATGTAGCCCACCGCCACTCCGCGTGCGGCCTCACGGGCGTAGGTGCTGATGCTGCTATGTGCGTGCATCACCATTGAGATCGTGAAAATCGACGCGATCATGGCAATCAGGATCGGTGCCACCAAAGCAAACTCGACTGCCGACGCACCACTTCGATTCGAGACGAGCGAGCGTACTAGCCGCAAGACGCAGGTGGATCTGATTTGAACTGCCATAAGTGAAGACATGATCTAACTGTTTAGGTCGCGTGCACATCAGGCCCATCAAATTGTTAAGATGATCCTAAAGGAAATTATTTAAATACCATTGAATGTATTGTATTCGTATTTTGAATAAAGCATCGGTGCGTGATGCATGCATTTTGAGTCGGTATGGTCACTGGGCGTCCAGCGGGAGCAGTCCAGGCCGGATTGCAGCTGCAGCGACGTGCCGTCACACTTGGAGGCGAGGGTGCACATGTGTGAAGGCCGGCGACCGATCCGCCATGATTATCGCCCTGCATCAGACCAAAAAAAGGCCCGATCCCCCCAAAAATTCGGTTCAAGGACAATGACTTATAGCGTCGAACCGGATCATGGCCCGTGACGGCCGAGCCCCGACTTTCGCTCCGGCATCTCGTCTGCCGGCAAAGGCCTCAGGCCGCGCCGCGATCGGTCTCGCCGCCTGCTTCGACGAAGGCCTTGAGCTCGTCGAGGGACTTGAAGGTGAATCGCCCACGCGGCGTGTCGGCCTCGATCGAGCCGTCCGAATACATCACGTAGGTGTTCCCGCCCGAGACGTAGGTTCCGACCACTGCGAGGGCCGGCTCTGCCGGGGTTTCCGGATCCGCCGGCTCTTCGGTGAGCGCGGGACGGAGCTCCGGCTCGTCGGAGAGGTCGGTCTCGGCCGGTGCTGCCACTGGCACGGCCGGCGCGAAAAGATCCGTCTCCGGGCCCGTCTTCAAGGCGGTTTCGGGCTGCTCCTCGGCCGATCGGGTTGCGGGCTCTTCCTCGACGTGAAGCTGCTGCGCCGACGTGTCGGCCGGTACCTTCGGCGACATCGCGTCGAACGCCGCATCGCCGGTGGGCGGATCGAAGGTCGGTTCGGCTTCCCGCGTCGGCGCGAGGTCGAGATCGGCAAGTTCCGGGAACAATGGCTCGGGCGGCGCCGGCCAGGGATCGGAGCGCCGATCTGAGCGGGGATCGGGGCTCGGCTCTTCGAACGACGCCTCAAAACTCGGGTTCGGCCGCTCGTGTGCCTCGCTTCCGAGATAGGCGCCCCCCGCCGTTCCCGCGGCGAGGCCGGCAGCCCCTGCGATGAGGGGACGCCTTGCCCCCGGCGATGGAGTTTCCGGCATCCCGTTTTCGAAGGTTCGTGCCGGCGGCACCGGCACTTCGGCTCTCGGCACCTCAAGTCTCGGCGGAACGGGGGCCGATTCATCGGCCGAGCGCCGCGCCAGGCCACGGATCTGGCGGGCGAGGACCGCGAGTCCCAAGAGAACCGAACCCGCCGAGGCGACGGTCGCGCCGGCGATCGTCATGGCGAGTCCGCTTTCCAGCCGGACGAAGGGAAATCCCTGAATTACCGAGGCGATCCCGCCGACGATCATGGCGAGGGAGAGCGCGAACAGCGCGAGGATCATGGACGTCTCGGGGGTCGCGATACGCGGGACAAGTCGCGTATCCTAAAGGCTTGCCGCTGTTTTGCAAAACCGGCCCTGTGCACGAACTTCGCCGTCCCGCTGCCCGGATGCCGGTTTCGGCGTTGCCCTGGCCGGGGTGCCGACTTACCTACAGGCGGGCCGATGCGGGATGCGGCGCGCACGTTACCCCTGCGCCACCCCCGTTCCGAGGCCCCGAGATCCGGAGAGAGCCGATGACCTTCACGCTGCCCGAACTGCCTTACGCCTACGACGCGCTCGGCCCCTACATGTCGAAGGAGACCCTCGAGTTTCACCACGACAAGCATCACAAGGCCTATGTCGACACCGGCAACAAGCTGCTCGAGGGAACGGGCCTCGAAGGCAAGAGCGTCGAGGAGATCGTAAAGGCCGCCCACAACACCAACCAGCCGCTCTTCAACAATGCCGGTCAGCACTACAACCACATCCATTTCTGGAACTGGATGAAGCCCAATGGCGGCGGCTCGCCCCCCGGCGCGCTCGCCAAGAAGATCGACGAGGACCTGGGCGGCTTCGAGAAGTTCAAGGCCGACTTCATCCAGGCTGGCGTGTCGCAATTCGGCTCGGGCTGGGCCTGGCTCGCGGTCAAGGACGGCAAGCTCGCGATCCTCAAGACCCCCAACGGCGAGAACCCCCTGGTCCACGGCGCCAAGCCGATCCTCGGCGTCGACGTCTGGGAGCACTCCTATTACATCGACTACCGCAACCGCCGCCCCGACTACCTCAAGGCCTTCATCGAGAACCTGGTGAACTGGGAGCACGTGGAGAAGATGCACGCCGAGGCGACGGCGTAGCTTTCCCTTCCCTCCCCCTTGAGGGGAGGGATCGAGGGTGGGGTGGCTGGGTGAACCTGCCGCTCACCAAGCGGAACCACCCCCACCTCCGGCTTCTACCCACACCCAAGTCGGGCTTGCCCGGTTTGGGCACTTAATAGTGCAGATCTCAGGCGAGCCCGAGATCTGTGGGGGAGGAGAGGCGCTTCTGATCGGCCTTCATGATCCGTTCCATCCTCTCCGTCGGCGGCTGGACCCTCGTCTCGCGCGTCACCGGCTTTGCTCGCGACGTGGTGATGGCGGGCGTGATGGGCGCCGGGCCGATCGCCGACGCCTTCGTCGTCGCGTTCCGGCTGCCGAACCATTTTCGCGCGATCTTCGGCGAAGGCGCCTTCAACACGGCCTTCGTGCCGTCCTATGCGGGTCTCTCTGAAACGGGGGAGGCGGGGGCCGCCCGGCGCTTCGCGACGCGCATCTTCACCCTGATGCTGATCACGCAGGTGATCCTGCTCGCTATCGCTCTTCCGGCGATGCCCTGGATCGTGCGGGCCCTGGCGCCGGGATTCTCCGACGATCCGCAGCGTTTCGATCTCGCCGTCGCGCTGACGCGGATCACGTTCCCGTACCTCCTCTGCATGACCCTGGTGACGCTGCTCTCCGGGGTTCTCAACGCCCACCGGCTTTTCGCCGCGGCCGCCGGGGCGCCGGTGCTCCTCAACCTGTCGATGCTGGCGGCCATGGCCGTGGCCTTCCTGTTTCCGAACGTCGCCTACGCGGCCGCCTGGGGCGTGACCGTCTCGGGCGTGCTCCAGCTCATCCTTGTCTTCGCCGCCTGCCGCCGGGCAGGGATCGCGCCAGGCCTCGGCAGGCCGACATTCCGCGATCCGGCCATGACCAAATTCTTCAAGGTGCTCGGCCCCGCCGTGATCGGCTCGGCCGGCTTCCAGATCGCCTCCTTCGCCGACACCATCATCGCGAGCTATCTCGCCACCGGCGCGGTCTCGGCGCTCTACTACGCCGACCGGCTCTACCAGCTTCCGTTCGGGGTCATCGCCATCGCGGCCGGCACCGTGCTCTTGCCCGAGATGAGCCGGCGCATCGCAGGAGGCGACGTCGCCGGGGCGCATGCGGCGCAGAACCGGGCCGCCGGCTTTTCGCTGGCCCTCTCGGCGCCCTTCACCATCGCCTTCCTGCTCATCCCCGGCCTGATCATGTCCGCCCTGTTCCAGCGCGGCGCCTTCGGGGCGGAGGATGCGGCGCGCGCCGCCTCCGTGCTCGCCGCCTACGGGCTCGCCCTGCCGGCCGCGGTGCTGGTCCGCAGCGCCTTGGCGAGCTTCTACGCCCGCCAGGACACCACGACGCCGCTCATCGCCTCGCTCACCGCCATCGCGATCAATGTCGGCCTCAAGATCGTCCTCACCGGCCCCTACGGCGTCACCGGCCTCGCGCTCGCCACCGCCATCGGCCAATGGGTCAACCTCGCGCTCCTCGTGGCCCTCGCCTGGCGAAAGGGCTGGACCGCGCCGAACCGGACGCTGGGCATCACCATCCTGGGCGTTGCCGTCGCCTGCCTCGGGCTTGCCGCCCTCGCGTTCTACGGCCTGCCCTTCGTCGAGCGCGCGCTGCCGGCGATGCCGCGGTTCCGCGAACTCGCCGTGCTCGCCGTGCTCGGACTCGCCGGGACCCTGGTCTATGCGGGGCTGTTGCTCGGAACGCTGCGCCTGTGCGGCCTACGCCTGAGGAGGACCTGATGGCCGACAAGCGCCTGGTCGCCGGCAGGTCCGTGGTCGTGTTCGACGCCTACGGCACCCTGCTCGATGTCCATTCCGCCGTCGCCCGCCATGCCGGCACGATCGGTTCGGTGGCGGAGACGCTGTCCGAGACCTGGCGCACCAAGCAGCTCGAATATTCCTGGGTCCATGCCCTGATGGGCCGATACGAGCCATTCTGGACGCTCACCGAGCGGGCCCTCGACCACGCGCTCGCCCGCCACCCTCAGGTCGACCCCGCCCTGCGCGGCGATCTCCTCGAGGCCTATCGCGATCTTGCCGCCTATTCCGAGGTTCCCGCGACCCTCGACGCCTTGCGCGCCGCGGGCCTTCGCCTCGCGATCCTGTCCAACGGCGACCCGGCGATGCTCGCCCGCGCCGTGGCCTCGGCGGGTTTGGGGGACAGGCTCGAGGCGGTGCTCTCCGTCGAGGCCGCCGGCACCTTCAAGACCGCGCCGTCCGCCTACGCGCTGGCCACCGAACACTTCGGAGTAGCGCCGGATGCCGTCCTGTTCGTCTCGTCGAACCGCTGGGACATCGCCGGGGCCACGGCCTTCGGCTTCGCCAGCGCCTGGGTCAACCGCAAGGGGATGCCGGAGGAGTATCCGGACTTAGCACCCGTGGCTGTGATCGAGAGCCTCGACGGCCTCGTGCGGGTCGAGCAAGCGGGGTAAATCCCGACTTGAGCACGCGTCGCCCTTTCAGCGCGCCGCCCGCCCCCGCAGGGAGGCCGGCTGACCCGGCAGGTCCAGCCTCACGCCGGTCTCGACGAGGGTGTCGCCGTCGAGGCGGTAGACTCCGAGCGTCCGGTCGACGTAGTTGCCGACATAGACGAAGCGGCCCGAGGGCGAGAAGGCGATCCCCTGCGTCACCGCTCCCGCCGCGGCCTCGCCGGTGCGGCGCACGCCGCCGTCGCGGTCGATGGTCAGGAGCGCGACGACGCCCGTCGCCGTATAGCCTGGGCCGGAATGGGGCGCCGCGGCTCCGCGCACCACCGCCACGGCCGCGTGGCGGCCGTCCGGCGCGATGGCCAGGGCTTCGGGCGTATCGCCGATGCCGACATGGTCGGCGACGATGGGACGGGCAGCGGCGGCGCGGATGACGCTCACCGTGTCGGCATGGCCGTCGCTCGGCGCCGGCCCGGTATTGCCGGCGAGGAGCACGGTCCCGTCGGGGGTGACGTCGAGGCCGTAGGTGCCCGGCCCGACCGGCATGTCGAGGGCGGGATCGTAGCTGACACGCGTGCCGTCGACGCGCAGAACCCCGACCTTGGCCGCCTTGTTCTTGGCGACGAAGGCGCGCCGTCCGTCCGGCGCGATCGTCACGGCGGCGGCCTCGTCGCCGACATCGACGGTGTCGGTGACCCGCACTTCATGGCCGCGGATCGACAGGACCGAGACGCTGCGGCCCTCGCGATTGGCCACCAGGGCGAAGCTGCCGCCGCTGTCGATGGATAGACCCGAGGGCTGGCGCCCCACCTTGATCGTCTCCACGAGGCGCGGCGGCGTGGCGGCAAGATCGATGACGTGGAGGCGGTCGTCGGCCTCAGCGTACCAGGCCTCGCCCTCCTTCTTCATCATCACGGAACTCGCCACGAGGCCGAGGCGGCCGTCTGGCGTGATCTGCAGGTTGGTGGGCGGCCCGTAGACCGAGTTGTCGAGGGGCAGCGTGTGGGCGAGACGCGGGTTGGCCTCGTCGAAGATGTCGACGAGGGCGACGGCATCACGCCCGTTGGGGCCGTTGCGGTCGCCCTCGGCCGTAAAGAAGGTCTTGCCGTCGAGGCCGACGACGAGGAATTGCGGCGTATCCGCAGTCGCGGCGGTCGTCGCGAACAGACCCGCGACCAAGCTCAGGACAATGCGCATCGTCTCTCTCCTCGTCGTCTTTCGATCAGGGCGCTTCTGCCGGGCGGGCTCGCGCGGGAAGCCGAGCCGGAAGGTCCTCGAACAGGGGTACACCCCCTTGCCGACCAGCGGCATGCGGAGCGCCCAGAGGGGGCGCACCATCAGGTCCGGCCGAGGGCGGCGCCGACGAGGCGCCTGGCATCCTCGCTCGACCATTCGGCCGGGCCCTTCATCACCCCGAGGGTGCAACCGTCGGAATCGACCAGCAGGGTGGTGGGCAGGCCGGTGGAGCCGGTCTCCTTCTGAAGCGCGGGCAGGACCCGGCCGGCGGGATCGGCGTAATAGGCGAGGGCGTGGATGGCGTTCTCCTTCAGCCAGAGCGGCGGCCGGTCGAGGTTGCGCGTGTCGACGTTGATGGCGACGACCTGGAACTCCTTGGGGTCGAAGGAGGCCTGAAGCCTGTCGAGGGCCGGCATCTCGGCCTTGCAGGGCGCGCACCACGTCGCCCACAGATTGACGAGAAGAGTGCGCCCCTTCATCCCGGAAAGACCGGTATCCTGGCCGTCCGGACCCTTGAAGGTCAGTACCGGGGCGGGGCGGGGCGCCTTGAGAATCTCCAGAGCCGCCACTTCGCCGCGCGCAAGCGGCGCCAGACGATCGGTCATCGCCGCAACTCCGGCGCATGGGGCGGTGTTGCCGCCGATCATGCCGGTCCCGTATAGGGCAAGGCCTGCGGCCAGGGCGACCGCGAGCACTGCGCCACCAGCCGCGGCGGCTTTCTTGGCGGGCATCATCGTTGCGTCCCCGCGGCAGGGGCGGGTGGAAGGGTCTGTGTCGACATGAGCAACCGGATGTGGGGCGGGCGCTTCGCGAGCGGCCCCGCCGAGATCATGGAGGAGATCAATGCCTCCATCGGATTCGACAAGCGCCTGGCCCCCCAGGACATCCGCGGCTCGCTGGCGCATGTGGCGATGTTGGGTGCCGCCGGAATCCTGCCACATGGCGATGTGGCCGCGATTCAAGACGGGCTCAAGACCGTGGCCGAGGAAATCGAGACCGGGCGGTTCGAATTCCGCCGCGAGCTCGAGGACATCCATATGGCGGTCGAGAGCCGCCTGACCGAGATCGTCGGCCCGGCGGCGGGGCGCCTGCACACCGCCCGTTCGCGCAACGACCAGGTCGCCACCGACATGAAGCTGTGGGTGCGCGACACCCTCGACGGCCTCGACGCCCAGGCCGCCGAGCTGCAGCG
Source organism: Methylobacterium sp. (assembly GCF_019745455.1). GTDB lineage: Bacteria > Pseudomonadota > Alphaproteobacteria > Rhizobiales > Beijerinckiaceae > Methylobacterium. The sequence goes on from NZ_JAIETD010000133.1 coordinate 67,285, forward strand.
GGCTTTGGCCGAGAAAGCGCTGGCCCACGCCACCACCGTGATGCCGGGCTTCACCCATCTGCAATCGGCCCAGCCGGTCACCTTCGGCCATCATTGCCTCGCCTATGTCGAGATGCTGGCCCGCGACCGCGGCCGGTTCCGCGATGCCCGCGCCCGGCTCAACGAATGCCCGCTGGGAGCGGCGGCGCTCGCCGGCACCTCCTTCCCGATCGACCGCCATGCCACGGCCCAGGCCCTCGGCTTCGACCGGCCGACGGCGAACTCCCTCGATTCCGTGGCCGACCGCGACTTCGCCCTCGAGTCGCTCTCGGCCGCCTCGATCTGCGCCGTCCACCTCTCGCGCTTCGCCGAGGAACTCGTGATCTGGACTTCGGCCCAGTTCAACTTCGTCAAGCTGTCGGACGGCTACACCACGGGCTCGTCGATCATGCCGCAGAAGCGCAACCCCGATGCGGCGGAACTTGTCCGGGCGAAATCCGGCCGGGTGATCGGCGCGCTGACCGGCCTCCTCATCGTCATGAAGGGGCTGCCGCTCGCCTATTCCAAGGACATGCAGGAGGACAAGGAGGGCACCTTCGACGCGCTCCAGGCCCTGTCCCTGTGCCTTGCGGCCATGACCGGGATGGTGCGCGACCTGGAGCCCAATCCGGACATCCTCGCCCGCGCCGCGGGTTCGGGCTACGCCACCGCCACCGATCTCGCCGATTGGCTGGTTCGCGAGCTCGGCCTGCCGTTCCGCGAGGCACATCACGTCACGGGCCGCCTCGTCGGCGCGGCCTCTGCCAAGGGGGTAGGGCTGGAAGAGCTTCCGCTTTCCGAGATGCAGGCGGCGGAGCCGCGCATCACGCAAGCGGTCTACGCGGTTCTGGGTGTCGAGAATTCGGTGTCGAGCCGCACGAGCCATGGCGGCACCGCCCCCGACAACGTGCGCGCACAGGCGACGCGCTGGCTCGATGCCCTCGGTGCATCCGGTGCCTGAAACGCACGCGGCCTGAAACTTGTCTCTGAAACTTGTGTCCGAGTTCGGGGTTGAACCTTGGCCGTTCACGGCTCAGCTAGGTTTCTCCCGTTAGATCACCGTGCAGGCCTTTCGGAGATCGCGACATGCCCGTCGAGAGTTGGATGCAGCCGGACGACGTCCCGGCTCTGGCAGCGGTGGCCAAGGACCGGATCGATCTCGCGCTGAGCCGTCTCGACGAGGCCGAGCGCGAGGCATTCTGGGCCTCCATCCGCAAGTGCTACAACACCCCCTACAACGATCCGAAGCCGCGAACGCTCGTTCGGAGCGAGGTGCTCGAGGCGCCCCAGCCCTGCACCGCACCGATCGCGCCAAGCGCCTCCGACCTCGCTTCCCTGGCAGCGATGCCGCCTGCTTCCCTTGCCCCGGAGCATCGCGTCGCCTGACCCTTCTCGGACGCTCGATCGCCGCCCGCTTGCCGAAAAGGGGATCGCGGTTAAAAACGTCGGCCCTGGCGGGGAGATATCTTGAATTCCCCGCCTCGCGCCGAGGCCCGACGACGCCATAGGACCCTAAACGATGTCGCGTGTTCTCCGCCGCAGCCTCCCGTTCGGAGTCTCGGCTCTGATCCTGTCCTGTCCGATACCGCAAGGCCTGCCGCTCGATCTCGTTGGGTCTAGGCCGGTTCAGGCGCAAGCTCAGGCGGCGCCGGCCGCCGAGGAGACGGAACAGCCGAGGCGCCGCGGACGCCGGGGGCGTGATTCCGCCAACGACGCCGCCAAAAGCTCCTCCAAAGCCGCGCCGGGCACGCAGCAGGCAAAGCCCGTCGTGACCATCGGCGACTGGAACGTGTTCGCCTCCGGTCAGGGCCGGGACCGCGTGTGCTACGCCATCGCCCAGCCCCAGTCCCGCTCGCTGAAATCGCTCAAACGCGACACCGCCTACCTGTTCGTAACGGTGCGCAAGGGCGAGAACATCCAGAACGAAGTCGCTGTCATGCTCGGATTCCCCGCACGCGAGTCCGCGAGCCAGGCGAAACCGCCCAGCAGCCAGGCGGCCACTCCCCCGGGCCCGAGCGATCCGATCCTCATGCTCGGCAATGTCCGCTATGCCCTCGTGGTGAAGAAGGAGAACGCCTGGCTGCAGAATCCGGCCGAGGAGCCGCGCGTGGTGACGGAGATGGGCCGGACGCAGAAACTCCTCGTCAAGGCGACCTCGACTCGGGGCAACGGCAACAGCGACGAATACGCACTCGCGGGCTTTGCCGAAGCGATGAAGAGAACCCGCGAAGAGTGCCGTTGAGCCGAAGCCGGCTCCCTCATCGCCGGCAATGCGCCTGGCGGTGGAAAAACCTATCCGGACGCTTCCATACAGTTTACACGATCCTGTGACCGCCAGTGTCTGCGCGAGGCGGTTCGGGGCGCCTGATGATGCCTGGAGATCCCCTCCAGATGGCTCTTTGTGAACTTTGCACGGAAAAAAGGGGTGCATGCAGCAGCCCGGACGACACGGCTCCTCAGCCGGAGAACCATGCTTTCCCCGCAGCTTGCCTCTGTTTCAGACAAGCGCACGAGGCGGACTGACCAGTCCGGACTAAGCAGCCCTCGCGCGACGAGAACTCTGACGTCCTCCGAGAAGCACCGCCGTTATTCAAGGTTCGCAGCCTATTGCGGCATGCACGAATCTTTATTTAATCTGGATCAAATTTTCGCCTTCGACAATCGCTGCCACTTCGGAGCAGATTGGCTGCTGCCTCGAACGCTCACTTCCACGTGGCACAACTTGCGATATGCAAGTCTCTGTAGGACTTTGATCGGCCATGCTGGATTTCCTCGGGAGTTTCCTTGATCGGAGCAGCCTCGCTCCGCATGGGATCTGCCTGCTCTGGCGGCCGGAGCTGATCTGGACTCATGTGATCTCCGATTTCATCATCGGGGTCGCCTATTTCTCGATTCCGGTCGCCCTCGGCGTTCTCGTCACGCGACGTCGCGACATCGCCTTCGGCTGGATTTTCTGGGCCTTCGCGATCTTCATTCTCGCCTGCGGCACGACTCATTTCTTCTCGATCTGGACGCTGTGGGTGCCCGATTACGCCGCCGAAGCACTGGTGAAGGCCGCCACCGCCCTGGTCTCCCTGGGCACCGCAGTGGCCCTTTGGCCGCTCCTGCCGAGGGCTCTGGCACTTCCTTCGCCCGAAACTCTGAGGCAGGCCAATGCCGAACTTCGGGCCCGCATCGCCGAACGCGACGCCGCCCTTGAGGCCCTCGAGAAATCCAATGCCGAACGCGACCGGGCCGAGGAGATGCTGCGCCAGACCCAGAAGATGGAAGCGATCGGCGAATTGACCGGGGGCGTCGCTCACGACTTCAACAACCTCCTCGGAATCGTGATCGCCAATCTCGAACGCACCGCCCGCCTCGTGACCGACAACGCACCGGTGTCGCGTTCGATCGGCAATGCCATGAACGGCGCCGAGCGGGCCGCCAGTCTCATTCAGAAGATGCTGGCCTTCGCGCGGCGTCAGCCCCTCCATCCCCGCGAGGTCGACCCCAACCAGCTCATCGGTGATCTCTCGGAGCTGCTCCGGGGCGCCCTGAAGAGCGCTGCGGATCCGGCGGTCGAACTCGCGGACTGTTGATTTCCGCTGAGAGTTGACCCGGCGTTTTCGTTGAGAAGTGACCCAGGTTCAGGGGTTGATGTTTATCATTGGGTGGGTCTGGTCAACTCACGGTGCGGCTCCTTTTCGGCTTTCCGGCTGCGGCACTTGCCCTGAAGCGGAAGCTGTCGTTTCCGGTCTCTAGCCTGTCTTATTCACGAGGGCAGTGGATCTGTGGTGGCGAGCGTAGCGTAAGGCATTGATAGGGCTTAGGGAT
>NZ_JAIETD010000124.1 GCF_019745455.1 Methylobacterium sp.
CTTCCTTACCGTCACCGTCTGGGGGGCGGCCGCCCCAAGTCCTGCCCAGGCCCTGGCGCCACCCTGCGACGAGACCGCCCGCGCAAGGCTCCTCGCGCCTCCGGCTGCTGAAGACGATAATGTGTTCCTGACGTGCTCGATCCGGCTGCGTCCGGACGATCGCATCGAGCGGCGGATCGTGATCGAAAGCGCGTCCGCCTCCGGAATCGAACTCGATTGCGGCGGCGCCACTCTCGGGCGCACGGAGCCTGTGCCGAAATTCTATGAATTCGCCGTCGAGATCCGCTCGCGCCGTCCCGATCCGACAGTCGAGCGCTGGGAGCGGCCCAGCGGCGTCACCCTTCGCAACTGCCGTATACTCGGCAATATCAGGATCTGGGGAATGGGCCTCAACGGCCAGGGCGAGGCGGTGAAGGCCTCGTCGCGCCGCCTCGGCCATACCGAGCGGGCGCAGGCGGCAGCGCCCACACGGATCCGCATCCTCGATTCCCACCTGACAGCGCTCGGCTCGATCCCGCTCTATCTCGGCCCCGGCGTCACCGGCGTGACCCTGTCGGGCTCGACGCTCGACGGCACCTCGACTGCGGTGGGGCTCTATCTCGACGCCGAGAGCGGCGGGAACACCATCTCGGGTAATACCTTCTCGGTGGCGACGGACCGCGAGATGGTGGCGGTCGATGGATCGGCCCGCAACAGGATCGCCGATAACCGCTTCGTGCTCGGCTCCGGCGGCGGTATCCACCTCTACCGCAATTGCGGCGAGGGCGGCACGGTCCGGCACCAGACGCCCTCGGACAACCGCATCACCGGCAACAGCTTCCGCTACACCGGCCTGTGGCGTCCGGACCCCGTGAAGGTCGGATCGCGCGGCGGCTGGGGATGGACGATGAATTGCTCGGCCGATGCCGGCTATCCGTTCGGCAGCAGCCTCGACGACGACGACCATGCCACCGGCAACGTCGTCGAGGGCAATCGGACCGAGTAGCGCCTACTTCTTGGCCGCCTTCACCGCCGAGCTGACCATGTCCTTTGTCGAGGGCGCTGAGGCGTTCGTCTTCTGCACCGTCTTCTTCGGCTTCTTGGCCTCGCGGCTGCCGCGCTTGTTTTCCTGCGCCATGGTGCTCTCCTCGGTCTTCGTTGGGCGACGATGATGGCACGCCCCGCGAAAACCTCGGCATGGAAAATATCAGCGCCGGCCCGGTGACCCGTCCCGCTCAGAGCGGAATGTTGTCGTGCTTCTTCCAGGGCTGCTCCATCTCCTTGGTGCGCAGCATGCCAAGGGCCCTCGCAATCCGCTTTCGGGTTGAATGGGGCATGATCACCTCGTCGATATAGCCGCGCTCGGCCGCCACGAAGGGAGAGAGGAAGCGGTCCTCGTACTCGGCGGTGCGCTCGGCGATCTTGTCCGCGTCGCCGATCTCGCTGCGGAAGATGATCTCCACCGCGCCCTTGGCGCCCATCACGGCGATCTGGGCGGTGGGCCAGGCGTAGTTGATGTCGGCGCCGACGTGCTTGGAGGCCATCACGTCGTAGGTGCCGCCGAAGGCCTTGCGGGTGATGATCGTCACCAGCGGCACCGTCGCCTGGCTATAGGCGAACAAGAGCTTGGCGCCGTGCTTGATCAGGCCGCCATATTCCTGGGCCGTCCCCGGCAGGAAGCCCGGTACGTCGACGAAGGTGACGATCGGGATCGAGAAGGCGTCGCAGAAGCGCACGAACCGCGCTGCTTTTCGCGATGCATCCGAGTCGAGGACTCCGGCCAGCACCATCGGCTGGTTGGCGACGAAGCCGACCGTGCGGCCCTCGATGCGGCCGAAGCCGGTGATGATGTTGCGGGCGTAAGTGGCCTGGATCTCGAAGAAATCGCCCTCGTCGACGACCCGGCGGATCAGCTCGCCCATATCGTAGGGCTTGTTCGGGTTGTCGGGGATCAGGGTGTCGAGGGATTTGTCGAGCCGCAACGGGTCGTCGAAGCTCTCGATCTCCGGCACGCCGTCGATGTTGTTGGCCGGCAGGAAGTCGAGGAGGCGGCGGATCTGCAGGATCGCCTCGACGTCGTTCTCGAAGGAGCCGTCGGCGATCGACGACTTCGTGGTGTGGACCTTGGCGCCGCCGAGCTCCTCGGCGGTGACGACCTCGTTGGTGACGGTCTTCACCACGTCCGGTCCGGTGACGAACATATAGCTAGTGTCGCGCACCATGAAGATGAAATCGGTCATGGCCGGCGAATAGACGTCGCCGCCCGCGCAAGGGCCCATGATGACCGAGATCTGCGGGATCACGCCGGAGGCGGCGACGTTGCGCTTGAAGACCTCGCCGTAGCCGCCGAGCGCCGCGACGCCCTCTTGGATGCGGGCGCCGCCGGCATCGAAGATGCCGATGATCGGCGCGCGCATCTTCAGCGCCATGTCCTGGACCTTGACGATTTTCTGGGCGTGCGCCTCGGAGAGCGAACCGCCGAACACCGTGAAGTCCTTCGAGAACAGGAAGACGGTGCGGCCGTTGATCGTGCCCCAGCCGGTGACGACGCCGTCACCGGGGATCTTCTGCTTCTCCATCCCGAAATCGGAGGAGCGGTGCTGCACGAACATGTCGAATTCCTCGAACGACCCGTGGTCGAGGAGGAGCTCGATGCGCTCGCGCGCCGTCAGCTTGCCGCGCTTGTGCTGGGCGATGACGCGGTTCTCGCCGCCGCCGAGGCGCGCTTGGGCGCGCCGCTCCTCGAGCTTCTCGAGAATGTCCTTCATGCTGATCGGGCCTTGACGCTGGAGCGATGCCGCCGAAATTGTTCATGCTTGGCGGTTGTGGTCGAAACGCGCCTTAGCACGGGTGCCCGGACGCGAAAACGATTTTGAGATCAAGCGGCGCGCGCCAGCCGGATTTCGATCTCGCGGTCGACATAATTCCACTCCCGCGTCGCCCTCAGGCGATCGACGAGGCGATCGAAGGCCGGCGCGTCTTCCGGCGCGTATTCGAACCAGGTGAGGAAATCGAAGGGTTCGCCGAGGTCGCGGCTGTGGTGGAGCCGGCGCGCCACCGCCGGCAGGTAGTCGAGGCCGATGGCGGTGTGGTGCGAGGTCTCCTCGAAGATCTCCCGCCGTTCGTCCTGCGCCAGCGCCCACCAGGCCGCGTTCTTCCGGATCGGGATCAGCGCGGCGAGCGTCGCCCGCGGCCGGGCGAGGCCCTGCTGGACCGACCGCAACGTCTCCACCTCCGTCTTCGTCGCGTAACGGACGTTGCTTATGAAGCCGCGGAGGGTCCAGGCCGGCGACGTGATCGCGGTGTCGTCCGGCTCCCTTGCGACGGCGAGACTCTCGACTGCGCGAAGCCCCTCGCCCTTCACCGTCCGGCTCTCGACGACACGCCACGCCCCGCCGCTGCCGCCCGTGAAGGTGAAGATATCGACCATCGCTCACGATCCCCGGCGCGAAACTTCACGCCCGGCTTGCAGTTCGCGTGCCTGAAGCGCGGCGTTACGCCGATCCGGTTCCGGCGAGGGCGATCATCCGCGCGGCTGCTTCGAACTCGGCCCATCGCCCTGCCATCCGCGCCTCGGCCTCCTCGTCGCGGCCCCAGACCTCGGCCTGATAGGTCTCGTCCACATGGGCGGCGGCCCAGGCTTCCTCCGGTGTGAGACGGCCATGGACGACGGAGAGGGCGATGAGGAGCGAGCCGGTCAGGGTCGTCATCGTATGGGCCGCAGCGAGGCGGAACGGCCCCTCGATCGCCGCCACGGCCCGCTCCAGGGCCTCGACCGAGCGCTCCGGCTGATCGACGTGGCGGATCCCCTCGCTGAGGATGAAACGGGCGCCCAGGGCCTCGTGCGCCCAGTCGAGGACCGGGTCCCACGCCGCCGCCTGTGCGGCGACGAGACGTGCCGGATCGCCCGCCCGGTAGACGACGAGGTCGGTTCGGGCATAGGCGCAGAGGTCCTTGGCCACCTCGCCGAACCGCGGCGCCACCCCGTCGATGGCGGTGTTGGCGAGGCGGGTGAGCGGCATCGCAGCCGGGTCGATCACCTCGACCTGTGCCTCCCACTCCACGGCGACGGCGTTTGCGAGGGCTTCGGTCGAAACCGTCAGAGGCTGCTTTGCGGGCGTGTTGGCGGGCCGCCCGTCGAGAGTAAGACGGAACCCGCCCTCGGCAGGAGCGAAGCCGGCCTTGCCGTAGAACCGCTTCGGCAAGGCCGGGCGTCCGCCGGCGCGGACCGAACGGAGGGCATTCGCGGCGGAATCGGCCGGCGAGTGGGTGGGTTGGCCGAGCCAGTCGGCAAGTGTGTCGTCGCTAGGAGGATCGTCGCTCATGGGCGTCAGATAGTATGTTCGAGGAGGAGCTGCGAGCGTGGCACCAGCCTCAAACGGCCGGCATCCGGCCATTCAGCAGGGCGGCCAGGGCCCTCGCGTCGTCGGCGACCGTAACGGCGCCGGCCCCGAACAGGGCGCCGGGCCGATGATAGCCCCATGCGACACCCACCGCGACGACGCCCGCACTCACCGCCATCGCCATGTCATAGGTAGTGTCGCCGATCATCATCGTCGACGAGGGCTCGGCCCCGGCTTCCGCCATTGCCTGTTCCAGCATCGCCGGGTCGGGCTTCGAGGGAGCGTCGTCGGCGGTCTGGGTGGTGGCGAACCAGCCCTCCCAGCCATTGGCGGCGATGAGGTGCTCGACGCCGCGCCGTGACTTGCCGGTGGCGATCCCGAGTTGGAGGTCGTCGCGGGCATGAAGCCGGGCGAGAAGTTCGCCCATGCCGGGAAACAGCGGTTCCTCGTAGGAGGGATCGAGGCGAAGCGCGTTGAAGGCGCGCTTGTAGCTCTCGGCGAGGCTCTCGACCGGGCCTGCCTCCCCGACGAGGCGCCGGAAGGCCTGGGGCAGCGACAGTCCGACCACCGAGAGCGCCTCGCGCCGCTCGGGGGTGGGCAGGCCGTGCTCGGTGAAGGCCACGCTCTGCGCGGCGACGATCAGGTGCTGGCTGTCGACGAGCGTGCCGTCGACATCGAAGACCACGAGCCTCACCGGACGAACCGACCGGCGGACGAGGCTGCGATGGATAAAGCGGGTTCCGTCACGGCTGGCGAGCCGGTTGCTGCGGGGCGGGAGGCACCCTCGGCCGCTCGTAGCCGAGCTTGCACCGGACAAGGAAGCGCCGCCGTGCGCCGCCGCGCAGGCCGCGATTATGGGATTGCCGGTTGCAGGCGGCATAGGAGTTTCGCCGCCGTCTCTCCGACCGCGTCGCGGCCGGCGGCTTCGCTGCCCCAGCAGACTGGGTGGCGGGAGCCTGTGCTGCCGGAGGCTGCGGCGCTGGCGAGGGCTGCGGTGCCGGACTGGGTGGCACCGGCGCTGGCGGCGGAGCGGCCTGTGCCGCAGGAGCCTTGCCCGCCGGGCCAGTACCTTGAGCGAGGGCGCCTGCGATCCCGAGCGCGACCGCCAGAAGGCCGCAGGACAGGGCAAGGCCGAGCACGCGCGAGGGGCTGGTCGTCGAGGTCGGTCGATACATTTCTGCTCCGCCACAGGCCCGCGGCGACGGGTTCTTGCCCGCGCCCATGGTCACCGAGGAAGGATAAGGCATGCGGGCCGATTGCCAAGCATGTTCCGGTCAAGACCCTCCGCACCGGCTGCGGCGAAGTTCACGCCTCCGGAGCTTCGACGATCGGGTCGTACCGGCTCGCATCGAAGCCGAGCAGGTTCCAGCTCTGGGCCATGTGCGGCGGCAGCGGCGCCGTCACGTCGATGGGCTGACCCGTGCGTGGATGCGGGATCACGATCCGCCGCGCCAGCAGATGCAGGCGGTTCTGGATGCCGCCGGGCAATTCCCAATTCTCGACGCTGAAATATTTCGGATCGCCGACGATCGGGTGGCCGATATGGGCCGCATGGGCGCGCAACTGGTGAGTGCGGCCGGTGACCGGCTTCAGGGACAGCCAGGACAGCTTCTGAGCGGCGTTGTCGACCATCGCGTAGTAGGTCAGGGCGTGGGACGCGCCCTCGTCGCCGTGCTTGGCGACGCGCATTCGTGCATCCGCATCGGTCGGCTCTTCCTTGGCGAGGTAGGTCGAAATCCGGCCCTGGTGGACGCGGGGGACGCCGGCGGTCAGCGCCCAATAGACCTTGCGGGCCGCGCGCGAGCGGAAGCTCTTGGATAGCGTCGCGGCAGCGAGACGGGTCTTGGCGACGATGATGCAGCCGGCGGTGTCCTTGTCGAGGCGGTGGACGAGGCGCGGCTTCTGCCCGTCGGGACCCGTCAGCGCCTCGAGCATCCCGTCGAGATGGCGGACCGTGCCCGAGCCGCCCTGGACCGCGAGGCCGAACGGCTTGTTGAGCACCATCATCTCGGCATCCTCGTAGAGGACGATCGAGCGCAGGAAGGCGGAATCACTGGCGTCGCGGTCGAGGCCACGCGGGCGCTCCGGCACCGGATCGAGCTTGAGTGGCGGCACGCGCACGCTCGATCCCGGCTCCAGCCGGTCGTTGGGCTTGGCGCGCTTGCCGTCGACCCGCAATTCGCCCTTGCGGACGATGCTCTGGACGCGGGCGAAGGGCAGCTGCGGGAACCGTGTCGTCAGGAACCGGTCGATCCGCATCCCGGCCTCGTCCGCCTCCACCGTCAGGGTCTGGACGCCGGAGGCGAGGGTCGCGGAGGCGGCAGCGCGCTGCTCGCGGCGGGTCGGGCCTTCCGTTGCCGGCTCCGGCGCGGTGGCGGCGGAACGGCGCGGACGAGGCGCATCCGAGTCGGATGAATCTCGTGGGGTGCGGGTGCGCGGAGCCCTGGCCGGGCGGTTCTCCGCCTCGGCCACGGGATCGGGCGCGTCACCCGGGCGCCACGGGGCGCGCTTGGCCGAGTCGTCGCCGCGGACCTGGGCCGCTCTCTGGGCGGCATCGAGTGCGCTGGTGCGCGGGCCGGTGCGCTCGCGCTCCGGGCGGCGGAAGGCATCAGCCCGGCCCGGTTTGCCCGGACGGAACGGTTTGGCGCCACGGGCGGCGCCGGGCGCCTTGCCGGGGCCTTTGCGCCCTGGGCCGCCGCGTGAAGGGGGTCTTGTGGTCATGGCCGCTCGTAACACCCGTGTCGCGACTCGGCAAAGCCGGACCGGCTGGTCTTCACTATCACGCGGCCCGGCGCGCCGCCTCGATCGTCAACCCGGTTCCCACCGATCCGAATGTGTCGCCGTCGACGACACGCGCCCGCGGCACGCCCGCGACGAGGGCGGCTCGCACATGCGGCAGGCCGGTGGAGCCTCCGGTGAGGAACAGGGCGTCGATCCGATCCGCGGCGAGCCCGGCCTGTGCGAGGCAGCGGCCGATCCGCTCGGCGATGCGCCGGCTCAGCTCGCCGGTCTGGGCGACGAGGCCGGTCCGATCGAGGTCGGCTGCGAGACTCGGCTCGACCCAATCGAGATCGACGCCGCCCCTCCCCGTCTCCGAGGCCGCGATCTTGGCGCCCTCGACCTCCATCGCCAGCGAATGGCCGCGCTCGGCCTCGATGACCGTGTAGAGCCGGTCGATCAGGTCGGGCCTTTGCGCGTCTCTACGGACCTCCTCGACCTCGCGAAGCGTCTTGGCGTTGTAGAGCCGGTTGATGCTCGACCAGGTGGCGAGATCGTGGAAATACGAGGTCGGCACGTCGAGGTCGGGCCGTTTCATCGGGCTGCCGAGGCCGAGAAGCGGCATCACCGTGCCGAGGCTGAGGCGCCTGTCGAAATCGGTGCCGCCGATCCTGACGCCATCATTGGCGAGGATGTCGCCGGCGCGGTCGGCTTTTGCGTGCCGCTCCGGCGAGAGCCGCACGATCGAGAAGTCCGAGGTGCCGCCGCCGATATCGGCGATCAGCGCGATCTCCTCCGCGCGGACCTGCCGCTCGTAATCGAGGGCGGCGGCGATCGGCTCGAACTGGAACGAGACTTCGGCGAATCCGATGCTCCTGGCGATCTCGCGCAGGGCGTCCTCGGCGCGGGCGTCTCCTTCGGGATCGCCATCGACGAAATGGACCGGGCGGCCATGGACGACGGTGTCGAGGCTCGTGTCCGCCGCCGCTTCGGCCCGCGCCTTCACGACGGCGAGATAGCGGGCGATGACGTCGCGAAAGCGGATGCGTTCGCGCCCGACTGGCGTCGTCTCTTCGAGGAGCGAGGAGCCGAGCACTGATTTCAGGCTTCGCATCAGCCGCCCCGGCGTGCCCTCGACATAGGCCGCCATCGCTGCCCGCCCGACGAGCGCCTGCCGACCCGGTTCGAAAAAGATTGCGCTGGGGATCGTGAGATTGGCGCCCTCCAGAGGCACCAAAGCCGGCCGAGGCCCGGCGGCGAGGCCCAGGGTGGTGTTGGACGTGCCGAAATCGAGGCCACAGGCCGCCATGAAGGGTCTCCGGAGGAAAGCGGGCCCCCTACAGGCTCGGCCGCGTCCGGTCCACCGCTCAGCCGTCGGATCGGTTCGCTTTCAACGTCGTGACGGACGAGATGAGGCGGCGCTTCAGCCGGACCAATGCCTCTCCCTGCAAGTCGCTTGCCGGGGAATGGGCGCTGGCGACGGCGCTCAGCATCTCCACGAGGTGGAGTCGTTCGGGCTCGGTGAGTTTCTCCCGCAGGAGCGGCAGCAACTCGTCCGCCACCAGGGAGAAGGGCCGCCGGTGCTCGGTATAGCCCCAGGCACGATCGTAGAAGGCCGTCACCTGCTCGATCTCGAGCGGGTCCTCCATGAAGGACAGGATGCTCGCTTTCTCTGCGGCCGTGATCGGGCTGCCGGTGCGCACGAGTTGGATCATCAGGATCACGGCGGCGAGGCGTACGTCGCGCACGCGCCTCAATGGCGTGCCGATGATGTCCTGCAATGTCGATTTCGCTCGCGCCTGCAGGCCCTTGGTGTCGCGATCGACCTCTCGCAGGGACTGCACCGTACCGTGCGCCCGAATGACGAAGAACAGGACCGCGGCGACCATGCCGAGCACACCGAGAATGATCACCATGCGGTTCACTTCTCCCGCTGAGTAAGGGCCATCCGTCGATCGACGGCTGGGCCAAGGCTTTGTGCTGAATGCAGACTTGGTGCTGGATGGCGCATGGTCGAGTCCAGCCCGTCCGCCGGGCCGGAGAACAGGCCCCGTCATCCCGGCCGCGGCCGGCCGTGGGAACGCGCCGCTCACCTCCCCCATGAGACATTGTTCCGATACCGGCGCAATCAGAAGATGTAGATTTGCACGTCACCCCGTTTGAAGGTCCATTCCTCGTCGTCGAGGGTTGGAGGATTGAGCTTGTGGGCCGCCGCGGCCTGCTCGACGACGGCTTGCACGTCGCTGAGGATGGGAAGCTTGGCGGATTTCGCGACGATGAGGACGTTGCCCGCCCGGCGCTCGCCGCTCAGTTGCGGCACGATCTCGTTGAGATCTGTATTCGTCGCAGAACTCTGGAAGCCGCGCTTCAGGAACTCCGCCGCCATGGCGTCGCCCGCAGCCTTCTGCGCCGTCCCGGTGCGATAGAAGACCAGGATCGCGTATTTCGAATTTCGCGCGAACCGGTCCGAGATCTCTTGGATCTTGTTCAATTCGACGCTCGGCTTCGCCCGCGCGTCGGGCGCGGAGGCGGGGCTGGCGCCGTCGAGCCGGCTCTGATGCTCGCCGAGCAGCTTGCTCTGCTCGGCGACGATTCGCTTCTGTTCCTCGATGTCGGAGCCGAGCTTGGCGATCTGCTTTGTGTAATCCACCGTCGCCTGCTTGAGCTCGTCCCGCGTCACCTCCAGCCCGGTTGCGCTGAGCTTGAAGTTCCGGATTCCCTGGTCGGACAGCAGCAGCAGCGCGGCGCCGGCGATCAGCATTGCCGTCAGCGAACTCGCTTCCAGCGGGCGACGCCAGACGAGGACGGCCGCCGTCATGATGAGGACGACGCCGACGATTGGCAGAACGAGCCCGAGATTCAGCACGGCGGCACCCACATCGATCAATTCGATCTGAGGTTGCATCGATTCGGCTCGCTGCCACAAGCACGATTTAATGGCGGCCTCGCTTCCCGGAGCCCGACGAACCTATTCGAGTTGCCGCGGAGGATTACTCCCCCTCGCCGCGGCGTTGCCGGCGCAACCTCTCCCAATGGGCAAGGCGATCGCCGTAACGGCTCTCCATGCCGCGATCGGTCGGCTCGTAGAGATGCTGGCGCCCGAGGGCTTCGGGCCAGTAATCCTGGCCCGAGAAGGCATCCGGCTCGTCGTGGTCGTAGCGGTAGCCCTCCCCGTAGCCGATCTTCCGCATCAGCTTCGTCGAGCCGTTGAGGATGGTGCGCGGCGGCGGCAGCGAGCCGTTCTCCTTGGCGACCTTCATGGCCGCCTTGTAGGCGGTGTAGACCGCGTTCGATTTCGGCGCGCAGGCGAGATAGACGGTGACCTGCGCGAGCGCCAATTCGCCCTCGGGCGAGCCGAGGAAATCGAAGGCGTCCTTGGCGGCGGTGGCGACGACCAGTGCCTGCGGGTCGGCGAGCCCGATATCCTCCACCGCCATCCTGACGAGGCGGCGGGCTATGAAGAGCCGGTCCTCGCCGCCGTCGAGCATGCGGCAGAGATAGTAGAGCGCCGCGTCGGGGTCTGAGCCGCGCACGGTCTTATGCAGGGCGCTGATGAGGTTGTAATGGCCCTCCTGACTCTTGTCGTAGATTGGCGCCCGCCGCTGGATGATCGCCTGCAACTCCTCGGCGCCGAAGATCTCCTCCGGTTTCGCCGAGCGCCACACCTCCTCGGCCAGGGTGAGCGAGGCGCGCCCATCCCCGTCGGCCATGCGCACGAGGACGCCGCGGGCATCCTCGTCGAGGGGCAGCGGCTTACCCGTCAGCGCCTCTGCCCGGGACAACAGCCGGGCGATGGCGGCCTCGTCGAGGGCCCGGAACAACAGGACGCGTGCGCGAGAGAGCAGGGCCGCGTTGAGTTCGAAGGACGGGTTCTCGGTGGTGGCGCCGACGAGGGTCACGGTGCCATCCTCCATCACGGGGAGGAAGGCGTCGAGCTGGGCCCGGTTGAAGCGATGGATCTCGTCGACGAAGAGCAAGGTCCCCTGCCCTGCCGCGCGGCGGCCGCGGGCGGCCTCGAACACCTTCTTGAGGTCGGCGATGCCGGAGAAGATCGCCGAGATCTGCTCGAAATGCAGGTCGGTCTCGTGGGCGAGGAGGCGCGCCACCGTGGTCTTGCCGGTGCCGGGCGGCCCCCAGAAGATCAGCGAGCCGAAGGCCTTGCCGGCGAGCAGCCGGGTCAGCGCCCCGTCCGACCCGGTCAGGTGCTCCTGGCCGACGACCTCCGCGAGATTCTGCGGGCGCAGCCGGTCGGCGAGAGGTCGTGGGGCGGCGTTCTGGAGGCCGGCGGAGGCGAAGAGGTCGGACATGCCGCGCATCAAGACCCGGAGGGCGGCGGGCCGCAACTGCCAAAGTGCGACGATCCCCTTGCGGTCGAATATCGCGGTTCGATGCGGGCCGGATCGCTGTAGGATCTCGCCTTCACCGGCTGCGAGGGTGCCTTATCGATGACGATCCGTCCCGGGCTCTCCCGTCGCGCCGCGCTCGTCGGCCTGTCCACGACCCCCGCTCTTGTCTTCGCGACGGCGCAAGCGGCCTCGCCGGAGCCCGGCACCTGCCGACTCACCCCCAAATCGATCGAAGGGCCGTTCTATCTCGATCCACGACTGGTCCGGTCCGAACTTGGCGAGGGACGCCCCGGCATGCCGCTGCGGCTGAACCTGCGCATCGTCGAGGCCGGCGCCTGTACGCCCATTCGCGGCGCCCGCGTCGACGTCTGGCATGCGGACGCGCAGGGGCTCTATTCCGGCTACGAGGGACAGGGCGACCGGCGCCGGATCTCGACGGCCGGCCAGGCCTTCCTGCGCGGCACGCAGGTCAGCGATGGGGCGGGTGCCGTCGCCTTCGAGACGATCTATCCGGGCTGGTATCCGGGGCGGGCGACCCACGTCCATTTCAAGGTCTTCATGGATTCCCGGACCCTGGTCACCGGCCAGATGTATTTTCCCGACGAGGTCAACGAGGCCGTCTATCGAGAGGCGGCCTACGGAAACCGGGCCTTCAGACGAGACACACTCAACGCCACCGACGTCTTCGCCCGATCCGAGGACCCGCAACGCCTCGGCTTTTGCACGATGATGAGGGAGGGCGGCCGGCATCTGGCGAGCCTCACGATCGCGGTGCAAGGTCGATAGTGGATGAGCTTGAGGTCAAGTCGACCATTTACGACAGGCGAGTATACGATGGTCCGCTTCGGAATTGGCGGACCAACGAAGCGGGGCCAATAGCAAGCCAAGCGTGAGTTTCAGCGAGGGATTACTTTTGTCCAGCAATGCAACTTAAAATCGAGCCGAGACACCACCCAGGATGGTTCGTGGCGCACCTGGCGTAGCATACCGGTTCTGGAAAGCGCGGTCATAATGGGTTGTATCCAAGAGGTTGTCGACATTGAGGTAAATTCGCACGTCCTGCGCAATCCAGTAGTACGACATCAAGTTGAAGACTGTGTATTCTGGTAGGCGAAAAGTCGAGATCGCAGTCCCTGCCACACGCTTCCCGACATGCGTTACGCCGCCGCCGAGTCCAAGTCCGCGGAGCTCGGCGTTCTGAAACTCGTAGACACTCTGCAAGGCAAAGCTGTCGGCGGGGATATTCGCGATCCGCGTCCCCGCGGGTAGCGTGTTGTCGCGCGTGACGGCGGCATTGGCATGGGTGTAGGTGCCGAACACTCTCCAGCCCGGTGCCAGATAGCCTGCTGCGGTTGGGTCGAAGCCACGGCTGCGTACCTCGCCAGCTGCAACGCTGAAGTTCGGATCCGTTGCATCGACGGTGAGGACGTTGGTTCGCCGTATATCGAACACGGCCGCGGTGGCGCTCAAGAGTCCGTCCAGCAGGCTGAATTTGGCGCCCGCTTCGTAGCCCTCGCCTTGCTCGAAGGCAAAGGGGCGTCCCGCGCGATCCGTGCCGGTATTCGGACGGAAGGAGCGGCCATAACTTCCATATAGCGAGACAGCATCGGTGAGATCGTAGACGAGGCCGAAACGCGGGGTCGCGACCGTCTGCTGCAGGCTCGTGGTTCGGCCGTTACGATAGTCAGTTGATACGAGGCCTATATCTTCAACGCGTACGCCGACGAGCGCGTGAAGTCTCACGGTGATATCGACTTGGTCCTGAATAAAGCCGCCATAGGCCTGAGTGTTCTGGAGGAAGTTGGTGATCGTGCCGAGCGGCGGGAGCGTAGACTGCCCGTAGCGGGGGGTCAGCAGGTCGAGGACGAAAGGACTGGCGTTTGCGTTCGAGCGTTGGAATTTCTCCCGGTAGCGATAGCTGTCGTACTCGAACCCCATCAGCAGAGTGTGACGGAAGACACCGGTCTCGAACTTTCCAGCGATGTTGAGCTGCAGGTCGAAATCGGACCAAGTCAGGTCACGGCGCTCGAAGGTGCGCCGCAGGGTCCGGGCGTCGCCGAGTACGTTCACTGCGCCCGCACCGTCGCCGAAGATACGGCCGGCGAGTGCCTGCACGCCCGCGCTCACCATCCAGTCCGGGTTTAGTCGATGCTCAATACGGAGTTGCCCGAGCGCATTGTCGTTGCGGACCGGCGCAACGCCGGGTTCGCCGATGAAGCGGTTGCGCACCACGGTACGCAGGTTGCCGTTGATGGGTACGATACCGCGGTCGAAGGTCGCCTCGGTACTGACCATTTCGCCTTCAAGCGTGATCGTGGTGTCGGCTGACGGCTTCCAGGCGATAGCCGGCGCGACGTAGTAGCGGTCACTGCGTACGAAATCGCGGAAACTACCGTTGTCCTCGACCGCCCCCGCTACGCGGGCGAGCACCCGGCCCTCCTGATCCAGGGCACCCGTGGCATCAAAGGTGGCGCGCCTCTTGTTGAAGCCGCCGTACTGTGTTGCGATCGCGAGAGATCGTTCTGCCATCGGCTGCTTGGTGACGATATTGAAAGTGCCGCCCGGATCACCACGGCCGTAGAGAAAGGCCGACGGGCCCTTCAAGACCTCAATACGCTCGATCGAGACGATGTCAGGCGAGTTCGGAAAGCCACGGTTCACGGGGAAGCCGTTGCGGTAATACTCACCTGTGGAGAAGCCGCGTATAGTGAATTCCGTCAGACCGAGACCTGCAAAATTGTTTGCTCGTCCGACGCCCGCGAGATCAAGCGCAGTATCGACCCGCGTTGCGGCGGCGTCCCTCAAGACGTGGTCCGGTACAACGACCACCGTTTGCGGCACCTCCCGAAGGGGTGTGTCGGTGCGGGTGGCACTGAGGCTGTCTCGAGCAAGATAGCCGTCTACCTTACTTGTTGATTTACCATTTCCGGTGATTGCCAGCTCTTCGAGATTTACCTCTTGGGACGCGTCAGCCGCGATCTGTGCCATGGCGGAACTTGGCCCGATGCCGATCAGAGAGCTAAATTGTGGCACAAGCGCGAGAGCAGCCGAAACCACAAATGTGCTTAACCGACTCTTGTTCATTTTGAATTCAGGCACGGGCGACGACCAAATTGAATTAGGATTCGTCCGTTACGATCCGAAAATGCATTTGGTCAATATTGCGCGACTGATAATAAAGGGACCAGATTTTCAATTGTTACAGACTACCTCATAAAAAATTTGGAAATGCTATAAACTGATTTATGTTAAAATCGAAATGTTGCGCATGAACCACCGGTATGAATGGGGCAGGAAGTGTTTGCTGCGCGCTCGATAATCTGACGCCGCCCCTCGAAATTGAATTCATTCAATCCTAAGGGTTGAAATGAGTGGGATGTGATTTCTGTCATGGTTCAGATCTCGAATCGAACGGCTGGAACTTCCGCTATGGAGCTGTCGCGTGTGCCGCCTGCGCTGCAGCATCAGTTCGAAGCCGCGGATTCTATCTTCGATGGTGCAGGATCGAACGATGTTGGTCTGCTCCTGGGTGGGTGATCAGCCAAGCGGTTACCGATCGGCCATCGCTCGTCTCGGCTCTAGGCGGTACATTGCTCTTGTCCGACAGTATCGAGCCTGCACTCTGAACTGCCTTTACTAAGTGGGTTTCCCCGCATCCCGCATGCTTGCCGATGGCGTCCATTCTCCAGAAGCGCCGCGTGGCACGATCGCGGCGAGCGTCAATGGGGCAGCGCGGTGCTGGCTGAGGGTGGCAACGGCCGCATTCATTTTTTAAAGGGCGCGCGACTGTGGCGACCGGTTTAGAACGCCCCTTGCCTGTTCGTGACGCTCCACGAACTCGGCATGAAGGCGCAGCAGCCGCCATATCTTGGCAAAACTTGCAACCACGGCTGGACTAAAGTTTTGTAGAGCCAGGGCTGAACCCTCACCCGCCGAACACCGAGGTCAGCACCGTGCCGCCGCGGTTGATCGAGACCTCCCAGGCGCTGAAGCTCGTGCGGGTCAGCTTTTCGACGTCCTTGGTGGCGCTCACCGGAGTGCCGTTGATCGCCAGGACGACGTCGCCCTTCTGGAGGCCGGCGCGATTGGCAAATGACCCGTCGTCGACGCTGGCAATGGCCACGCCTTCGACCGGAAAATCGACCTGTAGCTCTTCGGCCAGGGCCGGCGACGTGTTGACCAGCGTCGCGCCCATGAACGGCGACCGCGTCCGGATCTTGAGGGCGTCTCGCGGGCGGGTCTCGGGGGCCGGCCCGAGCTTGACCGCGACCGTCGAGCGCGTGGTGCCACGCTGGATACCGAACTTGGCGCTGCCGCTCAGCCCCTTCAGGGCGAAGCGGTAGCCGAAGGCTTCGGGATCGTCGACCACCTTGCCGTCGATGGTCAGGATGAGGTCGCCGCGCTTGAGGCCCGCCTCCTCGGCCGGGCTCTTCGGCTGCAGGCTCGCCACCAGCACGCCGGTTGGATGGTCGAGCTCCATGCTCTCGGCGATGTCCGGCGTCACGCTCTGGACACGCGCTCCGAGCCAGGGGCGGCGCACGGTGGAGGCGCCGGCCTTTGCGGTCTCCACGACCGCGTGGACCATGCTGGCGGGAATGGCGAAGCCGATGCCGTGGCTGCCGCCCGATTGCGAGTAGATGGCGGTGTTGATGCCGACCAGCCGTCCCTGCAGGTCGACGAGGGCACCGCCCGAATTGCCCGGATTGATCGCCGCATCGGTCTGAATGAAGAACTGGTAGTCCGACGATCCGACCTGGGTGCGCGCGAGCGCCGAGACGATGCCCTGAGTCACGGTCTGGCCGACGCCGAAGGGATTTCCGATCGCCATCACGAAATCGCCGACCTCCAGGGTGTCGGCGTCGCCGAAGGGCATCGGCACCAGGCCGGCCGGCGGCGTCTTGATCTTGACGACGGCGAGATCCGTACGGGGATCGCGCAACACGATGGTCGCCTCGAATTCGCGCCGGTCGGCGAGCGCGATGCGGACCTCGTTCATGTTGTCGATGACGTGGTTGTTGGTGATGACGAGGCCGCTTTCGTCGACGACGACCCCGGAACCCAGTGAACGCTGGGCGCGCTCGCCCGGCGCGCCGCGGCCGCCGCGCGATCCGTCCTCGCCGAAGAACCGGCGCATGAACTCGTCCATGGCATTGCGGCTGGCGCCGCGCTTCTCCACCTGGGAGGCGTAGACGTTCACCACAGCGGGCGCTGCACGTTTCACCACCGGTGCGAAGGAGAGCTGGACCTGCGCCCTGCCCTGCGGCGCTACCTTCTCGGGCGCCACGTCGGGCGTTTTCATGATCTGCGCCGAGGCCATATCAGGGCTCAGCGAGACCAGCAGCGCGACGAGCAGGGCGGAACGGCGCATCGAGATCTCCGGAAACCGATGACGGTCGCGAGCGTGCCGATCCTGTTCGAAGGATTCGCGGCACCGACGGACCGTCTTGTCCGATTATCTAGCTCTGCCGAGTCTCCGACGCGAGGGGGGAGGTTTCGCCAAAAGGCGTCAGGCTGCCGCTGCCCGACCGAAATGGCCAGCGATCCGGCCCATGCAGGTGAGAGAGGCGTCCGCCGCCCGCTGCATCTCGTCGAGGTGAAGGCGGATCGCATCCGCCGGAGATCGCACCGCCGCCAAGGCACGCCAATGCGCGAGAGCTGCGATCCCCTCGTTGAGCAGGAAAACCTGCAGCGTCGCGCTGGCAGCAGCGAGGTCGGCGGGGACCAGGGAAGGTGGTTTTCGCGACGCCTGCGCGACCACGAGCGGGATCTCGCTTGGCGGAGGAAGGGAATGCTCGGCCGCCCTCGGCTCAGGGCTTAGGAACGGATGGGAAAGATCCTCGGCCACGTGCTCGGCATCGGCTGGGAGATCCGCCGAGATGGCCGACACGACCGGCTCGGCGAGGGCCTCCTCGACTGTATCCAGCGTCTGGTCCGGGGCGGGTCCCGCCGTCGGTCCTCGAGCATCGTCCCTCGGCGTTGCCGTCTCGGGTATCGCGGCGGCGACCGGGGACTGGCGTCGGCGGCTCGAAGACCGCTTGGTCTGACGTTTCACCATTCGGCCTGTCTCCTTCCAGGATCGGCGCTGTGCCGTCGCGGCCGAACGAAGCGTAGAGTCGCGGCCGAGCCGTCATCGCGGAATGGCCGCTATCGGCCACTCCGACCCATGCTTGACCGCTTGACGGTCAGGCTTAGCAATCAGGCCCGGGGCTGAACCGCGGTCTGAGCGAGCGCGCCGAAATCCTTGGCTTGGCTCTGCATCGCGGCCATCTGGCTCTTCAGGAACTCGGTCTGGAGGGTGAAGGCCTCCTTGAGATCGCGGGTCCGCACGAGCTTCTGAGCGAAATCGAAGGTCGCCTCGGCGTTCTGCTGGACGTGATCGAGCCCCTTGGCGAAGGCGCCCTCCATCGAGCTCTGCAGCGTCTTCGAGGAGGCCTGGAACTGCTCGTTCGCCTTCACGGCGTTGCCCAGCATGGTACCGACGGCGTTGCGCGCCTGATCGACGCTCTTCTCCGCGAAATCACGCATTTCGGTGGGGATCTCGAAAGTCGGGGCGTTCATCACTGTCCTCCAAGTGGGGATGCAGACCAATTTGCTGCATCACGGAAGAACTATGTTGCAACGCAATATAAGTGTCAAGGGCTCGTCGACTCGGCAATGCCGAGCATTGATCCATCGCCTGTGACGAATTCGTAGAGTGATTTCAGCTTTTCGGCATGGCGTGCGGCGGACATCGGTGCCGCCCAGTACCGTGCATGGGCTGCGCGGCCTAGACGATTCGTGAGGTCGTCCCGAGCGAATTCAGTCATCGCGGACGCGACGGACGTGGTTTCCGGTTCGACGACGAAGCCGGTCACCCCGTCAAGAACCGCCGCGGCAGCCCCCGAGCGATTCGAGGCGATGACGGGGATGCCGGCGGCCAGCGATTCGTAGACGGTCAGTGGCCCGGTCTCGAACCATCGCGAAGGCGCGACCAGCGCCCGTGCCCGGCGTCTGAGGATCGCCGCGACGGCGTCGGGAGACTGCCATCCCATGACCTCGACCTGAGGCATCGCGCGCAAGGACTCTTCCAGGGGACCGGCCCCGATGAAGAGCGCCCGCATGCCGGCTTTGGCCGCGGCCTCGGCCACGAGGTCCGCCCCTTTTTCGCGAGTCAGGCGCCCGACATACGCGAAACAATCGCCTCGTGCCGGCTCCGACGGCGCTCCCTCGGGGCTGGCGACCGGGTTGTCGATCCGGTGATGGAAGAGATTCATGCCGCCGAGGAGATCGCCCATGCGATGCCGGCTGGCATCGCAGACATGGACGACATCGAGCCGGCGATCCCCGATGGCGCCGCGCGTGGCGAGGGACCGGCCGACCCGCACGAGTTTATGCAGGCGACCCTGGCTGTCGCAGGGGGTTGCGATGCATCCGGCCGAAAGAGGGGTCTTCGTGCAGGGATGATCCAAGTCGAACCGGTAGTAGACGCCGTTCGGACAGGCGAGGAAGTAGTCGTGCAGCGTCACCACCACCGGCACGCCGCGCTTCAGCAGGACGGGAAAGACACTGGGCGAAAGGCTGCGCGTCCATTGATGGACGTGGATGCAGTCGGGCGGCCGGCCGAGGCCGTCGAGGGCTGCGGTCAGGCGCTTCGCCGAGCCTCCGTCCCAGATGCCGCTGACCGCCGCCTCGAGGCGCGGACGGCTCCAGATATCGCGATGACCCAACCCGATCCTGGCGATCCGCGGATGGATGAGGAGCGGGTCCGCAGGCCCCGTTATGCCCTGGATGAACGTGACGTCGACGCCTGCCTCGGCGAGCGCACGGGCGGATTCCACCGCGACCTTCTCGGCTCCTCCGCTCGCCACCGCGAATTCGGCCAGGACGACGACGTGCATGAGTCGGGACGGCTCCGATGACGTCTTCGCGACGGGGCGAAGCGCTTCCCCAAGTTTACGGGCGATCAACGCACGGATGGTAAAGATCGCAGGTCAGTACGCGCGATGAAGGCCGGACCCCATGCATGTCGTCCTCGTCGCAGACCATGCGTTCATCAATGGCGGCCAGGCCAAGGTCGCGATCGACGAGGCGCTGGGCCTTGCCGCCCGCGGCAACCGGGTGACCCTGTTCGCCGCCGTCGGCCCGGCCGATCCGCGCCTGGAGGCCGCCGGCATCCGCGTCGTCTGCCTCGGTCAGGACGACGTCTCGACCGCCCGCAATCCCCTTGTCTTCGCCGCTCAGGCAATCTGGAACCGCACGGCCGCGCGCCGGCTCGCTGCTGAATTGTGCCTTTGCGATCCGCGCGACACAATCGTCCACGTCCACGCCTTCGCCAAGGCTTTGTCCCCCTCGATCGGCGTCAGCCTGCGGCGCTCAGGGCTGCCGCTGCTCTACACGATGCACGAGTTCTTCCTCGTCTGCCCCAATGGCGGATTCTACGAGTATCCGGCCGAGCGCATCTGTCACCGAAGGCCGATGTCTCTCGATTGCATGACGACAAACTGCGATGCGCGAAGCTACCCGCGCAAGGTCCTGCGCCTGGTGCGCCATGCAGGGCTCGATCATGTCGCCGGCCTGCGCGCCCTGTTCTCGCGCATCGTGACGATCAGCGAACTGCAGGAGCGGGTCGTGGCGCCCTACCTGCCGGCCGGTACCAGCTTTCACCGTATCGACAACCCGATCGCCGTCGAGCGGATGCCGCGTCGTGAAGGCTTGCCAGGCGACTTCCTGTTCGTCGGCCGGATCTCCACCGAGAAGGGCGCGCCCATCTTCGCCGAAGCGGCCCGGCTCGCGGGCGTCCGCCCCGTCTTCATCGGCGATGGACCGCAGCGCGAGAGTGTCGCGGCACGCTATCCCGAAGCGGTGATGCTTGGATGGAAGGGGCCGGCGGAGGTCTCGGAGGCCATGCGGCAGGCCCGCGCCCTCGTCTTCCCGAGCGTCTGGTACGAGGGCCAGCCGCTCACCGTCTACGAGGCCCTGGCCTGTGGCACGCCGGTGATCGTCAGCGACGAATGCGCTGGCCGGGAGGCGGTGGAGGACGGCGCGAACGGGTTCTGGTTCCGCACCGGGAATGCCGAGGCCCTGGCCGCCCACTTGCGTCGGCTATCCGATGACGACGTCGCCAGCCGCATGGGACAGGCGGCCCATGACCGCTATTGGGCCAAGCCCTTGACCCTCGATGCGCATCTCGACCGGCTCATAGACGTCTACGAGGTGGTGAGACGCGAAGCCTCCGCTCTCCCGGCACCGCGCACGAGGTCTCCCCGGCCGCGGTCTGCCGTCCCAGTGTCGTGAGACCGGCGCTCGGCGGAAACCCCGGCACTCTCCCGCGTTGACCCTCCGAAGCCGCGGGCACCTCGTGTCCGGGCGGGACGAGGAGAGGCTCCATGCCACCAGAGACGACGACCAAGATTGAGGCGGACGAGAAGCCCGGATTTCGTCAGGGGGGCGCGACGCCGACCGACGACCAGAGGCCCGAGAACGATCAGGCTCGGTTGAACGAGCGCCTCGACGACGCCGTCGAGGAGACTTTTCCCGCAAGCGATCCGGTCTCGGTGAAGATCACAAAGTGATCGGGACCGCGCGGTGATCGCGCGCGGGTCCTGACCCTTTCAATGGAAGGAGCCGGGGCGATGACCGCCCCGGCTTCTTCGTTCCCGACCCGGTCCGCGAGGGAAACGCTTATGCCGTCTCGAGCAGGCGGCGGGCGATGACCTGGGCCTGGATCTCGGCCGCACCCTCGAAGATCGAGAGGATGCGGGCGTCGCAGAGCACGCGGCTGATCTGGTATTCGAGGGCGAAGCCGTTGCCGCCATGGATCTGCAGGGCGTTGTCGGCCGAGGCCCAGGCGACGCGCGCGCCGAGCAGCTTGGCCATCCCGGCCTCGAGGTCGCAGCGCTTGCCCTCGTCCTTCTCGCGGGCGGAGAAGTAGGTGAGCTGGCGGGCGATGTTGATCTCCACCGCCATCATGGCGATCTTGTCGGCGACGCGCGGGAAGTTGATCAGCGCCTTGCCGAACTGCACTCGCTCCTCGGCATAGCGCAGGCCGAGATCGAGGGCGTTCTGCGCCACGCCGACGGCGCGGGCCGCGGTCTGGATGCGGGCCGACTCGAAGGTCTGCATGAGCTGGGCGAAACCCTTGCCCTCGACCTCGCCGAGCAGATTGCCGGCCGGGACTTCGAAATTGTCGAAGGCGAGCTCGTATTCCTTCATGCCGCGATAGCCGAGGACGTGGATCTCGCCGCCCGACAGGCCCTTGACCGGGAACGGCTCCTCGTCGGTGCCGCGCGGCTTCTCGGCGATGAGGAGCGAGAGGCCCCTATGGCCCTTCTCCTCGGGCTTGGTGCGCACGAGGCAGGTCATGATGTCGGCGCGCACGGGGTGCGTGATCCAGGTCTTGTTGCCCGAGATCTTCCAGACGTCGCCGTCCTTGACGGCCTTGGTGCGGAGCGAGGCGAGATCCGAACCGGTATTCGGCTCGGTGAAGACGGCCGTGGGGAGCGTGTCGCCAGACGCGATGCCGGGCAGGAAGCGGTGCTTCTGCTCCTCGGTGCCTCCGCACAGGATAAGCTCGGCGGCGATCTCCGAGCGGGTGCCGAGGGAGCCGACGCCGATATAGGCGCGGGACAATTCCTCGGAGACCACGCACATCGAGATCTTGGGCAGGCCCATCCCGCCGTATTCCTCGGGGATCGTCAGCCCGAAGACGCCGAGCTCGGCCATCTTGGTAACGATCTCCATCGGGATGTAGGCGTTCTCGCTGTGCCACTCGTGGGCATGCGGCACGACCTCGGCGAGGCCGAACCGGCGCATCTCGGAGCGGATCGCCTCCATGTCCTCGTCGAGGCCGGACTTGCCGATGGTGGCCGAGCCGCCGTTGTCGCGGATGCGGGCGACGAGAGCGGCACGGTTCTCCGGGGTGTTGCCCTCGGCGATCAGGGTCTCGACGGCGTCGTTCCGGAACTTGGCGACTTCGCGGGTCGATAGGCCGAGGGAGCCGGTCGGGCGCACCATCTCGCCCTGACTCATCGGAATCCCCGAGAACATCTGGTCGAGGTACTCGCCGAGTCCGATCTTCACGAGGAGTGCCTCGGTCTCGCCGAACTCCCCGGTCTCGGTGAGGCGGGCGGCATAGGCACCGAGCTCGCGCACACCCTCCCCATAGGTGGCGAGCCAGGCGAGCCCGTGCGTCGCGTGCTGCTCGGCTTCCATCTTCTCGGCCGAGATCTTGCCCTCGCTCGACAGGATCCGTGTGCGGACCCGGCGGGTCGCCTCGGCGACGAGGCCCTTGG
The DNA here is from genome assembly GCF_019745455.1 of Methylobacterium sp. Taxonomy (GTDB): domain Bacteria; phylum Pseudomonadota; class Alphaproteobacteria; order Rhizobiales; family Beijerinckiaceae; genus Methylobacterium. The sequence continues at coordinate 22,657 of NZ_JAIETD010000124.1, forward strand.
CGGCCTCTCCCGCCTCGCGGGCCAGGGTGACGAGATCCCGGGGTTCGGTCGTGACGGCGGGCGATGCGGACATCGGGGCGCTTCCTTCGCAAGAATGATATCTTGCCGGTCAATATAGGCAGGATCGGCGCCACTGTAGAGCCGTGACGCCGCAGCTGGGCTGAATCGGCGTGGTATATTTCATAAAGCCGAAGATTAGGCGCGGCTCGCCACTGCGACACCGGCTGCGGCGACGACCATGCCGGCGATCTGGATTGGGATCAGCGCCTCGCCGAACAGGGCATAGGCCATCAGCGCCGAGACCGGCGGGACCAGGAAGAGCAGCGAGGCGACCCCCGCTACGGCGCCGCGCCGGATCAGCAGCATCAGGAGCAGGATGCCCGCCACCGAGTTGATGAGGACCGAATAGGCGAGGCCGAACCAGAGCGGCGCCGTCGCGTCGAAGCGGCCGTCTCCGAAGGCGAGAGCCACGGGAACAGCGAGAAACGTCGCGCCGACGAACTGGACGGTGGCGTTGCCGAGCAGGTCGACATTGGCGGCACGGCTCTTCTGCCAGAGCGTGCCGAGGGTCATGGCGGCCATGGCGGCGAGGCAGGCGCCGAGGGCGAGAATGGGGATGCCGGCCTCACCAGCAACCCCGACCTTCGGCGCCAGCACCAGGAGCGTCCCGGCAAATCCGAGGGCGATTCCGAACCAGCGGCGCCGGCTGACTTCCTCCCCGAGGAGCGGCCGTGCCAGCATCGCGGTGAGCAACGGCTGAAGGCTTCCGATCAGGGCGGCAATGCCGGCCGGCAGGCCATTCTTGATCGACCAGAATACCCCGATGACGTAGATGCCCTGCATCAGAAGCCCGGACACCAGCGCATCGCGCCACTCGGTGCGGCCGCTGGGCCAGCGCGCGCCGAGAACCTGACCGAGGGCGGCCAGGACCAACGCGACGAGAGCGACCCGAATGGCCACGAAGGTCAGCGGCTCGGCATGGGGAGCGACGAAGCGGGCGGCGACGAAGCCCGTCGCCCAGATCAGGACGAACAATCCGTTGATCGCAGCGCGGGTCGCGGGGGCATGGGGCATCACGGCGATGCAGGCATCACAGCGCCCGCTCCAAGACAACCCAGGCAGACGCAATCCCGGTCCGCTGACCGCTTTTCTCGCCGGTGCGTTGCAAGGGTGCCGTGCCTTGCGTTTAGAAGGCGTCCAGCACTCGAAGGAAACCGCCCCTGACCGTGACCCGCCTGCGTACCAGCCTCGGCATCGCGGCTATCGCCGCCCAACGCTTCGTCCTTCATGACGGCTGGGCGATCGCGAGCCACATCGCCCTCTCGATGCTGACCTCGCTGTTCCCGTTCCTGATCCTGCTCGCGGCCCTGGCCGGCCTGTTTGGCACCAAGTCGCTCGCCGACGAAGCGGGCGTGTTGATCTTCGAGGCCTGGCCGCGGGAGGTCGCCAAGCCGATCGTCGGGGAGATGCACCGGGTGCTCACCGAGCAGCGCGGCGGAATCCTCACGATCGGCGCCGTGCTCGCCCTCTACTTCTCGTCATCTGGGGTCGAGAGCCTGAGGGTGGGGCTCAACCGGGCCTATGGCCTGCGCGAGACACGGCCGTGGTGGCTGACACGGCTCGAATCGATCGGCTACGTCGTCTGCGGCGCCTGCGCGATGCTGGCCTTCGCCCTCCTCGTGGTGCTCGGACCCCTGATCTGGCGGAACCTCATCAAGTTCGTGCCGGGGCTGGAGCCGCTCGGCCTCACCGTCGCCATCGGCCGGATCGGCATCACCGCGACCCTGATCGCCGCAGTCCTGGTGATCGCCCACAAATTCGTCGCTGCCGGACGGCGCTCCCTCGTCGCCGTGCTGCCGGGAGTCGCGGTGACGCTGCTCCTGTGGTTCCTCGCCGGCCTCGGCTTCGGCTTCTACCTCGACCGCTTCTCCGGCGCCTATGCCTCGACCTATGGCGGCCTCGCTACCGCCATGGTGTTCCTCGTGTTCCTGTACTGGCTCGCCGCGATGTTCCTGTTCGGCGGCGAGATCAATGGCACCGTCATTGCAGCGCGCCGCAGACGCCTTCAGGTGCGGATGCAGGAAAAGCGAGACAGGGCGCAAGCGACGGTGCGGGAAACGGCGGCGCCTCTTTGAGGTGTCCGCCGGCTCGTCCGGAGGGGTTGCGGGTTTCAGGATGGAGCGGGCGTGGCGTCGGGTCGCGCGGCCCTCGGTATCCTGCCATCCGGCTGTGACCTCAGCGGCCTATCGTGTCCGAGTCGGCGCAGGCATGAGGCAGGCGGGTCGTCACGAGGGCGGGCGAGGGGTGACGGCATGCGGATCAAGTTCGGTTGCGAGATGGGCTACGAGCTCGCCTACCAGACTCCGTTGATCGCCCGGCTGACCTCCCATCCCGAATGTCGGGGCACCTTGACCTCCCCCGACACCCTGGCCGCCGATCCCGGGACAGAGGTCGAGACCTTCCTCGATCCATTCGGCAACCGCTGTGCCCGGCTGGTGGCCGCGGCCGGCCCGCTTACCCTTCGGGTCGAAGCCGAGATGGAGGATGACGGTGATCCGGACCCCGTCGTCGCCGACGCCGTCCAGCATGCGGTGGAGGATCTCCCGCCCGAGACCCTGCCCTTCCTCGTCGCCAGCCGCTATTGCGAATCCGACCTTCTCTCCGACGAGGCTTGGCGGCTGTTCGCCGACACGCCGGCGGGCTGGGGACGCGTCCAGGCGGTGTGCGACTACGTCCACGACCACATCGCCTTCGGTTACGATTATTCGCGGGTCGACCGTACCGCCACGGACGCCCTGGCGGTCGGCCGGGGCGTCTGCCGCGACTACGCCCATCTCAGCGTCGCCTTCTGCCGAGCGCTCAATATCCCGACGCGCTACTGCACCGGCTATCTCAGCTTCATCGGCGAGCCCGAGCCGCATCCGCCGGGCGACTTCGCCGCCTGGATCGAGGTCTATCTCGGCGGCGCCTGGCACACCTTCGATCCGCGCAACAACGCCCCCCGACGCGGCCGCATCCTGGTCGCCCGAGGGCGGGACGCCGCGGACGTGCCGCTCACCCACACCTTCGGACTGAACCGGCTGACCTTGTTCAGGGTCTGGGCCGAGGAGGCCGAGGCAGCCGCCGCGACGTAGGACACGTCTGGAGGCATTTCGTCCGATGCCGCGGCCGGGCAGTTCCGTGTCACATCACGAGTGGATCACCCGCCCATAAGCGTCGAGCACGCTCTCGTGCATCATCTCGGAGAGCGTCGGGTGCGGGAAGACCGTGTGCATCAGGTCTTCCTCGGTCGTCTCGAGGTTCATCGCCACCACGTAGCCCTGGATCAGCTCGGTGACCTCTGCCCCGACCATGTGGGCGCCGAGGAGCTGGCCGGTCTTGGCGTCGAAGATCGTCTTCACCATCCCGTCCGGCTCGCCGAGGGCGATCGCCTTGCCGTTGCCGGCGAAGGGGAAGCGGCCGACCTTGACGGCAAACCCCTGCTCCTTGGCCTTCGCCTCGGTGAGGCCCACGGAGGCGATCTGCGGCTGGCAATAGGTACAGCCCGGGATCTTGGCCTTGTCCATGGCGTGGGTGTGCAGGCCCTTGATGGTCTCGACGCAGAGCACGCCCTCGTGCTCGGCTTTGTGGGCGAGCATCGGCGGGCCGGCGACATCGCCGATGGCGTAGACACCCGGCACGTTGGTCTTGCCCAATCCGTCGGTGACGACGATGCCGCGCTCGATCGTCACCCCGAGTTTCTCGAGCCCGATCCCCTCGATATTGCCGACGACGCCGACGGCCGAGATCAGCTTCTCGGCGGTGAGCTGCTGGGTCTTGCCGTCGCCGGTTTCGATGGTGGCGGTGACGGAATCGGCCGCCTTCTCCACCTTCGTCACCTTGGCGCCGGTGAGGATCCTGATGCCCTGCTTCTCGAAGCGCTTGCGCGCGAGGCCCGCGATCTCGGCATCCTCCACCGGCAGGATCTGCGGCAGAAGCTCTATCACTGTCACCTCGGCGCCCATGGTGCGGTAGAACGAGGCGAACTCGATGCCGATGGCGCCGGAACCCATGACGAGCAGGCTCTTTGGCATGCTCTCGGGGACCATGGCCTCGTAATAGGTCCAGATCTGCTTCTTATCGGGTTCGATGCCGGGGATGGCGCGCGGCCGAGCACCCGTTGCCACGATAATGTGGCGGGCCGAATAGGAGCCGGCAGCAAGCGCTCCCTTCGGCGCCGGTGCGCGGCTCGTCTCCTTCACCGCGATGGTACCGGCCTGGTTGCCTTTCGGCGCCGCTTCGATCGACGCTTCGCCCCAGATCACGTCGACCTTGTTCTTCTTGAGCAGCATGCCGACGCCGCCGTTGAGCCGGGACGAGACCCCGCGCGAGCGCTTGACGATGGCGGCGGTGTCGTAGCCGACCTCCTTGGCTGACAGCCCGTAATCGCCCGCATGCTGCATGTAATGGTAGATCTCGGCGGTGCGCAGCAGGGCTTTGGTCGGGATGCAGCCCCAGTTGAGGCAGATGCCGCCGAGATGCTCGCGGTCCACCACCGCCGTCTTGAACCCGAGTTGGGCGGCGCGGATGGCGGCCACGTAGCCGCCGGGGCCGGCGCCGATGACGAGGATGTCGTAGGTTTCGGGCATGTCTGGGCTCCTACGCGCCCGATCCTTGCGGAGCGGTGCCGAGGGTGGATCCGCTCTCGCGGATTGAGGTGTTCGCCTCCCCTCCCCTAGCCGGGAGGAGAGCGCGTTAGCGACCTACGCGATCACACCAGCATCCCCATCGGCGCCTCGATCAGCCCCTTGAACGCCGAGATCAGTTCGGCGCCGAGCGCCCCATCGAGCACGCGGTGATCGCAGGACAAGGTCGCGGTCATCACCTGCACAACCGCAGGGGCATTGTCCTTGACGACGACGCGCTTCTCGCCCGCGCCGACCGCCAGGATCGAAGATTGGGGCGGGTTGATCACCGCGGTGAAGTGCTTGATGCCGAACATGCCGAGATTGGACACCGAGGTGACGCCGCCCTGGTACTCCTCGGGCTTGAGCTTCTTTGCGCGGGCGCGGGCGGCGAAGTCCTTCATCTCGTTGGAGATGGTCGAGAGCGTCTTCTGGTCGGCCTTGCGGATGACGGGCGTGAACAACCCGCCGTCGATCGCGACCGCGACGCCGACCTCGGCGTTGTTGAAGCGCAGGATACGGTCCTCGGCCCAGACCGCGTTGGCGGTGGGCACCCGCATCAGGGCGAGGCCCATCGCCTTGATGACGAAGTCGTTGACCGAGAGCTTGAACAGCGGCTTGCCGTCTTTGCCCGTTCCCGCGCTCTTGTTGAGCTGCTCGCGCAGGGCCATCAGCGCGTCGATCTCGCAATCGACGGTGAGATAGAAGTGCGGCGCCACCTGCATCGCCTCGGTGAGGCGCTTGGCGATGGTCTTGCGCATGCCGTCGAGGGGCACCTCCTCGTAGGCGCCCTTCTGATAGAAGCCGCGGACCTGATCGACCGAGAGGCCGGCCGGCGCAGAGACGGCAGCCTTCGGGCCGGGAGCGGCCGGCGCTGGCGCGGTTTCCGCCGCAGCGGGGGGCGCCGGCTTCGGCGCTCCGGCCTTGGCCGATCCGCTCGCGATCGCCCCGCGCACATCGCGCTCGATCACCCGGCCGCGCGGGCCCGAACCGGAGACCGCCGAGAGGTCTATTCCTTCGAGTTTGGCGATGCGACGGGCCAGCGGCGAAGCGACGATCCGGTCGCCCGCTCCCTGCGCCTGCGCCGTGCCACTCGGTTTGGCGCCCTCCGGCGCCTCGTTGACGCGGGCATAGGACATGGTGCCGCCGCCGGGCGTGGCGTTCTCGGTGGCAGGTGGCGCCTCAGGCTTTGAGGTTTCGGCCTTGGCGGCCCCATTGCCGGGCGCCTGGACGCTTCCGGGATCCTCGCCCTCGCCCGCGATGATGGCGATGAGGTCGTTCACCGGCACGTCGGCGGTGCCTTCGGGGACGAGGATCTTGGCGAGCACGCCCTCGTCGATGGCCTCGACCTCCATCGTCGCCTTGTCGGTCTCGATCTCGGCGAGCACGTCGCCGGATTTGACCGCATCGCCCTCCTTCTTGAGCCACTTGGCGAGGTTGCCCTTCTCCATCGTCGGCGACAGGGCGGGCATCAGGACGTTGATCGGCATGGCGTCAGGTCTCTGGCGAAGTGGGGGCGGCCGGGTCGTCGAAGGGAAACAGGTCGTCGAGGGGGAACGACACGGCATCGAAGGGCGGTAGGCTGACCGGCTCGCCGCGCTGGACGGTGCCGGGGAGCAGCCACTGGCGGCCGGTCAGCGCGAAGCCTTCGAGGACGCCGTCGCCAGGATCGAGGAGCCAGAGATGACTGACGCCGGCCTCGGCATAGATGCGGCGCTTGGGGCCGCGATCGAGGCGGCTCGTCGAGGGAGACAGGATCTCGCAGACCCAATCTGGCGGCGTCTCGATGAAGGCGGTGTCCGGCTCGACCGGCATCCGTTCCCGCCGCCAGCCCGCGAGATCGGGTATCACGACGTTTGCCCCAAGACGAAGTTCGGGCTCGTCGATGAAGATCCAACCACCCGGGCCCCCACGCCCGCGATCGAAGGGTCCGTACAACTCGCCGCCCAGGCGTTTTGCAGCCCGTCCATGACGAGGCCTTGGCCAGGGATGCGTCTCCAGCGCCCCATTGATGATCTCGGCGACGAGATGCGCCGGGACCGCCTCGAGATCGGCATAGGTGGCTTCGCGGATCGCGGCGTCGGCCATGGGCGCTGCCGTTAGTTGAAGCCGCCGGGGTCGAGGCTCTCGGCCTCCCACCCGGCGCGGATGCGGTCGAACGCCTCGTCTTCCGACATCCCGGTCTCCAGGCTGTAGGCTCGGGCAGCCTGGCGGGCGAGGTCGATCAGCAGGCGGCCCCAGGTCGCCGGGTCGTCGAAGGAACGGCGCAGGGCAACGCTCACGGCTCCGTCCACGACAGCCGCACGCAACACTTCGACGCCGCCCTGTTCGAGGGCGTCCGGCGGCACGCTAAGTTCGGCGAAGGGTTCGCTCACGATCCCGCCCCTATCGATAGCAGACCGCCTTTGCCGCCTCGACGACCTCGGCGACGTTCGGCAGCGCGAGCTTCTCGAGATTGGCCGCATACGGCATCGGCACGTCCTTGCCGGTGATGCGCAGGACCGGCGCGTCGAGGAAGTCGAAGGCTTCCACCATCAGGCGGGCGACGATCTCGGCCCCGATGCCCGATTGCGGGAAGCCTTCCTCCACCGTGATGCAGCGGCCGGTCTTCTTGACCGATTCCACTACCGTGTCGGTATCCATGGGCCGGAGCGTGCGAAGGTCGATCACCTCGGCCTCGATGCCCTCCTCGGCGAGCGCCTGGGCCGCCTTCAGCGCGTAGGTCATGCCGATCGAGAACGACACGATGGTCACGTCCTTGCCGGTGCGGTGGACCTTGGCCTTGCCGATCGGGACCACGAAATCGTCAAGCTTCGGCACCGGGAAGGTCTGGCCGTAGAGGATCTCGTTCTCGAGGAAGATCACCGGGTTGGGGTCGCGGATCGCGGCCTTGAGCAGGCCCTTCGCGTCGGCGGCCGTGTAGGGCGCGATCACCTTGAGGCCCGGTACGTTCGAGTACCAGGCGGAGTAGTCGTGGCTGTGCTGGGCGCCGACGCGGGCGGCGGCGCCGTTGGGGCCGCGGAACACGATGGGGCAGCCGAGCTGGCCGCCGGACATGTAGAGGGTTTTCGCCGCAGAGTTGATGATGTGGTCGATCGCCTGCATGGCGAAGTTGAAGGTCATGAACTCGACGATGGGCCTCAGGCCGGTGAAGGCCGCACCCACTGCGATGCCGGCAAAGCCGTGCTCTGTGATCGGCGTATCGACGACGCGGCGGGCGCCGAATTCCTGCAGCAGCCCTTGCGTGATCTTGTAGGCGCCTTGGTATTCGGCGACCTCCTCACCCATCACGAACACGGAATCGTCGGAGCGCATCTCCTCCGCCATGGCGTCGCGGAGAGCCTCGCGTACGCTGATCGTCACCATCTCGGTACCGGAGGGGTATTCCTCCATCACCGGGGCGGGTGCCTTGTTGGTGATGACGGCCGGCGCCGCAGGGGCCCTGGGTGCGTCGTCCGACGTCTTGGACGCGGATGCGGTCTTTTCCGCTTGGCCTTCGGCCTTCATGTCGGGAGTCGGAGCGGGCTGGGGCTCGCCGGCCCCGTTCGGCTTCCTGCCCCCGCCTGAGGCCGCTGCCGACACGTCCTCGCCCTCGCCGGCGATGATGGCGATCGGGGTGTTCACCTTCACCCCTTCCGAGCCTTCTTCGACCAGGATCTTGGCGAGAATCCCTTCGTCGATGGCCTCGACCTCCATCGTCGCCTTGTCGGTCTCGATCTCGGCGAGGACATCGCCGGATTTGACCGAATCCCCCTCCTTCTTCAGCCACTTGGCGAGCTTGCCCTCCTCCATGGTGGGCGAGAGGGCAGGCATCAGAATGTCGGTCGCCATGGGGTGCTCGTCGCTCGGGGTTGGCGGGCGGACTGGAGAAGATCAGGCCCGCGCTTCGAGGAGGATGTCGGTCCAGAGTTCCGACGGATCGGGCTCGGGATCGTGGGTCGCGAACTCGGCTGCGTCGTTGACGATCTCTCGGACCTTCGCGTCGGTCGCCTTGAGCTCGGCCTCGGGCACGCCGTGCGCCTCGATCAGGCGCTTGCGCACCATCTCGATCGGGTCGTGCTCGTCTCGCATCTTGGAGACCTCGTCCTTGGTCCGGTATTTGGCCGGATCGGACATCGAATGGCCGCGATAGCGGTAGGTCTGCATCTCGAGGATGTAGGGTCCCTCCCCCGAACGGGCGTGCTCGATGGCGCGGTTCGCCGCCTCGCGCACGGTGCGCACGTCCATGCCGTCGACCTGCTCGCCGGGAATGCCGAACGAGATGCCGCGCTTGGAGAAATCGGTCTGTGCCGAGGCGCGGGCCACCGATGTGCCCATGGCGTAGCGGTTGTTCTCGATGACGTAGACGACCGGCAGCTTCCAGAGCTGGGCCATGTTGAAGCTCTCGTAGACCTGGCCCTGGTTGGCGGCACCGTCGCCCATATAGGTCAGGCTGACCTTGCCGTTCTTGCGATAGGCGTCGGCGAAGCCGAGGCCGGTGCCGAGCGACACCTGCGCTCCGACGATGCCGTGGCCGCCGAAGAACTGCTTTTCACGGCTGAACATGTGCATCGAGCCGCCCTTGCCGCGGCTGTAGCCCCCGCGCCGTCCGGTGAGCTCGGCCATGACGCCCTTGGCATCCATGCCGCAGGCCAGCATATGGCCGTGATCACGGTATCCAGTGATCACCTGATCGCCCTCGACCGAGGCCATCTGCATGCCGATGACGACGGCCTCCTGGCCGATATAGAGGTGGCAGAAGCCGCCGATCAGCCCCATTCCGTAGAGCTGGCCCGCCTTCTCCTCGAAGCGGCGGATCAGCAGCATCTCGTGATAGGCGTGAAGGTCCTCGTCCTTGGTGAACTGGGGCGTGTTTGGCGCCGGCGCATGATCGGGAGCGCTCTCGCGGGCGGCCTTTCCGGCTTCGGCTTTGGCGTGACCCGCTTCGTTCGCGGCATCCATCGGCGACCTCCCGTGACCTGATCTTGCCCGCCGAAGTCTTACGGCAGGGTCGGCCGGAAAGCGAGGGTGAGTGCAGGCGGGAGGATAGCAACGGCGGGATCTGTCACCCGTCTTGGCCGCTGCGCCGTCAGGGGTCGATGATCACCACGTCGTTGGCGTGGACTCGGCCGAGGACGACGCGGGCACGCTCTTCGAGGAGGTCGCGATCGATCTGGTCCGAGCGCAGGAGCGCGACACGATGCTCCCAGATCGCGCGGTCCGCCTTCACCGCGGCAAGCTCCTGGTTGAGGCCGTAGGCCTGGATCTTGAGGGCGCGCTTGGCGATGAGGCCGCGGTTGCCGCCCTCGGCTTGCTGTATGAAATAGCCGACGACGAGGGCCGACACGGCGTAGAGGCCGAGCGGCATCAGGACGGAACGGACGCGGCGACGGACAACCATGTGCATGAGCATCGGCGCACAGGGTTAAGGAAGTCCTGACGGCCAGCTTTTCACCAGCGACAGGAACGGCCAGGATGATGCGCTTCGACCTTGTCGATCTCAGCCTGTTCCGCCACGTGGTGGAGGCGGGCTCGATCACCCATGGGGCGGCGCGGGCAAACCTCGCCCTCGCCGCCGCCTCGGCGCGGGTGCGCGGCATGGAGGAGACGCTCGGAGCCGCCCTTCTCACGCGCAGCCGCCAAGGGGTCGCCTTGACGCCGGCGGGGCGCACCTTGGTGGCCCATGCCCGCGCCGTTCTCGACCGGGTCGAGCGCATGCAGGGCGAACTCGCGGCTTACGCGGGCGGCACCGTCGGCCAGATCCGCCTCCTGTCGAACACCAATGCGCTGACCGAATTCCTGCCCGAGGTGCTCAGTGCCTACCTCGCCAGCCATCCCGGCGTCAGCGTCGACATCGAGGAGCGGACTTCGGACGAGATCGTCGGGCTGGTGGCGGAAGGGACCGCCGATCTCGGCATCGTGGCGGGCACCGTCGATACCGGCAGCCTGCAGACCTATCCGTTCCGGCAGGATCGCTTCGTCGTCGTGGTCGCTTCCGGCCACGCCCTCGACGGGCGCGGCGAGGTCGGCTTCGCCGAGGTGTTGGAACACGACATCGTCGGGCTCGACAGAGCCAGCGCGCTCACGCGCTTCCTTGCCGACAAGGCCGCCCGCATCGACGGAAGGACCATGCGGCTGCGGGTCCAGTTGCGCAGCTTCGATGCCGTCTGCCGTCTCGTCGAATGCGGCGTCGGCGTCGGCATCGTCCCCGAGACCACGGCGCGACGGGCGATCCGCAGCATGGGAATCGGCCTCGTGCCCCTGACCGATCCGTGGGCATTGCGCGACCTGACCCTGTGCCTTCGCGCCCTTGACGCCCTTCCGGCCTTCGCGCGGGATTTTGTGGCGCAACTCCGGGCGCCTGCAGGTTTCGATCGCCAGATCCCGAACGGGGGGCTCCCATCCGGGGCCAGGCTTGGCTAGAACGAAGTCGGCCGGAGCCACACGGCATCGGCCCAAGACGCGGCAGGTCGGGCGGCGACCCGTCGGAATAGGTCAGGGAGTCAGCGGCACCATGCGCGAACCGCCGCGATCAGAGCCTGAAGCGACCCTCATCGATGCAGACGTGCATGTGGAAAGCTTCCGGCAGGCGCGCGAGGCGCGGCGGCTCGAACTCGTCGAGGATTATGTCGAGCTCATCGCCGACCTGATCGGCGACGGCGGCGAAGCGCGCCAGGTCGACATCGCCGCCCGCCTCGGCGTCGCCCAGCCGACGGTGGCCAAGATGCTCAAGCGTCTTGCCGAGGACGGCCTGGTGCAGCAGCGCCCCTATCGCGGCGTCTTCCTCACCGCGGCCGGCCAGACCCTGGCGACCCAGAGCCGCGAGCGCCACCGCATCGTCGAGCACTTCCTCTGCGCCCTCGGCGTCAGCGCCGAGACCGCCCGCCGCGACGCCGAAGGCATCGAGCACCATGTCAGCGCTGAAACGCTGGAGGCATTCCGGCGGTTTTCGGAAGGGCGCAGCTAGCGCGGACAAGCAGACACCCTCCTATGCGGTGGCGGCTTCCGGCTCGGCCTCAACGGCCTCCGGCATCGCTTCGCCTTCGGGGATGACGTCGACCTCGACGCGTAGCTTCTGCGAGCCCGACGAGGAGACCATGCCGTCGATCGGCGCGACGTCGGTGTAGTCGCGGCCCTGCGCCACGAGGATATGGTCGTCGCGGACTCCGATGCCGTTGGTGGGGTCGAGGCCGATCCAGCCATCCCCACACCACACCGAGACCCAGGCATGGCTCGCATCGGCTCCGCGAAGGCGCGGACGGCCCGGCGGCGGGAGGGTGCGCAGATAGCCGCTGACATAGGCAGCCGGCATCCCGAGGCCCCTGAGGCCTGCGATCATGATGTGGGCGAAGTCCTGGCAGACCCCGGCACGCTGCGCGAAGGCCTCTGCCAGGGGCGTCTGCACCGTGGTGGCCTTGGAATCGAATGTGAAGTCGGCGCGGATGCGCCCCATCAGGTCGAAGGCGGCGCCGTAGGCGCTGCGGCCCGGCGCGAAGCTCGCGCGGGCGTAATCGGTCACGGCCGGGACGAGGGGGACGCGAAGGCTCGGAAACAGGTAGTGGATCGGCGCGTCGGCCCCGAGGGAGCGGGAGGTCAGCGCTCTGAGCCGGACCTCCTCCCAGCTCTGGCCGGATTCAGGCTCCGGCAGCGGCCGCCGCTCCACCGCCACGCGCGAGAGCGCCTCGACCCGCAACTCGCTGTGGACCGCGTCGATGGTGACGGCTTCGATCTCCAATCCGAAGTAATCGCGCCTCACCACGCGGGTGCGTGGGTTCGGCGAGATCGTCAGGGTGCTCTCGATCACCCGCTGGCCATCGCCCTCCTGCGGCCGAAGGCGGAGGGCGCAACGGGCGAAGCGAACCGGCTTGCCGTAGCGATAGCGAGTGAGATGGCGCAGCGTGTAGATCACGCGAGCCCCATCAGTTTCTCGGGCCGCAGGGCATGGGGGCCGTTCGGGAAGTAGCGGCCGGCGATGGCATCGGCCAGCGTCTCGAACGAGGCTTCCAGCCGGGCGAGCGAGGCGCTGTCGAAATCGGCCGCCTCGCCGGTGGAGAACTCGGCCCGCAACTGCAGGGCGAGGCGGCGATGCGGCTCGGGCAGGCCGTCGGCGCGGAGGGCCGGCAAGTCGTCGAGGTGCCGCGTGATCGCCTCGATCTGGAAGGCCACCGAGCGAGGGTTGAAGGCGTCGAGCAGAACCATGTCTCGCACCGGGTCGAGGGCGACACCGTGCATGTAGCGCGCGCCGTAGGTGATGTGCGAATCGCAGAGCGACAGCATCACGGCGAGATCCTCGGCCCCCGCCTCGTCGCCGGCAAAGCGCAGGGCCAGGGCACAGGTATTGATCGCCCGCTCGATGCGCCGGCCGAGGTCGACGAAGTGCCAGCCGGCGGTGCGGTTCATGTTCTCCTGCGCCAGGCCCGACAGGGCGGCGACATGGCTGAGTGCCCGTTCCGCCAGCCCGAGGAGCTGGGCTTCGGCGCGCGCCTCGCCGTCGCCGTGGTCGAGGGCATCGCGCAGGTCCGTGAGCACACGCCAAGCCTCGCTCGAGAGCCGTTCGCGCAAGGAGGCGGCGTTCGCCTGGGCCGAGAGCCCGTGCGAGAGCGCCGAGCCGTGGACATCGCGCCCGCACAGGGCTTCGCGGGCAAGATAGGCGGTAGGCAGGTCCGGCGCGCTGATCGCGCCCCACTCGTCGAGGATGGCGCGGATGCGAAGCGCCGTCGGCGCCTTCGCGTCGCCGGCGAGGTCGGCGACCACCGCGTCGCCGACGCTGCCGAGATGCGCGACGACGAGGCGGATGACGATCTCGGCGCGCTCGACGTAGCGGCCGAACCAGAACAGGTTGTCGGCGGCCCGCGACGGCAGGTGGCCGGCGATGCGGCGCACGCGGGGCGCGCCCTGCTGGATCAGCGAGACCGGCTCGACCGGCCTGTCCGACAGGATCCAGACATCTGCCGCCTTGATCCCGGCCCGCATCTCGATCGGTTCGACGTCGGGCCGCTCCGACATCCGGCAGAAGCCGCCGGGCATGACCCGCCAGCCGTCGGGCGTCGCCGCCGCGAAGACCCGGAGCACGAAGGGCCGCGGCACGAGGCGAAGGGTGCCGCTGCCCCGCTCCCAGCCGGGCGTCGTCGAGAGCGGTGCAGCTTCCTCGGCGACATAGTCGAAGGACCGGTCGCGCAGGGCCGCCACCAGCCGCTCCTGTTCGGCGCCCAGCGCATGGGGACCGAGGATCGCATCGCGGGTCATGCCCTTGCCCGGCGTCGCCACCGGCCGCAGCGTCAGCTCGTCGAGCCTGTCGCGGACATGAGCGAGGGAATCGGGGTCGCCGCACCACCAGGAGCGCGAGCCCTGGAGAGCCAGGTCCTCCCCGAGGACCCGGCGTGCGATGCCCGGCAGGTAGGGGGCGAGCGCGCCGGATTCGAGAATCCCCGACCCCGGCATGTTGCCGACGACGAGGCTGCCCGCGCGCAGGGCCTCGATCAGGCCGGGGACGCCGAGGCGCGAGGCGGGATTGAGCTCGATCGGGTCCATGAAATCGGAATCGATCCGGCGCCAGAGCACGTCGGCCCGCTTGAGTCCTGAGACCGTGCGCACGTGCAGGACGCCGTCCTGGGTAACCAGGTCGTCGCCCTCCACGAGGAGCAGGCCGAGATAGCGCGCCAGCGCCGCCTGCTCGACATAGGTCGAACTCATCGGTCCCGATGTCAGGAGGCAGATGCGTGGGTCGCTGCGCTGCGCGCCGACGACGAGGCCCTCGCGGAAGGCCTGGAAGAAGTTCGCCAACCGCTCGACGTGGAGATCGGTGTAGAGATCCGGAAACGCGCGGCTGAGGACGAGGCGATTCTCCAGGGCGTAGCCCGGACCCGAAGGCGACTGCGTCCGGTCTGCGAGCACGCGCCAGCACCCGTCCGGTCCCCGCCCGATATCGGCGGCGTAGAGCTTGAGCCAGCGGCCGCCCGGCGGCGATACGCCGTGCAGCGGTCGCAGGAATTCCGGGCTTCCGGCCACCGCTGCGGCGGGAAGCAGTCCCTCGGCGACGAGGCTCCCTGCCCCGTAGATGTCGGAGAGGATCCATTCCATCAGCCCTGCGCGCTGGACGATGCCCTCGCTCAAAGCCCGCCACTCCGCCTCCTCGATGACGAGGGGCATCGAGCCGAGGGGCCAGGCATGGTCGCGCTTGTCGCCGTAGATCCGGTACGAGATGCCGGCATCGCGGATATGGCGCTCGGCCGAAGCGAAGCGCGCGGCGATCTCGGATTCGCCCATGGCGCCGAGGCGGCCGAGGACGCGCGGCCACGCACCCTTCGCGTGTCCATTGGCATCCATGAACTCGTCGGGCACGCCGGGCTGCGGTCGATAGCCCGCGGTCCAGCGCGCGATACGTTCCGCAGCCACTTGTCCGACCGGATCGCTCATGTCGGCGCCGGAACCCGCATGTCGAGGGTCATGGGGAATTCGCGGCTGATCTCCTCTTGCGGCATCGCCACCTTGCCGGGGGTGTGGCCGTGGGCCTCGAAGCGGGCGAGGCGGCGTCCTTCCGCCTCGTAGGTGTTGACCGGGAAGGTCTCGTAATTGCGGCCGCCCGGATGGCTGACATGATAGCGGCAGCCGCCGAGGGAGCGCCCGCTCCACGAATCGAGGATGTCGATGGTCAGCGGCGCATGCGGCGGGATCGTGGGATGCATCGAGGAGGCCGGCTGCCAGGCCTTGAAGCGCAGGCCCGCCACCGCCTCGCCCGAGACCCCCGTGGAGGTCATCGGCAAGCGCCGACCGTTACAGGCAATGACGTGGCGACCCGGCACGAAACCGGTCGCCTTCACCTGGAGTCGCTCGACCGATGAATCGACGTAGCGCACCGTGCCGCCGATTGCCCCCTCCTCCCCGAGAACGTGCCAGGGCTCCAATGCCTGGCGCAATTCGAGACTCACCCCGTCCTGCTCGATGCTGCCGAAGACGGGGAATCGGAACTCGTACTGCGCCTGGAAGGCCGCCGCATCGAAGTCGTAGCCGGCCGTGCGCAGATCGCCGAGGACACCGAGGAAATCGGTCCAGAGGAAGTGGGGCAACATGAAGCGGTCGTGCAGGCCGGTGCCCCAGCGGACGCATCTACCGTCCTGCGGCTCCCGCCAGAGCCACGCCACGATGGCGCGCAGGAGGAGCTGCTGCGCGAGACTCATGCGCGGGTCCGGCGGCATCTCGAAACCACGGAACTCGAGGAGCCCTAGGCGGCCCGTCGGCCCGTCCGGCGAGTAGAGCTTGTCGATGCAGATTTCGGAACGGTGGGTGTTGCCCGTGACGTCGACGAGGATGTTGCGGAAGATCCGGTCGACGAGCCAGCGCGGGATATTGGGCTCGTCGGGTTTCGGCACCTGGGCGAGGGCGATCTCGAGCTCGTAGAGCCCGTCATGCCGCGCCTCGTCCATGCGCGGCGCCTGGCTCGTCGGGCCGATATAGAGGCCGGAGAACAGGTAGGAGAGGCTCGGATGGCGCTGCCAGTACAGCACCAGGCTCTTCAGCAAATCGGGCCGGCGCAGAAACGGAGAATCGTCCGGTGTCGCACCGCCGAGGACGACGTGATTGCCGCCGCCCGTGCCGGTATGACGCCCGTCGATCATGAACTTCTGGGCGCCGAGCCGGATCTGCCGGGCATCCTCGTAGAGCTCGCTCGTGATGGTGACGGCCTCGCGCCAGCTCGAGGCGGGATGGACGTTGACCTCGATCACCCCAGGGTCCGGGGTCACCTTGATGACGCCGATGCGCGGGTCGTAGGGCGGCTCGTAGCCCTCGATGTGCAGCGGCAGCTTCAGCTTCGTGGCCACGGTCTCGAGATGGCCGAGGAGTTCGAGGTACTCCTCCGCCCGCTGCAACGGCGGCATGAACACGTGCAGCACCCCATCGCGCGGCTCGATCGCCAACGCGGTTCGGACGGCGACGCCGGTCACGCCCGATCCGTTGACGGTTTTCTCGCCGGGATGGCCCTCTGGCAGCGCACCGCGCCGCTCCAGCGGGTCCTGAGGCTGGTAATAGGGATAGTGCTCGGGCGGCACGTGGGGGAGCGAGGAGAGCGGCAGGCGGTAGCCCGCCGGGGAATCGCCGGGAGTCAGGAAGGCGTGGCCCCGGCGGAACTCCCAGGGCTCCGAGATCCATTGCCGGACCTCGTCGTCGCCCTTGCCGATGGGAAGGCTCGCCAATGGCAGCGCGTAGCCGGTGGGTTCCCCAAGGCCACGGGCAAAGACTCGGGCGATTCGGGTATTGGTCTCGGGGTTGGGCAGCTTGGCATCGGCGGTCGTGACGTTGACCGGCAACTCGTCCTTCTTGTCCTCCCAATAGACCGGATCCTCATAGGCCGGCAGGACATAGGCCGAGAGCCCGAGGGTCGAGGCGAGGCCGTCGATGAGGGCCTTCGCCTGGTCGATCGTCGCCTCGCCTGGTCCGGTCTCCGAGGCGATGAGATCGGGGTTTCGCCAGATGGGCTTGCCGTCCTTGCGCCAGAACAGGGCAAAGGCCCAGCGCGGCAGGCTCTCGCCCGGATACCACTTGCCCTGGCCGTAATGGAGCATCCCGCCGGGCGCGAACCGGGTACGCAGGCGACGAATGAGCTTGTCCGCGAGGCCGCGCTTCGTCGGACCGACGGCCGAGGCGTTCCACTCGGGCGACTCGAAATCATCGATCGAGACGAAGGTTGGCTCGCCACCCATGGTAAGGCGGACGTCCTGCTCGGCGAGGTCAGCGTCGATGCGCTCGCCGAGTGCGTCCATCGCCGTCCAGACGTCGTCCGAAAACGGCTTGGTGATGCGCGGCGCCTCGGCCACGCGGGTCACCGTCATCTCGAAGCCGAACTCGACCTTGGCCGGTTCGGCGAGGCCCGAGATCGGCGCTGCGGAGCGATAATGCGGCGTTGCTGCCAACGGAATGTGGCCTTCGCCGCAGAGAAGCCCCGAGGTGGCGTCGAGGCCGATCCAGCCCGCGCCCGGTAGGTAGACCTCGGCCCAGGCGTGAAGGTCGGTGAAGTCCGTGGTGGTGCCGGCCGGGCCGTCGACGGCGGTGGTGTCCGGGATGAGCTGGATCAGGTAGCCCGACACGAACCGCGCCGCGAGTCCGATCCGCCGCAGCACCTGCACCAGGAGCCAGGCGGAGTCGCGGCAGGAGCCGCTCTTGAGGGTCAGGGTCTCGGCCGGGCTCTGGACGCCCGGTTCCATCCTGACGCCGTAGGCGACCTCGGAGGCGATCTGCGCGTTGAGCGCCACGAGGAACAGCACCGTGTTCGGCTCGCTCGGCAGCCGCTCCAGGAAGGCGTCGATCTCCGGCCCTGTGGCGTCGTCGGTGGCGAGATAGGGCTTGAGCTCGGCGGTGAGTTCCGGGTCGTAGTCGAACGGCCGGGCCTGTGCGTAATCCTCGACGAAGAAGTCGAACGGGTTGATCACAGCCATGTCGGCGGTGATGTCGACCTCGATCTTCAGTTCCTTGGCCTTCTCAGGGAAGACGAGGCGGGCGAGCCAGTTGCCGTTCGGGTCCTGCTGCCAGTTGATGAAGTGGTTCTCGGGCGTGACCTTGAGCGAATAGGCCGGCACCTTCGTGCGCGTATGCGGCGCAGGACGCAGGCGCACCACCTGAGGGCCGAGCGAGATCGGCCTGTCGTAGGTGTAGTGCGTGACGTGGTGCAGGGCGGCTTTGATCGACACGGAGGCTCCCGCGAGGTTGAGTCTGCAAGGTGTTCGGCAGCGAGGCCCGCTCTGGCGAGCGGACGATCGAAACCCCGGATCGATCCGCAGATCGAAACCGGTCCGCGCGTTCTATAGGACGGCGATGGTACGTCTGTAACGGCGCCGGCGCGACCCCGATTCCGGCATGGTCCTCCAAGGCGTCCCGGGAGTTGTTGCCATGGCTTCGAGCCGCGCCTTCGGCCGGAAGCAAATCCCGTGCATCATGGGCCCGTGTAGGTCATGGCGGGAACTTCGCGAGCCGCCGGTGCCTTGTCCGATGACGGCCATCGACGGCGCACCGGCATCGGGGATCGCCGAGGAGTTGGTTTGGCCAGCGTGACCCCGTCATGAAGATCTTCCAATGCCAGGCCTGCGACCAGCCGGTCAGCTTCGAGAGCAGCCGTTGCGACAGCTGCCAGCGCCGGCTCGGCTATGTCGGAGGCGTCCACGAGGTCTCTGCCCTGGAGCCGTCCGGAGACCTCTGGCACGCCTATGCCGATCCGGGCCGCAAGTACCGCTTCTGCGCCAACGCCGCCTACGACGCATGCAACTGGCTGGTGCCGGAGGACAGCACCGACCGCTTCTGCTCCGCCTGCCGCCACAACCGAATGGTTCCGGACCTCGCCATCGCTTGGAACCTGACCCGCTGGCGCCAGATCGAGGCTGCCAAGCACCGGCTGTTCTACTCGCTGATGCGCCTCAACCTGCCTTTGACGACGCGCGACGAGGATCCTGTCAGCGGCCTCGCCTTCGACTTCCTGGTGGACCCGGCAGAGAGCTATCGGATCGGGCCTCCGGTGCTGACCGGCCACCTCGACGGCCTCATCACCATGAACATCGCCGAAGCGGACGACGTCGAGCGCGAGCGCCGCCGGATGCTGTTCGGAGAGTATTACCGCACCCTCCTCGGCCATTTCCGACACGAAATCGGGCATTATTTCTGGACTGTCCTCGTCCGCCACGACGACAGCCTGTGGGCCTTCCGCGACCTGTTCGGCGACGAGAGCCGGAACTACGCCGCCGCACTTCAACGCCATCACAGTCACGGTCCGCCCGAGGATTGGGCGGAGGGCTATGTCAGCGCTTACGCGACTTGCCACCCGTGGGAAGATTTCGCCGAGACCTGGGCGCATTACCTCCACATCGTCGACACGCTGGAGACGGCCAGCGTGTTCGGCCTGTGCATCGACCCACGACTACGGCAGAAGATGACGCCGGCCGTGACGGTGGATTTCGATCCCTACCAGAGCCCCGACCTCGACCGGATGATCGAGGCGTGGCTGCCGCTCACCTATGCGATCAACTCTCTGAGCCGCTCGATGGGCCAGCCTGCCCTCTACCCGTTCAAGCTGACGCCCGCGGTGATCGCGAAGCTGTCCTTCGTGCATGAGCGTGTCTACGCGGTGCAGGGCCATACGCCGTCACAGGGCGACGCAAGCACCGAAACCCTCAAGGCGATGATCACCGGGCTTCGCCAGCGGGTCGCGGCGCCTAACGTGTGAGGAAGAGCCGCGTGTCGCCAACCGGCCGATACGGTCCGCCAAGACGATGGGCGATCAATCCGGTTCCGGACGACTCCCTGCCGGATCAGCTTCCAGCAACGCCGTCACGCGGGCAATGAACCGATCAGCCCCTGCCAGCAAGGCCTCGGCATCGCCGATGGTGATCGCGATACCCGGTCCGACACCGTAATCGCCGATTTCCTTGTATTTGTAGGCGCGCGCCAGGAACGTCAGCAGATCGCGATCGGATGGTGGCGGCCCGCGCAGCAATTGCGCCAGCGCCGCGCGAACGCCCGTATGTGTCTTGGCGATCCTGCCGGTCCGGGCCACCAGCAGAGCCTCGCTGGCGTGAAACGCCGCGTAATACGCTCCGCGTGCGGCGGCCTTTGCGAGGCCGATCCCCATGATCGCGCCGGCTTCGGCGAGTTCCTCCCGCGCCTTGGCGAGATAATCGCCGGCTTCGGGAGTCACAGGTCTCGGCCGTCGCGCCGCAGTTCCTGCATCAGTCCGGTGCGTTCGCGGTGGGAGCCTGCCCGTAGCGGCAGCGCATGAATCACGGCGCCAGTCTCGATCACGATGTCGGTCTCGATCTCGGCCAGGGTCCGGGCTTCCCGGTCGAAATCGCGCAGGTCATGCAGGAACACACCGACATCGTAGTCGGAATCCTGTCGGGCTTCGCCGCGGGCACGCGAGCCGAAGAGCACCAGGCGCTCGACTTGCGCGCCGTAGATCCGCTCTACCGCAGCGCGGAAGCGTGCGAGTACCGGATCGTCGTCCAGACGCACGGCCATCGCGCTGATCTCCTTACCGCCCACGTCTTCCTCATGACCCATCTATCATGGCGTGCTGCCGGGAGAAATGAAGGCGCGGACTATGCGACCGCCGCCACCGCCTCCAACCGCTCCCTGAACGCCGCTCCCGCCTCGTCCGAGCGCCAGCAGGCGGCGCCATGGCCTGGGCCGACCTCGACGGTGGGCGGGACCTCCTTGTGGCAGCGGTCGATGGCGAGGAAGCAGCGCGGTGCGAAGGGGCAGCCGGGCTTGCGGTTGGCGAGGTCGGGCGGGCTGCCGGGAATCGTCTCCAGGCGCGAGCCCTTGACCAAAGCCCCGTCGGCGCGGCTGCTGAGCAGGCCGATCGTGTAGGGGTGGTTCGGGCTCAGCACGACCTGGCGCGCCGTGCCGGATTCGACGATGCGGCCGGCATACATCACGGCGATCCGGTCGGCGACCTCGACCGCGGCGCCGAGGTCGTGGGTGACGAAGATCGTCGAGAGGCCGAGTTCGGCCTGCAATTCGCGCAGCAGCAGCAGGATCTGGATCTGGACCGTGGCGTCCAGGGCCGTCGTCGGCTCGTCCGCGAGCAGAACCTTGGGCCGGCAGGCGAGCGCCAGGGCGATCATCGCGCGCTGGCGCATGCCGCCGGACATCTCGTGCGGATAAGCGTCGAGACGCCTCTGCGGACTTGGGATGCGGACGCGCTCGAACAGCTCCAGGGCACGCGCCCGTGCCTGCGTCTCGCTCAGGCCCTCGTGCCGGCGGATCGCCTCGGTGATCTGGCGCCCGACGGTGTAGACCGGGTCGAGGGCGAGCAACGGCTCCTGGAAGATCATCGCCACGGCCCGCCCGCGCAGACGGGTGAGTTCGCGTTTGGACATCGCCATGACGTCCTGGCCGGCGACACGAATCGAGCCCTCGATCTTGGTCTTGTTCTCGGGGTTGAGGCGCATGATCGCCCGCAGCGTCACGCTCTTGCCCGAGCCAGACTCGCCGATGAGCGCCACCGCCTGGCCACGGCCGAGGACGAGATCGACGCCGTCGACGGCACGGACCTTCCCGCCGAAGGTGACGCTGAGGCCGCGGATCTCGACCGCCGGATCGGAGGAAGTGGGGGGAATCGCGGATGCCGTCATGCCGCCACCTGCTGGGCCGGCGCAAGGCTGTGGCCCGAGCCCGGTTGGCGGGCGAGGCAGGCGACGCGGTGAAGCTCGCCGACACCGTCGAGGGGCGGGACGTTGGCCGGGCAGACCGGCTCCATCAGCGAGCAGCGCGGATGGAAGCGGCAGCCGCTGGGCGGGTCGATCGGGTTCGGCGGGTCGCCGGCGAGCGGCGCCACCTCGGTCCGGTTATCAGGATCGAGGGACGGCATCGAGGACAGGAGGGCGGCAGTATAGGGGTGGGAGGGCGAGGCCAGCACCGTGTCGGCCGGACCGATCTCCACGACCTGGCCGAGATACATCACCGCGACCCGGTCGCAGATGAACCGCACCACGTTGAGGTCGTGGCTGATGAACAGATAGGTGAGGTTGAAGTCCTGCTTCAGGTCGAGGAGGAGATTGAGCACCTGCGCCTCGACGGATTTGTCCAGGGCAGAGACCGCCTCGTCGAGCACCACGAGGCGTGGCTCCAGGGCGAGAGCGCGGGCGATGTTGACGCGCTGGCGCTGGCCGCCGGAGAGCTCGTGGGGATAGCGCGCGGCGAAGCGGGTCGGCTCGAGGCCTACGCGGGCGAGCAAGGACCGCGCACGCTCGATCGCCTGGCGTTTCGGAACGCCGTGGACCTGAGGGCCGAAGGCGATCGAGGCCTCGACGGTCATGCGCGGGTTGAGCGACGAGTAGCTGTCCTGGAACACCATCTGGGTCTGGGCGCGGAAGGAACGCATCGGCAGGGCGCGGCTGCCGATTTTTTCGCCGTCGAACAGCAGCTGCCCGGAATCATGCTCGATCAGACCCATGATCAGCTTGGCGGTCGTGGACTTGCCGCAACCAGACTCGCCGACGATGCCGAGGGTCTCGCCCTTCAGGATCTCGAAATCGACCCCGTCGACGGCACGCACCACCGCCTTCTTGCCGCCCAAGCCCTTCTTGATCGGGAAGTGCTTGATGAGCTTGTCCACGGTGAGGAGCGGCTGAGCCGGCCCACCCCGGTCCCGAATGTCGATCGCCGCACTCACGATTTCACCTCCATGGCGGACCGAAGGCCGTCGGAGAACAGGTTGAACGAGATCGACACGATGAAGATGGCGAGGCCCGGCAGGGCCGCCACCAGCGGGTTGACGTAGATCGCGGTACGCAACGTGTTGAGCATCAGGCCCCATTCGGGCTCCGGCGGCTTTACGCCGAGACCGAGGAAGGACAGGCCCGAGGCGAGGATCATCGAGACGCTGATCAGGCTCGTCGCGTAGACGAAGATCGGACCGAGCACGTTGCCGAGCACCTGTACCCGCAGGATCGTCAGCGTCGAGGCGCCCGAGAGCTTGGCCGCGTCGACATAGTCGCGCGAGCGGATCTGCGTCGTCACGCTCTCAGCCACCCGGGCGATCTGGGGCACGAACACGCAGGTCAGCGACACGATCGAGTTGAGGACGCCGGCGCCCAGGGCACCCGACAGGGCGATGGCGAGAAGTACCGAGGGAAAGGCGAAGAACACGTCGATGGTGCGCATGAGGATGACGTTGAGCCATCCACCGACGTAGCCGGCGAGGATGCCGATCCCGGAGCCGATGATGAAGGCGAGGATGACCGGCGTAACGCCGATGAACAACGAGAGCCGCCCCCCCATCATGAGGCGGCTCAGCATGTCGCGGCCGAGCTCGTCCGAGCCGAGGATGTAGGTCGCGTCGCCGATCGGCTTCAGCCGCTTGAGCATCGAGCCGCGATAGGGGTCCATCGGCGTGATCCAGGGAGCCAGGATCGCGACCGCGACGATGATCAGGATGATGGCGGCGGCCGTCATCGCCACGGGGTCGCGCACGAGCTTGCGCCCGACCCCGCCCCAGAATCCGACCGAGGCGACGAAGGCCTCCGGCTTCGGCCCGGCGGCGCCCATGGCAGGGTCGATGCCGGCCGTGACGGGAGTGGTTGTTCCGGCCATCAGCCCCTCTCGATGCGCGGGTCGAGTGCCGTCTGCACGACGTCGACGATGAGGTTGAGGGCGACGAAGAACATCGCCAGCACCAGGATGGCGCCCTGAAGGAGCGGCAGGTCGCGTTGGAAGATCGCCGAGTTGAGGAGGAAGCCCGTGCCCGGCCACGCGAACACGGTCTCGATCAGGATCGAGCCGCCGAGGAGGTAGCCGAGCTGGAGGCCCATGATGGCCAGGGCCGTCGGCGCGGCGTTCTTGACGACGTGCTTGAACACGCCGAATTCCGACAGGCCCTTGGCACGCAGAGCGCCGACGAAATCCTGGGAGAGGATGTCGCCGACGAGGGCCCGGATGGTGCGGGCGATCACGCCCATCGGGATCACCGACATCGTGAGCGCCGGCAGGATCATGTAGCGAAGGTGTTCGAAGTCGGGCCGCCAGTTGCCCGAGCCGTCCGGCCCGGCACCCGTCGGCGGCAGCCAGCCGAGCGTCGCCGAGAAGATGATCACCATCACCATGCCGAGCCAGTAATGCGGCACCGAGACGCCGAAGACCGATACCGCCGAGGCCAGCCTGTCGAGAAGGGAGTCGCGAAAGTAGCCGGCGACGAAGCCGAAGAAGGTGCCGAAGGTGAAGCCGATCAGTGTCGCCACCGAAGCGAGGATCAGGCTGTTGACGACGGCGCGGCCGACTTCGGACACCACCGGGCGCCCGCTCGAGATCGAGGTCCCGAGGTCGCCCTGCAGCACGTGCCAGAGCCAGATGAAATACTGCACCGGCAGTGGCTTGTCGTAGCCGTAGGCGGCGCGCATGGAATCGATGGTCTCCTGCGTCGCGTCGACCGGGAGCACCGCGCTCAAGGGATCGCCCGGTGCGAGATGCACCAGCATGAAACAGACGACGCTGACGCCGAGCGCCACCGGCGTCACGGCGACGAGGCGCCGGAGGATGAAGCTCAGCATGATGGCGACCCTCTCCGCAACACGGGGAAGGCTGCCTGCGAAGCTGGCGTGAGAAGGGACCGCGACCTCTCCGGCGAACGCAGCGCTTTCCTGTCCCGACCCGCTTCGCGGGCTGCCCTCCCCCGCTCAAGACGGGCCTGTCCGACTTGAGCACCAAGGTGCGGATCTCGGGCAAGCCCGAGGTCCGTTGGGGGGAGGGACGGTGCGCGCGAGGCGTGCCGTCCTTCGCAATGAACCATGACGCTCATTTCTCCACGGTGATCGGTGAGAAATCCTGGAACCAGTTCTGCGCCTGGACGAACCCTTTCACCTTCGGGCTCATCGCCCGCGGGTTCACGTCGTGGGCGACCATCAGGAACAGTGCGTCACTGACGTATTTCTCGTGGACCTTCTCGAGCACCTTGGCCTGCTCGGCCGGATCGAAGGTATTGCGGATCTCGTCGAAAAGCTTGTCCATCTCCGGATCGCAGTAATGGCCCCAATTAGTGCCGTTGGGCGCCGCCAAATTGCACTGGAGGTGACGGATGAAGCCAGTGAAGGGGTCTTGGATAAAGTAGGAGAAGTTCATCCCTGTCGCTTTGCGCGACATCTCCGCTTTTGAGCCGCCGCGCCAGAGGTTGATCAGGGTGTTCCACTCGACGACTTCGTAGTCGATCTTGATCCCGACCTCGGCGAGGTTCTGCTGGATGAACTCGTTCATCGGCAGCGGCTGCATCTGGCCCGAGCCCGAAGGCGCGATCAGGATCTTCGTCGTGACCGGCTTCGCCGGGCTGTATCCCGCTTCCGCCAGGAGCTTCTTGGCGCCTTCCGGGTCGTAGGTCGGCTTGAAGGTCGGCTTGCCGAACCATTGGTGGCCCGGCGGCACGAACCCTTGCGCCGCGATCATCAGGCCGCCGAGGAGCTCCTTCATGCCCTCGCGGTCGACAGCGAGGTTGGCGGCCTTGCGGATGCGGATGTCGTTCCAGGGCGAACCCTCGGCCCGCGACAGGTGCCACGTCCAGTTATGCGGATAAGCATTGGTGACGATGGTGAACTTGGCGCCCTTGAGCGATGCGACGGCGTCCGGCGGGGGGGCTTCGATCCAGTCGACCTGACCCGAACGCAGGGCCGCGACACGGGCATTGGCCTCGGGCAGCGGCACCAGCACGAGCTTGTCGAGCTTGGGCACCCGCGCCTTGTCCCAGTATTCCTTGTTGGGCGCCATTTCGGCGCGCTCGCGCGGGGCGAACAGGGTGAGCTTCCAGGGCCCGGTCCCGGCCGGCGTCTTGGCGAATGCGTCCCAGCTCTTGCCGACCTTCTCCCACTGGGCCGGGGACGAGATCATGATCCATGCGATCTGGTAGGGGAGCGTCGCGTCGGGCGACTTCGTCACCACTTCGAGCGTCGTCGCATCCACCGCCTTGTAGCTGGCCACGGCCGGGATGCGCGAGCGACCCTGCGCCGATTGGCGCGGATCGAATTGAGGCGCGTCGTTCTTGAGGAGCTTGTCGAGGTTCCAGACCACCGACTCGGCCGTGAAGGGCGAGCCGTCGTGGAAGGTCACGCCCTCGCGCAGCTTGAACGTCCACCTGGTCTTGTCGGTGCCGTCGACGCCCCAGCTCACGGCGAGGCCGGGCATCAGGACCGACGGCTTCGAGGCGCTCGACAGGTCCCAGTTGATGAGCCCGTCATAGACCGTGTAGCCCATGAACCGCATGCCTTCGCCGCCATTGTCGGCTTGGCCGGTGGTCAGTGGAATGTCGGAGGCTGTCATGCCGATCCGCAGGGTTCCCTGTGCTTGGGCCGCGGACGGACCGAGGCTCGACAGGAGCAGGGCGGCTCCCAGGTGCAGCCATCGGCGGCTCGACCGGCCGTTGGACTGTGCTTCCGCACGCGTGAACTGAGCCGACTGACTGATGACACCCTCCCCTGCACTGTGACGGGAAGGTGTATGCAAGCGGGCGGCCAACTCCGCGGCGCAGGCGGCGCGGAAACTGCGTGGACCCAATGCGCCCCGGCCAACAGACGAACAGGCTTATGACGACCCTGCCATCACCCGCTCCCCGAGACCCGATCCGCCTGGTGATCCGGCCAATCGCGCCCGACCTGTTCGCGAGCTTCGGCACGCTCCACGCCGAGCCTGACCCCCTTCCCCGCCAGGACCGGGCCGCGCCGGTCTGGAACGGGCGTCCGGCCGTTCCGCCTAACCTCGCCCTCATCCGCAGCGAGCCCTACGCTGACGTCATGCCGCTGCGGCGCCTTGAGCAGCACCCGTTATCCAGTCAGAGCTTCCTGCCGCTCTCCGTCGCCGGCTACGTCGTGGTGGTCGCGCAGGATCGCGATGGCGCGCCCGATCCGGGCACGCTCACCGCCTTCGCGGTGCCCGGCCATGTCGGCCTCACCTACCGGGCCGGTGCCTGGCACGCCCACATGATGACGCGCGAGACACCCGGCACCTTCGCGATGCTCGCCTACGAGGACGGATCGGAGGCCGATTGCGTCTTCGCCGCGATCCCCGAGACGCTGCTCGTCGAGCCGGCCTGAGGCGCGTTCGCGAGCGCCACAAGGGTCTGGAGCAGGACGTCGGCGCCGGCAGTGCAGTCGGCCAGGGTCGCCGATTCCGCCGGGTTGTGGCTGATTCCGTCCTTGCAGGGTACGAAGATCATCGCGGTCGGCACCGTGTCGGCGAGATTGCAGGCGTCGTGCTGGGCGCCAGACACCATCCGCCGATGGGAAAGTCCAAGCCCCCGCGTCGCGGATTCCACCGCCGAGACGACGCTCGCATCGAACACCACCGGCGCCCGCGACCAGATCTTGTCGAGCGTGATCGCGAGGTTGCGGCGAGTGCCGATCTCGGCGATGCGCTCGCGCAATGCCGCGTCGATGGCATCGAGCGTTCCCTGGTCGGGATCACGGATGTCGAGAGTGAAGGCGATGCGGCCCGGCACGACGTTCCGCGAGGGCGCGGCGATCACTGCCTCGCCCATCGTCGCCACGGCGGAGGGAGCGTGGGCCAGGGCGATCGCCTCCGCTGCCAGGGCGATCTCGGCGAGGCCGCATTGGGCGTCGCGACGGCGCGGCATCGGCGTCGTCCCGGCGTGGCTCTCGAACCCAGTGATCGTGCCGTCGTACCAGGCCACACCCTGGCAGCGGTCGACCACGCCGATGGTTTCACCCTCGGCATCAAGGATCGGTCCCTGTTCGATATGCAGTTCGACGAAGGCGCCGATCGGCCTTGCACCCGTCGGCTCGCCGCCGCGATAGCCGATGGCGTCGAGGGCCTCTCCGACGCTGATCCCGGCCGCGTCCCGGCGGGAGCGGATGTCCTCTGCCGTGTAGAGGCCTGCATAGGCGGCCGAGGCCATGGTGGCGGGTGCGAAGCGAGAGCCCTCCTCGTTGGTCCAGTTCACCACCATGAGCGGCGCCTCGGTCTCGATCCCCGCATCATTGAGGGTGCGCATCACTTCGAGACCGGCGAGCGTGCCGAGGATGCCGTCGAAGCGCCCGCCGGTCGGCTGGGTATCGAGGTGCGAGCCGCAGGCTACCGGCGCGAGGCTCATGTCGCGGCCTCTGCGCAGGGCGAACTGGGTGCCGAGTTCGTCGACATGGATTTCGAGTCCGGCCGCTTCGCAGGCATCGCGGAACCAGTCCCGCACCTGCCCGTCCGTCGCCGACAGGGTGAGCCGATCGACGCCGCCCTCGGGCGTGCCGCCGAACCGCGCCGTTTCTTGGATCATCGCCCAGAGGCGCGATCCATCGACCCGCAGGTTATGCCGTGTCTCGTGCATGCGTCGCCGTCTTCCTCGGTTGGTGTCCGCTAAACCCTGACGCGGGACTCGTGCCGTTCTCGCAACGAGGGCGCAAGATCACGGGCGCCGGAGACTTTTCATCCGGGGTTGCTGCTCAATTGAGTGCGCGACCGTGCTGTTTTTGGCAGCACCTTGCACGCAATCCGGTGCTCGCCCGATGCCCACCGCATACGCTAGATCGGCAGCGGAGTTCATGCCGGAATCGATCATGCCGCAATGCCTCGTCTTCCGTGTTCCGACCGGCAATCCTGCCGACGTGTCGGGTCTGCGCACCCTGATTGGCGATGGCGCGGTCAGGCCGGAGGAGATCGTCGCGATCTTCGGCAAGACAGAGGGCAATGGCTGCGTCAACGATTTCACCCGCCAGCTTTCGGTGATGGCCCTCGAGGCTTTCCTCGCCGAGGCACTCGGCTGCACCCTGCCGGACGTGGCCGCCCGCGTTGCTCTTGTCATGTCGGGCGGCACCGAGGGCGGGTTGTCGCCGCATATCCTCATTCTCGCCCGGCGGGAGAGCGAGGCCGGCGTGAAAGGCCCTGCCCTCGCGGTGGGTGCGGCCTTCTCGCGAGACTTCCTGCCCGAAGAGATCGGCCGCATGGCGCAGGTCGAGGCGACCGCCGAGGCAGTGGCGAGCGCCATGGCGCAGGCCGGCATCGCGTCGGAGGCGGACGTGCATTTCGTCCAGGTGAAATGCCCGCTCCTCACAAGCGCGCGCATCGCCGAGGCCGCTGCCCGCGGGCACGGCGTCGCCACCCACGACACCTACGCCTCGATGGGCCTATCGCGCGGCGCCTCTGCCCTGGGCATCGGCCTTGCGCTCGGTGAAATCGCCCGGTCTGCCCTAGACGATGAGGCGATCGGCGTTGCCCGCGACCTGTGGTCCGGCCGCGCCAGCGCCTCCGCCGGGATCGAACTGATGCGCAACGAGGTCATCGTGCTCGGGCAAGCACCCGGCTGGAGCGGCCCCTATCGGATTGCCCACCGGGTCATGCGCGACGGCATCGATCTTGGAGCGATCCACGGTGCTCTTGCCGATCTCGGCTTTTCAGGAGCCGGGCAACTGAGCCCGGCGGATTCCGAGCGCGTGATCGCCTTCCTCGCCAAGGCCGAGCCCTCGTATGACGGCCTGATCCGGGGGCGGCGTCACATCATGAACGACGACAGCGACATCAACGCGACCCGCCATGCGCGGGCCCTGGTCGGCGGAGTGGCGGCCGCTGCGATCGGGCGGACAGACCTGTTCGTGTCCGGCGGCGCCGAGCATCAGGGGCCGGATGGCGGCGGCCCGGTGGCGATCATCGCCCGCGTCGACGCCTAGAAAAATCCTGGAGGTCTGAGAAACGTGCCCAAATTCGACCTTGCCATCCGCGGCGGCACCATCGTCACCGCCACCGACACGATCCGCGCCGATCTCGGCATCCGCGAAGGCCGCATCGCGGCGGTGGCAGACAAGGTCACCGATGCCGCCCGCACCATCGACGCGAGCGGGCTCCTCGTCCTGCCCGGCGGCATCGACAGCCATGTCCACATCGCTCAGGCGTCAGGCCCCGGCATCGTCATGGCCGACGATTTCGCCTCCGCGACGCGGGCGGCGGCGGCCGGCGGCAATACCTGCGTCATGCCCTTCGCGCTTCAGCCGCGGGGCGCGTCCTTACGCGAGGCGACGCACGCCTACAGGGCGCTCGCCGAAGGCCAGTGCCATATCGATGTCGCCATCCATCTCATCCTCTCGGACCCGACGCCGGCGGTGCTCGGCCAGGAGCTGCCGGCGCTGATCGCCGAGGGCTACACCTCGTTCAAGGTGTTCATGACCTACGACGACCTGGTGCTGAACGACCGCCAGATCCTCGATGTGTTCGACCTTGCCCGTAGCAAGGGCGCCCGCGTCATGGTCCATGCGGAGGGCTACGATGCCATCCGCTACATGACCGACCGGCTCGAGAAGGCGGGCGAGACCCGGCCCTTCGGTCATGCCCTGTCGCGTCCGCAGGTGGTGGAGCGCGAGGCGGCGCACCGGGCGATCGCCCATGCCGAGCTCGTGGATCTCCCCATCGTCATCGTCCACGTCTCGGGCGAGGAGGCGATGGAGCAGATCGCCTGGGCACGCTCGCGCGGGCTCGACATCCGCGCCGAGACCTGCCCGCAATACCTGACTCTGACCGCCGACCACATGAAGGGTCTCGGCTCCGACGACCCGATGGCGGGGGCGAAATACGTCTGCTCGCCGCCTCCCCGCGAGGCCTCGAACCAAGCGGCGATCTGGCGCGGAATCCAGACCGGTTTGTTCGACGTGGTCTCCTCCGACCATTGCCCGTTCCGATACGACGACCCTGCCGGCAAGCTGAACCCGAAGGGCCGGACCTCGTTCCGCTGGGTGCCCAACGGTATCCCGGGCATCGAGACGCGGTTGCCCATCCTGTTTTCCGAAGGGGTCTCGGCCGGGCGGATCTCCCTCAACCGCTTCGTCGAACTCAGCGCCACCAACCACGCCAAGCTCTACGGGCTCTATCCGCGGAAAGGCTCGATCGGCCCGGGCTTCGATGCCGACCTGACGTTATGGGACCCGAACCGCCGCGAGACGATCCGGCAGGAGGCGCTCCACCATGGCGCCGACTACACCCCCTGGGAGGGATTTGCCGTGACCGGCTGGCCGGTGATGACGATTGCACGCGGTGAAGTCATCGCGGAGGATGGCCGGGTGACCGGGGATGTCGGGCACGGGCGGGTGATCGACAGGGCGGTTGATCCGGCGGCGCGGCAGTAAGCGGGACACTCGCCGCGCCCTGGCCCGACCTTTGCTGATGTCGGCGAAAACGGGGGCCACATGGACGTCGAGCTGATCCGGCTGACCAAGCGCTACGGTGGCACGGCCGCCGTCGACGGCATCGACCTCAAGATCCGGTCGGGCGACTATTGCTGCCTGCTCGGGCCGTCGGGCTGCGGTAAGACCACGACGCTTCGCATGATCGGCGGCCACGAGACGGTGACCAGCGGCGACGTGGTGATCGGACCTCGTGCGGTCGGCGACGCTGCGCCGTCCGAGCGCGGCACCGCGATGATGTTCCAGAGCTACGCCCTGTTCCCTCATCTGAATTGCCGCGACAACGTTGCCTTCAGCCTCAAGATGCGCGGGATCGGCAAGGCCGAGCGGCGTACCAAGGCGATGGCGATGCTCGACCTCGTCCAGATGTCCCACCTTGCCGAGCGCCTGCCGGCTCAGCTCTCCGGTGGCCAGCAGCAACGCGTGGCGCTCGCCCGCGCGCTGGTCACCGGACCCAAGGTGCTCCTCCTCGACGAGCCGCTCTCGGCCCTCGACCCGTTCCTGCGGGTCAGGATGCGGACCGAGCTGAAACGAATTCAGAAGGAGCTCGGCCTCACCTTCATCCATGTCACCCACAGCCAGGAGGAGGCGATGGCGCTGTCCGACCTCGCCGTGGTGATGAATGGCGGCCGGATCGAGCAGGCCGGAACCCCGCGCGACGTGTTCGAGCGTCCGGCCTCGGCCTTCGTCGCCAAGTTCATCGGCGGCCACAACATCATCGCGCTTCCTGGCGAGGCGCCCATCGCCGTGCGCGCCGACCGGATGCGGCTCGGAGCGCAAGCCGGCGCCGCCGCGCGGCCGGCCCGGATCGTCTCCGTGGAGTACCAGGGCAGCACCGTCCATGTCGGGCTCGAAGCCGACGGCATGAGCGAGGCCGGACCCCTGACGGCGATCCTCGACGACGACGCCTTCGCCGCGAACCCTGTCGCCCTCGGGGAAACCGTGCCGCTCGGCTGGGATGCCGAGGCCGCGCACCGGCTCTCCGCCTGATATCTTCTTCCCTCCCGACCGAGAGAATCGACGATGACCGAGATCAAGCTGAGCCGCCGCACATTGCTCCAGGGTGCCGGCGCCACCGGTGTGATGCTGGGCGCAGGGCCGATCACCGGCTTTCCCAACGTCATCGCCGCCGAGCCGGTGACCCTGCGCTACCTCGGCACCGCCGTGAACCAATCGGCCGACATCGCCCGCAAGGTGAAGGAGGATCTCGGGATCATCATCGAGTACATCCCCGTCGTCACCGACGAGGTGGCCAAGCGCGTCATCACGCAGCCGAACTCGTTCGACATCGTCGATTCCGAGTATTTCAGCCTCAAGAAGCTCATCCCCTCGGGCAACATGATGGGCATGGATGCAAGGCGCATCAAACAGGCCGACAACATCACCACCGTCTTCACCAAGGGAGAATTGAACGGGAAGAAGATCGGCGACCAGGGCACGGCCCCGAAGAAGGTGTTCTACCTCGAGGGCCAGACGGGCAAGACCTTTGCGTCCTCGCCGACCGAGTGGATCACCCTGATCCCGACGACCTACAACGCCGATACGCTCGGCATCCGCCCGGACTTGATCAAGCGCCCGATCACGAGCTGGAAGGAGCTCTTGAACCCCGAGTTCAAGGGCAAGGCCTCGATCCTCAACATCCCTTCCATCGGCATCATGGATGCGGCGATGGTGATCGAGGCGTCGGGCGATTACACCTATCCCGACAAGGGCAACATGACGAAGGCCGAGATCGACCGGACCATCAAGGTGCTGATCGAGGCGAAACGCGCCGGCCAGTTCCGTGCCCTGTGGCAGGACTTCAACGAATCCGTGAACCTGATGGCCTCGGGCGAGACGGTGATCCAGTCGATGTGGTCGCCCGCGGTCACCAAGGTCCGCAGCCAGGGCGTCGCCTGCACCTACCAGCCGCTCAAGGAGGGTTACCGCGCCTGGGCCTCGGGCTTCGGCCTGCCCAAGACCCTGTCCGGGAAGAAGCTCGATGCCGCCTACGACTTCGTGAACTGGTTCCTGTCGGGCTGGGCCGGGGCCTATCTCAATCGCCAGGGCTATTACTCGGCGGTGCTGGAGACGGCCAAGACCCAGATGGAGCCCTACGAGTGGGCCTTCTGGATGGAGGGCAAGCCGGCCGAGAAGGACATCAAGGGTCCCGACGGCTCGCTCCTGGAGAAGGCCGGCGCCGTGCGCGACGGCGGCTCGTTCGCGGACCGCATGGGCGGCGTCGCCTGCTGGAACGCCGTGATGGACGAGAACACCTACATGGTCCGCAAATGGAACGAGTTCATCGCGGCGTGACGGGAATGGCTGCGTTCCGGAACGCGCGCTCCTCCCCCTTGTGGGGAGGAACAGGAGGTGGGGGTGGTTCCGCTTGCCGCCGCGGCGGGTCACCCAGCAACCCTCACCCCCCTACCCCCTTCCCGCAAAGGGGAGGGGAACGTCGATGACCGACATCGCCCTCACCGCTCCTGCCGTTGCTCCCGCCACGGCGACGCCGAGCCTGACCAAGACGTCCCGTCGTGCACGGCGCCTCGCGTACCTTCAGGCCGCGCCGATGGCGCTGGTGTTCCTGGTGTTCTTCATCGTGCCGCTCGCCCTGACGCTGATGGTCAGCTTCTGGGAGTACAACGAGTACGAGATCATCCCGGCCTTCACGGTGCAGAACTACATCGACGTGTTCGATGGCTGCCTGTCGACATCGGACCCCTGCACCACCCTGCGCACCTATCTCTCGACCCTGAAATTCTGCTTCCTGACCTGGGTCTTCACCCTCGGCATCGGGTTCACGGTGGCGTATTTCCTCGCCTTCCACGTGCGCTCGCCCCGCACCCAGATGGTGCTGTTCCTGATCTGCACGATCCCGTTCTGGACCTCGAACGTGATCCGCATGATCTCCTGGATCCCGCTGCTCGGCCGCAACGGCCTCGTCAACGACACCCTGCGCGGGCTCGGCATCATCGACAGGCCGATCGAGGGACTGCTCTATTCCGACTTCTCGGTGGTGCTGGCCTTCGTCCACCTCAACACGGTCTTCATGATCGTCCCGATCTTCAACTCGATGGCCCGGATCGACCGATCGCTCCTGGAGGCCGCCTACGATGCCGGTGCCTCGGGCTGGCAGACCTTGTGGAATATCGTGGTGCCGCTGACCAAGCCAGGCATCGCCATCGGCTCGATCTTCGTGATCACCCTCGTGATGGGCGACTTCGTCACCGTGGGACTGATGGGCGGGCAGCAGATCGCCTCGGTCGGCAAGGTCATCCAGGTTCAGATGTCGTCGCTGCAGTTCCCGGCCGCGGCGGCCAACGCCGTGGTGCTCCTCGGCGCCGTGATGCTGATGATCGTCGCGATGACCCGGCTCATCGACTTGCGCAAGGAGCTTTGAGCATGACGCGGGAAAGTGGCTGCCGGTTTTCCGGGATCGTCGTGCGAAACCGCAAGGTTTTCCCATGAGCGACCGGCCGCGTGGTCCCGCCTTCTACGTGCTCGCCGCCTTCTTCGCGGGCTTCGTCGTCTTCCTCTACGGGCCGACGCTCACGATCCTGGTGCTGAGTTTCCAAGGGCCGCAGGGAGGCTTGACCTTCCCGCTGAACGGCGTCTCGACCCATTGGTTCTCAAAGCTCTGGGCCGGCGTCGGCGTGGTCGACATCTGGGCTGCGCTCTGGCGCTCGCTCAAGCTCGGCCTCGTCGTCATGGTGCTGACCGTCGTCCTCGCCTTCTTCGCCGGCCTCGCTTTCCGCAAGCATTTCCGCGGCGAGGGCGCCCTCTTCACGACCGCGGTCGCGAGCTTGATCGTGCCCTCCATCGTAGTGTCCCTCGGGATCGGCCTGGAGTTTCGGCTGCTCGACGACGCGATGAAGGCTGCCGCCGCCGCCACCGGCTGGGGGTGGCTGCAGGACCACGGCACGCTGATGGGGCTCTACTCGTCGGCGCTCGGCGCGCACCTGACCTGGACGCTGCCCTTCGGCCTGCTGATCATGTTCGCGGTCTTCAACCGCTTCAGCCCTGCTTACGAGGAAGCGGCGCGCGACCTCGGCGCCACCGGTGGCCAGACCCTGCGCCACGTCGTGGTGCCGATCCTCGCCCCGTCCCTCGTCGGCGTCGCCCTGTTCGGCTTCACGTTGAGCTTCGACGAACTTGCGCGAACCAGCCAGGCCATCGGCGGGCGCAACACGCTGCCCCTCGAATTGCAGGGCCTGACCACCACGGTGACGACGCCGGAGATCTATGCCCTCGGCACCCTCACCACGGCGATGTCGCTGGCGGTGATCGGTCTCGCGCTCGCCACCGGCCTATGGCTCGAGAAGCGCAAGGCGAGGTGAGCGCTTCTCGGTGGGGCGTAAAGGTGCCTGACGAAGCTTCAGCGGGCGCGGGTCTCGCGCTGGCGCTGGGCGATGGAGCCGGTGGTCAGGATGTCGCCGCGCAGGTTCGTGAGGGCATCGGCGCCGTAGGAGGGCGGTGCCGGGAAGCGCGGGGCAAGGCGGGTCGTGCCGCTCTCCATCGCGGCGCTGCCAATCGCGCCGGAGGACTGGGCGAGCGCCGTGGCACCGGCCGAAGCCAGGGCGAGGACGAGCGCGGCGGAAACGATACGGGAGGTCATCATCAATCCATTCATGATATCGCGACCGGGTTTTCGGTTGGGGTCGCGTTCTTGTGTGCACCGCAATATGGCGACGATCGCCGTCGAATGGAGGTGCGTTTGAGCACCCCCAGGCGCTTTTTTGAGCTTAAATAGAAGGCGTTGCGTCACGAGGCTCAGAATCTAGGCGTCCTCGCCTATCTCGTGAGCATGATAGCGTCGACAATCCGACGTGATGCCGAACAAGACACGCCTCGGATGCGTCGTGATCGATGGGTAGAACTTGCTGGTACGGGACCTAATCGTCTCCGGCAGCCTGGGAGCCGCGGTGATGTCATTGGAAACAGCCCGCGAGGGTCAGGCGCCGCGGGCCGTTTCCCCCGGAATGATCAGCACCTTCGACCTCTTCAAGATCGGCATCGGCCCGTCGAGTTCGCACACGGTCGGCCCGATGATTGCCGCAGGGCAATTTCGCCAGCGCATCGGCGACGGCGTGGCACGGGTCGAGGTCGAGATCTACGGCTCCTTGGCGTGGACAGGCCGCGGCCACGCCACCGATAAGGCGCTCTGCCTCGGGCTGCTCGGCCAGGTACCGGACACCGTCGATCCCGATGCGATTCCCGGCCTGATGGCGAGCCTTGCCGCCGACAAGGTCATCGGCGGCGGGATCGCGTTCAATCCGGCCGAAGACATCATCCTCAATCTCACCGAGCTTCTGCCCGTTCATACGAACGGCATGCGGTTCCGCGCCCTCGACGCCGACGACGGGCTCGTCGCCGAGGAGATCGTCTATTCCATCGGCGGCGGCTTCGTTGTCGGCGGGCCGGAGGGCGAGGGGGCGATCCCGGTCTCGACGGCGGCTCATCCGTTTCACAGCGGCGAGGAGCTGCTCGAGGTCTGCGCGCGGACCGGCTTCACCGTGGCCGAGGTCCAACTTGCCAACGAATGCGGGCTGCGCCCGCTCGCCGAGGTCGAGGCCAGGCTCGATGCCATTGCGGCGGCGATGTTCGCCTGCATCGATCGCGGCATGCGCATGGACGGGGTCCTTCCCGGTGGCATGCGGGTCCGTCGACGCGCCAAGGCGATTTACGACCAGCTCGAAGCGGGTCGTCTCTCGAACAGCCGGGCCGCGCACGAGATCCTCGACTGGGTCAGCCTGTTCGCCATCGCGGTCAACGAGGAGAACGCCGCCGGCGGCCGGGTGGTCACGGCGCCGACCAACGGCGCCGCCGGCATCGTGCCCGCCGTTCTCCGCTACGCCCGCGACTTCTGCCCCGACTGGTCGCCCGAGCGTTGCCGCGATTTTCTCCTCACGGCGGCTGCCATCGGCGGCCTGATCAAGCGCAGGGCCTCGATCTCAGGCGCGGAGGTCGGCTGCCAGGGAGAGGTCGGCTCGGCCGCCTCGATGGCTGCGGCCGGGCTCGCTGCCCTCCTGGGCGCGAACCCGCGGCAGATCGAGAATGCTGCCGAGATCGCCATGGAGCACCACCTCGGCATGACCTGCGACCCGATCGGTGGCCTCGTCCAGATCCCCTGCATCGAGCGCAACGCCTTCGGCGCGAACAAGGCCATCGTCGCGGCCTCCCTGGCCCTGCGCGGCGACGGCATCCACCATGTCAGCCTCGACGCGGTGATCGAGACCATGCGCCAGACCGGCGCGGACATGCAGACGAAGTACAAGGAGACGTCGCTGGGCGGGCTCGCAGTGAACGTGGCGGCGTGCTGAGGGCGCTGCGACGGTTCGCATCGCAGCAAGGGCTCACAACGGAGAAGGGCTGCATATGACGAAGCAAGAAGGCCAAAAGCTCCGCTCCAAGCCCTGCTTATGCTCAGGAAAGCTGGGGGCACCGTCTCCCATATCTCGTCGCCGATGCTTCACCCGGCGCCCGAACCACACGCCAACGGATTAGGCCCAGCGTCCTCATCCCGGCCAACCCTGTGTAGAATCGAGCGTCTTCATTCCCTCCTGCTCAGCGCCGTGTAAAGTAACGGCAACGACAACGAGGGAAACGCCAAGAATGACCGTCCCGACACCGGTACGCCGTACGCTTCTGC
Organism: Methylobacterium sp.; assembly: GCF_019745455.1. Lineage (GTDB taxonomy): Bacteria > Pseudomonadota > Alphaproteobacteria > Rhizobiales > Beijerinckiaceae > Methylobacterium. Next base: position 60,564 of record NZ_JAIETD010000124.1, read on the forward strand.
TCGGCCTCGCCGCAGCCACGATCGGCCTCGCCGCTCCGGCCGCAGCCCAGGCCCCCTATCCAAGCCGCCCGATCACCCTCGTCGTGCCCTTCGCTGCCGGGGGCTCGACCGACGTCGTCGGGCGCCTCGTGGCGCAGAAGATGTCGGATGTGCTCGGCCAGCAGGTTGTGGTTGAGAACGTGGTCGGGGCCGGCGGCAATGTCGGCGCGGCCCGCATCGCCAAGGCCGAGCCCGACGGCTACTCGATCCTGATGGGCACGGTGGCGACCCATGCGCTCAACCCGCTCATGCTCAAGCGCAAGCCCTACGACCCGGTCGCCGACTTCGCGCCCGTCTCGCTGCTCGCGGTGATCCCCAACGTCCTGATCGTCAATCCGAAGCTGCCGGCAAATACGGTCAAGGAGCTGATCGCGCTGGTGAAGGCCGATCCTGCGAAGTACAACTACGCCTCGTCGGGCCTCGGCACCCCGCTCCACCTCTCGGGCGAATTGTTCAAGAGCATGGCCGGGGTGAAGATGCAGCACATCCCCTATCGCGGCTCCGGCCCCGCCCTCAACGACGTGGTCGCCGGCCAGGTGCCGATCCAGTTCGACAACCTTCCTTCCGCCTCTGAGTTCATCAAGGCGGGCACCCTGCGGGCGCTGGCGGTCACGACCAAGGAGCGCGCGTCGTCGTTCCCCGATGTGCCGACCATGGCCGAGGCGGGACTTCCCGGCTACGAGACCTACACCTGGAACGCGCTGTTCGCGCCGCCGAACACGCCGCGCCCGATCATCGACGCGCTCAACGCCGCCGCCCTCAAGGCGCTGGCGGACCCGGTCGTGATCGAGCGGATGAAGGCGTTCAGCGCCACCGTGGTCAGCTCGACACCTGAGGCCCTCGCCGACCACGTGAAGGCCGAGGTCGCCAAATGGGCGCCCGTGGTGAAGGACGCCGGCGTTCAGACAGAGTGAGCTCACGCTTCGATCGAGGCCGGCCTGAGGCCGGCCCGAGCCGCCTATAAAGACGGCAGAAGCAAGGCTTGGCCTTGGGCGCGACGCCTTATAAGGATTGTGCTCAAGGCAGGTTCTGCCACCCTTTCGGATCCGCCCGAAGAGGCGGACTTAAGTAATGATGGTATCGGAGGAAATGTCATGAGCGAGCCCAAAGGGGGCTCCGGCCGTCATGGCTTGGTGCGTGGTCCGCAAAGCCTGGCGGCAGGTCTCGGACTTCTCGCGCTCGGCGTCTTCGCGGTCTGGGCGGGAGGCGACCTGCCGCAGGGCACCCTCGGTGCCATGGGCCCTGGACTGATGCCGCGCTGGCTCGGAATCGGAGTGGCAACCTGCGGTGTCGCCCTCCTCGCGGCCGCCTTCGTCAAGGATGGCGACCCGATCCCACCGGTGGCGTGGCGCGGCCTCTTCGTCGTGGTCCTGGCCATCATCGCCTTCGCGGTGACCATCCGTCCGGTCGGCATCGGCTCCTTCATGACCCCTGGTCTGGGCCTCATCGTCGCCGGTCCCCTCGCCATCATGATCGGCGGCTATGCCAGCCCCGAGGCGCGTTTCGGCGAGCTCGTGATCCTCGCCCTGCTCCTCACCGCCGGCTGCATGCTGCTGTTCGGCGATCTCCTCAACCTGCCGATCCCGATCTTTCCGACGGTGGTGATCGAGGCGGTTTCGGGTTCGATCTCGACGCGCCTCCTGCTGCGGATCGCCGTCGGCGTGCTGATCATCCTCGGTCTTGGCCTTATCGCCCTCAGGCGCGGCGCCAATCGCCGCCGGCCGGTCGACGTCGCTACCCATTCGCTGACGACCTGAGACGAGCGACATGACCGACCTCCTCGCCAATCTCGGGCTCGGCTTCAGCGTCGCGCTGACATTTCAGAATCTCGGCCTGTGCTTCCTCGGCTGCCTCGTCGGCACCCTGATCGGCGTGCTGCCTGGCGTCGGACCGATCGCGACGATCGCGATGCTGCTGCCGATCACCTTCGGGCTCGACCCCGTCGGCGCGCTGATCATGCTCGCCGGCATCTATTACGGGGCGCAGTATGGCGGTTCGACCACCGCCATCCTCGTCAACATTCCGGGCGAGGCGACCTCGGTCATCACCACCCTCGACGGACACCAGATGGCCCGACAGGGCCGGGCCGGCATCGCGCTCGGCATCGCCGCGATGGGCTCGTTCTTCGCAGGCACCGTGGCGACGCTGCTCATCGCCGCGCTCGGCGCGCCACTCACCGGCCTCGCCATGATCTTCGGCCCGGCGGAGTACTTCGCCCTGATGGTGATGGGACTCGTCTTCGCCGTGGTCCTGGCCCGTGGCTCGGTCCTGAAGGCGGTCGCGATGATCCTCGTGGGCATCCTGCTCGCATCGGTCGGCACCGACCTCGAGACCGGCCAGGAACGTATGACGTTCGGCTTGAACTTCCTCGCCGACGGGGTCGATTTCTCCGTGCTCGCCATGGGCCTTTTCGGCGTCGCCGAGATCCTGCGCAACCTGGACCAGACCGAGACTCGCGAGGTGGTCCGCCAGCAGATCGGTCGTCTCCTGCCAGGCCGCGCCGAGTTGAAGCAGGCCGCGCCCTCGGTTCTGCGCGGTACCGCCATCGGATCGATCCTCGGCATTCTGCCGGGCAACGGCGCCGTCCTCGGTCCGTTCGCCTCCTATGCCATCGAGAAGCGCCTCGCCAAGGACCCGAGCCGGTTCGGGCACGGGGCCATCGAAGGCGTGGCCGGCCCCGAGAGCGCCAACAACGCCGGCTCTCAGACCTCGTTCATCCCGCTTCTCACGCTCGGCATCCCGCCGAACGCGGTGATGGCCCTCATGGTCGGAGCCATGACGATCCACGGCATCATCCCGGGCCCGGGCGTGATGACCAAGAACCCCAACCTGTTCTGGGGCATGATCGCCTCGATGTGGATCGGCAACCTAATGCTGCTGATCATCAACCTGCCGCTCGTCGGCCTCTGGGTAAGGCTTCTCAAGGTGCCTTATCGGCTGATGTTCCCGGCGATCCTGATGTTCTGCTCGATCGGCATCTACTCGATCAATTCACTGCCCACCGACGTGATGTTCATCGCGTTCTTCGGAGTGGTCGGCTACGCCCTGATCAAGCTCGGCTTCGAGCCGGCGCCGCTGCTTCTCGGCTTCGTCCTCGGCCGCCTGATGGAAGAGTACCTGCGCCGGTCGCTGACCCTGTCGCGTGGTGACCCGATGGTTTTCTTCGAACGGCCGGTCACCGCCGTTCTCCTGCTGATCTCGGTGGCGATGCTTGCCCTCGCCTTGACGCCGAAGCTGCGCAAGAGCCGCGACGAGGTCTTCACCGAAGCTTGATCCGACAACGACAACAAACAAGAGAGTGACGCCATGACACCAACATTCACGCGCCGCACGCTATCCGCTGCTGGCCTTGCTGCCGCGGCCCTGGTGCTTGCCGGTCCGGTCTCGGCCGACACATATCCGCAGCGTCCGATCACCATGGTCGTGCCCTTCGCCGCGGGCGGCCCGACCGACATCGTCGCCCGCCTCGTGGCCGAGCAGATGTCCCGTTCGCTCGGGCAGCAGGTGGTGATCGAGAACGTCTCGGGCGCCGGCGGTACGACCGGCATCACCCGCGCCTCGCAGGCCTCTCCGGACGGCTACACCATCATGATGGGGCATATGGGCACGCACGGCGCCGCGCCGGCTCTCTTCAAGGGCCTCAAATACGATCCGGCCAAGAGCTTCGACCCGATCGGGCTCGCTGCCGGCACGCCGATCGTCATCGTCGCCAAGAAGGATTTCCCGGCGGCCGACCTCAAAGCCTTCGTCGCCGCGGTCAAGGACGGTGGTCCCAAGGTCAACCAGGCCCATGCCGGCGTCGGCTCGGTCTCCCACTCCACCGGCATCCTGTTCGACTCGATCATCTCGGCAAAGCCGACCCTGGTCGTCTATCGCGGCACCGGCCCGGCGCTGAACGATCTGATGGCCGGTCAGGTCGACTTCATGACCGACCAGATCGTCAACGTCGCCACGCAGATCACCGGTGGCACGATCAAGGCCTACGCCATCGCGACGCCCGAGCGCTCGCCGGCCCTGCCCGACGTCCCCACCACCAAGGAAGCCGGCCTGCCGGGCTACGAGGTCAGCGCCTGGAACGCGGTCTTCGCCCCCAAGGGTCTGCCCCAGGACGTCGCCAAGAAGCTGCAGGACTCACTCGCTCAGGCACTCGCCGATGCGGGCACGAAGAAGCGCATCCTCGACCTCGGCGGCACTGTGCCGTCGGCGGCCGAGCAAGGCCCGAAGGCGTTGCAGGCTCTCGTCGAGAGCGAGGTCGCGCGCTGGACGCCCGTGCTTCGCGCCGCTGCCGAAAGCGGCCAGTAGCTCGAAACAGAAAGGGCGGCTGAGCCGCCCTTTCAACTCGCTTCGACGCCGACCAGGTCGGCTTGCAGGTCGGAAAGGTAGGCATTGAGTCGCTCGACCACGTCCCCGTCGGCGCACTGGATCCAGAGCGGGGCGGGTAGCTCTTCCCGCTCCAGAGTGATCAAAAGGGCCTCCGCCATCAGCGCCGCACTCCGTTCGGAGGATGCCGCCATCAGGCGGGTACCGTCGGGGGTGCCGATGAGGATCGCGATGCTGACCATGCCCGTCCCGTCGCCAGTGGAATACGCCATCGCCTTGGCTACGCCGGGTACCGTGACCCTGCAAGGCGTCGTGACGGCTGCCGAGACGCAATGAGCCAGGCCGGTAAGCCGATCGTCGAGACGCCTGACGGGCGCTACATCGTCGTGCGGGGCCGGCTCTGGCGCCGCCAGCGCCCGGACCTCGCTCCCCCTGATCGCGATCGCCTCGTGAAGGACCTCATGGACGGGCGAAGGGCAGTTCTGGCAGCCAAGCGGCGAGGCGACACGGAGGCGCTCGCTTCGGCAAGGAAGGCGGTCGACGCTGCCAAACACGGACTCGGCGAGCGCGGGCCGGTCTGGTGGGACGACGGTGCGCCGGACGAGAACCGCCGCATGGCGAAAAACACGTCCTACGCCGGCTGGTACGCAAGCCTTTTCGACGAATAGGCACGAAGCAGAGATCACCGTGAACCGGGCATTTGATGCCAAGCCCCATACAAGAAGGCCCCGCGATCATACGACCGCGGGGCCTTTTGTCTTCAGGAATGCGGAAAGGCCGATCAGCGGCCGCCGCCACCGCCATTTGCACTGCCGTTCGGAACCGCCTGCTCCGGCCGGCTCGCATTGCCGCCAGCCGCGGAATTCGTGACGATCGTATCGGCACCGGTCGCCCCACGTGAGATCACGAGGCTCGGATCGTTGCCGGTGGTGTTGGGCTGCTGCTGGACGACCGTCCCGGTCCGACCCGGATCGCGGACGAGTACGCCGGTCTGAGCCAATGCCGGCGCCGCGAGAAGGCAGCTGGCAGCCGCGAAGGTAAGGATCTTCTTCATCTAATCATCTCAATCATTTGTCTCTGTATGCGAGGACAACTTCACCCGGTCGGCGCCGTTCCGCCGGACGGAGATTTGTCGCAGATCGCACACTTGGTCTCCCGATCGATCATTCGGCCTGAGGGCGTCATCTTCGTGCGAGCGCGGCCCGAACTTCCAGGTCCGAAGCCGCCAGCCGGGAAGGTGACATGAACGTCGCCGGGCTACGGATGGCCGGGACGACTGGCCTCGTCGCGAAACGCACCGCTCCATGCCTTTAGCGTGCGCCGCTGCCCCGGCAGCGGCGGCGTAGGACCCTCGGCGGACACGGCGAGGAGTTCCCCCTCGAGGGCCTTCAAATCGTAGGCTATTTGCCCGGGAAGGTCCGCTCCAGCACTTCGCGCACAGCCTGGTTCACCGGGATGCGGCGGGTCGCGCAGATCGCCACGATCCGCTGGTGCAGGTCGGCGGAGATCTCGATGACAAGCTTGCGCCGGACCGCGCCGCGGCGGTCCGAGGACGAGGCCGCCATGTCATGGCCTGCCGGCGAACGCGGCGGCATGTCGATCTTCGCGGTGACGGTCATGGTCGATTCTCCTCGCGCGCATGGTCGGCGCCAGAGGTTGAGAAACCGTGCCCGGCCATCGTTTTCGGCCCGGCGCTTTTCCTTTGGGGCCGATCGATTGGTGACGGAGGCTTTACCCCCTCGTGCTACCAGAGCCGTTCGCGACGCGGCGGCCGCCGGGAGTAGGTGCGAGCAGGGGCCTGCCGACGTGATCACTCGCCGATCCCTTCCAGCACCGCGTCCGCGAGACGACGACAGCCCCATTCCCGAAAATTTCCCCAGGTTCGGGGCATCTCATACTCCCCGGCCGCCGACTCCGGACAGGCACTCGGCCGGTCCGACTCCCCGGAGCGCTGCGGCAAGCGTCGTCGCCTTGGGTCTCCTGGCGGCCATTCTCCTGGCTTACTGGGTCGACACCAGAAACGTCCGCCTCGCCGCCGAACGTTTCGACATCCTGGCCGAGCGCGCCGTGGTTCAGATCGAGCAGCGGCTGACCACCTTCCAGTACGGCTTGCGCGGCGCCCGCGGTGCCGTGATCGCCGCAGGCGTGGAGAGTCTGACGCGGGAGCGGTTTCGACTCTACGGCCAGTCGCGCGACCTCGAGCAGGAGTTTCCGGGTGCCCGCGGTTTCGGGTTCATCCGGCGGGTGGCTCCGGAGGCCGAGGCGCAGTTCCTCGCCCGCGCATGGGCGGACGACGCGCCGGACTTCGCGATCCGCCAGTTCGCCGCCCATTCGGGTGAACGCTTCGTCATCCAGTATATCGAACCGCAGGCGCAGAACGCCGAGGCCCTCGGCCTCGATCTGGCGTCGGACGAGAACCGCCGCGCGACGGCCATCGCCGCGATCGACCGGGCGCTGCCGACCTTGTCCGCGCCGCTGACATTGGTTCAGGCGCTGGGTGTTCCACGCCGGGGCTTGCTGGTCTTCCTGCCCGTCTATCGGCCGGGCCTGCCGGTGGGAACGCCAGAGGAGCGGCGCCTCGCTGCGATCGGGTGGACCTATGTCCCACTCGTGATCGACGAGGTCCTGGACGGGCTGGATATGGAGGACGGCACGTTCGACATCGCCCTTTCGGATCGCGGAACAAACGCGGATCAGCCCTTCTTCGCGACGGCTCCGGTACGGGCGGATTCGGCCGAGCCGTCTCGTCAGCTCACCCTGCCCCTTTTCGGACGCACATGGCAGGTCGGCGTTCAGGCCCGGCCTAAGTTCCGCCGCAACCTCAACCTGCCGAGCCCGCCCGCCATCGGGGCGCTCGTCTTCGTCGCGTCGGTCATTCTCGCCGCATTCATCGCCCTGCGCGCATTCGGCCGCCAGCGCCGACGGCTCGCGGCGGTGGAGCGCAGTCGCCTCGCGGCCATCGTCGAAGGCTCGAACGACGCCATTATCGGCCGCGATCTGCGAGGCGTCGTCACGGATTGGAACGCCGCCGCCGAACGCATCTTCGGGTTCACGGCGTCCGAGGCCGTGGGACGCAGGATTGCCGACCTCATCCTTCCCCCTGACTTGCAGGCGGAGGAGGACGAAATCCTCGACAAGGTTCGCGGCGGTATCCTCGTGCCTCATGTGCGCACCAGTCGCCTGCGCAGCGACGGCGCGCTGCTGCCCATGCTGGTCAGCGTCTCGCCGATCAGGGCGCCAGACGGCACTGTGATCGGCGCGGCCATCACGGCGCGCGACATCAGCGACCAGCTTGCGGCCGAGGAGCACATTCGCGCGTTAAACGCCTCACTAGAGGGGCAGGTCGCCGAACGGACCGCTCAGCTCGAAGCGTCTTCGGCCCTTCAGGCGGCGATCCTGAACTATGCCGGCTATGCCGTGATCGCGACGGACCCCGCCGGGATCATCACCCTGTTCAACCCTGCCGCCGAACGGATGCTCGGTCACCGCGCCGCCGACCTCCTTGGTGTCGCCACCCCTGCCCTCTTCCACCTTCCCGATGAGATGGTGGCGCGTGCAAGGTCACTCTCCGCCGAGTTCGCCGAAACCATCGAGCCCGGTTTCGGCGTCATCGTGGCGCGCACCCAGCGCGGCCTGCCCAACGCCGAGGAATGGACCTATGTGACCAGCTCCGGCGATCGCCTGCCGATCCTCTTGAACGTCAGCCCGCTCCGCGCACCGGACGGGACCGAGCTCGGCTTCCTCGGCATCGCCATCGACCTGACCGACCAGAACCGGCGGGCGGCCGAACTGGAGGCGGCGCGGCGCAGTGCCGAGCAGGCGGCGCGGAGCAAATCCGAGTTCCTCGCCACCATGAGCCACGAGTTGCGCACACCGCTCAACAGCATCATCGGTTTTTCCGGACTGATGCTGGATGGCGTCGAACCGACGACGCCAACCCTGGAGCGCCATGCCCGCATCATCCACGATGCCAGCCGTACGCTCCTGTCGATCGTCAACGACGTGCTCGATGTCTCGAAGATCGAGGCCGGGCAACTCGACCTTGACCCACGGCCGTTCTCGCTCTCCCATCTCGTCGAGGGAACGGTCGAGCTCCTTCGCAACCAGGCGGCCGAGAAGGGATTGCCGCTCCGTGTCGCGCTGCCAGCCATGGCCGACGGCGCCATGCTGGTCGGAGACGACGTCCGGATCCGTCAGATCCTGATCAACCTCCTCTCGAATGCAATCAAGTTCACCGCGCAGGGCACGATCGTGGTTGCCGTGGAGGACGACCGTTGCGATGAAGGGCGGGCGTCGCTTCGGTTCAGCGTCACCGATACCGGCATCGGCATCCCTGCCGCCAAGCGCCATCGCATCTTCCGGCCGTTCAGCCAGGCCGACAGCTCGACCTCGCGGCGGTTCGGCGGCACCGGCCTCGGCCTCTCGATCTGCCGGAGCCTCGTGGGTTTCATGGGGGGAGCCATCGGCTTCGAGAGCGAGGAAGGACGCGGCTCCACCTTCTGGTTCGCCTTCGACCTCCCGGTTTCGCCGCCCGACGCGCCGGACCTGACTGCGCCGGGGCCCGCGTTGCCCCGTTCCAACATTCCGCCGCTGCACATCCTCCTCGCCGAGGATGTCGCGATGAACCAGGAGCTCGCAATTGCCCTCCTGAGCCGGTGGGGCCATGCGGTCGATGTGGTTTCGGACGGGGCCTCGGCCGTCGACGCGATCCAGCGCGCGCCTTACGACCTGGTTCTCATGGACATTCAGATGCCCGTGATGGACGGCATCGAGGCTACTCAGCGGATTCGCGCTCTTGGCGAGCGCTATGCGCGGGTCCCGATCGTTGCGATGACCGCCAACGTCATGGCCGACGACATCGCGCATTTCCGCAGCGTCGGCATGGACGACCATCTCGGCAAGCCCTTCGTCGCCCGTCAGCTCAAGGCCATCCTCGAGACCTGGGGAAGTCGAGAATTGCAGGATGGCATTCCAACGGTGCCGAGGTCTGAAGCGCCTACCGCCGAGGGCGCCGACATTCTCGACCGCGCGATGCTCGCCGATATGTCCGACCTCCTCGGGCCGCAGCGTCTCGCCGAGCTGATCCGCGCCTTCATTCCGGATCTTCAGCGCCGGCTCGCTTCGATCGCGGAGGGAGGCACTCCGGTCCTGATGCGGGAGGCCCATGCGCTGGCCTCCTCGGCCGGACAGCTTGGCTTCGCCGAACTCTCTCTGCTCTGCCAGCGCATCGAGCGGGAGGCGGAGAGACAGGACGCCACGAAATCCGCCGCCATGCTGGACGCCAGCGCCCAGCGTGCGGTGGCGGCGGCGCGATCGGTGCTCGGCGTCGAGGCGGCTTGAATCGCCACCGAGCCTCCTCGAATGCTGGGTCAATGGATCAGCTCGACGAGTACGCTGCCCCAAAGATGTCGAGGACCGCTCCGCGCTCGGACAGCGCGGGACGGATCAGCGCGCGAAGATCGGCAGCGCGTTCGACGCCGAAGTCGAATTTTCGCATCGCGAGGCAGTGCGGATCGGTCAGATCGCGTCGCGGGGCACCAGCACGATCGCAGCGGCATAACCGGCACGTCGCAGGTGGCGGAAGTCGGCGTGGCGGCGCTCGCAGGTGATCTTGAGATAGCGGGCCTCGCCCTCGACGATCCTCGTCGATGCCGCGGTCACCTGCGCCTTCATCAGGCATTCGATC
>NZ_JAIETD010000054.1 GCF_019745455.1 Methylobacterium sp.
TAGCCGGCATTGAAACCGGCGTAGAATCCCGTCCAGGTGAAGACCGGGACCGGAACGAAGACCGGCGGCGCGGCGCGGCGCGGAAGGTCGGCTGCGAAGGCGGAGCCTGCCAGAGCGATGCCGGCGAGGGCGCTGGCGCCCAGAAGGATCGATTTCATTATTTGGTCCTCATTCACATCGGTGAGGCCCGCCGGTGGGCGTCGCCTCACGAAGCCACGTCTGTAGTCCAGCAGCCTGGCAGAAGCTGTTGCGGACCGATCACGCCGACCGCGGCAAACGCGGCCCCTTTGTGGCGACAACCGATCTTGGATTCGTCGTTCTGCCTTCAGCTACGTGAGTGGAAAACACATCAGAACGGCTAAGGTTCACCTATGGCCACGCTTTTTTATAGCCTGTTCCTTGACAGATTGTCGCAGCCTTTCGTGAAGGATCATTTCTCCTATCATGCCAGTGCGATAGCGGAGATCAGTCTGCCGTAATCGGCCTCCCTGCGATGGGTCGTTCGCCTGAAACTGTAGAACCGGGTCTCGTCGGCATAGGTGCAGAGTCCAAGGGAGCTCGCATGACCGAGATCCTCCCGTTCAAGGCGCCAGAGGATCAAGCCAGGCAGATCGAACTGCATGTGACCTTCGCGCATCCCTCGATCGAAGAAACGGGCTGCGCCTGGCAGAGAGGCTTCGAACCGGTCGCGCAGATCGGACCCGACCTCGTAGGAGGGCTGATGAATGGTCGGGCCGAGCACGGCGACGATCGATCGGCGTTCGGCTCCAAGTGCCTCCATCGCCGCCACGGTGGCCGCCGCCACACCTCCTAGTGCCCCTTTCCACCCCGCATGGGCAGCACCGATGACACCGTTACGAGCATCGGCAAAAAGGATCGGACCGCAATCGGCTGTGGCGATGCCCAAACCGAGACCTTGCGTGCGGGTGACCATCGCGTCGGCCTTCGGCCGTTCGGCGTGGCTCGGCGCCTCCATCAGCACCACGACGTCGGCCGAATGGACTTGATAGAGGCTGGCGAGGTTCTCGACCTTCAGGGCCTCGCACATCCGACGCCTGTTCTCGCCGACCCTGGCAGGGTCGTCGTTCGAGCCGAGGCCGCCGTTCAGCGAGGCGTAGAGACCTTCGGAGACGCCGTCTTGCCGAGTGAAGAAGGCGTGCCGGATCCCTGGTACGGCGAGGGCGGGCGACGAGACGAACATGGCGGCTCCTGGCCGATCGGGATCAATCCCCGAGGCGTACGCGCGTTCATACCGGCCTCGTCGCAGCAGGTCACCGCATAAGAAAAGGGGCCGGCGCCGCCCCAAGCGCCGGCCCTCATCGGGGCATCCAGATGGGCGTCAGGCGGCCTTCTTGGCGGCATCGCCATAGAAGGTGCCGCCGGTCTCGGCCATCTGCACCAGGTTGTCCGGCACCGCGAAGCGCGGCCCGTGCTTGGCTTCGAGGCCCCTGGCCAGCGCTACGAACTCCTTGGCGCCCATGAAGTCAATGTAGGACAGCGCGCCACCGGTGAACGGCGCGAAGCCGAAGCCGAGGATCGAGCCGACATCCGCCTCGCGCGGATCGGTGACGACACCCTCGCCGACGGTGCGCGCCGCTTCCAGCGCCTGAACCACGAGGAAGCGGTGCTTCAGCTCGGCGACATCGACAGTGTCGGGATCGACGGTCTTCGGCTGCAGCGCCTTGAGGCCCGGCCACAGGCGCTTCGGAGCGCCCTCCGGGTAATCGTAGAAGCCCTTCTTGTTCTTGCGACCGAGGCGTCCCTCGGCTTCGACCAGGGTGACGAGGAGCTGCTTCTGGCCCGGATCGACCGCATCGGGGCCGAGCTGCGCCTCGGTGGCCTTGGCGATCTTGAGGCCGAGATCGAGGGCGACCTCGTCGTTGAGCGAGAGCGGGCCGACCGGCATGCCAGCCATCTTGCCGGCGTTCTCGATCATCGCCGCGGGGATGCCTTCGAGGAACATCTTGTGCCCTTCGAGGAGATAGGCGGTGACGCAGCGGTTTGCGAAGAAGCCGCGGCTGTCGTTGACCACGATCGGCGTCTTCTTGATCGCCCGCACGTAATCGAGGGCGGTCGCGACGGCGCGGTCGCCGGTCTGCTCCCCGCGGATGATCTCGACCAGCATCATCTTCTCGACCGGCGAGAAGAAGTGGATGCCGACGAACTGGTCCGGACGGCTCGACGAGGTGGCGAGACCGGAGATCGGCAGGGTCGAGGTGTTGGAGGCGAAGATCACGTCTTCGCCGATTGCGGCCTCGACCTTGGCGATGACGTCCGCCTTCACCTTCGGATCCTCGAACACCGCTTCGATGACGAGGTCGCAGCCCTTTAGGTCGGCATAGTCGGCGCTGGTCGTGATGCGCGCGAGGAGGGCGTCGCGATCGGCGGTCTTTGCACGGCCCTTATTGATCTGACCCGTCATGAGCTTGTGCGCGTAGGCCTTACCCTTCTCGGCGGCCTCCACGGACTGGTCGATCAGCACCACGTCCATGCCGGCATTGGCAGTGACGTAGGCGACGCCCGCGCCCATGAAGCCGGCGCCGATGACGCCGACACGTCTCACGCTCGTCGGCGCGACGTCCTTCGGCCGGCGCGCTCCCTTGTTGAGCTCGCCCATCGAAAGAAACAGCGTGCGGATCATCGCCGCGGCTTCCTTGGAGCGCAGGATCTTGGCGAAATACCGGCTCTCGACCTTGAGGGCGAGATCCATCGGCAGCTGCAGGCCTTCGTAGACCGCGCCGAGGATCGCCTTGGCGGCAGGGTAGTTGTCGTGGGTCTCGCGGCGGTAGATCGCATTGGCCGGGGGCCAGATCATCATGCCGGCCGGCGAGTAGACCTTGCCAGAGGGTGCCTTGAACTTCGGCACGTCCCAGGGTGCCACGGCCGAGCCGCCGCCCTTGATCCAGGCCTTGGCCTTCTCCACGATATCGGCCTTCGGGGCGACCTCGTGGACGAGGCCCATGTTCCTGGCCATGAGCGCGCGGATCTGCTCGCCCTTGAACAGCATCTGCAGGGCGTCTCCCGTCTGCATCAGGCGGGTCACGCGCTGCGTGCCGCCGGCGCCCGGGAACAGGCCGACCTTGATCTCGGGCAGGCCGACGCGGGTTTTGTCGTCATCTGAGACCACTCGGTGGTGGCAGGCGAGGGTGAGCTCGAAGGCGCCGCCGAGGCAGACGCCGTTGACCGCCGAGGCGAAGGGTTTGCCGCAGGTCTCGAGCTTGCGGAACAGGAGGGTGAGCCGGCGCGACTCCTCGAAGAAGTGGCGCATCGCCTCTTCCTCGTTGGTTTGCGCCTTCAGCTTCTCGTACTCGTTGCCGAGACCCTGCAGCATGGTCAGGTCGGCGCCGCCCGAGAAACTGTCCTTGCCCGAGGTGATGACGCAGCCCTTGATGCCGGCATCCGCGACGACAGCGTCCACGATCTGATCGAGCTCGGTCATCACGTCGGCGGTGATGACGTTCATCGAGCGGCCGGGCATGTCCCAGGTCGCCAGCGTGATGCCGTCGGCATCCGTCTCAAAGCGGAAGTTGGTAAGGTTCATGACAGTTCCCCGGAAGTCTGGCGAAGATGTAGGAGTGTTAATCGGTTAAAAACAATTTGGACTGACGTTATAGGAAAGACGCCGCATCGTTAACATAGGTAATAATGGTCATGTCGGATCGTGCGATTTGCCAGGGGTGCCGTAACGGAGCCGAACTCGACTTTGCGTTCACGATGGCTTTTCAACCGATCGTCGATCTCAAGCAGGGGCGCATCTGGGGCTACGAGGCTCTCGTGCGCGGGCCCGGTGGCGAGTCCGCCGCGTCCATTCTCGATCGCGTCACGCCGGAGACCATCTACCGGTTCGATCAGGCCGCCCGCGTCAAGGCGATCGAACTCGCCGGAAGGCTCTTCGTCGACGACCGAACGAAGCTGTCGATCAACTTCATGCCCAACGCGGTCTACGAGCCCGCAGCCTGTATCCGCGCTTCTCTCGAAGCGGCGCGCCGATGCGGTTTTGCGCACGATCGCATCATGTTCGAGTTCACCGAGAACGAGAAGTTTCGCGATATCGCTCATGTCCAGCGCATCGTGACCGAGTACCGCAAGCAGGGATTCCTGACCGCGCTCGACGATTTCGGTGCGGGCTTCGCCGGCATGAACCTTCTGGCCAACTTCCGGCCGGACCTGATCAAGATCGATATGGAACTGCTGCGCGGCATCGACGCCGACAGGGGCCGGCAGATCATCGTCGGCGGCATCATCTCTATCGCCCGCGCCCTCGACGTTGCGGTGATCGCCGAGGGCGTCGAGTCGAAGGAGGAATGCGAAACCCTGCGGGAGCTCGGCGCTCATCTGTTTCAGGGCTACCATTTCGCCAAACCTCGGTTGGAAGGGCTGCCGAAGGTCGCCGGCATCGAGGCGCAGGAACCGCGCCTCGTCCTCGTGTCGTAAGGCACGCATCCGCTGGTCGTCCCGACGGAGAACCCTCAGCGTGCCGTAGGCATCGGAGGCTGGCCCGGCGCGCCGGAGCCGTCGCCGGCAGCGGCGATGCTCAGCATGTTGACGAGCTTCGTCACAGCATTCTGCGAGATCAGCGTGATGGTGGAGGCCGGGTCGGCGTTCATGGTCTGGAACTTCTGATAGACCTTGTCGTCGTAGATTCCGGCGATCCGCTTGATCTCGTCGAGGGTGAATTTGTCGGCGTATTCCTTGGACAGACCCTCGACGAGGATGGTGCGCTGACGGTCGAACTCGGCGCGGACCTCGATGCGAACCTTGTCGGCCTTCTCCGCCGGCATCGTGGCGACTGTCTTCTCCAGGGCGCCGTTGAAGCCGGTCTCCAAGGTCTTGATCACAGTCTTCTGGACCAGGGCCTTGGCGGCCTCGACCCGGTCGGAGGCGTCGTCGGCGCGCGCGCCGAAGGGCATGCCGAGCACAAGGGCCAGGGCCAGGGCGGGTAGAGCTCTCGTCATCGTGGCGTTCCTCAAGGTTTCGTGTCGAACCGCGCCGGTCGCGGCGTCGGATGCGCCGCCTCTATCAGGGTTCGCTACGGTCCGGCAGGGCGAGGGATGTCGCTCCCCCGCCACCTCGTTGGCGTGCGGTCGGGATCAGACCCGCTCGATGATCGTCGCGGTGCCCATGCCGGCGCCGATGCAGAGCGTGACGAGCGCGCGCTCCTTGCCGGTGCGCTCCAGCTCGTCGAGCACCGTGCCGAGGATCATCGCCCCGGTGGCGCCGAGGGGGTGACCCATGGCGATGGCGCCGCCATTGACGTTCACCTTGGCCGGATCGACGTCGAAGGCCTGGATGAAGCGGAGAACCACGGCGGCGAAGGCCTCGTTGACCTCGAACAGGTCGATGTCGTCGAGGGTCATTCCGGCGCGCGCCAGCACCTTCTTCGTCACGTCGACGGGACCCGTGAGCATCAGGGCCGGATCGGAGCCGATATTGGCGAAGGCGCGGATGCGGGCGCGGGGCTTGAGCCCCGACTTCTCGCCCGCTTCCCGGGAGCCGATCAGCACGGCCGCGGCGCCGTCGACGATGCCCGACGAGTTGCCGGCGTGATGGACATGCTCGACCATCTCGACATCGGGATGGGCGTCGACGGCGACGGCATCGAATCCGCCCATCTGGCCCATCTGGATGAAGGAGGCCTTGAGCTGGCCGAGCGACTGCATGTCGGTCGAGGGCCGCATATGCTCGTCGGTGGCAAGCAGAGTGATGCCGTTGATGTCCCTCACCGGGACGACCGAGTTCTTGAACAGGCCCTCGGCCCAGGATTTGGCCGAGCGCTTCTGCGACTCGACGGCGTAGGCGTCGCAATCGTCCCGGGTGAAACCGTATTTCGTGGCGATGAGGTCGGCCGAGACGCCCTGCGGCATGAACCATGACTTGATCGCGATGTGCGGGTCGACCGGCCAGGCGCCGCCCGAGGCGCCGAGTCCGACGCGGCTCATCGATTCAACGCCGCCACCGACGGTGAGGTCGTGCTGGCCGGCCATCACCTGGGCCGCCGCGAAGTTGATGGCGTCGAGGCCGGAGGCGCAGAAGCGGTTGATCTGGATGCCGGGGACATGGTCGCCGTAATCGGCCACCAGCGCCGCCGCGCGGGCGATGTCACCGCCGGCCTCGCCGACCGGGTCGACGCAGCCGAGGACGACGTCGTCGACAAGGGTCGTGTCGAGGTCGTTGCGGTCCTTGAGCGCCCGCAGCGCGACCTCTGCCAGCCGCAGGGCAGTGACCTCGTGCAGCGAGCCATCGGGCTTGCCGCGGCCGCGGGGCGTGCGGACGTGATCGTAGATATAGGCCTCGGGCATGTGCGCTTCCCTTATTGACCGTTTCGCATTCAGGCCTCCGAACCGCAATCGGTCGGCGGGCTTCCATTTCTCATCACGACGCTTGTCATTCCGGGGCGCCGGAGACGAGCCCGGAAGCCATTGCCGCTGACAATGCTCCAGCTTGCCGCGTCGGCGGTTATGGGTTCCGCTTCGCAGCCCCGGAAAGACCGGCGTGGCGGATCGACCGATTAGAACGCCTCGACCGGCAACGCCATCGTCGTCTCTGCGCCCACCTTGATGCGGGTCAGCCGCATCGCGGTCTCGGGGAGCATCCGCTCCATGTAGAAGCGGCCGGTGACGAGCTTGCCGTCCATGCGCTCGGCGACGCCGTTGCCCTCAGCCTTCCGGACGATCGCCGCCTTGGCGATTCGGGCCCACATGTAGCCCATGGCGACGAGGCCGAGGAGGTGCATGTAGTCGGTGGCGCCGGCGCCGGCATTGTCGGGCTTCGAGAAAGCGTTCTGCATGAACCACATCGTGGCGGCCTGCAGGTCGTTGAGGCCGGCCTGGAGCGGCGCGGTGAAGGGCTTGAGGGCCTCGTCCTCGCCATGGTCCTTGATGAAGGTCTGGACCTCGCCGAGGAACGCCATCATCGCGCGGCCGCCATCCTTGGGCAGCTTGCGGCCGATGAGGTCCATGGCCTGAATGCCGTTGGCGCCCTCGTAGATCATGGCGATACGGGCATCGCGCACGAACTGCGACATGCCCCATTCCTCGATGTAGCCGTGGCCGCCGAACATCTGCTGGGCGGCGACGGCATTGTCGAAGCCCTTGTCGGTGAGCACGCCCTTCACCACCGGGGTCATGAGGCCCATGTGGTCCTCGGCCGCCTGGCGCTGGGCTGCGTCGTCCGAGCGATGGCCGATATCGGCCTGCAGTGCGGTCCAGAGGATCAGCGCCCGGCCGGCCTCGTTGAAGGCGCGGATCGTCATCAGGGTCCGGCGCACGTCGGGATGCACGATGATCGGGTCGGCGGCCTTGTCAGGCGCCTTGGCGCCGGTCAGCGAACGGCCCTGGAGCCGGTCCTTCGCGTAGGCGACCGCGTTCTGGTAGGCGACCTCCGATTGGCCGAGGCCCTGGATGCCGACGGCGAGGCGTGCCTCGTTCATCATCACGAACATGGCGTTGAGGCCGCGGTTCTCCTGGCCGACGAGCCAGCCCCTGGCCCCGTCATAGTTCATGACGCAGGTCGAGTTGCCGTGGATGCCCATCTTGTGCTCGAGCGAGCCGCAGGACACGCCGTTGCGCTCGCCGAGCGAACCGTCATCGTTGATCAGGAACTTCGGCACCACGAAAAGCGAGATGCCCTTCGTGCCGGCCGGCGCGCCCTCGATCCGGGCAATGACGAGATGGATGATGTTCTCGGCCATGTCGTGTTCGCCGGCCGAGATGAAGATCTTGGTGCCGGTGAGTCTGTAGGAGCCGTCGCCGTTGGGAACGGCTTTGGTCTTGAGGAGGCCGAGATCCGTGCCGCAATGGGGCTCGGTCAGGTTCATCGTACCCGTCCAGGCGCCTTCGGCCATCTTCGGCAGATAGGCCTTCTTCTGCTCCTCGGAGCCGTGGACCAGGAGCGCGGCCATCGCGCCCTGGGTCAGGCCCGGATACATGCCGAGCGCGAGATTCGCCGCCGAGGCGAATTCCTGGATCGCGCAGTTGAGGGTGTGCGGCAGGGCCTGGCCGCCATACTCTTCGGGCATCGAGAGCCCCATCCAGCCGCCCTGCGCGTAAGCGTCGTAGGCGGCCTTGAAACCGGTGGGCGTGGTGACGCTGCCGTCCGGGTTGCGCTTGCAGCCTTCCTTGTCGCCGACGGCATTCAGGGGGGCGAGCACCTCCTCGGCGAGCTTGGCGCCTTCGTTCAAGACCGCCTCTACCACGTCCGGTGACGCGTCCGAGAAACCCTGAAGATTGTCGTAGCGGTGGAAGCCGAAGACGTCGTTGAGCAGGAACAGGGTGTCTTCGACTGGAGCCCGGTAGCTCGGCATCTCGCATCCTCCAGGTGTCGGGGACGCCGTTCCAGCCCCTCGGCCGCCGGCTCCCTCTAATGGTTCACATGTAAACTATATTGCTGCCGAAACGCAAGGGCTGTCGTCATCCGAGAGCGTCGAACCGGCATGATTCCCATTCTGGCATAGTCCTTAACTCGGTGTTTACCAAGAATGCGAAATGTCGAGCGCAATCGAACCGTTGTACCCGGAATGCGCCACGAGGCTCAGGACGGGCACGGCGGGCTGGATACCGGACCACGCCGCTCAGGTTTGACGATGAAACGCAACGCGACGCTGAACCTCAAGGGCCTCGATCCAGACGTCGTCGAGGCGGCACGCGATGTCGCCCGCCGCGCCGGCGTCCCCCTCGAGACCTGGATCGCCTCGGTCGTGGGTGGCGAGGAGAAGCCGCTGCCGCAGCCGCGGCGCAAGCGACAGGTCGACGAGGCCGCTGCTTCGGCCCGTTCTCCTGAGCCGGTCTCCGCCGCCGGTCCGGAAACGCGCAAGGCAGCGAATGAGCCACGACGCGCGCGGGCTTCCGCTGCGGCAGCGCGTGTGACCGCGCCTGCCTCACCGGCGTCGGCGGATCCGTTCTCGGCTGCGATCAGCCAGATGCTGCGCCGGCTCGACGCCATCGACGAGAAGATCGACGAGACCCACAAGGTCGCTCAGGACGCGGCGGCACCGGTGCTGGAGGGCTCTGCTCCGCCGGTTGACGCCATGGCCGAGCGCTTGGCCCTCATCGAGCTCCGGATGACCGAGCTCGGCGAGCAACTCACGCAGACCCGTCCCCTCGGCCGCCGCGGCCGGCCGGCTGCGATCGAGATGGCCGACGCCGTCGACGAGATCCGCCAGCGCCAGCGCGAGCTCGATGAGCGCGAGGCGGGTCCGCGCGGTCCCAATGCCGTCGCAGCGATGCAGCAGAACGTCGCAGAAGGTCTCGGCCTTGCCCGGCCGCAGGAGCCATCACCCGCGATCCACGAATTGCAGCAGGAGACCACCCGGCTCCGCGAAGCCATCGGCGGCCTCGCTACAGGCCAAGACGTCAACGCCCTTGAACAGGCGATGCTGAGCCTCGCAACCGGGGTCCAGCAGGCCCAGAAGCCGGCCGACCTCGCCGCGATCGTCAAGCCGATCGAGATGATCCAGATCCAGGTCTCGCGACTTGCGGACGACGTGGCGGAGAACGTCCATGCCCGCGTTGCCGGGGAGGTCGAGCGCCTCGCTGTGAAGTTCGACCGCGCCCTGAGCGCCGGCCCATCCGGCAATGCCGACCGCGACGCCATGGGTGGGCTCTTCGCCGAGATCGAGGAGATTCGCCGGCTTATCGCAGCGCTTGCCGGTCCGGAGCGTATCCAGAGCCTGGCGCAGGGTCTCCAGGCTCTCAGCGGCCAGATCGCCAAGCTTCAGGGCGATACCGCCGAGGACGCCTCGCGCATGGCCGAGCTGCGGCCGCTGCTCGAGGAAATCCGCAGCGGCCTCAAGGCACCGAAGGCCGAGGGGATCGAGAAGCAGATCCAGGCGATGGGCAAGAAGCTCGACGCCCTGCGCGCACAGTCTCCGGTCGGCGGCGCCGGCTCGGAGGCGATCATCGATCGCATCGATGCGCTCTCCGACAAGGTCGACCGTGTCGGTGCGAGTCCGGTCGGGGACCTCCTCGGCCGGCTGGAGGATCTCGGCGAGACCCTTCGCCGCCCGGCCGTGCCCGGCGGTGACCTCGCCACGATCCACGCGATGCTGCACGACCTCGTCGACAAGGTCGACCGCGTCGGCGGAAGCAAGAACCCGGGCGAGGGCCTCGACGCCCTGGAGAAGCAGATCGTCGCCCTTTCGCAGCGGATCGATACCCGCGGCAACGATCCGGCGATCGCCAGCCTCGAACGGTCGATGAACGATCTCCTGACCCAGGTCGGGACGACGCCCTCCCGGCGCGAGGACGCCGAGATCGGTTCCCTGCGCGAGAGCCTTGCCGAACTCCGCAGCCAGCAGGCCCTGGCCGAGCAGCGGATGCAGGCGACCCTCAACGGCGTCCACGCTACCCTCGACCGCCTGACCGCTCATTTCGGCGGCACGCCGGCTGCCTCGATCCCGCTGGCCGAACCGGCGGCGGCGCAGCGCCAGCCCGCATCCAACCGTCGGCCGGAGATGCCGCGTCCGCCGACCCCGCCCCAGCCGGACACCCCGGCCGAGTGGTCGCGGCAGAAGGACGAGATCCTCGAGCCCGGCGCCGGCCGGCCGGGCCGCTCGCGCCCTGGTCCGAGCCTCGACGGCGCCGAGCCGGACGCGACGGCTCCCCAGAACAACGACATCAAGTCGAACTTTATCGCCGCCGCACGCCGCGCCGCTCTCGCGGCCCAGGCCGAGGCCGCCGAGATCACGCCTCGGGACCGCCTGCGCGGCGGCTCCGTCGATCCGCGCCAGTCCGCCGCGGAGGCTCCCGGACCCGAAGCCGGCGATCGGATGCCGACCCGCGCAGCTCAGCTTCGCGCCGGGATCGACAAGCGCCGCAAGCACCTTCTTCTCGGCCTCGCAGCCATCATCCTGGCCCTCGGGACCGTCCAGGCGGTTCGCATCTGGGCGCCCGCCGAAGCACCCGTGATCGAGGCCAAGTCCGAGATGCCGGGTCCCGATACCACCGCGTCGTCGCCCGAGCCGATGCCGTCGATGCCTTCCGCCGACCCGTCGCGCCTCGAGCCTTCGACCACCCAGTCGATCGCGCCGCCATCCGAAGCTGCCTCGGCACCGCCCGCGAACCACACCGTTCCCGATGAACCCTCGCGGGAGGGTGCGAAACCGGCTCTACCCGGCGCCCGCAAGATCGTGCCGCGGGTCGCCGATATGAGCGTTCTCGCCACCGACCTCGCAGGCGTGCCGACCGGCCTGGCAGCCGTGAGGAAGGCGGCCATCGAGGGCGATGGCGCAGCGATCTACGACCTCGCCTCGCGGCTGGCGGATGGCCGCGGCGTCACCCGAGACCTCGCCGTGGGCGCCAAGCTGTTCGAGAAGCTCGCCGCCGCCGGCTACGCTCCGGCCCAGTACAAGCTCGCCGGCCAATACGAGAAGGGGCTGGGCCTGACCCGCGATCTCGCCGTGGCAAAGCTCTGGTACGGGCGCGCGGCCGAGCAGGGCAACGTCCGCTCGATGCACAACCTTGCCGTGATCTACGCTGAGAATCCGAGCGCCTCGGGCAAGCCCGACTTCGCCACGGCGGCGCAGTGGTTCCGGCGCGGCGCCGAGAGCGGCGTCCGCGATAGCCAGTACAATCTCGCGGTCCTCAACGCCCGCGGCCTCGGCGTGCCGCAGGATCTCGTCCAATCCTATCTGTGGTTCTCCGCGGCAGCCGCGCAGGGTGACGACGACGCCGCCAAGAAGCGCGACGACGTGGCCGCCAAGCTCCCGGCCAAGGACTTCGCTACGGCGCGCGGTCTCGCCGAAGCATTCAAGGCCAAGCCCGTCGAGTCCTTCGCCAACGAGCCGCCGGCGGCGGCAGCGTCTCCGGCAATGACCTTGCTGGGTGCACCGACACCGGCGCCGACGACTACGCCGAAGGTCGCGCCGACGCCTCGTCGGATCTGAGGCGGGCGCTTCACGAGGCGGACGAATCGGTATCCTCCGCCTCGATGTCCGGCCGCACTGCGTCAAGCCGCCCCCGGCGTCGTCCTTGCGGGAACCTTGCGTTGCGATGCGAATAGACCGGTGGGCCGTTCCGGGAAGCCCGCCCCGGCGCGCAATCCCATCCGGAAGGTTCGATGGTGTCTTCAAGACCGGTTCCCATCCTCGCCGTGCTCCTCGGCCTCGGCGGATTGATCCCCTTCATCGGCTTCGCCGTCCTGGCGGTCAGCGGCAATGATGGCGGCCTCGGAACCATCGGATTGTCGCCGCGGCTCATCCTCTCGGCCTATGGCGCCGTCATCGCGTCGTTCCTCGGGGGGATACGCTGGGGCGCTGCAGCGGCTCGGGACGGCGGCAGCGCCGACTACCTGATCGCGATCGTGCCGTCCCTCGTCGCCTGGACGGCCTTGGCCCTCCCGACGCCTTGGGACCTGCGAGTTCTCGGCGTTCTTGTTCTGGGCTGGGGCCTCGTCGACCAGGATCTGCCCCGCCGCGGCCTCGTCCCGCGCTGGCTCGGGCACCTGAGACTCGCGCTGTCGGGCATTGCAGGAGCGGCGCTTCTGGTGGCGGCCTGATCCTCAATCCCGCGCCAGCATTGCCCTCTCGATGGCAAAGATGCGGCCATCGCCGAGGAGATGCGCGGTGAAGCCTTTGGGAAACAAGGGTTCGAAGGCGGTGTTGCGCACGTTGAGGCCGCCCGCGTAGGCGCCGAACGCCGGCATGACCAGGCGCCGCCCGTCCGTGACGAAGCAGCGCCGGCGTACCGCCCGGCCGCGCATGGCGACCTTGCCGCAGGGATGGAGATGGCCGGCGATCTCGCCCTCGGCAGCACCCGCGATGGGCTCGTGCCGCAGGGTCAGTCCGCCGATCGCCATCGTCTCGGCATAGCGGCCACCGACGCCCGAACTCACGGCGTGGTCGTGGTTGCCGGCGATCCAGACCCAGTCGCGGCCCTCCTGAAGGACCGAGACGAGGGCGCGGTCGCCGGGCTCCATGCGCTCCGGCCCGCTCGGATCATGGAAGGAATCGCCGAGTGCCACGACGCAGGCCGGGTCGAGCCGGGCAATGACCTCGTGGAGGCATGCCAGGGTCTCCCGGGTATCGTAGGGCGGCAGGAACTGACCCGAGCGGGCAGCGAAGGACGAGCCCTTCTCCAAATGCAGGTCGGAGACGACGAGCGTGCGGTGTTCTGGCAGCCATAGACCGCCGCAAAGATCGAGGCTGAGGGTTTCGCCGGCCAGATTCAGGCCGGGGGTCTTCGTGATTCGTTCGAGTCTCTGGCCGAGCGCCAAGATCGCATCCTCTTGTCCTGGGTTGGGGCGTCTCACCCGGCGAGCGCCTCTTCGAGAAGCTGCGCCTCGGCCTCGGCCAAGATCTCGTCGGCACCCTCGCCGTAGACCTTCTCCCGCCCGATCTCGAGCATGACGGAGACGGACAGGGGCGAGACGCGGTCGAGGGCCTTGTGGATGATTCGCCCCTGGATGCGCCTCAACATCATGCCGAGGCGCCCCACGTCCACGAGTCCGGTTGCCGCATCCTGGCGTGCTGCGCGCAGCAGCAGGTGATCGGGCTGGTGCTTGCGCAGCACGTCGTAGACGAGGTCGGTGGACATCGTGACCTGTCGGCCGGTCTTCTTCTGGCCGGGATGGCGCCGCTCGATCAGCCCTGCGATGACCGCGCATTGCCGGAAGGTGCGCTTCATGATCGAGCTCTCGTCGAGCCAGGCTTCGAGATCGTCGCCGAGCATGTCCTCGGCGAACAGACCATCGAGGAAATCCGGTTCGAGGCTGATGCGCTCGTTGATGTCCCGGGTCATCCAGATCGCGATGCCGTAGTCGTTCGCCGCAAAGCCCAGCGGCCGCAGCCTCGCCCGCTCTATGCGACGGGTCAGCAGCATCCCCAGGGTCTGGTGTGCGAGTCGCCCCTCGAATGGGAAGGCCGTGAGGTAGTGGCGCCCGCCGCGCGGGAAGGTCTCGACGAGAAGGTCGGCAGGCCCCGGCAGGACCGAGCGACGGCGCTGCTGCGCGAGGTAATCGCCGACCTGGTTCGGCAGCCGATCCCATTCGAACGGGTCGGCGATCAGCGCCCGCACCCGCGCGGCGAGAAAGGTCGAGAGGGGGAACTTCGCGCCGGCATAGGAAGGGATCGCCGGATCAGTACCGGGTCCGGCCCGCGTCGCCAGGGCCTCGTCCTCGTGGAGGCCCTCGAAGCGCAGAACTTCACCGGCGAAGAGAAACGTATCGCCGGGAGTCAGGGTGTCGGCGAAATCCTCCTCGATCTCCCCGAGCACCCGGCCGGTCTTCGGCAATACCGTTCCGGGCTTCCCCCGGAGCGAGCGACCGAGGCGGACCTTCACCTTCGTCGCCTCGATGATCGTGCCGATATTCATCCGGTATTGCTGCGCTACTCGCCCGTCGCGCACCCGCCACAGCCCGTCCGGCCCGCGCAGGATCTTGGCGAAACGCTCGTAGGCGCGAAGGGCGTAGCCGCCGGTGGCGACGTAATCGACGGTCCCCTCAAACTCCTCCCAGCTCAAATCCGCATAGGGGGCGGCCGAAACGATCTCGTCGTAGAGCTGGAGCGGATCGAAGGCATCGGCGCATGCCATGCCGAGGACGTGCTGGGCGAGGACGTCGGGTGCGCCGATACGGGCGTCTGGCGTGTCCTGAGCCGCCTCCTCGACGGCATCGAGGGCGGCCTGGCATTCGAGGACCTCGAAGCGGTTGGCCGGCACCAGATAGGCCTTCGAAGGTTCGTCCATGCGGTGGTTGGCCCGCCCGATCCGCTGCATGATCCGGCTCGCGCCCTTGGGCGCGCCGATATTGATCACGAGGTCGACATCGCCCCAGTCGATGCCGAGGTCGAGAGTGGCGGTGCAAACGATGGCCCTGAGCTGACCCGCCGCCATCGCGGCTTCCACCCGCCGTCTCTGGGTCACGTCGAGGGAGCCGTGATGGAGCGCGATGGGAAGCGAGTCGTCGTTGATGCGCCAGAGTTCCTGGAAGGTGTACTCGGCCTGGAGGCGCGTGTTCACGAAGACCAGCACGGTGCGGTGCTGCCGGATCAGGTCGTAGATCGCCGGCATCGCCTGCAGGGCGGTATGGCCCGCGAGCGGGAGCTTGGCGCCGGTCACGAGCATGTGGAGGTCGGGCCGAGCCCCGCCTTCGACGACGACGAGGTCGGCCATGCCCAGCTCCAGACCCCTCCCCCCTCCGCGGGGGAGGGTGCCTCGCGGGTGCGAGGCGGGAGAGGGGATCGCGACCTCTCCGGACAGACCCGTGCTCCCCTCTTGCGGGACTTCGTCCCGACCCGACCCGCTTCGCGGGCCACCCTCCCCCGCAGAGGGGAGAGGGAAGGGCCGTTGCGGCACCAGATACCGGCGCAGGTCGTCCGGCTCCCGCACCGTCGCCGACAGGCCGATCGCGGCAAGTCCTGGGCTGAGCCGATGCAGCCGCGCCAGGCCCAGCGACAGCAAATCCCCGCGCTTCGATGTGACCAGCGCATGCAACTCGTCGAGGATGACGCAGCGCAGCTCCGAAAACAGCTCCGCCGCCTCGCGATGGGCGATCAGGAGGGCGAGCTGCTCGGGCGTGGTGAGCAGAATGTCGGGCGGGCGCTCGATCTGGCGGGTGCGCTTGTGCGAGGGCGTATCCCCGGTGCGGGTCTCGACACGGATCGACAGGCCCATCTCGGCGACCGGCTGGTCGAGGTTGCGGGCGATATCGACGGCCAGTGCCTTGAGCGGAGAGATGTAGAGCGTGTGCAGGCCGCGTCCCTTCTGGCGGGCCGGCCGCTCCGAGAGGGCGACGAGGCTCGGCAGGAAGCCCGCCAGCGTCTTGCCGGCCCCGGTGGGCGCCACAAGCAGGGCCGAGCGGCCGGCGCGGCCAAGTGCCAGCAGTTCGAGCTGGTGCGATCGCGGTTCCCATCCGCGCGAGGCGAACCAGGCGGCGAAGCGCTCCGGCAGCGCCTCCCGATCAGGCAAGGGCGGAGAGGAAGCGGTCGATGAGTTCGAGCGCCCGTTCGCTCAATGCGCCGGGATAGCGGACGAAGACGTGGCAGCCGCCCGGGTAGATCGCCGTATGGCCGCCATTCCCGGCCGCGGCCCAGCGCGAGGACATGTAGAGCGTGTCGTCGAGGAGCGGGTCATGGGTGCCCACCGAGAACAGGGCCGGCGGCAGTCCCTTGAGGTCGGCATAGAGCGGCGAGACGTCGGGGCGGCGGCGATCGATGCCTTCGCGGACGTAGTCGTTGGCGAACGTGGTGAGGTCGCGGGTGTTCACCACCAGCCGCTCCTCACCCCAGTTGCGCACGCTCGGGGTCAGGCCAAGATCGAAGAACCCGGCATTGAGGTTGGCGCCGCGGAACGCACGGGGCTTGCCGTGGATGTCGCGCAGTCGAAGCAGGGTCATCACGGCAAGATGCGCGCCGACGGATTCGCCGCCGATGGTGAGAGCCGACACGCCGAATTCCGCCTTGCCAGGTCCATCGAGCCAGAGAGCCGCTGCCTCGCAATCCTCCAAGGCCGCCGGGTAAGGGTGCTCAGGGGCGAGCCGATATTCGACCGAGAAGCAGACGAAGCCGCAATTGTCGGCGATCCGCTCCAGCCAGGGATCCTGCTCGTCGGCCGCCCCCCAAACCCAGCCTCCCCGGTGGATGTGCAGGTAGGCGCCGCGCGGCTTCTGCCACTTGGTGGCTTTCGGGCGAATCATTCGCAGCAGTAGGGGGCCGCCTGGACCGTCGATGGTGATGGTTTCGGCACGGGCGCTTCGCGGCATCGCCGGAGAAGCCTGGGTGCCGCG
Organism: Methylobacterium sp.; assembly: GCF_019745455.1. GTDB lineage: Bacteria > Pseudomonadota > Alphaproteobacteria > Rhizobiales > Beijerinckiaceae > Methylobacterium. The sequence continues at coordinate 16,717 of NZ_JAIETD010000054.1, forward strand.
GCGGCGGCGGGCGCGGACCTCCGCGATCGGCAGCGACCACGGGTCTTCCTGCGCCGCATGGGCGGCGATGATCTCGGCGTTGAGGCGTTTCGTCTCCGGATCGATCGTCGCCGGGTCGAACAGGGCGTGGTCGATCATGGAAATGCTCGTCTCGTCTTCGGGAAGCCGCCCGCAATCTTCGTTCGATCGAGGCGTGCCGCCTCAAATCTAGCGGCCCGGCTCGGATGATGGATATCAGCACGGAGCCGCAGCGATGCCACCGCCTCGTACGGCATGGAACCGCGTAACGTTTCATGGCGAGCGCAGTTTCATCAAACTGTGTCGCACGTGCCACGCTTCCGCCGGGTTCTAACGGCTTCAGAGGAGTCCGCCCAAAGGACCCGACACGATGATCCTCGATCACGACCCGCGCCGCCAAGGTACCTCGCAAGATACCTCGCAAGGCACACCATACGTCGACCCTTCGCGGGTTCGGAGCCGGTCTGCCCTCCACCGCTTCCTCGGCGGATCGCCGGCGACGGTCCTGATCAAGCTCCTGCTGCTGTCGATCCTCGTCGGCGCCGGCATGGCGATGCTCGGCCTCACCCCCGGCCGATTGTTCTGGCACGCCTACGACACGCTACGGGACCTGATCGATCTCGGCCTCGTGACCTTTCGGGACTTCGGCGGCTGGATCCTTGCCGGCGCCGTCGTGGTGGTGCCGCTCTGGCTGATCTCGCGGCTCCTCGCCGTCTCGAAGTAGCCCGTTGTCGTGAGCCATCAGGCACCCGCGACCAGCCGCAGCGTCCTCGCCCTCGCGCTGCCGATGACGCTCGCCCATGTGACGACGCCGCTTCTCGGCCTCGTCGGGGCGACGGTGATCGGACGTCTCGGGGATGCCGCTCTCCTCGGCGCGATGGCACTCGGCGCCGTCATCTTCGATGCGATCTTCTGGTCGTTCGGCTCGTTGCGCATGGCGACCGCCGGGCTGACGGCCCAGGCCGTCGGAGCCCGCGATAACGCCGAGGTCGACCGCACCCTCGCCCGGGCCCTGGCGGCGGCCTGCCTCGTGGGCCTCGTCATGGTCCTGGCGCAGGTCCCGCTCGCCTCGGCGGCCTTCAGGCTGAGCGGGGCGAGCCCGGAGGTCATCGCCGGGCTCTCCACCTATTTCCATATCCGGATCTTCGCGGCGCCTTTCACCCTGGCGAACTATTCGATCCTCGGCTCGGTGCTCGGGCGCGGCCGGACCGATCTCGGCCTGCTGATTCAGGTCGCGATCAACCTCGTCAACATCGCCCTGACGTTGCTCCTCGTCCTCGGCGCGGACATGAGCGTGGCCGGAGCCGGCCTCGCGACCCTGATCGCCGAGGCTGCCGGGACCGGTTTCGGCCTCCTCGTCCTGGCGCGGCTCGGCTCGCACCCGTTCCGCGTGCCGCTCGCGGCGGTGCGCGACCCGCTCGCGCTGGCGCGGATGCTCAGCGTCAACGCCGACGTCATGATCCGCACCCTGCTCCTTGTCGCCTCCATCGTGATCTTCTCGGTGCTCGGCGCCCGCTCCGGAGACGTGACGCTCGCCGCCAATGCCGTTCTGTGGAATCTCTTCCTCGTCGGCGGCTTCTTCCTAGACGGCTTCGCCACCGCCGCCGAAACGCTATGCGGCCAGGCTGTCGGTGCCCGCGACGAGGCGCGGTTCCGCCGGGCGGTGGCATTGAGCCTCGCCTGGTGCCTCGCCTTCGGGGGCGCCATCTCCGGTGTGTTCCTGATCGGTGGCGACCATTTCATCGATACGGTGACGACGAATTCCGAGGTGCGGGAGATGGCCCGGCAGTTCCTGGTGCCGGCGGCCCTCGCGCCGCTCATTGCGGCACTGCCCTTCGCCTTCGATGGAATCTATATCGGCGCGACGTGGACTCGCGCGATGCGCAACCTGATGCTCGCCGCGACGCTGGCGTACGGCGCCGTGCTCCTCGCCGGGCAGGGGGCGGGCTGGGGCAATGGCGGCCTCTGGTTCGCCTTCCTCGGCTTGCTCGGCGCCCGCGGCCTCGGGCAGGCGCTGGCCTATCCCGGCCTCGTCAGGCGGACCTTCGCGGGCTCACGCCCGCTTGTAGCGGCCGGCGGAGGCGCGGACCTTCGCCTGGGCGGACACGACGCTTAGGCTCTGGAACGCCCGCATGACGTCGTGCATCATCTCGGGCGGCGGCTCGCGCCCGGTCTTCGCCACCACGAAGCTCGACAGAATGCGCCAGCCGAAACGGACCGACCGGACGATGGGCAGGAGTGCCTCGAAGCTTCCGGCCTCATAGGCTTCGATCGTCATCTCGCTCGGGATTCCGGCGAGACGGGACAAGGCCACCAAGCCTTCCATGGTCCGCCCCGTCTTGACCCAGCCGATGATGACGCCCTCGTCGATGTCGACCCGTCGCGCCTGATTGCTGACGAAGACCTCCGCGGCCAGCATGGCGTCGCTGCGCGCAGCCACGGGCTTCGTCGGCAGCGGCTCGGCCGCGTGGGCACGTGCGAAGGTGGCGAGCCGCGCGCGCAACTCCGGCGGCAGGTCGGCTCGTTTGGCGAGAACCGGTCCGAGGGTGGCATCGGAGAAGGCTCTTTCGCCGAGGGCCAGGAAACCTTGCGGGGAGAACCGGGCGCCGGCATTCGCCGCCAGCTGTTTGACGACCTCGCCATCACCGCGCTTCGCGAGAAGGTCGGAGACCTTCGGACTAAGGACCTTGCGCCGTGCCACGGCGAGGAGGTGACCTTGACCGCGCTCCGCCGCGACGATGGCGAGATCACCTTCGACGAGCCGTCCTGAACGCGAGAGGACCGGCCGTGCGACCGACAAGACGGTATCGAGGGCGAGATCGCGCACGACGCTGCGCGGAGCGTTGGGAATGTCGGCGAGCCGCTCGGAGAGATCTGCGCGCGCGCTGTCCTCCATGGTTCGTGCGAGATGGAGGATCACGACATCGAAGGCATCGACCTGCTCGTCGCCCAGGCGCGCGGCTTCGTCGGTGAAGAGGTTCGTCAGGCCGCGCAGCATCTCCTCGCGCCGGCCGAGCCCGCCGCGGATGGCCGAAGCCTCGAGGTCCGTGAGAAGCGAAGCGAACGGGGCCGCCATGGGCTCAGGATTCTCCCATCTGGGGGTAATGCCTCGGCTCCCCGTCATCGATCTTCACCGTGAAGGACAACGTTTAAGGGACCCTCACGAAACGCGGATCGCGGCTGCCGATGCGACGCGAGTGACGAGGCGGCAGGCGGAGCGAAAGCTCGCCGTCACAGGGGAGATCCCGCGAGAGCAATCCCGACCCGGTCTGCGTCGGAGCTGGCGCGGCCATGGGCATAGATGGTTGCTTCGAGGTCTGCGAGGGCAGCCAGCAGGTGTGTCCGACCCACTTTGTTGGGGCCGGCGCTTGTCCGCTGCTCGACTGCAATGAGCTTGTCGGCTCCCTCATAGATCGTGCGCCGAGCCCCCACGATTGTAGGATGCGGCTCGACGAAGCGTGTCGCGCCATCGAGCCATCGCATCAGGGCGTCGGCGAGGCCTTCCTCGCCGGGAGGGTGGCTCACGATAAGATCGCGCACGCTCTGAAACGTTCTGAAAATGTCTTTGCGGAGCTGTGTCATCATCAGTCGCCCATCCGGATATGCCGCCCGCTGTCAGTGGCGAGGCATCCCTTTTGGACCACGCTCTCGCAACGCCATCTCTCTGGCGCCGACCCGCTCATCGTCGCATGTCTTGATTAAGTTCCAGTTTGCGTCGCCGGCGGCAGGGGAGGGCCCTGGTTTCGCGAACCGATGACGACCTGGTTGCAGACCGGCTGGATCGATACCGTTTTCGGCGTTCCGCAGGTGCCTCGGCAGGCTCGTTGCTTTAGGTTCCCACCGCCATACAGGAAATTGCCAATGTCCGACCTGCGCCTTCGCCGAAGCGTCCTCTACATGCCCGGTTCCAATGCACGGGCGCTGGAGAAGGCGAAGACGCTGCAGGCGGATTCGCTGATCCTCGACCTTGAGGACGCGGTCGGGCCGGACGAGAAGGTCCTCGCCCGCGAGCAGGTCTGCGCCGCCTGCAAGGAAGGCGGTTATGGAAACCGTGAGCTCGTGATCCGAGTCAACGCTCCGCAGACGCCCTGGGGCGAGGCCGACCTCAAGGCGGCCATCGAAGCGCGACCAGACGCCATCCTGATGCCGAAGGTCTCCTCGCCGGCGGTGCTAGAGAGCATCGCCAATCATCTCGAAGCCCTCGATGCTCCCGAGACCATCGCGATCTGGGCGATGATCGAGACGCCGGCCGCCATCCTCAACATCCAGGAGATCGCCAAGGCACGGCGGGACCGGCGCACGCGGCTGACCTGCTTCGTCCTCGGGACCAACGATCTCGCCAAGGATACCTGGGCGCAGCTCGTCCCGGGCCGCGTGCCGATGCTCCCCTGGATGATGTTCACTCTAGCCGCCGCCCGCGCCGAGGGCCTGACCATCTTGGACGGTGTCTGGAACGACATCGCCGACGTCGAGGGCTGCCGCATCGAGTGCCGCCAGGCGCGCGACCTCGGCTTCGACGGAAAGACCCTGATCCATCCCAACCAGCTCGAGCCCGCCAACACCTCCTTCGCCCCGACCGAGGAAGAGGTCCGCCGCGCCACTCTCGTCATCGAGGCCTTCGACAAGCCCGAGAACGCCAAGCGCGGCGCCATCAAGGTCGAGGGCCGCATGTACGAGCGCCAGCATATCGGCATGGCGCGCCGCGCCGTGAACTGGCACGAGGCGATCGCCGCGAAGGGGTATTAGCGAATTCCGCCTCTCCCGCGCCCGGTCGAGGTTTGCCGATGACTATTCCATCCTTCACGATCCGCCGTCTCGGACCGGCTGACCTCACCGAGATCCGCGCCCTGAACGCCATGTTCGGCGAGGCGTTTTCCGATCCGGCGACCTATGGGGATGCTCCCCCCGACGATGCCTATTTCCAAGGCCTGCTCGCCAAGGACCATATCGCGGTTCTCGTGGCGCTGGCGGAGGGCCGGATCGTCGGCGGGCTCGTCGCCTACGAGTTCGACAAGTTCGAGCGGGCGAGGCGGGAGGTCTACATCTACGATCTGGCCGTCGCGGCCGGATATCGGCGTCAGGGTATCGCCACGGCCCTGATCGCGCGGCTAGGCGAACTCGCAGCGAGCAGGGGGGCCTGGGTCATGTCCGTCCAGGCCGATCACGGCGACGAGCCAGCGATCGCCCTCTATGGCAAACTCGGCGAGCGCGAAGATGTGCTGCATTTCGACATCGCGGTGGGAACGTGGGGTCGCGCGCTGACCCCGGCAGATGGTCGAGCAGGGCCAGACCAGGTGCACTCTGCTCACGGTCCGTGCCGAGAGCCTGATCAGACAGGCAGCTTGGCGAGTTCCGCCGCGTCGCGGCCGACGACCGCCCTCAGGCTTGCGGCGCCTTCCGCACGGAGGCGCGCGACGAGTCCGGCCTTGATCGAACCGACGAGGCCCGGCCCGGAATAGACCAGCGCTGAGTACAGCTGCAGCAACGAGGCACCGGCGCGGATCTTGGTCCAGGCGGCCTCGGCCGAGTCGATGCCGCCGACGCCGACCAGGGGGATCGTGTCGCCGACACGCAGATAGGTCTCGGCCAGAAGCCTGGTTGCAGCGCCGAAGAGAGGACGACCGGAGAGCCCTCCAGTCTCCCTCGCCAGATCGGCCTCTGAGAGGCTTGCTGGGCGCGCGATCGTCGTATTCGAGACGACGAGGCCCTGAATGCCGCGCCGCAAGGCCGTAGCCGTCATCGCGTCGAGGGCGTCGAGGGTGATGTCCGGGGCGATCTTGAGGAGGATGGCGGTAGCCGGCTGGACGTCGTCGCGGGCAGCCACGACGCGAGCCAACAATTCGTCGAGGAAGGCCTCGCCCTGAAGGTCGCGCAGTCCTGGCGTGTTGGGCGAGGAAACGTTGACGGTGATGAAATCCACGAGGGGCGCCAGCGTGGTCGTGCAGGCGACGTAGTCGGCGAGACGATCCGTCGATTCCTTGTTGGCACCGATATTGACGCCGACGAGGCCGGGCCGTCCGCGTCGGACGGCGAGGCGCCGGGACACGACGTCGAGGCCCTCGCTGTTGAGTCCGAAACGGTTGATGACGGCGCCGTCCCGGGCGAGGCGGAAGACCCGCGGGCGCGGGTTGCCGGGCTGAGGCTTCGGGACCACGCCGCCGACCTCGACGAAGCCGAAGCCGAGCCCGAGCAGGGCGTCGGGAACTTCCGCCCCCTTGTCGAAGCCCGCCGCGAGGCCGACCGGGTTGGGGAAGCTGCGTCCGATGCACTCGACAGCGAGTGAGGCATGGTCCGGCGCCGTCGCGAGCGGCGGCATCAGCTTGAGAGCGCGCAGTGTCAGGTTATGCGCGGTCTCGGCATCCAGGCCGTGGAGGATGGGCTTGGCGAAGGGGAAGAGCGCGCCGATCATGCCTTCGCGCCTTCTTCGATGGAGGCAGGGAAGACAGTGACGGGGAAGACATGGCGGCCATCCGGTCCGATTGGCAACGGGTCTACCGACCGCACCGCCGAGAGCGGCAGGGTGCCGTAGAGATGCGGGAACAGGTCGCCCCCGCGCGATGGCTCGTAGCGGAGTGCGGGTCCGAGCGAATCGGCATCCACGGCGACGAGCAGCAGGTCGTCGATGCCTGCGAAATGTCGCGCTGCGGTCTCGATGGCCTGAGCGGCGGTCGAGAAATGAATGTAGCCGTCCGAGAGATCGATCGCCGCCCCACGGAAGATCCCCTCGGCTTCGGCCTCTTGCCACGGCGCACGCGGGCAGATCTTGTAGATGAGGGGCATTGCAGATCCTCGCGGAGACACGCCGAAAGCCGATTCTTCAGCCCGCGATAGTGTGGGTCGTCGCAGCCTGCAACATCAGGAACAGGGGGCGGTAAAGAGCGGTTGCCTTTCGAACCGCCTAGTTCTAATTTCCTACATCTAGGCTGTGTGTCTCAACGTCATCCGTATCCCTGAGCCCGCCATGCTGTCCCATGAGCAGATCTGGACCGCGATCGACAGGTTGGCCGAGCGCTACGGGCTCTCCGCCTCTGGCCTCGCCCGTCGCGCTGGTCTCGATGCAACGAGTTTCAACCGCTCCAAGCGGATCGGGCCGGACGGCCGCAAACGCTGGCCCTCCACCGAATCGGTGTCCAAGGTTCTGGCCGCGACCGGCGCCACTCTCGATGACTTCCTGCGCCTGATCGAAGTGCGGGTCGGGCCGCAGCGCACCACAGTCCCGCTGGTCGGCATGACGCAGGCCGGCTCGGGCCGGCTCTTCACCGACGAGGGCATGCCGACGGGCGGTCCGGGCTGGGAGGAGATCGACTTTCCCGATCTGGGCGAGGACCGCGCCTTCGCCCTCGAAGTCCAGGGAGACTCGATGGAGCCGCTCTACCGCGACGGCGACGTGCTCATCGTCTCGCCCACCGCCAGCATCCGCAAGGGCGACCGGATCGTGGTCAGGCTCGAAGCGGGCGAGGTGCTCGCCAAGGAGCTCAAGCGGAAGACTGCCCGCACCATCGAGCTCGCCTCGCTCAACAACGACCATCCGGATCGGGTCGTGGCGGTGGGCGAGATCGCCTGGATGGCGAGGGTGATGTGGGTGCGCCAGTAGGGAATTTGGCCGGCACCGGCATTCGGTTTATCGATGCGCCGTTGAGGGGCGTCCCTGGGATGTCGGATCGATCATGGCCTTGCGCGCTGCCGAAGAGACGCCGGGGGGCCGCCGCGAGGCGGTCATGGGCCCTGACCTCGCCGCCCTCCTTGCTGCTTCGGCGGTGCCAGCGCTTCTGGTCGACCCGGCTGCCGGCGACATGCCGGTCCGTCTCGCCAACCCGGCCTTCCTTGCGCTCACCGGCTACGCCGCCGCCGATGTCCTCGATCATCCCATCCGGTTTCTGGTCGGCTCCCAGGCCGAACGCGACGCGCGCGGGGGTCTCGTAGCCCTCCTGAGCGAAGGCAGATCGACGGAGATCCTGGCCGCCCGCAAGGACGGCTCGACCTTCTGGGCCGAGCTCCTGCCGGCCGCTTCCGGGGGAGTGGAGGCGGGAACTCTTCATCTCATCCAGATCGTCGACATCACCCGCCGCCGCGACGCGGAGGCCGCACTGGCCCTATCGCGGCAGCGCGAGGCACTGGGGCTCCTTACCAACAGCGTCGCCCACGAGTTCAACAACTTCCTTCAGATCCTGATCGGCTATATCGACGGCCTGAAGCGACGGCTCGGCGAACAGCCCGAACCCTTCATCCAGCGGGCGATCCTGCGCTCCACGGATGCGGCCGAGCGAGCAACGATCCTGACCCGGCAATTGCTGGCCTATTCCCGCCGCATCGCACCGGACGTGCGGCCGATCGATCTCGGCGCCGTTGTCACGGAGTTCGCCGACACGGTTCGGCCGACGCTTCCGGAGCGGATCACCCTCGTGGTCGAGACTTCGCCCGACTTGCCCGCCGCGATGAGCAACCCCACCCAGATCGAGTTCGCCCTCGCCCAGATCCTCGCCAACGCCTGCGAGGCGATGCCGCGCGGAGGAACCGTCACGGTCTCGACCTTTAAGACGGCGCCCATCGATTACGGCATGGCAAGGCCCGGTGACGGCACCGTCGGCATCGCTGTCGCCGATACCGGGCATGGCATGACGCCAGAGATGACAGGGCGGGCGCTGGCTCCCTTCGCCACCAGCCGCGAGGCAGGGCGCGGGACAGGCCTCGCCATCGTGCATGGATTGATGAAACGTCAGGGCGGGACCGTGGCGGTGGAAAGCCATCCCGACGAGGGAACGGTGGTCCGGCTCGTCTTTCCCGCGGTGCGCTGACGCCGCGACGAACGATTAGCCATGCTACGGTGCAAACGTCCTTGCATGGACTAAAAACCGGCCTGGCACGTCACCATCTATGTATCGGCACTTCCGCCGGCACCGTTCGATCTTCGCAGAGGCGAAATCATGCTCATGTCCACCTCGCGCTTCAAGCGCGCGGCCACCCTTCTGACCCTCGCAGCGTCGCTGGCTCTTGCCGCGCCGATCGTCGAGGCCCGTCCGGGCAGCAGCGGCGGAATGGGTTCGCGCGGTTCCAAGACCTACACCGCGCCGTCCGCGACCCCGACCGCGCCCGGTGCGGCGGCGCCGATCCAGCGCACGCAGACGCAGCCCGGCCCCGCCATGGGAAATCCCGGCATGAATCCGGCCGCGGCCCAGCGTCCGCGCTTCGGCGGCGGCTTCATGGCCGGCCTCCTCGGCGCCGGTCTGCTCGGTGCGCTCCTGGGTAGCGGCTTCCTCGGTGGGTTGGGCGGTATCGCCTCCTTCATAGGCCTGCTCCTCCAGGTCGGCCTCCTGGTGCTGATCGTCACCTTCGCGGTGCGCTGGTTCCGTCGCCGTCAGGCCGGTCCGGCTCCCGCCGCTTATGCCCGCGACTCCGCCGGCTCCGGCATGAATCCAGGTGGCATGAATCCAGGTGGCATGAATCCCGGCGGTATGAATCCCGGCGGCCTCAATGCCGGCGGGATGTCACCTCGCGGTCCCGGCATGGGCGCGGCTCCCGTGGCGGTCGGCAAGGTCGCCATCGGCCCCGGCGATTTCGAGAGCTTCGAGCTCGCCCTCAACGACGTTCAGGAGGCCTATGGCCGCGAGGATGTCGCCCGGCTCCGCACGCTCGCGACGCCGGAAATGGCCGGCTACTTCGAGGAGGAGCTTCGGGCGAATGAGCAGCGCGGCGTCGTCAACCGGATCTCAGGCGTAAAGCTCAACCAGGGCGACCTTTCGGAAGCCTGGAGCGAGGGTCAGACCGAGTACGCGACGGTCGCCATGCGTTACGCCATCACCGACGTCACCGTCGATCGTCGCACCAACGCGGTGGTGGAGACCGGCGAGCCGGAAGCGGTGGAGCTCTGGACCTTCGTCCGCCAGCGCGGCGGCCGCTGGCTGGTCTCGGCGATCCAGCAGGGACGCTGAGACTTAGCAATAGCGTGAGATCGAAGGCCGTCGGGGAAACCCGGCGGCCTTTCTCATGTCAGGCCGCCCTGATGGAAGCCTCTACCCCGCGAGCGCCCGCGCCATGGCGACGAAGCCCGCCATCGGTACTTCCTCGGCCCGTGCGGTTTCCGGGATGCCAGCGGCGGAGAGAAGGACCGAAGGGTCCGGCGTTGCCGCCTTCAGGCTTTGGCGCAGCATCTTGCGGCGCTGGCCGAAGGCGGCCCGCGTCACCGCCTCCAAGGAACGCACCGAGCAGGTCAGCGGCTCTGCCCTGGGCTTAAGCTGAACGATGCTGGAGGTCACCTTGGGCGGCGGCACGAAAGCACCCGGTGCCACGTCGAACAGGATCGAGGCCTGCGTGCGCCAACCGCAGAGGACGCCCAGACGCCCGTAATTCGCCCGGTCGTCCTCGTCCGCCACGATGCGTTCGGCGACCTCACGCTGAAACATCAGCGTCATCGAGTCCCACCATGGCGGCCAGGCTTCCTGCGTGAGCCAGCCGGTCAGGAGCGGCGTCCCGACATTGTAGGGGAGGTTGGCGACGATCCTCACCAGGCCCGTTCCGACGATCTCGCGCGGATCGAACCGGAGGGCATCCGCCTCCACCACATCGAGGCGTCCGGGATAACGCGCGGCGATCTCGGCGAGGGCCGGCAGGGCGCGCGGATCGCGTTCGATGGCGACGACCCGTGCCGCCCCCTCTCTCAGGAGGGCCCGCGTCAATCCACCCGGTCCTGGGCCGATCTCGACGACGGTGACACCTTCCAGGGGCCCTGCCGACCTGGCGATCCGGCCGGTGAGATTGAGGTCGAACAGGAAGTTCTGGCCCAGCGCCTTCTTCGGTTCCAATCCGTGCCGGCGCACCACCTCCCTGAGTGGCGGAAGGCCATCCCCGCTCAATGCACCGTCCTCGCTCAACGAACAGTCCTGCCGAGGCGCGCGGCGAGGCGCAGGGCCGCCATCAGGCTGTCGGGCCGAGCGACCCCGCGGCCGGCGATGTCGAAGGCCGTGCCGTGGTCGGGGGAGGTCCGCACGAAGGGCAGCCCGAAGGTGACGTTGACGCCATCGTCGAAGGCGATGGTCTTGATCGGGATCAGAGCTTGGTCGTGGGTCGGCGTCAGCGCGACGTCGTAGGCCGCCCTGGCGCGCGGATGGAACAGGGTGTCGGCCGGGAGCGGTCCTCTGATGTCGATCCCCTCGGCTTGGAGCGTCGCGACGGCGGGCTCCAGGACGTCGCGATCCTCGGTGCCCATCGTCCCGGCCTCGCCGGCATGCGGATTGAGGCCCGAGAGCACGAGGCGCGGCTTGGCGATGCCGAAGCGGCGCGTGAGATCGGCGGCGACGACCCGGGCGGTGCGTACGACGAGATCCTCGGTCAGGAGGTCGGGCACCCGGCGGAGCGCCACGTGGATCGTCACGGGCACGACCGCCAGCGTCTCGCTCCACAGCATCATGACCGGCAGCGGCTGAGTCTCGCCGGGCTCGACACAGAGCGCGGCGAGGAATTCGGTATGGCCCGGATAGGCGAAGCCGACCTGTGTCAGCACATATTTGGCGATCGGATTGGTGACGAGCGCTGCGGCCATGCCGGTGCGGACGAAGCCTAGAGCGGCCGTGATGGACTCGAGGGTCGCGCCTGCATTGGCGGGGTCCGGGCGGCCGGCTACCGCGTGGATGCGGGTGCCGCTCGGCAGCGGCACGACGGGAAGCGCTCGGGGAAACACCTCGACTGCCCAATCGGCCCCGACCTCCGCGATCGGGACCTGAAGGCCGATCTCGCTGGCGCGGCGCTCGACGAAGTCCGGGTCACCGACGAGGAAGAACGGCGGCAGGCCCGGTCCGTCATCCCGCGCGCGCCATGCAGCGAGCGCGATCTCGGGGCCGATCCCGGCGGGATCGCCGAGGGTCAGGGCGAGGGGAGCGTGAGCGGTCATATCCGATCCGGTAAATCGCTGAAGAGCGACCACCGGTAGCCCTAACGCACGGCGGCGATGCCGTCAGCCGCCGTCACCGAACTTACGTTCTGACGCAGGTCCGCCTCGCCGAGGGTCTTCAACTCGATGCGTAGCAGGACCGTCTGGTTTCTCTCGCGGGTGCCGAGCGCCGTCGCGGTGGGGGCGACGATGTAGTTGAGCGAGACGGTGGTGCACTCATCCTGGTAGCCGCCGCCGACACTCATGCCGGACACGAAGAACCTGTCCGAACGGTCGTAGATCGGCGCCGTGCCGATCGGGTTGGCAAGGTAGCTGTTGAGCGCATCCGCATAGGTGTCGCGCACGTCGAGATAATGAGTGAGGTCGACCAGCGCCGAGCCGGTGACGAACCAGTTCGGCGTGACGTGGTAGGTCGCGGATGCTGAGACGCCCTCGCGGCGGTGGCTGAAGCCGAGCGCCGGCTGCGCCTCGTAGTAGGAATAGAACAGCGAGAGGTCGATCGGCGCGAACGGCGCCAGCCGCGCAATGGCGCCGGTTTCGAAGCGGTTTACCTTGAAGTCGCGCTGGTCGAAGCGGGCGCGGGCGATCAGGCTGATGTTCTGGTTGGGCGAAACCTGGAAGCGTCCGACATAGTCGGAGGCGCGCCGCTCGAGCCCCGAATCGAGGCCGACATTGGCGATGTCGCCGCGTCGGAAGGAGTTGACGCCCGCGACCTGGATCGACTCTCCGAAGAGCAGGTTGGCGTACCATCCGGACGGGGTCACCACCGAGTACTGCGCACCGAGATTCGCGCGCACGCCGCCCTCGACCCGGTCGTAGCCGGAGAATTTGTCCCACTCGAACAGCGAGGTGTCGTCGAAGACGAGGCTCTGCGCATCCTCGTTCGGCAGGCGGCCGATGCGGGTCTCGCTCGGGCGGGCGATGAGCTGTGCGATCGGCTCGATCGTATGGACGCCGAACGCGCCGAAATTCCCGACGAACGGATAGCGGTAGTCGATGCCGATCGCCGGCATCACGCGGCCGGAGAAATCCTGGTCCTGCGAGGTGATGTTCTGGACGAGGTTGTTCTGGAAGCCGGTCCGGCTCGGGTCGACGAAGAAGGCGTCGGTGCGCAGATAGGCGAAGGGCGTGATCGCCTGGCCGAGATCGTCGATGAAGGTCCGGCGCCACGAAGCCTGAGCCGACACCCGCGTCTGCTCGCCCGCCAGACCGCGGATCAGGCAATTGGCGCGGTTGAAGGTCGTGCAGGTCTCGTAGAGCGGGTAGCTGATCCCGTTGGCGCTGGGGCTGAACAGGTAGCTGCCGGTGCGAGGGATACCCTGGAAATCCGTCGCCTCGCGGCTGAGATGGGTGATGTTGCTCTCGAAACGGACCTCGCCGCCGAGCGGCTGCGGACCGTTGATGCGCTTGTCGTAATCGATCACCGGCGCGACGATCGGCTGTTCCTTCTGCCAGTCGAAGCTCGACAGGCCCTTGAAGTAATAGGCCCGCGCCTCGAACCAGGAGCGGTCGCCCTGGCCGATCAGGTAGGCGGTGGAAACCGCCTCGCGGAAATAATCGGTCGTGATGCTCTGGTTGCGGATGCGGTAATTGTCGAGGAACCACTTGTCGGTGACTCCGACGAGCTCCCAGCCCGTCCGCCAGCGGTCGTTGATGTAGAACTGGCCCTTGGATTCGATCGAGCCGCGGAAATCGCGGTCGCCCGCACCGAGCGGTCCGGGCAGGAAGGCGCTCGGCGTCGTCTGGAAGATGCCGCTGAGCCGCAGGTTATAGGAGCCGCTGTCGAGGCGGTGGCGGAACTCGCCCTGGCCGAGGACGCCCTGGTTGCTGAGGAAGGCGGGCGAGAGCGTGAGGTCGTAGTTCGGCGCGAGATTGAAGAAGTACGGCACCGCGATGCCGCTGCCGAGCGCCGTCGACGAAATGAAGCGCGGCGCCAGGAACCCCGACTTGCGCCTCACCGTGGGATCGGCCGCCTCGAAATACGGCAGGTAGGCCACCGGAATTCCGGCGATCTCGAGGGTCGATTCCTCGAAGGCGATCGTGTGCGTCTCGTTGTTGTGGACGATCCTGGTGGCGCGGACCTGCCACAGTGGCGGCGTCTCGGGTCTCGCCTTGCACGGTTCGCAGGCGGTGTAGGTGCCGTATTCGAAGCTCGTCTGCTCGCCCTCGATCCGCTCGGCGCGCGGGGCGGAGAAGCGGGCCCGCACGACCTCGCCCTTGGTCTCGACGTTCTGCTGGATGCGCAGGGCATCGATGAAGCCGTTCTTGAAATCGTCCGTCAGCTCCATCCGGTCGCCGGTGAGTACCGCGCCGGTCTCGTCGGTGAGCCGGACGTTGCCCTCCGCGAAGACGCGTGAGGTGGCGCGATCGTATCGCACGCGGTCGGCGAGCAGGGTGCGCGGCCCGTAGTGCAACTCCGCATTGCCGCGGGCGGTGACGGTGTTGTTGTCGTTGTCGTAGATGAGCTCCGCGGCCTCGACGAGCAGGCGGTCGCCCGGCTTGTCCGATTTCGGCTTGGGCGCAGCCCTCGTCTGGGCAGCCGCAGGGGTCACCGCTGCCAGCGGCAGGGCGACGACCAGCAGCGCCGGTAATCCGGCTGCGATCGCGATGGTGGCGACCTTACGCAACGCTTGTCCCAACCTCTGCCGCAACCCGGTGTGCCGCAACGCCCGATACCAAACGAATCTCCTGTTCCGTCCACGCTGTGCCGGCATCAGCCGTCCTCCTGATGGAGAAGCGTGAGCGTACCCAGAAGACTCCCTACCACGGCGGGGAACCACGCCGCCACCGTCGGCGCGACGATCCCCGACGCGCCGAGCCCCTCCATCACCTGCCTGGCGACGTAGAGCAGGAAGCCGGCCGCCACACCGCCGAGTACAAGACGGCCCACTCCACCAAAGCGGAAGAACCTTAAGGAAACGCTGGCGGCCACCAGCACCATGGCTATGAAGAGGAGCGGTCTCGCCATCAGGACACCGTACTGGAGTCGGTAACGGGTCGCATCCAGCCCGGCCCGCTCGGTGCGTGAGATGGTCTCTGGAAGTTGCCAGAAAGGCACAGATTCCGCAGGGGTGAAGCGCTGGCGGATCTGTGCCTGGTCGAGGTTCGAGGCGATGAGATAGGTGCCGAAGCTCTCTGGCGGCGCGCCCTCGCCCATCAGTCGCGCTTCGGTCAGCTCCCAGTAGCCGTCGTGAAGGTTCGCCCTCGCCGCCTCGATCTGGGAGACGAAACGCCCGTCCTCGTCGAAGTTGAACACCGAAACCCCGGCGAGCGAGGTCGTTCCCTCCACAGCCGTCTCAGCCCGGATGATGGCCTGCCCGTCGAGACTGCGCTGGCGGATCCAGAGATCCTTGCCCGAATTGGCCTTGGTCGAGCGGGCGAAGATCTTCGCCTCGATCTCGGTGGAGCGCTGCTTCATCAGCGCGGAGGCCGGATTGTAGATCGCTACCGTGAACACGCCGATACCCAGCGCCACGAACAGTCCCGGCTGCAGGAACTGCCAGGCCGAGATGCCGGCAGCGCGGGCGACCACGAGTTCGAGCTTACGCGAGAGCTGGAGCAGGGCCGCCATCGAGCCGAACAGGATGGCGAATGGCAGCACGCCCTCTGCCACCGCCGGGGTGCGGTAGAGGGAGAGCTGCGCCATCAGCCCCGTCGAAGCGCCGGCCGTGTCGCCTGCACGCCGCAGCAATTCGATGAAATCGAGGGTGTAGACCAGGGCGAAGACAGTGAGGAACACGCCCAGGATCGTGCGCAGGAAGCGCGCCGCGAAGTAGCGGCCGAGGGTGGCGCCGATCAGCATGACAGCGGGACCCTCAACCGAGCCTCGTCCGGCGGGGCGCAATCATTCCCTGCAGGCCGCGCGACAGGCGCTCGGCGGCCGCGCGCAGGGCCGTCCCGCGGAAGATCATCAGCGATGAGAGGACGATCGCAAGGAGCGGTACCGCGTAGATGGCGAAGACCGCACCCTGGCTCCGGACCGCTGCGCTGCTTGCCGTGAAGCCCGCGATGCGCAGGAGTACGACGGCGATCACCGCCCCGGCCACCGCCATGCCGCGGCCCTGGCGTGTCGTGCGGGGGTCGCCGAGTGCCGCGAAGGCGATGAAGGCGATAGCCAGGGGGTAGAGCCAGGCCGAAAGCCGGTCGTGGAGCTCGGCCCGGAAGCGGCCCTTCTGGAGCGTGTAGTAGAATTCGGACCGGTCCGGGAACAGCAACTGGCTCGTCGAGCGCTCGCGCGGCTTGAAGACCACCTCGCCGTCTGGCGGCGTGAAGGCTGCGAGATCCACCGTGTAGCGCTCGAAGGTGATGATCGAGGCCTCGCGCGTGTCCTTCTGCTGCCTATGGATGCTGCCCTTCTCGAGAGCGAGATAGCTTTGGCCGTCATAATCCACCGCCTGGCCGCGCTCAGCGAGGTAGACCACCGTCTTTCCCGCCTCCCGCTTATCCTGGATGAAGAGGCCAAGCAGCGTGCCGCCAGGGCCGCGCTCGCGGAAATGGAAGGTGATGCCGTTGTCGAGGCTGGTGAACTGGCCTTCCTTGACGACGTTGGCAATGAAATCGCCGCGCACGCGTGTCACCACGTCGCGCAGTTCCTGGAAGCTCGACGGCATCACCTGAATCGTCAGGAAAGCGACGGCGAGGCTCACCGCGAGTCCGAGAGTCAGGAACGGGCGCAGGATGCGCCGCGGCTCCATGCCGGCGGCTGACATCACGATCAGCTCGGAATCGCCGTTGAGCTTGTTCAGGGCGTAGACGATGGCGATGAACAGCGCGACCGGGGCGATCACGGTGATCAGGGTCGGCAGCGACAGACCGGTGATCAAGAAGAAGATCACCAGGGTCTGGCCCTTGGCGGTGATGAGGTCGAGTTCGCGCAGGGCCTGCGTCACCCAGATCGTGCCGGTGAGGCCGATCAGGCAGGCAAAGAACGCCGAGAGTGCGATCCGGAAGATGTATCGCTGGATCTGCGTCATCGGCTCTCGCGGTCGCGCCACATCGTCTGTGTGTCCAGGGCGGCCGGCCTCCTGCCGGACGAGGATGCGCCCCTGAACCGAGGCCTTTTCGCGGCGCCGTCCCCGCGTTGCGTTCTCGGCCTCAATCGGTACACAGGATGCGCGAACCCGCCCCTGATGGTGGGTGCCGAAGCACACATCGGATAGAGTGGAAAGCGAAGGTCATGGCGGACGGTATCACGATCGCATTCGGGCCGCTCGGCCCCGTGGACCACGGCGATCTGGTGGTTTTCGTCGGAGACGACCTCACCCTTGCTCCCAGCGTCCTCGAAGTGCTCGGACGCAACGTCGCCGACCTGATCGCGCGCGCCGCGCCGAGCGAGCGGTTCAAGGGCAAATCGCTCTCCGCGCTCAGCCTTCCGGCTCCCGCCGGCCTGAAGGCGGACCGCCTCGTGGTGGTCGGCCTCGGCTCCGAGGCCGATCGGGCCAAGACCGACTGGTTGGCCCTCGGAGGATTCACGGCGAGCAAGCTCTCCGGCCGTACTGCGCATCTGGCCCTCGCTGTTCCGGGCATGACCGCTGCCAACGTCGCAGACGTCGCCCTCGGGGCGCGCCTGCGGCATTACAGCTTCGACCGGTACAAGACCAAGAAGAAGCCCGATGCCGAGGACACCAAGCTCACTGCGCTGACGCTCATGACGTCGGACCCGGCCGCCGCCGCCGCCGCCGCCAGGACCACCGACGCCGTGGCGGACGGCGTCATGCTCGCCCGCGAGCTCGTGAACGAGCCGCCGAACGTCCTCTATCCGGAGGAGTTCGCCCGTCGTGCACAGGCACTCACCGAACTCGGCGTGAGCGTCGAGGTGCTGGGGCCGAAGGAGCTGTCCGAACTCGGCATGCGCGCCCTGCTCGCCGTCGCCCAGGGCTCGACCAAGGAAGCCCGCGTCGTGATCATGCGCTGGAATGGGGCTTCCGATCCGAACGAGACGCCGATCGCCTTCATCGGCAAGGGCGTGTGCTTCGACTCGGGCGGCATCTCGATCAAGTCGGCCGGCGGCATGGAGGACATGAAGGGTGACATGGGCGGGGCCGCCTGCGTCGTCGGCACCATGCATGCGCTGGCCGCCCGGAAGGCTAAGGTCAACGTCATCGGCGCCATCGGGATCGTCGAGAACATGCCCGACGGCAACGCCCAGCGCCCCGGCGACATCGTCACCTCTATGTCAGGCCAGACCATCGAGATCATCAACACCGATGCCGAAGGCCGCCTCGTCCTCGCCGACGTCATCTGGCACATTCAGGGCGCCTACAAGCCGAAGCTCATGGTCGATCTCGCGACCCTCACCGGCGCCATCATCGTCGCACTCGGGCAGGACATCGCGGGCCTGTACTCGAACGACGACGAACTCGCCGCCAAGCTCTCCGCAGCGGGCGAGGCCACCGGCGAGGCGGTGTGGCGGATGCCGCTCATTCCCGCCTACGACAAGGCGATCGATTCGAAGTTCGCCGACATGAAGAACTCGGGCGGCCGCCATGGCGGGGCGGCTACCGCGGCCTCGTTCATCAAGCGCTACGTCAACGACGTGCCTTGGGCGCATCTCGACATCGCGGGTGTCGCAATGTCGTCCAATGCCAGCGAGATCAACCGGTCCTGGGGCGCTGGCTGGGGCGTGCGCCTCCTCGACCGTCTTGTCCGGGACAACTACGAGTCATGAGCTCGATCGCCGCCGCCGGGCTCCCCCTAGCGGCGGTCGTCATCGCGATCCTGGCGGCGTGGGCGGCCGGGTTCGATCATCGCAGCGCGCTGCCGCCGGGTCTCTCGGCGTCATTCTACGGCTTCTTCCTCGATCGATACCCGCTCTTTGCTGCCGCCATCGTCTATGGCCTCGCCAGGCTCGTCGTAGCCGCAACGGCGCCCGGCCCCTCCGGCACGATTCGGCGAGCGGTCGGACTCGGTATCGGCGCCGTCCTTCTCCTCGGCCTCAGTCTCTATCCGACCTTTGGCGGTCTCGTCCTTCGCGGGGCCTTCGCGACCGGCGGCATGGCGTTCCTCAATCAGCAGCCGATGATCGTCGCCTACGGCCTCGGTGCCGCGACCGCAGCGTTTCTCTTCGCGATCGCTCTTGGGCTCGGGGGCCTCGCTGCGGGCGCCGAAAGAGGGCCTCGTGGCTTCAGGAGCATCGCCGTTGCGACCATCATCGGCTTCCTCTTCCTATGGTTCGCTTTCGCTGTCCTCGGAATCGCTCGGGAGGCCGGTTTTGGTAACTGGCCACGCGGTCCCCTTCGCTCCGGCGACGCTTTCGTAGCGATAGGCTTGGCGCTGGTGGCTTTCCTGCCGCACGCCCTGCTCGTTGCCTTCCGCCGATCAAGGCAATTCGGGCATACAGAACGGCTGGTTAGTGCCTAAGATCCTGTCGACGACACCGTGAACGCATCTACGCTGGGTTGATCGCTATGGCAGGATATCGATAAATGGTTCAGATATGAACTAAGGCGAAAAATCGCCATTTCGAACAACAGGGAGAACGCCATGCTCACGAACCAGAAAGCTGCGCGACCGTGGCTGTCTGCTTATCCGCCAGGCGTTCCCGCCGAGATCGAAGCCGATCGTCTCGGCACCCTCGTCGACCTGTTCGAGACCAGCGTGTCCCAGTTCGCGGACAAACCTGCCGTCCAGTGCTTCGGCGCGACACTGACCTATTCTTCCGTGGCCGCTTCGGCACGAGACATGGCGGCTTGGCTCGCCTCGCAGGGACTGGGCAAGGGCGACCGCGTCGCCCTGATGATGCCGAATGTCCCAGCCTATCCGATCGCGATCATGGGCGTGCTGCTCGCTGGCTGCACTGTCGTGAACATCAATCCGCTCTACACGCCGCGCGAACTCACCGCCCAGCTCAATGATTCTGGCTCCCGCATCATCGTGGTGCTCGAAAATTTCGCTCGAACGGTCGCCGAGTCGCTGCCCGATGTCAGGCTCGACCGCGTCGTGGTGTCCGGCCCCGGAGACGCCCTCGGCCTACGCGGCCGCGTCATCGGCCTCGCCTCCCGCTACATCAAGAAGGCCGTGCCGGCCTACACCTTACCGGCCGGCCTGAAGATCGGCTTCGAGGCGATGCTGAAGGACGGCCGCTCTCGCAAGCGCGCCGCCGCCGCGATCTCGCCGGACGACATCGCGTTCCTCCAATATACCGGCGGCACCACGGGCGTCGCAAAGGCGGCGATGCTGACCCATCGCAACATCATGGCGAACGTCACCCAATCCGATGCTTGGTTCGGCCTCAGCCGCGCCGGCACGAATGGCTCGGGCAAGGTGATGGTGACGGCGCTGCCCCTCTATCATATCTTCGCGCTGACCTGCTGCTTCTTCTTCTTCTTCAAGGTGGGCGGCTGCTGCCTCCTGATCCCGAACCCTCGCGACGCGGCCGGATTCATCAAGACCCTGAAGTCGAATCGCTTCACGCATCTGTCGGGCGTGAACACGCTCTTCAACCTGCTGCTCAACCAGCCCGGCTTCGACACGGTCGACTTCTCCAAGGTCGAGTTCACCATCGCGGGCGGCATGGCGGTTCAATCCGCCGTGGCCACGAGATGGCAGGCGCTGACCGGACATGCGATCATCGAAGGCTATGGCCTGTCGGAAACCTCTCCGGTGGTGTGCGTCAACCCGCCGGGATTGAAGCAGTGGTCGGGTACGATCGGGTTTCCGCTCCCCTCGACGGACGTCGCGGTCCGCGGACTTGACGGTTACGAGGTGGCGCCGGGTGAGGCGGGCGAGCTCTGTGTTCGCGGACCGCAGGTGATGGCAGGCTACTGGAACCGTCCCGACGAGACTGCGCGCGCCACGACCCCGGACGGATATTTCCGAACCGGCGACGTGGCGGTTCTGCTGCCTGATGGCCAACTTCGGATCGTCGACCGGATGAAGGACATGATCCTGGTTTCGGGCTTCAACGTCTATCCCAATGAGATCGAGGACGTGATCGCCGGCCATCCCGGCGTGCTCGAATGCGCCGTGGTCGGCGCGGCCTTCGAGGAAACCGGCGAGATGGTCGTGGCCCATGTGGTCCGCAGGGACGAGGCGCTCACGACCGAAATCCTGCGCAGCTACGCCCGGTCGCAACTCACCGGATACAAGGTGCCGCGGCGGATCGTCTTCCACGACAGCCTGCCGAAGACGAATGTCGGCAAGGTCCTGCGCCGGGCTTTGCGCGACGACGCGGCCTGAAAACTCGGACGATCCGCATTCCGACGTAACCGCCGCACGATCCTCGCCGAAAGGTGAGGGTCGTTGCGCTTGCCTCCAGGAGGCGGCGTACCGATGTGAGGGAAGGGTGCCGGCTGCACCTCCGTTGCGGAAGACCGAGGAACCACGATGTACATCAAGCGCCAGCGCGGATGGGAAATCTCAGAACGGGAAGCGACTCCCGAGAGCGTCTTTCTCAATCGCCGTGTGTTGCTCGGAAGTGCCGCTGGCCTCGTGGCCGCCTCTGCTTTCGAAGGACGGGCTGTCTACGCCGCGGGCGACCTCTATCCTGCGACCCGCAACGGGGCCTACACCCTCGACCGGGCGGTTACGCCCGAGAAATACAGCGCCAATTACAACAACTTCTATGAGTTCAGCCTTTCGAAGACGGTTCTTCCCGAGGCTAACGCCTTGAAGACCAAGCCCTGGACGATCAAGGTCGACGGCCTCGTCGAGAAGCCGTTCGAGATCGACGTCGAAGAGCTCGTGCGCAAGGTCGGGTTGGAGGAAAGGCTGTACCGCCACCGCTGCGTCGAGGCGTGGTCGATGTCGGTGCCGTGGACCGGCTTCCCGCTCGCCAAGCTTGTGGCTCTCGCGAAGCCCCTATCGGGGGCCAAGTACCTGCAGATGCAGACCTTCATGGACAAGGCCGTGGCGCCGGTGCAACGCCAGTTCATCTATCCGTGGCCCTATACCGAGGGGCTGACCATGGCCGAGGCCGGCAACGACCTGGCCTTCTTGGCGACCGGCATCTACGGCAAGCCCCTGCCCAATCAATTCGGTGCCCCGATCCGGCTGGCAGTGCCGTGGAAATACGGCTTCAAGTCGATCAAGTCGATCAACAAGATCTCGTTCGTGGAGGCTCGGCCCAAGACTTTCTGGGAGGGCCTGCAAGCGGCCGAGTACGGCTTCTGGGCCAACGTCAACCCGGCGGTGTCGCACCCGCGCTGGAGCCAGGCCAGCGAGCGGGTGCTCGGCACCGATCAGCGGGTGCCGACACTGATCTATAACGGCTATGGCGATCAGGTCGCCGATCTCTACAAGGGTCTCGAGAAAGAGCGGCTGTTCGTGTGACGGCACCCTCCCGCCAGGGGAAGGAAGCACCGTTCAATACGTCCAGCGCTGAGCCTTCGCGACCAGAAAATCGCGGAACGCCTGGACGCGTGCCACGGTCCTCATCTCCTCCGCGTAGACGAGATAGCTCTCCATGTGCGGCATCTCGCTGTCGCGCATGACCTGCACGATGCCGTCGCGCCCGTCTGCAGCGTAATCCGGCAGGATACCGATGCCGGCGCCCGTCTCGATCGCATTCTGGAGGGCAGCGATGTTGTTGACGGTGAAGTGAATGGTGCGCCGTTCCTGCCCCTCACGCCCGACCGTCGCGAGCCAATGGGTGGCTAGAAGGTAAGAAGGCTCGTTTCCGCCGAACGACACCAGGCGATGCTCATCGAGGTCCGCGATGGATTTGGGCTCGCCGAAACGCTTGACGTAATCCTGGCTGGCGAAGGCATGATAATGCACGGTGAAGAGCCGGCGCTGGATCAAGTCGGGCTGGGCTGGCCGTCGCATCCGGATCGCCACGTCGGCCTCGCGCATGGCGAGGTCGAGCTCCTCGTTGGTCAGGATGAGTTCGACCCGAACGTCCGGGTATAGGTCGAGGAACTCGGCGATCCGGTGAGACAGCCACGAAGTGCCGAGGCCCGTCGTCGTCGTCACCTTGAGGTCGCCGCTGGGCCGCTCGCTGGTCTCCACGAGCCGCGCACGGGTGTTCTCGAGCCGCATCTTCATGTCGCGGGCGGCACGAAACAGCAGGTCGCCCTGCTCGGTCAGAATCAGCCCGCGCGCATGGCGGTGGAATAGGGGCGCCTTGAGCTCGCGTTCAAGCGCACTGATCTGGCGGCTCACCGCCGATTGGCTCAACCCGATATCGTCACCGGCCTTGGTGAAACTGCCGGCCTCCGCGACGTTGAGGAAGATGCGGATCTTATCCCAGTCCAAGGCCGAACAACTCCCCAACGCAACGTCTTACAACCGTTTCGCGCGAGAGAACGATGCGGCCCCTCGCAGTCCGTGACAAGAATAAATCAACGGCGTTGCGAATGTGTTGAGGTCATTGCCGGACGATTTCACAGTGTTTTGCGTGCGGATGACGTCGGACGGCCCGTGCCGCCACTACTCCGCAGCTGCCTGTTGCGGGGTTTCCCCGACATCGAGTGCGGCGAGATACTTTTCCGCTTCGAGCGCGGCCATGCAGCCCATGCCCGCCGCAGTGATGGCTTGGCGATAGACGTCGTCGGTGACGTCGCCGGCGGCATAGACGCCGGGAATCGCCGTGGCGGTCGTGCCCTTCTCGGTCTCGATATAACCGCCGTGGCGCATGGCGAGCTGGCCCTCGAAGATGCCGGTCGCGGGCTGGTGACCGATCGCGATGAATACGCCGTCGGCCTTGCGCTCGACGATCTCGCCGCTGCGCACGTCCTTGAGACGCAGATGGGTGACCGAGGGCGGCTTGTCGCCGCCGCAGATTTCCTCGACCGCATGATGCCAGAGCACCTCGACATTGGGGTGCTTGAACAGGCGCTCCTGAAGGATGCGCTCGGCCCGGAATTCGCCGCGGCGGTGAATCACCGTCACCTTGGCGGCGAGGTTGGCGAGGTACAGCGCCTCCTCCACGGCGGTGTTGCCGCCGCCGACAACGGCGACTTCCTTGCCGCGGAAAAAAAACCCGTCGCAGGTTGCGCAGGCCGAGACGCCGAAGCCCTGGAATTTGGCCTCGGAGGGCAGCCCGAGCCACTTCGCCTGGGCGCCTGTCGCGATGATCAGGGCGTCGCAGGAATAGGTCTCACCCGAATCGGCTTCGAGCTGGAACGGCCGGCTCTTGAGGTCGACCTTCGTGATGTATTCCGACACGATGTCGGTGCCGACATGCTCGGCCTGGAGCCGCATCTGCTCCATCAGCCAGGGACCCTGGATCGCGTCCGCGAAGCCCGGATAGTTCTCGACCTCTGTGGTGATCATGAGCTGCCCGCCGGGCTGGAAGCCGGAGATCATCAGCGGTTTCACCATGGCGCGGGCGGCGTAGATGGCCGCCGTATAGCCGGCCGGGCCCGAGCCGATGATGACGAGGCGGGCGTGTCGGTGGGCCATGGTCGGGGAACTCCTTGGGCGGTCAGAGCGCGGATGCGATCCGTGCCTGATGCGCAATGTAGGCATCGCGAAGGCTTTGCGCGATCCCGGGTGTGGCGTCGATCGGTGCGTAATGCACCGTTTCGAGCCGGCCGGTGAACGGCACGAGGGCGCCGGCCTGCGCCAGCCCCGCAAAGAAGCGCTGGTGCCGGCCATACGTCCCAGGCAGGTCGAAAAGCAGGACCGGTGCCCCCGTGCAGACCGACTCGCCGACCATGTTGGCGGAATCCGAGGTGACAACGACGGCGTCGGCGAGCGCCAGCATCGCGACATAGGGATTGTCGCCTCTGCCGTCCCACAGGAAGCCCTGCCTCTCTACCGCCAGTGCCTGTAGGGCGCTTCGCAGGGCGGGAGTGGTGCGGCGGGAGACCGTGAGCATCAGAGAGGCGCCGTCCTCGCTCAAGCGGCGCAGATTCGCGAGGAGGCGCGCGACATCGTCTTTCCCGAACCGCAGGTGGCGGCTGTCGCCACCGACGAGAACCGCCACACGTGGCTGAGGTAGCGCGGCTAGGCGCCGGTCCGGTTCCGCTCGCGCGGCTGCGAGGCGCTCGGGCGTCACCCGATGCGGCGGCGTCGGCGTCGTCAGGACATTCGGGCCGCGGAGATCGTCGTAATCCGGCAACCAAATGAAGTCGGCGCTGCGGGCACCTGTCCGCGGGTCCTTCATGAAGGCTGTGAAGGTCCGGCCGCCGCTCGCTCGTCGCACCGCCCGCAGAGCCGGTACGGCTCGGCGCCCGGAGGCAATCAGGAGATCGGGGAGGGGGCCGGCCAAAGCACCGCCTGGGCGGCCTGGCGCGTCACGGGGATCTACCGGTCCCCAAGGCGAGAGCCAGGCGAAAGGCGCTCTCCCGGCGACGTGCCGTAGTTCGAAGGACAGCCCGAGGGTCTCGGCGATGCCGATGCACTGGTTCTCGTCGCCGGCCTTGCCGTCCGTGACGATCCAGGCTCGGGCATCGCGAAGATCGGGCAGAGGCCCGGCCGAAGCGGTCACTCTGCCGGCAGGGCGCGGCGGAGCCATTGCGCGTAGTGCTCGGCCAGGGCCGTTAGCCGGCGCCGCTCGGAATCCGGATCATACCAGGCTCCGCCGGAACTCGCCGGAAGGGCCGAGAGCTGCGGGTGGCGCGCTAGGATCTCGCCGCGACGTCCGACAAGGAGAGCCTCGCCGTCGAGGTAATCGCTCTGACTGCCACCGCCGAAGCCGTGACGGCCGCCCTGTGAGCCCGCATAGGCGGCGAGCGTCAGACCGGTGATCCGGACGACGAGAGAGGGTCCGCGGCCATTGAGGCGATCCGCAAAGCTGCGTTGCAGCGCCTCGGTCAGGTCGGAGCGTAACGCTTCGGCCGGCAGGCCGCCGCCCTCTGCCAGCAGCGGGCGAACATCGACCCGAACCGTCGAAAACCCGGCCTTTCCGGCGACCTCAAAGCTCTCGGCGTAAGACGAGACCGCGAAGGCGAGCAGGCCCGCGAACGCGGCCGCGAGACGGGGCATTCGGCGAGGCCGCTCAACCGCCGTACTGGACGGCGACGACCTCGTAGGACTTGCCGCCGCCAGGCGTCGTCACCTCGACGGTGTCGCCCACGCCCTTGCCGATCAGCGCGCGTGCAATAGGCGAGGTGATCGAGACGAGTCCCGAGCGAACGTCCGCCTCGGGCTCTCCGACCAGCTGGTAGGTCTTCTCTTCCTCGGTATCCTCGTCGACGAGCTTCACGGTCGCGCCGAACTTGATCTTGGTGCCCGACAGCTTCGTCACGTCGATGACCTCGGCCCGCGAGATCATGCTCTCCAGCTCGAGAACGCGCCCCTCGTTATGGGACTGCGCCTCCTTGGCAGCATGATACTCGGCGTTCTCCGACAGATCGCCGAGGGCGCGCGCCTCGGAGATGGCCTGGATGATGCGCTGCCGCTCCACCTGCTGGCGATGCTTCAGCTCGGCTTCCAGAGCCGCGAAGCCCCGCACCGTCATCGGAACCTTGTCTATCGTCATGGTCTCGCGCCACAATGAATAGGCCCGGCCGGGAACGTCTCCGTTCCCTCCGGGCCAAATGAAGAAAGCCTTGGATCACCCGCTTTCCTGCGGCCGTCCAAGACGGTCTCCGCGGAATGATTCAAGCCGCGAAGTATTCCTGCAAGGCGCGGACCTGAAGGTCGCCCTCAAGGTAGGCCTTGATGCCCTCAGCCGCCGCCATCGCTCCGGCTAGAGTGGTGTAGTACGGCACTTTATGCAAGAGGGCCGCACGGCGGAGCGAGCGCGAGTCCGAGAGCGCACCCGCCCCCTCGGTGGTGTTGAGGACGAGTTGGATATCGCCGTTCTTGATCGAGTCGACCACGTGCGGCCGGCCCTCCAGCACCTTGTTGATGCGATCGCAGGCGACCCCGTTCTCGACGAGGAAACGCTGGGTGCCGCTCGTCGCCACGATCTCGAAACCGAGCTCGGAGAGCAGCCGCATCGTCGGCAGGATGCGCGCCTTGTCGGCGTCGCGCACCGAGACGAAGACCCGCCCGCTCTTCGGCACGGTCGTGCCTGAGCCGAGCTGGCTCTTGGCGAAGGCGACACCGAAGCTGGCATCGAGGCCGATGACCTCGCCGGTCGAGCGCATTTCCGGCCCGAGCAGCACGTCGACGCCGGGGAAGCGCGCGAAGGGGAAGACCGCCTCCTTGACCGCGATGTGGTCGAGGACTTTCGGCTTCAGGCCGAACCCGGCCAGGGCTTCGCCGGCCATCACCCGGGCGGCGATCTTGGCGATGGGCTCGCCGATCACCTTGGCGACGAAGGGCACGGTGCGCGAGGCGCGCGGGTTCACTTCGAGCACGTAGATCGCGCCGTCCTTGATCGCGTACTGGACGTTCATCAGGCCGCCGACTTTGAGGGCCAGCGCCATCGCCTTCGTCTGGCGCTCCAGTTCGGCGATGATCTCGGGCGAGAGCGAGCGGGATGGCAGCGAGCAGGCGGAATCGCCCGAATGGATGCCCGCCTCCTCGATGTGCTCCATGATGCCGGCGATGAAGACGTCGGTCCCGTCGCAGATCGCGTCGACATCGATCTCGGTTGCGTCCGAAAGGTAGCGGTCGAACAGGAGCGGGTTCTTGCCCAGGACCGTGTTGATCTGCCCCGTCTTATCGTTGGGATAGCGCGACTTGACGTCGGACGGGATCAGGCTCGGCAGGGTGTCGAGGAGATAATCGGCGAACTGCGCCTCGTCGCGGATGATCGCCATGGCGCGGCCGCCCAGCACGTAGCTCGGGCGCACCACGAAGGGCAGGCCGAGATCCGAGGCGACGAGCCGGCTCTGTTCCACCGAATAGGCGATGCCGTTCTTCGGCTGCTTCATTCCGAGCTTGTCGAGCAGCCGCTTGAACTGGTCGCGGTCCTCGGCGAGGTCGATGGCGTCGGGCGAGGTCCCGAGGATCGGTACGCCGGCGGCTTCGAGGGCGCGAGCGAGCTTGAGCGGGGTCTGGCCGCCGAACTGGACGATGATGCCGTGGAGCGTACCGGCCTGGCGCTCTGTCTCGATGATCTCCAAGACGTCCTCCGTCGTCAGCGGCTCGAAATAAAGCCGGTCGGAGGTGTCGTAGTCGGTCGAGACCGTCTCGGGATTGCAGTTGACCATGATGGTCTCGTACCCGGCTTCGGTCAGCGCGAAGCAGGCGTGGCAGCAGCAATAGTCGAACTCGATGCCCTGGCCGATCCGGTTCGGGCCGCCGCCGAGGATGATGACCTTCTTCGCATCGGTCGGGCGCGCTTCGTCGACGACGGTGCCGGCGAAGGGCGCGACATAGGTCGAATACATGTAGGCGGTGGGAGCCTGGAACTCTGCCGCACAGGTATCGATGCGCTTGAATACGGGGCGGACGGCCAGAGCGCGGCGCTGGCGCCGAACCTCGTCCTCATCCATCCCGGCGAGGACGGCGAGGCGGGCATCGGAGAAGCCGGCCGCCTTGAGCTGGCGCAGGGCACCGGGCGTCGTGGGGATCCCGTGGGCCCTGACGCGGTTCTCGAGGTCGATGATGCCCTGAAGCTGCTCCAGGAACCACGGGTCGATCTTGCAGGAGGCGTAGACCTCTTCGTGGCTCACCCCGAGGCGAAGCGCCTGGGCCACCTTGAGCAGCCGGTCCGGCGTCGGCGTGCCGAGCGCGGCCTTGATCGCGTTGTGGTCGTCCCCCTTGCCGAGGCCCTCGATCTCGATGTCGTCGAGACCGGTCAGGCCGGTCTCGAGCGAGCGCAAAGCCTTCTGCAGAGATTCAGCGAAGCAGCGGCCGATCGCCATGGCCTCACCCACCGACTTCATCGCGGTGGTCAGGGTCGGTTCGGCGCCGGGGAATTTCTCAAAGGCGAAACGCGGGATCTTGGTGACGACGTAGTCGATCGTCGGCTCGAAGGAGGCCGGTGTCGCACCGCCGGTGATGTCGTTGGCGATCTCGTCGAGGGTGTAGCCGACGGCGAGCTTGGCCGCGACCTTTGCGATGGGGAAGCCCGTCGCCTTCGAGGCGAGCGCCGAGGAGCGCGAGACGCGCGGGTTCATCTCGATGACGATCATCCGGCCGGTGGCCGGATCGATGGCGAACTGCACGTTCGAGCCGCCCGTCTCGACGCCGATCTCCCGGAGCACCGCGAGCGATGCGTCGCGCATCACCTGGTATTCCTTGTCGGTCAGCGTCAGGGCCGGGGCGACCGTTATCGAATCGCCGGTATGGACGCCCATCGGGTCGATGTTCTCGATGGAGCAGACGATGATGCAGTTGTCGTTCCTGTCGCGGACGACCTCCATCTCGTACTCTTTCCAGCCGAGCACGCTCTCCTCGATTAGAACCTCGTTCGTCGGCGAGGCGTCGATGCCGCGCTCGACGATGTCCAAGAACTCTTCCCGGTTGTAGGCGATGCCGCCGCCGGTGCCGCCCATGGTGAAGGAGGGGCGGATGATCGCCGGCAGCCCGACCTCGGCCAGCGCGATGAGCGCCTGCCCGATGGCGTGTTCGCCGTAGCGCTTGCGCCGCTCCGATTCGCCTGATTGCCACTTCTTCTCGAAGGCCTTGAGCGCAGCGGGGCGCTCTTCCTCGTCGGTGGAGGCCTCGATCCGGGCCATCTCGGCGAGGTACTTCTCGCGGTCGGCCTTCTTGGCGGCCGAGGCGTTGGCGAGAGCGGATTTCGGCGTCTCCAACCCGATCTTGGTCATGGCGTCGCGGAACAGGTGCCGGTCCTCGGCCTTGTCGATCGCCTCAGCCGTCGCGCCGATCATCTGGACGTCGTATTTTTCCAGCGTGCCCATCTTCTTGAGCGAGAGGGCACAGTTCAGCGCGGTCTGGCCGCCCATGGTCGGCAGCAGGGCGAAGCCACCGGGAAGGACGTTCCGCTCCTTCTCGATGATCTTGGCGACGATCTCGGGCGTGATCGGCTCGACATAGGTCGCGTCGGCCATGTCCGGGTCGGTCATGATCGTCGCCGGGTTCGAGTTCACCAGGACGATGCGATAGCCTTCCTCGCGCAGGGCCTTGCAGGCCTGGGTGCCGGAGTAATCGAACTCGCACGCCTGCCCGATGACGATCGGGCCGGCGCCGATGATGAGGATGGTGGAGAGATCGGTGCGCTTCGGCATCGGACGCCTTCGATGCGGCCGCGCGCACCCGTCCTCGCCGGGCGCCGGGAGGCGGCACGGGCGAAGGGGCGCTGGTGGCCGGGATGATCGTTAGACCCGGGCCTTACACGGCGAGACAGCGGTTTGGAAGGGTGTGCAGCGCGCGGTCAGGGATGCCGCCATCGCGATCATGCGCGAGCCGCGACAATCCAGGGCCAAGACAGAGGAGCTTGAGCCGAGCGGATAGCGCGCGTCGGCCGCTCCTGTCCGGTCTCACATCCCGATGTAGAGCGCCGCCACCGCGCGGTCGATGGACAGGTAGAATACGCCGAAGGCGACGAGGGCAGCCGCTGCGAACTCGACGGCGAGGTTCGGAAGTGTCTGCGAGCGGCGCATGATCTCGCGTCCGAAATGGAAGGTGACCCAGGCGATGGTCAGAATCACCGGCATGGCGAAGAGGAACGACCAAGTGCTCTCGATTCGATCGAGGCCCGTGGTCGGGTCGATCAGGGCCCGGATGTTGCGAACCCACGGCGCGTAACAGGCCGAGTAGAGCGACGTCATCCACGACAGGCCGACGGCGACGCCGAAATGGAAGGTGAAGATCCCATGCAGACGCGTGAAGTCGTCGCGCGTGTCGTCAGCCGTCATCTTCAACCCCTTGTCAGCACCGTTGGGACCGTACGACGAATCTTTGGCCGTCTTGGTTAGCGATCCGTTAACGAGGCGTCTGGTGGGGGCGAAACCTGTGTTTTTTGTGACGCCGGCCGTGGCTCATTCCGCAGAGGTCGTGATCTCCGGCTTGCCCGAGCGCATCAATGCGACGAACCGCTCGAACAGGTAGTGGCTGTCGCGCGGTCCCGGCGAGGCCTCAGGGTGGTGCTGCACCGAGAAGGCTGGGCGATCCGTGAGGGTGAGCCCGCAATTCGAGCCGTCGAACAGCGAGACGTGAGTCTCCACCGCATTCGCCGGCAGGCTCGCCGGATCGACGGCGAAGCCGTGATTCATCGAGACGATCTCGACCTTGCCGGTGGTCTTGTCCTTCACCGGATGGTTCGCGCCATGGTGGCCCTGCGCCATCTTCATCGTGCGCCCGCCGAGCGCCAGGCCCATGAGCTGATGGCCGAGACAGATGCCGAAGGTCGGCACATGTCCGTCGAGCAGTTCGCGGATCACCGGCACGGCGTATTCGCCGGTCGCCGCCGGGTCGCCGGGGCCGTTGGAGAGGAAGACGCCATCGGGCTTCATCGCCATGATTTCCTGCGCCGTGGTGGTGGCCGGTACGATGGTGACGTCGCAGCCGGCTTCGGCCAGCAGCCGAAGGATGTTGCGCTTCACGCCGTAATCGATGGCGACGACCTTGAGGCCCTCGCCGATCTTGCGGCTGCCGTATCCGCCCTGCACCGCCCAAGTGGTCTGGGACCATTCGGACGCGGCCTTGCTGGTCACCGGCGGCACGAGATCGAGGCCTTCCATCGGTGCCAGGGCCGCGGCACGGGCTTTGAGGGCATCGCGATCGAAGCGGCCTTCCGGATCGTTGGCGATGATGGCGTTCGGCATGCCGTTGTCGCGGATGAGCGCCGTGAGCGCTCGCGTGTCGACGCCCGTGATGCCGACGATGCCACGGGCCTTCAGCCAGGCGTCGAGATGGCTCGACGAGCGCCAGTTCGACGGATTCGTGACGGCTGAGGCGACGACCGCACCGCGCACGCCAGAGGCGGGAGCGTCGGCGAGGCTCTCGAGGTCCTCGTCGTTGGTGCCGGTATTGCCGATATGCGGGAAGGTGAAGGTGACGATCTGCCCGGCATAGGATGGGTCCGTCAGGATCTCCTGATACCCCGTCATGGCCGTGTTGAAGCAGACCTCACCGTCGGCGGCACCGGTCTGGCCGATGCCGAAGCCTTCGAGGATGGTCCCGTCCGCCAGGACGAGGAGGGCGGTGGCCACCGGCTCGGCCCAGGGTGCAGGCGCAGGGGAGCGCGCTTGATCGGCAGCGTCTTGCAGCATCGGCGTGATCTCGCTTATGTCCGCCCGATCCCGGCGCCGCATGAGACGGCGCGTGCGGGTGGCTCATTGTGCAGCGCTCATACCGAGTGGCCCGCGACGGGGTCAATGTGGCCCTTGTTCCGGCGCGGCTCAACCGCCGCAAATCGCAGACCACCCCCGAATTTCCAGGAGTCGACCCATGCTTCGCGCCCGCCTCACCACCGAGATGAAAGAAGCCATGAAGGCCGGCGAGAAGGCGAAGCTCGCCACCGTGCGGATGATCCAGGTCGCCCTGAAGGACAAGGACATCGAGGCGCGCGGGCTGGGCAAGGAGCCGGCGAGCGACGAGGAAATCCTCGCGCTCCTCCAGAAGATGATCAAGCAGCGCAACGAATCGGCCAGCGTCTACGATCAAGGCGGCCGGCCCGAGCTCGCCGAGAACGAGCGCGCCGAAGTCGCCATCATCGCGAGCTTCCTGCCTCAGCAGATGGACGAGGGCGAGACCAAGGCGGCGATCGAGTCCGCCATCGCCGAGACCGGCGCGGCGGGGCCGAAGGACATGGGCAAGGTCATCGGTGCGCTCAAAGGCCAGTATGCAGGCCGGATGGATTTCGGGAAGGCGAGCGGTCTGGTGAAGGAGGCGCTGAACGCGAAGGGGTGACAGGAGCTGGTCTTTACTGTCGCGCGCGCCCGGCTCCTCGGGCTCCATTTCCTTGGTACTATGACCACCCTGACCATCAGAGGGTTGGGATTGATGTCTGAGAACGCGAACTGGACCGTCGCAGAAGCGAAGGCCAAATTCAGTCAGGTTGTCGAGAACGCCCGGACCACCGGACCGCAGACGATCACGCGTAACGGGCGTCGGGCGGTCGTCGTGGTCTCCGTCGAAGAATGGGACCGCAAGGTTCGCCGGCAGGGAAACCTGGCGGAGCTTCTTGCCGCCTCGCCGCTGACGGGCTCAGATCTCGACCTCTCGCGTGTCGGCACCGGTTCGCGCCCGCCCGACCTGTGACTTTTCTCCTCGATACCAACGTCCTGTCCGAATGGGTGAAGCCGAGCCCGCACATCCGCGTCGCGGCGTGGCTCGCTGGCATCGATGAGGATATCGTTTTCCTCAGCGTGATGACCCTCGGCGAGATCAGGCATGGCATCGAGCGACTGCCGCCCAGTGCGAGGCGATCACGGCTTGAAGCCTGGCTGACGGTGGATCTGCCGCTCCGCTTCGAAGGCCGCCTGCTTCAAATCGACGAGGCGACAGCCGATCGTTGGGGGCGTCTGATGGCGGCAGGGCAGGACTGCGGTCGTCCGATGAGCGCGGTCGACGGCCTGATCGCCGCCATCGCCTGCCGTCATGACCTCACGCTCGTCACGCGCAACATCCGCGATTCCGAGGCACTGGAGATCAGGCTGCTGAATCCTTGGGAGGCTTGAACG
Source organism: Methylobacterium sp. (assembly GCF_019745455.1). Classification (GTDB taxonomy): domain Bacteria; phylum Pseudomonadota; class Alphaproteobacteria; order Rhizobiales; family Beijerinckiaceae; genus Methylobacterium. Next base: position 49,990 of record NZ_JAIETD010000054.1, read on the forward strand.
CCTGAACATATGAGGATTTTGAAAGCATCGGGACTCGGTAAGGCCTGCTGCGCTATGAGTCGGGGTCCCTCGAACCCGATCGCCTGAAAGCACCGTGCGCTACCCGCCCCACATCCTCGAAGAGATCAGAGCGCGGCTTCCCGCCTCCGACGTGGTCGGGCGGCGGGTGCGGCTGAAGAAGGCGGGGCGGGAGTGGCGCGGGCTCTCGCCGTTCAACGCCGAGAAGACGCCTTCGTTCTACGTGAACGACCAGAAGCAGTTCTACCACTGTTTCTCCTCCGGTAAGCACGGCGACGTCTTCACCTTCCTGATGGAGACGGAAGGCTTGAGCTTTCCCGAGGCGGTGGAGCGCCTGGCGGGCGAAGCCGGCGTCGCACTACCGGCGCCGAGCGCCGACACCCGCGAGATGGAGACGAAGCGCAAGAGCGCCTTCGAGGTGATGGAGCTTGCCGCCGCTTTCTTCGAAGAGCAGCTGCGCGGCCGCCTCGGCACTCAGGCCCGGGCCTATCTCGACGGACGCGGTCTCGGCCCAGAGATCCGCGCCCGGTTCCGCCTCGGTTACGCGACGAGCGACCGCTACGGGCTCCGCGATCACCTCGCGGCCAAGGACGTCGAGAAGGAGCTGATGGCCGAACTCGGCCTCCTCGTAACCGGTGATGACGTCGCCGTACCATTCGACAAGTTCCGCGACCGCATCATCTTCCCGATCACCGACACGCGCGGCCGGGTGATCGCCTTCGGCGGTCGGGCGATGCAGGCCGATGCCAAGGCGAAGTACCTGAACTCGCCGGAGACCCCGCTCTTCCACAAAGGCCAAGTGCTCTACAACCTGCACGGCGCCCGCAAGGCCGCCCATGACCGCGGCACCATCGTCGCCGTGGAGGGTTATGTCGACGTCATCGCCATGACCATGGCGGGACACGCCAACGCGGTGGCGCCGATGGGCACGGCGCTCACCGAGGAGCAACTCGCGCTGCTCTGGCGCCATGCCGACGAGCCGATCCTGTGCTTCGACGGCGATTCCGCCGGGCAGCGGGCGGCGCTGAGGGCGATCGAGACGGCACTGCCATCGCTCGAACCCGGCAAGTCGCTTCGCTTCGCGCTCCTCCCCGAGGGCCAGGATCCCGACGACCTCCTGCGCTCGAACGGCCCTGCGGCCATCGACAAGGTGCTGGAGGGCGCACGTCCGCTTGTCGATGTGCTCTGGTCGCGGGCGGTCGAGGCGGCGCCCGTCGATACGCCCGAGCGCCGGGCTGGTCTCGCCAAATCGGTTCGGGCGATGGTGGCGGGCATCCGCGACGAGACCGTGCGGCGATTTTATCGCGATGAGATCGAAGGCAGACTACGCAGTCTCTCGCCTCAAAGCGACGGCGCATTGCGGCAGCGCTATCAGCGGCCGTCGTATCAGGGTGGATCCCGCCGCGGGCGAATGGACGATCCGGCACCCTCGCCCCGGATCACGACGACCTTCAACCCGCTCTTTGCCGGAGCCACGGGCGCATCGGGCCACGCCGCCTTCCGTGACAGGGAGGCGATGATCGTCGGAAGCCTCCTCGTCCACCCGGAACTCCTCGGGATCGAGGCGGAAGATCTCGCCGCCCTGTCCCTTGACGACCCGGATGCGCAGGCCCTGCGTTCGCTTCTTCTCGACGTTCATGCCGAGACGGAACGCCTCGACGTCGAAGTTCTCGGGAGCCGCATCGCGCGAGCGGGTTTGCAGATGGCTGCCGAACGACTATCTTCACACGTACGTCCCGGCGACCGCTGGGTCCTCGATCCGCACGCTGACGCGTTGCGGCTTGAAGACGCATTGCGTCAGGCCGTGATCTTGCACTGCAAGTCAGGCGCGCTAAATAGCGAGCTCCGCCAAGCCGAGCGGGCCCTGGTCGATGATCCGACCGAGGCCAATTTCGCTTGGCTGTGCGACGTGAAGGAACGTCTGGCCGTGATCGCCGGCGCCGAGGCGGAGGTGGATGCGCCCGACCCTGGTGGACCGCCGACGCTGTGAGACCGGAGGTTTTCGCGTCGGACGCGAGCCATAGTTAACAATCGGTCAAGCGTCTTGCTTGCATACCGGAATCTGAGATCGACGCGGTCGCGCCTGAGCCTCCGCAGACCCATATGAGTGTACGGCGGCGTACGTTGGGGCAAGGGCTCCCGTTCGCCGAACGTGCGGCAACGATAGGCTGATCATGGCAACCAAGGCAACGGAACGGGACGAGGCGGATGCTGCCCCCGAGCAACAGACTGACGGACCGCTCCTCGACCTGACCGATGCTTCCGTCAAGCGGATGGTGAAGCTCGCGAAGAAACGCGGTTACATCACCTACGAGGAGATCAACGAGGTCCTGCCCGACGGTCAATCCGATCCGGACCAGATCGAAGACGTGCTGTCCCAACTCTCGGAGATGGGCATCAACGTCGTCGAAGCCGAGGAGACCGAGGACGCGACGAGCGAGAAGCCCGCCAACGGTGAGGCCTCCGACGACGAGGACGCAGCCGAAGGTACGGAAGTTGCCGAGATTGCGCCCGCCAAGGCGGTCGCCCTGCGCGAGACCACCGCCAAGGAGCCCACCGACCGCACCGACGATCCGGTGCGGATGTATCTGCGCGAGATGGGCTCGGTGGAGTTGCTGTCTCGCGAAGGCGAGATCGCGATCGCCAAGCGCATCGAAGCAGGCCGGGAGGCGATGATCGCTGGGCTTTGCGAAAGCCCTCTGACCTTCCAGGCTATCATCATCTGGCGCGACGAGCTCATCGACGGCCGCGTTCTCCTGCGCGACATCATCGATCTCGAAGCCACTTATGCCGGCCCGGACGCCAAGAATGCGCCGCAGATTGCCGAGGGCGAGGAAGGCGACGATGCCGAGGCCGACGCGCCGGTGCCGCCCGAGGGCGGCGACGACGACGACGACATGGAGAACAACGTCTCGCTTGCGGCAATGGAAGCCGAGATCAAGCCGCGCGTGCTCGAGACGTTCGACAACATCGCCAACAACTACAAGAAGCTGCGCAAGCTCCAGAACGAGCATACCGATTTCAAGGCCGGCGGCGGCACCCAGACGGCGGCGCAGGGCAAGAAGCAGTCCGAGTTGAAGGATACCGTCGTCGCCGACGTGAAGTCGCTGTCGCTCAACGCCAACCGCATCGAAGCGCTGGTCGAGCAACTCTACGACATCAACAAGCGCCTCATCAGCCACGAGGGGCGCCTGATGCGCGTGGCCGAGAGCCATGGCGTCGCTCGCGACGAGTTCCTGCGTCACTACCAGGGCTGGGAGCTCGACCCGAACTGGATGAACCGCGTCGGCACGCTCGGCGGCAAGGGCTGGAAGAACCTCGTCGAGAAGGGCTCGAAGCAGGTCGCCGACCTGCGCGAGCAGATCCTGACCCTCGCCTCCGAGACCGGCCTCGAGATCGGCGAGTACCGCAAGATCGTCAACATGGTCCAGAAGGGCGAGCGCGAAGCCCGTCAAGCCAAGAAGGAGATGATCGAGGCCAACCTGCGCCTCGTGATCTCGATCGCCAAGAAGCACACGAACCGCGGCCTGCAGTTCCTGGACCTGATCCAGGAGGGCAATATCGGCCTGATGAAGGCGGTCGATAAGTTCGAGTACCGCCGCGGCTACAAGTTCTCGACCTACGCCACCTGGTGGATCCGGCAGGCGATCACCCGCTCGATCGCCGACCAGGCCCGCACCATCCGTATCCCGGTTCACATGATCGAGACGATTAACAAGATCGTCCGGACATCTCGCCAGATGCTGCACGAGATCGGCCGCGAGCCGACCCCGGAGGAGCTCGCCGAGAAGCTGGCGATGCCGCTGGAGAAGGTGCGCAAGGTCCTCAAGATCGCCAAGGAGCCGATCTCCCTCGAGACGCCCATCGGCGACGAGGAGGATTCGCATCTCGGCGACTTCATCGAGGACAAGAACGTCGTCCTGCCGATCGACGCAGCGATCCAATCGAACCTGCGCGAGACCACGACCCGCGTCCTCGCGTCGTTGACCCCGAGAGAAGAACGCGTGTTGCGCATGCGCTTCGGCATCGGCATGAATACCGACCACACCCTCGAAGAGGTCGGCCAGCAGTTCAGCGTCACTCGCGAGCGCATCCGCCAGATCGAGGCGAAGGCCCTTCGCAAGCTGAAGCACCCCAGCCGGTCGCGCAAGCTTCGAAGCTTCCTCGACAACTGACCTGACCTTACAGGGGCAGGCGGGTTCCTCGATCGATTATACTGATGCTTCGGCGTGCGGCTTAGCGATGACGATCGGATCTCTACCGGTTGTCGTTGAGGGACACACGACCCACCTAGGCCGTATGCTCGACCGCGCTCCGCCACAGCCGACCGCCGACGCCGATGGATCGGAGGCCAACGACGTCCCGTTTGGCTCGCTTCAGGCTTGCGTTGCCGTACGCGACTGGCTTCTCAGCGAGGGCGCCCGGCTACCCAAGGCCGATGACCTCGTCGCAGGTCTGTCGGAACGCTTGATCAAACTCGGCGTGCCCATCGAACGCGCCACGACCGCGATCGATACCCTGCACTCGGAATATTCCGGCGTCGGCCGCTACTGGACGCCTGAGGAGGGGTCGTCGGTGCGGCTTTTCCCGCACGGTGAGGCCTCCGACAAGGCCTATCGCGAGAGCCCATTCTTCACCGTCCACGAGACCGGCGAATGGCTGATCCTTGATCTCGCCGATACGCCCGACGGCCTCTACTCGGTGCTGCCAGAGCTGAAGGCGGCCGGCTACACCCATTACGTGGTGGCGCCGTTGTTCTTCACCAACGGCACCCGCAACGGCATCACCTTCGCCACGCGCTCCCCGGACGGGTTCCGCGACGACGATATCGCAATCCTTCGCTTCGTCATGCCGACGCTGGCGGCCGTGATGGAGATGCGGATCGTCAACAAGACCCTCGACCAGGTCTTGCGGATCTATGTCGGCGACGAGCCGCATACGGCGATCCTGGCCGGCGACATCCGCCGCGGACAGGTCCGCCGCATCCGGTCGGCCATCCTGTTCGCCGATATGCGCGACTACACCCGGATTTCCGCCGACCTGACGCCCGAGGAGGCTGTTTCGCTCCTCAACGTGTTCTTCGACTGCCTCGTGCCCGCGATCGAGCGGGAGGGTGGCGAGGTGCTGAAATACCTCGGCGACGGGTTGCTGGCGATCTTTCGCGAGCGCGGCGACGACCTCGGCACGGCGGCCAAGGGCGCCCTCACCGCAGCGCAGAACGCTTTGAAGGCTCTCGACGATGCGAATGCGCATGACCGATTCGCCAATCCGGTTGAGGCTGGCATCGCCCTCCATCACGGGGAGGCGGCCTATGGCAATGTCGGTTCAGGCGCTCGCCTCGACTTCACCGTGATCGGCCGCGACGTGAATCTCGCGAGCCGGCTGGCGCAGCTCAACAAGCAGCTCGGCGAGCCGCTGCTGATGTCCAAACCCTTCGTCGATTTTCTCTGGGGCCATCCCGAACCGCTCGGCGAGCACCAACTCGACGGCTTCCGCGAAGCCATGATGGTGTATCGGCCCTCCCGCCCTGCTTCGTCCTGAGTGAGGGATTGACCGCGGCACCTGTTGAGACCACATCAGGGATGTTCCAGGGAGATCCCCGACAAGGGGCTGAGAAACCGATGAGCCGGCTCGCATGAGGCCCGGCGGCGCGGAAATCCTTCGAACCTGAACCGGCTCATACCGGCGTAGGGATTGGACCGCGGGTCTTGATCGAGGCCCGGCTTGCTCCTCGAAACGGGGCGAATGGACTCCTTTCTCTGCGGCCAGACGCGGAGAGACTCGTGGCGGATCAGCCAACCACCATCGGAGCGCGACGCCAGCTAGGCGAAGCCTGGACGTCGGCGAGCTTGCCGGCACGGGCCGACGTCGCCGTCGTCGGGGCCGGCATCATCGGTCTGTCGATCGCATGGCGCCTGGCGCAAACTGGTCGCTCGGTGACGGTGCTGGAGCGCGCCAGAATCGGCGCCGGGGCAAGTCTCGCCGCCACCGGCATGCTGGCTCCTGCAGCAGAGCACGAACCCGGCTCCGATCCGCTCCTGCCGCTCGCTCTCGACAGCCTCGCCCGCTGGCCGGGTTTCCGCGATGATCTCCAGGCGGCATCCGGCCTCGACATCGACTATCGCACCCACGGGACTCTCGTCCTCGCCATCGGGCGCGACGAAGTCGAGCGCCTGCGCTTCCGTCATAGCCTGCAGACCCGCTCCGGCATCCGCACGCGCTGGCTCTCGGGACCGGATGCACGCGAGCGCGAGCCGATGCTTCGCCCTTCCGTCAGTGCCGGCATCCTGTGCGAGGACGACCATCAGGTCGATCCGCGCAGGGTCATGGCCGCCCTCACCAGGGCTTGCCGCAGAGCGGGTGTCACCCTGGTAGCGCCCTGTACGGTCGAGGCCCTCGATTGGGCAGCAGGCCGGGTTCGCGGCGTGAGGACACCGGAGGGTCACGTCCAGGCCGAGACCGTCATTCTCGCTTCCGGCGCCTGGAGCGGCGCGGAAGGCCTGCTGCCTGCCGAACTCGCCCTGCCGGTCCGACCAATCAAGGGTCAGGCTCTGGCCGTGAAGACCACCCCTCGTACCGGCACGCTGACCCACATGGTCTGGACCGAGCAGGTCCACATGGCGCCGAAGGGCGACGGCGATCTCATCGTCGGAGCGACGGTCGAGGATTGCGGTTTCCGCTCCGGCCTCACCGCAGGAGGCCTCTACGCCGTGCTGGAAGGCGCCCGGCGCGTCCTTCCGGGCATCGAGGAGATGGAGGTCACCGCCATGTGGAGCGGCTATCGCCCGACCTCGGACGACGACGCGCCGATCGTCGACGAATTGGCACCGGGCCTCGTCGTCGCCACGGGGCACCATCGTAACGGATACCTCCTGACACCGGCGACTGCCGACGCGGTGACGGCGCTGATCGCGACCGGAGAACTGCCGGCCTTTGCCAGGAATTTCGGCGTTGCCCGCTTCAGGCTGCCCGTCAGGGAGCCCGAGAGGCAATCGGCATGAAGCTCACCGTCAACGGAACACCGCGCGAGTACGAGGTGCGCGACATCGAGACCCTGTTCCGGATCGAGGCCGAAGAGACCGGCATCGAGAGCCCGCAGGGCATCGCCATCGCACTCAACGGCCGCGTCGTGCGCCGCCGTGACTGGGCGGAGACAACGCTCGTCGATGGCGATCGGGTCGAGATCGTGCGCGCCATGCAGGGGGGATGACAGGATGACTGCAACGACGAATACCGCCGACGCGCCGCTCGTCATCGCCGGGATCAGACTCGCCTCGCGGCTGTTCATCGGCACGGCGGGATACCCGACGCAGAGCATCATGGTCGATGCGGTCGAAGCGTCGGGAGCCGAGGTGGTGACCGCCTCGATCCGTAGGGTCTCGCTGGCCGGGCACGGCTCGGACACGGTCAAGCGGCTGAAGGGCTTTCGCTTCCTGCCCAATACCGCCGGCTGCGAGACCGCTCGCGACGCGATCATGACGGCGGAGCTCGCCCGCGAGGCCCTCGACACTACCTGGATCAAGGTCGAGGTCATCGGAGACCGCGAGACGCTTTATCCGGATGTCGCCGAACTCATCGCCGCCTGCCGGCATCTCGTCGATGACGGCTTCACGGTGCTGCCCTATTGCAACGACGATCCCGTCACCTGCCAGCGCCTCGAAGATATCGGCTGTGCCGCGGTGATGCCGATGGGCTCGCTGATCGGATCGGGCATGGGAATCGCCAACCCTGCCAACCTCGAACTGATCTGCCGGCGAGCGGGCGTCCCCGTCATCGTCGATGCCGGGATCGGGACGGCGTCCGACGCGGTGATCGCGATGGAACTCGGCGCTGCCGGGTGTCTCCTCAATACCGCGGTAGCGAAGGCCGACGACCCGGTACGGATGGCCCGGGCGATGCGCCACGCGGTCGAGGCGGGCCGCGAGGCGCATCTCGCCGGGCGTATCCCGCGACGAGGACGGGCCGAGCCGTCGAGCCCTCAGCTGGGGCTTGTCGGTTCGTGACGGCACTGCCGTCGCCGCTGCTGGTGGTGACGGATCGTCTCGCGTGCGGAAACCTTTCTTTGGTTGCCACCATCGACTCCGTTATGGCCGCCGGAGGCCGCTGGGTCTGGTTCCGTGAACGCGACATGGATGGCGGGGACCGATTGGGCCTCGCCGTCGCTGTCATGGAGCCGGTGCGGGCCATCGGCGGGACATTCAGCCTCGGTGGCGACGCAGCCATGGCGGCGGCGATCGACGCGGACGGTGTTCACCTGCCGGGTGGGGCCGCCCCGGACGAGATCCGCCGTGCCCGCGATCTCCTGCCCGACGGCCTTATCGGCATCTCGGCGCACAGCCTCCGCGAGGTGGAGGCCGCAGCGCGTGCCGGCGCAGATTATTGTACCCTCAGCCCGATCTTCGCGACGGCGAGCAAGCCTGGCTACGGTCCCGCCCTCGGGACCGAGGCGATCCGCTCGGCGAGCGCGTCCGGCATGTCAATCGTCGCCCTAGGCGGCATCTCGCCGGACACGGTGGGCGACTGCCGCGACGCGGGTGCCGCCGGCATCGCGATCATGGGCGGCCTGATGCGGACGGCGGATCCTGGAGCTGCGGCTCTCGACTTGCTGCAGGCATTGAATCAGCGTCCGGAGGGACCATAGGGCGGTCGCGGGATTGCCCGGTGCGCCGCCCGAAGGGCCGCCGACCAACGCTCGCGCAGGTCGTGAAAATAGCTCTCGCCCGCCTCGATCCGGTAGTTGACTTCCGTGTCGAGGGAGCCGACCCGCGAGACTGCGATGTCGATCGGCAATCCGACGCCGAGGTTCGAGCGCATGGTCGAATCCATCGAGACGAGCCCGACCTTGAGGGCGTCGTAGAGGTCGGTCTCGTATTTCACGGCGCGATCGAGGATGGGCTTGCCGTATTTATGTTCGCCGACCTGCAGGAACGGAGCATCCCGGCTGCACTCAATGAAATTGCCGGCCGAATAGATCATGAACAGCCGCATCGGCTCCGAGCCGATCTGCCCGCCGAACAGGAACGACACGTCCATCCGGAGGTTCGCGGATTCGAAGCCCTCGCGCTCGATCGCGCGCACCCTGCGGATCGCTCTGCCGACGAGCTGGGCCGCCTTGAACATGGTCGGCTGTTGCAGGATCGTCTGGAACGCCTCGCCCTCGCGGTCGTCGACACCCTCGGAGAGCATACTCAGCACCGATTGCGTCATCGACAGGTTGCCGGCGGAAGCCAGCATCATCACGCGTTCGCCCGGCACGTTGAAATGGTGGAGCTTGCGGTAGGTCGAGATGTTGTCGAGCCCCGCATTGGTGCGGGTGTCGGCGATCATCACGAGCCCGTCCTCGACGAGGAGCCCGACGCAGTAGGTCATCGCGCAGCCTCATTGGGGTCGATGGACGGTCAGTCGATGTCGATGGCATGCCCCTTGTCGCGTCGCAAGGGTCGCCGCCGGCCTCACGTGATGACCGTCTTGTACAACGACGCAACGACGCCATGGCCGTCCGGGGAGCTTAGTTATCGCTCCCCGGCAAACACTTACAGACTACAGATTAAAGGCGGGATCGAGTCACGAGATCGACGTCTAGCTGAAGATCGCGGTTCCGGCCGCGTTGCTCGTACACATCAATCCGCGGTACGGCCCTCCGGTCGGACCAACCGGGTATTCTCCGTACACCTGGATGGCATTCGGGTTACTCAGATTCGTGACCGTGACCGGTGAAAGGAAGTTGGCGGCGCTACCGGTGGATATGGTCGCGGTTCCCGCTTCGTTTCTGACCTCTGCATTTGGTCCTGGCACGATACCGGACCAATCGTCGGCGTCCGACAGACTGAAGAGCGCGAAGGGTGTGACGGACCACGTCCCGTCAGCGTTATAGGCGACATTGAACGTCGTATATCCAGGCGTCGCATCGCAGAGCGCCGCGGTCGCCGATGACGACGTGAAGTTCATCACCGTACCGGGAGTATAGGTCCCGGTCGCGACATAGAACTGCAGCACGGGCTGGCAATCCAGGTTGCTGTTGGGTGTCGCGGTGACGAAGTTCGACAGCGTGACGCCGCCCGATACGGTTTGGATCGCAGAGCCCGCATTGTAGCTCTGCAGGACGGGATTGTACGGCGGCGTGATGATGCGAAAGGACCCGGCCTGCGGACCCTGCGTGGACACCGGAACGGTCAATCCCAGCGACGGCAGGAGCATGGTCGTGGTGTTGTTCGTTGGCGTCCCGCCGGCTGCTGGCGTCAGGCCGATCGGCTGGCTCGCCGCCAGTTGTCCCGAAGGCTGACCGACGACCGGGGGCGAAACCTGCTGCTGAACACCCGCCAGAAACTGGAGTATGAGCGAGAATGTCAGCACTGCTCCGGACGTGCTGTAAGGAAGCAGCGTCTGTGTATAGAGACTGTTTGTGTAAACGTTCGTTCCGCCTGAATAGATCGCAGGAGCCTGAAAGAAGAAAAAGCTCTGGGGAGTAGAGCTCATATTTTTGACGTTGATCGTGATCGGTGTTGGCATTTCCGTATCCTGAATGTTCGCATTGGGTGCACCGAACCGCTCATTCGGCGACTGACCCATCGAAACCATAGATAGAAAATGAGACCGAGGTTCTTATCTTGGTTGCGCGCAGCGCAATCGGGCATACGGTTTCTTGCGCGTTGCGCAACCTGTCGACATCATATCTCAGGGAATGAATCGAAGAAATTCAGGAGAGGGGCTTTCGCTGTCTCGTTCATGCGCTGTGCCAAACGATGAAACGAAGCAACGAGTTTATCGTCGCCATTATCGTATTGAGTCAGCGATGGTTTATGCTGGTCGATATTCCCATCGCCAGTTAGAAACCAATCCAGTGATACATCCAGATATCGGCAAACTGATATTGCATTGTCGATCGACATGGGTCCGTCGTTTTTCCAGCGCGTAACTGTGCTTTCGTTCACTCCCAGACTATAAGCAAGTGCAAGCTGTTTCTGCATTTTGCGTTTTTCCATCGCTTCGACGAGTCGTTGCCCGCGTGTAGACATCTCTATCGCCCTGGCTGTGCTTTCAGGAGGTCCGATCCGCGGGGAGAGGATGCCACCTTAGAGATATCTAATGAGCAGAATCATCCTAAGGTCGGGTGAAGTAGGCCGCTACAGGTGCTACGTCGGCTTGGGACACGCGCGTCGGGTGTGATCGGGCCTGATGCCGGGACCACGCGTACAGGACCACCGTGTCCAGCGTACATCAACGGGCGGTCACGCGAAGGAGGGATCAGCCTTGAGACTGACTTTGCTGAGCCTGGGCTTGTTCTTCGACGCGCAGCCGCACGTCCAGAGTTTCGGTGCCTCCGCCCATGCGGCTACCACGGATCGGCGCGGCCCCGAGGTAGTCGAGGCCGATCGCAACCCGAATATGAGCCTCTGTCGTCCCGATGCAGTTGGCCGGATCAAACCCGACCCAGCCGAGATCCGGCACCAGGGCCTCGACCCAGCCGTGGCCTGCTTCCTGGTCGATCACCCCGTCGGCGCGGTGGAAATAGCCCGAAACGTAGCGAGCCGGTATCTCCAAGAACCGCGATGCGGCAATGAAGATGTGAGCCATGTCCTGGCAAACGCCCTTGCGCGCCTCGAAGGACTGGGCCGCGCTGGTGCTCGCGCTCGCCGGACCAGCCTCGTAGTCGATATGATCGCTAATGGCGGCCATGAGCCGATGCAGGATCGCGAGCGGCGCTGCGTCACCCGCTGCGGCCACCGACTTGGCGAAAGCCTGGATCTCGGAATTGGCGACCGCGAGGTCCGAATCGCGCAGGTAGAACACGTCCGGCAGCCGCTCGATCGTGCCGCGGACGATCCCGTGCATCTCGTTCGTGTCGACTTCGCCGACGACGCGGATCGTCAGCGCATCGGCCGGCTCGTCGGCGGTGAACCAATGGACGACGTTGCCGAATCCATCCTCGCGCTCGCTGATCCGTCCGTCCACGGAAGGCTCGATCCGCCATTTGCGGACATATTGCCCGTCATGGTCGCGCGGCCGCAATCTCAGCACCTGGATCAGCCCGCGGGCCGGATGCTCGTAGGTGTATTGGGTCTCGTGGACGACGCGAATGCGCATGCGGGAACCTTGTCGCGCGGGCCTCTCAGTCTCGACCCTACACCAGATATTGTTCGATGATTGCCGCGCCGAGGCGATTGTTCTCGGCGATGAAGGCGGTAACGAACTCGTGCAGGCCCGAGTTGAAGACTCGCTCGATATTCTCGCCCTCGAGCCGCGCCAGGGTGTTGCTGGCAAGGCGCTGGCTCGCGCCGCGCCGGCCGTACGCGTCGGCGACCAGGTCGAGGTGCTCCACGAGCATGCCGTAGCAATTGGCGAGTGAGCGCGGCATCTGGCGGTTCAACAGCAGCAGATCGGCCACCAGCAGCGGCTTGACGCTCTCGCGGTAGACCCAGTGATAGGCGTTGAAGGCCGAGACCTCGCGCAGGATCGTGGTCCACTGGAAGTAGTCGAGACTGCCGCCGACCCGCTCGGTATCGGGCAGGAGGATGCGGTACTTCACGTCGAGGATGCGGGCGGTGTTGTCGGCGCGTTCGATGGCGGTGCCGAGCCGCGTGAACCAATAGGCGTCGTTGCGCAGCATCGTCCGGTAGGCCGAGCCGTCGAAGGCCAGTGACACGCCCTTCACCCAGTCGAGGAAATGCGAGAACTCCTCGCGGTTCAGGTCACGGCCCTCGTAGTTGCGAAGCTCTAGCCAGGCGCCGTTGATGGCGTCCCACATCTCGGTGGTGAGCGCCGTGCGGACGCTGCGGGCATTCTCGCGCGCGGTCTCGATGCAGGAGCGGATCGAGGATGGATTATGCGGGCTGAAGGCGAGGAAGTTGCAGACCGTGGCCTCGTTCACGCTGCCGTAAAGCGGCTTGAACACCTCCGGATCGCCGGCCGAGGCCAGGGCCGAGGCCCATTCGTTGGTCTCGCCGCCGCCATAGCTCGACGGCAAGGCCGCGAGGCGGTGCGCCGCGTCGAGAATGCGCGCCACGAACTCGGCCCGCTCGACGTAGCGGGAGAGCCAGTACAGGTTGTCGGCAGTCCGGGAGAGCATGGGCTTCCGTTGTCGGGCGGACCGGACCGTCGCCGGGCCGGGGGTTGAGACGAGCCCGTATCAGATACAGGCGGTCGGTGGCCTTAGGACGACGATCAGGCGTCGAGCACCCAGGTATCCTTGGTGCCGCCCCCCTGGCTCGAATTCACCACCAGCGAGCCCTCCTTCAGGGCGACGCGGGTCAGGCCGCCAGGCACGATGCGAATCTCGTCTGCGCCGCAGAGCACGAACGGCCGCAGGTCGACGTGGCGCGGGGCGACACCGGAGGCGACGAAGGTCGGGCAGGTCGAGAGGGCGAGGGTCGGCTGGGCGATGAAGCCGTCCGGCGCGTGACGCAGCTTCTTGGCGAACTCCTCGATCTCGCGCTTGGTGGCGTGCGGCCCGACCAGCATGCCGTAACCGCCCGATCCGTTGACCTCTTTCACGACGAGTTCGGCGAGGTTGTCCATGACGTAGGAAAAAGCCTCCTTCTCGCGGCAGCGATAGGTCGGCACGTTGTGCAGGATCGGCTCCTCGCCGGTGAAGAATTTGATGATGTCCGGCATGTAGCTGTAGACCGCCTTGTCGTCGGCGATTCCGGTGCCGACAGCATTCGCCAGCGTGACGGTGCCGCGCTCGTAGGCGTTCATGAGGCCGGGCACGCCGAGCACCGAATCAGGACGGAAGACGAGCGGATCGAGGAAGTCGTCGTCGAGGCGGCGGTAGATCACGTCGACCCGCCGCGGCCCTTCGGTCGTGCGCATGTAGACGACGTCGTCCTTGGTGAAGAGGTCCGACGCCTCGACGAGGTCGACGCCGAGCTTGTCGGCCAGGAAGGAGTGCTCATAGAAGGCCGAGTTGTAGCGGCCCGGGGTCAGCAGCACGACTGTGGGGTCGCGGGTCGCCGTCTGCGGCGCGAGGCTGCGCAGAGTCGCCAGCAAGGCATCGGGATAGTTCTCCACAGGCGCCACGCGATGGCGCGAGAATAGCTCGGGGAAGAGCCGCAGCATCACCTCGCGGTTTTCCAGCATGTAGGAGACACCCGACGGCGTGCGGGCATTGTCCTCCAGGACGAAGAAGTCGTTCTCGCCGGTGCGGACGATGTCGATGCCGGCGATCTGGACGTAGAGGTCGTGCGGCACCGCGAAGCCGCGCATCTCCATCCGGTAATGCGGGTTGCGATAGACGAGATCGGCCGGGACGATCCCCGCCTTCACGCATTCCTGGGCGCCGTAGATGTCCTTCAGGAAGGCGTTCATGGCTGTGACGCGCTGCTTCAGGCCGCGCTCCAGAAAACCCCATTCCGGCTTGGTGATGACCCGCGGGATGATGTCGAAGGGGATCAGCCGCTCGGTCGATTCGTTGGCGCCGTAGACCGCGAAGGTGATGCCGATACGCCGGAACAGCAGTTCGGCCTGGCTGCGACGGGTGTTAAAGTGTTCGGGCGGGGTCGTTTCGAGCCAGGATTTCAGGCTGCCATAGGCCTCGCGCACCTCGGCCGGGCTCGCGCCATCGACGGCCAGGCCGTTCATTTCGTCGTACGCAACGAGCGCCATGCGCGCCTCCCCTTGACCGCCCGCATCGTCGCAAGAGGCGCGCCACCGGCGGCCCCGCAGATCTACCGGACTCCGCCGACGAAGGATCGCCGAAGGACCAGCAAGCGTCCCAGTTCTCGAACTTCTGCAACCAATCAAGCTGCAGCGTATCGATGAACCCGTGGTTTCCGCTCGCGTTCCGCTCAACCTCAGGAGGTTAGATCAGTTTGAGGCCCTTGAGGCTGGCATGACCCTCTCGCCCGAGGATGACGTGATCATGGACGATGATCCCGAGCGGGTCGAGGACCGAAACGATCTCCCGAGTCATGCGGATATCGGCCGCCGAGGGCGTCGGATCCCCGGAGGGATGGTTGTGGGCGAGGATGATGGCGGTCGCCGAGAGTTCGAGGGCGCGGCGTGCGACCTCGCGTGGATAGACAGGCGTATGATCGACGGTGCCGCGGCCCTGGACTTCGTCGGCGATGAGATGGTTGCGCTTGTCGAGGAACAGGACGCGGAACTGCTCCCGGGGCGAGAAGGCCATCGTCGCGCGGCAATATTCGATCAAGGCTGCCCAGGACGAGAGCAGGGGACGCGCCGCAATGGCGCCCTTGGCGAGGCGGTGGCCTGCCGCTTCGATCAGCTTGAGGTCGGCGACGACGCCTGCGCTGACACCATCGATCTCGGCGAGCCGTGCCGGCTCGGCGCTGAGCACTTCCGCGAAGCTGCCGAAACGTCGGATGAGCGCCTTGGCCAGGGGCTTCACGTCGCGCCGCGGGATGGCGCGGAAGAGGGCAAGTTCGAGGAGTTCGTAATCGGGCAGGGCGTCGGCACCCCCTTGCGCGAAGCGGGCGCGCAAACGTTCACGGTGTCCGTGGTAATGCTGCTCCTGCCCCTGAGACGGCAAGCCTTCCGCCGCGGATGGCGAGATTTCGAGGGCGGGCGGCTTCATGGCCGCGCCCTCATGCTCCGATATCGACCGGCTTATGCATGCCTTTCGGCGAGAGGGTGAAGATCTCCGCGCCGGTCTCGGTGACACCGATGGTGTGCTCGAACTGGGCCGAAAGCGAGCGATCGCGCGTCACTGCGGTCCAGCCATCGGAGAGGATCTTCACCGCTGGGCGTCCGAGATTGATCATCGGCTCGACGGTGAAGAACTGGCCCGGCCGCAGGGTCACGTCGTAGCTCGGCTCGACATAGTGCAGGATGGTCGGCGCGTCGTGATAGGTCCGCCCGAGGCCATGGCCGCAGAAATCGCGCACCACGGAGCAGCGCTCGGCCTCGGCATAGGTCTGGATCCCCCGCCCGATATCGCTCGTGGTGCCACCCGGCTTGATCGCCGCGATGCCGCGCATCAGCGATTCGTAGGTGATCTCGACGAGGCGCGCGGCTTTGCGCGGAACTTCGCCGACATAGGCCATCCGGCTCGAATCCCCGTGCCAGCCGTCGAGGATCAGACAGATGTCGAGGTTGACGATGTCGCCTTCGCGCAAGGGCTTGTCGTTGGGAATCCCATGGCAGACGACGTGGTTGATCGAGGTGCAGATCGACTTCGTATACCCGCGATAGAAGAGCGAAGCCGGGTAGGCGCCGTGATCCATCGCGAAGGTGTAGGCGAGCCGGTCGAGCGCATCGGTCGTCACGCCAGGCACCGTCGCCTCCATCAGGAGATCGAGGGCTTCCGCCGTGAGGCGCCCGGCGCGGCGCATGCCCGCGAAGCCTTCAGGCCCATAGATCGGCGGTTCGGGTGAACGCCGACCGGTCTCGGCCTTCGCTTGATCCTGCTGCATGGTGATGTCGGGTGTCTTGAAGGGCGCGTCGCGTCGATCCCTCAGTGTATGCCGCGGAGCCCGCGGCGCCAACCCGCTAGCGGGCTAGGATTGCGCGATCCGATTGAGTAGATCGATGGGGACCGCAATTAGGATGGGCAGGAACGCGAGCGATGGCTGATACGGGCGTACCGCATTTCCACAACGACCTCGGCGTGCCCGTCATCCATGTCGGTTCGCGCGAATTCATGTGCATCGGAGCGAAGCCTCCCTTCGACCACCCGCACGTGTTCCTCGACATGGGCTCGGACGATGAGATCATCTGCCAGTACTGCTCGACCCTCTATCGCTTCCGCGCCGACCTGAAGGCCGGCAGGGCGGAGCCCGCGGAATGCGTCTGGGACGACCGGGTCGGCGTCGCGCACGGGGTGGCCGCGTAAGGGGCGCGACGGTTCCGTGACGGACCGAAGCATCGCCATCGTCGGGGCGGGAATCGGCGGCCTGACAGCCGCCCTGGCGCTCGACGCCGCCGGTCACCGCGTCACCCTGGTGGAGCGTCGCACCGGTTTCAGCGAGGTCGGGGCCGGGCTGCAGCTCTCGCCCAATGCCAGCCGCGTTCTAATTGAACTCGGGCTCGGGTCGGCCCTGCGGCGCGCCGCCAACGCGCCGCCGGGTGTGGCGATCCGCGACCTCTCCAGCGCGCGTCCCCTCGGCGGGGTGCAGCTCGGCCCGCCGTTCAAGGAGCGGTTCGGTGCGCCCTACTACGTCATTCACCGCGCCGACCTTCAGACGCTGCTTCTCGATGCGGTGCGGGCACGGGCCGGCATCCGCCTCATGGTCGGACGCGAGGTCACGGGTCTTGCCGAAACCGAAACGGGCGTGCGCCTGACGCTGGAGAGCGGTCATGGCGCTCGCACCGACACGCTGGAGGCCGATCTCGTCGTTGGGGCCGATGGCGTGCGCTCGCGCCTTCGCGAGCATCTCGATGCCAAGCCCCTGCGCCATTGCGGGCAGGCGGCCTGGCGCGCCATGGTCCCACGCGAGGCCGCACCGGAGGAGCTGCAAGGCGACGAGACCGGGCTCTGGCTCGGCGGCGGCCACCACGTCGTGCATTATCCGGTCTCGCGCGGGCAGCAGATCAACATCGTCGCGGTGATCCCCGAGAAGTTCGGGGGCGAGGGCTGGGGCCAGCTCGGCGAGCCGGCGGTTTTGCGCGCCCGACTGCACCAGGCCGCACCCGTCCTCGCCGCGCTTCTGGCGATCCCCGATTCCTGGCTGGTCTGGTCCCTCGTCGACCGCCCGGCGGCCCGCCCGATGGCACGGGGAAGGATCGCGCTGATCGGCGACGCCGCCCATCCGATCCTGCCGTTCCTGGCGCAAGGCGCGGCCCTGGCCATCGAGGATGGGGCGATGCTGGCCCGCGCCCTGGTGCAGGGCGAGGTTCCCGCCGCGCTCGACGCTTACGCCCGGCTCCGGTCCGGCCGGGTGCGCAAGGTGCGCGAGGCGGCGCGCGCGAACGGCCGAACCTACCATGCGGGAGGCCTCATGCGCTTTGCCCGCAATACGGTGATGCGCCGGCTCGGCCCCGCCCGGATGAGCGAGCGCTACGCCTGGCTCTATGGCTGGAGCCCCGACGGCACCGCTTGATCTCCCGCTCAGCCCTCGCTACCGCAGGTTCATGCGGACGTGGCGAAACCGGTAGACGCACGAGACTTAAAATCTGAAACTCTTAGAATACACCCCTGCGGATCTCCCACTAATCCTAAGTCCAGCAAGCCCGTCTGCCCTCTGCGGTAGGCGGGTTTTGCTTTTCGGTTGACGTATCCACCCGTGAGGAGTAGTCCATACGAACCACCACACGGTGGACCGCCACACGGCTTTCGGTGGCGTGGAGGTATCAGGAGCAGGACCGATGACCAAGTTCAAAGAGCCCGGTTTCCGTAGCCGTATCGAGCAGGGTCGTCTGGCTCGCTTCGGTGTCCCTGAGAAGGGACCAGAGAAGCCCGTGACAATGCGTCAGAGGCCCATACGCTTCGACGCTGAGATGATGTGGAAGCAGATGAGAGAGATGGAGGTGATGCAGCCGTGGTGGCTCATTGGCGCACCTCCCAAGGCCATCCGCGCTGTGAACCGCTACAGCGGTCCCTACGACCACCCGAAGCCCAAGGCCCGCTGGTCGGACCTGTTCAAGCACGACAAAGACTATCGGAATCGCCTCACCAAGCGTGGCTTCAAGGTCCTCGGTAGCGGCGCCTTCAGCACCGTCTACGGCAAGCCTGGGAGCAACAAGGTGATCAAGGTGTGCCACGCTGGCGACACCGATCCGTGGCCGCTGTTCGCCGCCTGGGCGCACGCTAACCCGTCACCCTTCGTGCCCCTCATCTACTCCTTCAAGCGCCATAAGGGCTTCTACGTGGCCGTGATGGAGCGCATGGAAGAGACCGTCTACGGCTCAGACCGTTCTCTGGGTCACAGCGAGGCCACGGAGCTGTTCAACAACTTCGTTCGCAACAGCACAAGGGAGACGCGGGTCATACGCGCGGTCCTCGATCTCTATCCCGGCATCGATCAGTTCCTTGTCGCCATGATGAGGGAGTTCGACGGTAAGGCCCGTTGGGACCTTCACACGGGCAACTGGATGCTCCGTAAGGACGGCCAACTGGTCGTTACTGACCCCATCAGCGAAGGTGGATCGTCCCGCGCGGTTGCCTCCAAGGTGCAGCGCATCAAGGGCTCGTCTGTCCGTATTGCGGCCTGATGTATCCACCCCTGAGGATCATCACACGCACATTACCTCGCACACTTGGTCTCATGGGGTCTCCGGCGACATTACCTCGCACACTTGCCAGAGATCCCCATAGACACGTCACTAGACACCTCACCTAACACCTCAAGGTAGCGTCCGCGGACGAGGTGTAAATTCGAGGACCGCTTTGGCGGGGATTGGGGTGGCCATCGGGCCATGCGG
>NZ_JAIETD010000049.1 GCF_019745455.1 Methylobacterium sp.
CCGGTCTTGTCCGTGGTGCCGGTCCGGCTGATCTGGCCGCGCTCGTCCTCGACCTCGACCTCTGTGCGGCGCACGGTGTCGGTGACGGTCTCGGTGCGGTCGCTGGCCTCCTTGCGCAGGCCGACCTCCTCGACGACGCGGGCATCCTTGGAGACCACCGCCTCCTCCGACCGCGTCCTGGCCTCGATGGTCTTCTCTTCGAACAGGCGCTCGTCGCTCGGAGTCGGGGCCCGGTCTACGGGGCGGCGCTCCACATGGACGCTCTCGTCGCGCAGGGTGACCTGCTCGTTCACCGGCGTGTCGATCACGTAGGAACGGACCCGGACTCGGCCGCCCTCGGCGACGCGCTTGCGGACCCGCAGGTTCTCCTCGACCACCGGAATGGTCTCGTCGCGGCCGGCCGACGTGCCTGAGGTTGGACTGCCGCCCGCCGCGGCGGCCGAGGTGCCGCCGTGGACCGCGCTGGAGCCGCTGGTGTATCCGGTCCAGCCTTCCTTGCGCCAGGAAGCCTCGCGCTCGTCCAGGGAAACGGCGCCGACGGATTCGAGCAGGTCCGAGACGCGATCGACGTGTCCGGCTTCGGTACTGACGCTGACAAGCGTACCGCCGCGGCTCAAACCCTCGGAATAGGTGTAGCGATCCTCTTCCGGTAGAAGGAAGTCCTTGAGGGAGTTCCAGAACCCGCCGGAATCCTTGGTGTGGTCGTAGGATCCGCTGGTAGTACGGCTCGTCGCCTCCGCACCTGGCACGAGACGAATCGTGTCGCGGGCGATGCCGGCTTGCACCAGCTTCTCGATCGCCGTCTCGGCCTCTCCGCGGCTGTCGAACAGGGCGGTCACGGTCTGGGTCATGGCGTCGTCTCCTCGTTCGGCTCGTGTTGCTTGAGATGGAGGGGCTGGCCGTCGGGGCCGAGATGTTCGACCACGGCTGCTTGCTTGCGCAGCGTCACCGGAACCTCGACATCCTCGCCCGATGTCGTCTGGCGGATGTGAATCTCCTCCCTGAGGACGAGGCGTTTCTCGACAACGAGTACCTCCTCCAGCACGGGGATGATCGTGACGCCCCCCTCGGTTCGGACCTGAGGCGCCGTCTCGCCTTCCGCGATGACGCGGTCGACAGGCAGGCGGCTGACGCCGACGGCGTCGCCTCGCAGCGTCTCGCGCAGCACCTCCTCGATAATCTCCGTTCGCGTGCTGACCCGGATCCGGTCTCCATCGACGGATGTCTTGTCGATGCGGACCCGCTCTTCGGCGAGCGCGATGACGGGATCGGCTTCGGTCGTGGACCGCGGCCGATCCATCGAGTCTGCCGTGATGTCGGCTGAGCCGGAACGAACCTCGTCGTGACCCGACGCGACGGTGTCGTAGGCGGTGACGCTTTGCTTAATCATCGGCCTCCCCTCACTCGGCGAGTTGAACCGCCGGAGGCCATTTCAGTTCCGTGTATGTTATGTGAAATAACATCTGTTAAGCTTCTGAAACATCAGCTATTTCGGCTCCGGCCACGCTATAAGACTCGGAGACGGCAGGGAAAATCCCTTTGCTTTGAACACATAATAAAGATCTGGGCTGCAGGCGCTTCGGGGACGCCCGAGCAATTCTTAAACGACGATCAGGAGGGGGATTTTCCACCGTTCTGGCGATCACCGTAGCCGGATCGCGCCGCGCGGTGGTATCGACAGTCGGATGCTTCAGACCGTCAGCGAGGCGCTCACGCTCCTCGGCACCCTCGATCAGGATGTGGTGGCCATCGCGGCACTGTCGCTTCGCGTCAGTGCCTCGGCAGTGCTCGTGGCCGCCCTCGTCGGCATTCCGCTTGGCGCTCTCGTGGCCCTCGCCGAGTGGCCTGGCCGTCAGGTGCTGGTGACCCTGCTGAACGCCGCCATGGGCCTGCCGCCGGTGATCATCGGCCTGATCCTCTACCTGATGCTGTCTCGCTCCGGTCCTCTCGGGTCCTTGGGTCTCCTGTTCACCCCGACGGCCATGATCGCCGCGCAGGCCGTGCTGGTGACTCCCCTGGTCGCCGCCCTCGCCCGCCAGACCATCGCCGATGCGAACGCCAGTCTCGGCGAGCAGCTCCGGTCGCTCCGCCTCTCGCTGGCACAACGGGTTCTCGTGCTGATCTACGACGTCCGCTTCTCGCTGGTGACGATCGTCCTCGCCGCCTTCGGTCGGGCGATATCCGAGATCGGCGCTGTGCTGGTGGTCGGCGGCAACATCGCCGGCCATACCCGCACGATGACGACGGCGATTTCGCTGGAAACTCAAAAGGGCGACCTGGCCCTTGCGCTGGCCTTCGGCCTCGTCCTGATGGGACTTGTCGTGGCCGTGAACGCCACTGCCGCGATGCTGAAATCCTTCGCCCTGCGCGCATACGGATGAGCGCCGTGCCCTCCATACGCATCGAGGGTCTGCGCTACGAAGCCGGCGGACGTACGATCATCGACGGCCTCGATCTCGTCCTGCCGGGGCGCGGGATTACCGCGATCATCGGCCCGAACGGCGCGGGCAAGAGCGTCACCCTTCGGCTCATCGACGGGCTGTTGCGGCCGCAGGCCGGCACGATCCGGATCGGAGAGGGCGAGGATGTCCGCCGTGCCTTCGTGTTCCAGCGCCCGACCCTGATCCGCGCCAGCGCTGCCCGCAACGTCGCCGTCGCGCTTGCACCGCTCGGCCTGACGCGAGCGGAGCGGAAGGACAGGGTCGAGGCGGCCCTGCGCCGTGTCGGCCTGTTCGACCGAGCCGACGACCCGGCACTCAAGCTGTCCGGTGGCGAGCAGCAGCGCCTGGCTCTCGCCAGGGCCTGGGCGACGCGGCCCGGCCTCCTCCTCCTCGACGAGCCGACCGCAAGCCTCGACCCGGCCGCCACCGAACGGATGGAGCGTCTCGTCGCCGAGATGGCGGGGGAGGGCATCGCCATCATCCTGGTGTCGCATAATCTCGGGCAGGTTGCGCGGCTCGCCCAAGAGGTCGTCGTCCTTGCCGCCGGCCGCGTGGTCGAGCAGGGTGCCATCCGTCAGATCTTGAGCCAGCCGCATTCGCCGGAGGCGAAGGCCTATATTCGGGGAGAATACGAATGGGTTTCCACCGCCGCGGCGTCCTGAGCCTCTGCCTCGCACTTGCTCTCGCCTGGCCTGCGGTCCTGGCCGGGAGGGCTCGGGCCGAGCCGGCCGAGACGATCACCGTCGCCTCCACCACCTCCACCGAGCAATCGGGCCTGTTCAAGCACCTGCTGCCCGTCTTCACCGCGGCCAAGAACATCGGCGTCAAGGTGGTGGCCCTCGGCACCGGACAGGCCCTCGACGTCGGGCGTCGCGGCGACGCGGACGTCGTCTTCGTCCACGACACCAAGGCCGAGGAGGCGTTCCTGGCGGAAGGGTTCGCGTCGAAGCGCCAGGACGTCATGTACAACGATTTCGTCATCGTCGGACCCAAATCCGATCCGGCAAGGGCCGGCGGCAAGGACGTGCTCGAAGCCTTGCGACGGATCGCGGCGGCGAAAGCCCCCTTCATCTCCCGGGGCGACCGTTCCGGTACCCACGCGGCTGAGCTGCGCTACTGGAAGGCTGCCGATGTCGACGTCGCTGCCACCAAGGGCGAATGGTACAAGGAGATCGGCCAGGGGATGGGGCCGGCGCTCAACACCGCCTCCGCCTCGAACGCCTACCTCCTCTCCGACCGCGGCACCTGGCTCTCCTTCAAGAATCGCGGCGATCTCACCATCCTGGTTGCCGGCGACCGGCGCCTGTTCAACCAGTACGGCGTCATGCTGGTGAATCCGGTCAAGCATCCGCAGGTGAAGGTTGCGGCGGGGCAGGCTTTCATAGACTGGCTCGTGTCGAAGCCCGGCCAGGAGGCGATCGCCAGCTACAAGATCGACGGCGAGCAATTGTTCTTCCCCAACGCGACGCCGGATTCGAAGGGGCAGTAACCGCCGTGATCGTCCGCGACGCCGAACGCGCCGATATGGCGGGCGTGCAAGCCATCTACGCGGGCTACGTCACGGGATCGCTCGCGAGTTTCGAGGAGACGGTCCCGTCCCTGCCCGAGATGCGGTCCCGGTTCGAGGCGATCCGGGCCGGCGGCTTTCCCTACCTCGTCGCGGAGGGGGAGGCGGGGCTCCTCGGCTACGCCTATGCTGGTCCCTATCGCACCCGTTCGGCCTATCGCCATACGCTGGAGAGCTCGGTCTACGTCGCCGAGGGGCGCCGCGGCGGCGGCATCGGCTCGGCGCTGATGGCCGCGCTCATCGCCCGCTGCGAGGCCGGCCCCTGGCGCCAGATGATCGCGATCATCACGACCCTGCCGGAGGCGCCCGCCTCGCCCTCCATCCTCCTGCACACCCGCCTCGGCTTTCGCATCGTCGGCACCCTGAGCGAGGTCGGGTTCAAGCAGGGGCGCTGGGTCGACACCACGGTGATGCAGCGGCCTCTGGCGCCAAGTCCGTGAAAATCGGCTAGAGGGCGGGCATGAATGCTCCCCTCGTCCGCTTCGCGCCCTCGCCCACGGGCTACCTCCATATCGGCAATGCCCGGCCGGCGCTCCTCAACGCGCTATTCGCCTTGCGCCACGGTGGCCGTTTCCTCCTGCGCCTCGACGATACCGATGCCGAGCGTTCCACGGAGGAATTCGCCCGCGCGATCGAGGAAGACCTCGCATGGCTCGGTATCGTGCCGGATCTCCGGGCGCGCCAGTCCGAGCGCGCCGCGATCCACGATGCCGCGGCTGAGCGCCTGAAGGCGGCGGGACGGCTCTATCCGGCTTACGAGACCCAGGAGGAGCTCGAGCGCCGGCGCCGGCGCCAGCTCGGGCGTGGGCAGCCGCCGATCTACGATCGCGCCGCCCTCGAACTGACGGAGGCCGACCGCGCCGCCCTGGAGGCGGAGGGGCGCAAGCCCCATTGGCGCTTCAAGCTCGATGCGCGCAGCGTCGCTTGGAACGACCTTGTACGAGGCGAAGCCCATGTCGACTGCGCCTCGCTCTCGGACCCCGTCCTGATCCGGGCCGACGGCACCTACCTCTACACCCTACCCTCCGTCGTGGACGACGCCGACCTCGGAATCACCCACGTCATCCGCGGCGAGGATCACGTCACCAATACCGGCGTGCAGGTGCAGATCTTCGAGGCTTTGGGCTATCCAGTCCCGGCCTTCGGGCACCACAACCTCCTTACCACCATCGACGGCGAGGGCCTGTCGAAGCGCCTCGGCCATCTTTCGCTGAGGGGCCTTCGCGACGACGGGTTCGAGCCGGCGGCGGTGCGTTCGCTCGCCGTGCTCACCGGCTCGGCCGAGGCGGTGCGGGCGGTCGCCACCATGGACGAACTCGCCGCGCTCACCGACCTCGCTCAGATCTCCCGCGCGCCGGCCAAATTCGATCCGCACGAGCTCGACGGCCTCAACGCACGCCTGATCCACGCCATGCCGTTCGAGGAGGCCCACGACCGGCTCGCCGCCATGGGCGTGCCCGGTGACCGCGCCGAGGCGTTCTGGAGCGCGGTCCGGGCAAACCTCGCCAAGTTCGCGGAGGCCGGCGACTGGTGGAAGGTCGTGGCAGGCCCGGTGACGCCTTCCGTCGCCGACCCCGCCTTCATCGCCAAGGCCGCAGAGCTGCTGCCGCCCGAACCCTGGGACGGCGAGACCTGGAAGGCGTGGACCAGCGCCGTGAAGACCGCCACGGGCGCCAAGGGCAAGGGGCTGTTCATGCCGTTGCGCCTCGCGATCACCGGTCTCGAGCACGGTCCCGATCTCGCCGGCCTGCTGCCGCTGATCGGTCGCGATGAACTGTCGCGGCGTCTCTCGGGGAAGGCTGCGTGACGAGATGCGGCCCGCCGGTTTCCGCGTGTCCGGCGCCGCCACGGATGCTCCGCCTCGGGTCTGACCCGAAGGGTAGGGCGGTCCGTGCGGGCCCTGCGACCACGGTGCGCGACAGGCTGGCCGGCGGTGACGCGGTTCGCACCGGTCGGCCGCACACCACCAGCGAGTTCACGCGAACTGGATCTGCGTGACGCTGAGGTCGTCGACGTTGAAGTGCGTCAGTGTGATCGATGCCGACCCCAATTTGAGGACTGCATCGTCGCCGACTTGGCGGAAAGCGGCGAGGGCGTCCTGGGCCGAATCGAACAGGGACGCGTCGAAGGCGAGAACGTCGTGTCCTTCTGCGCCCGCGTTGAAATCCGCGATCGTATCCCGGCCGAGAACGCCGGCAACGAAGTCGAAGACGTCATCGCCCGCACCCCCCGTGAGGATGTCGTTGCCGGCGCCGCCAGTTAGCCGATCCTCGTCGAGGCCGCCGAAGAGGCGATCGTCGCCCCCATCGCCGCGCAGAATGTCGTTGCCCTTTCCGCCATGGATCAGATCGTTACCGTTGCCGCCCTTCACGGTGTCGTTGCCGCCGAGCGCGAAGATCGCGTCGGCGCCACCGGTGCCGGAGAGGGTGTCCTTACCCGCCGTGCCCTCGCGATGGCCGGCGTAACGGATGTCCGGCGCAAAGAAAGAACTCGAATCGAGACGGTCCTGGCGAACTGCGTAGGTCTGCGCAAACAGTTCCCCGAACTGGATCTGCTCGACGGAGACCAGCTCCTCCAGGCCGGACTCGCCGATGCGGTCGAGCATGTAGACTGTACCGTCCGAGAGTCGGTATGCCGAATAGTCCCTTGCCGTGCCGGCGAGCTCGACGGTGTCAAATCCTTCCCCACCGTGCACTGTGTCACTGCCGGACGAGAGGCGGAACCGGTCGTCGCCGCCAAAGCCGTCGAGGTAATCGCCAGATCGGCCATCGCGAAGCAAATCGCCTTTCGCCGTGCCGAGGATGAAGGCCGGATCTCCGAAGTGGCTCGATGTGGGGCGATCGACGTCCCCCACCCAAGTCGAGCCGCGCGTCAGCCCGCTGAGCTGAGAAACCACGACGGTGCTGTCCGTCTCGATGATGTCGTAGAAGCTCGACGCCCCGATGCGATCGATCACAGGATCGAACAGTCTGGTCAGATGCGCGTTCCAGCCTCCGATCAAGTTCAAGATGCCGAAAGGACCAAAGGGTGATTGCTGGCTGGCGTAGAAGTCGTTGAACAAGACGACATTATCGCTCGAAGAGCCGAACTCCTTATCTTCGTTGATGAGCGCTTCGCGGACAAGGTTCTTAACACTGTCGTCCGAATCGCCCACTACTCGGTAAACGACGTCGTTCTCGGCTCCGAAATTAAGGATTCGATCGCTGTTGTCATAGATCGTCGGCGACGAAAAGCCGAAGAAGTTGCTGCTGGCGTAGAAACCCTCACTGAAATCTTCTGCCCTCTCCGCCAGGATGTTGGTTGCCCCTCCACCCAAGCTATACCCGGTCACCACGACATCGCTGCCCGAGAGCTTGTTCGCCTGGGCGAAAGCCGCCGTCGCGTCGAGAAGATAGCGGAACTCGTCCATATAGGCGCCCTGGACCAGCTTCAGGTAGTCGGGAAGGTCGCCCAGGTCGTTGGTCCCTGCAAAGGACACCGAGATTCGGGTGAGATTGCCCTTGTCGTCAAAACACCCAAGGATCTTGGCCTGCGCCGCCTTCGAACCCGACCCTGTGAAAAAGCCCAGTCGATCGACGGTGTCCGACGAAAGACCGAGTTCCGCCGCAGTGAGGTCGCGCCATCCCGGGGGCAGCGGGCCATCTCCGTCCGAGCTGAAGTCAAGCGCGCCGCCACTTTGGATGATTGACGGTATGATGGTGTAGGCGGCGAGATGGAACGCCTCGGAAACCTCGGCTCGGGCGTCGCGATCTTTGTATTCGAATATAGGCATATCCGTCACCCCCCTAGATCTTCGCTGGCTTATTGTATGCGTGATAGAATGCCTTAAACCAAATAGAGGTCAATGGAGAATACTACTTATGGGTGGATCACCCCATCGGCGGATAGAGGGTTATCCTATCTTTATCCATGATTTTGAATGCGAATCGCAGAAACGTGCGGTCGGAGAGGCGACCCAAGTCTTGCTTCAGGACGGAATAACGTAAAATCCGGCTTGGAATGAGCAGCGACCATCATGGGAGACCCGAGAAAATGTCTGATGCTCTCTCGGATCACCGGTGGGTCCGGCCACTTCCGACACGTAACTCTCGTGCGCCTGACCCAAGCTGCCTCGACGATGCAGAACAGGGGTTCGTCGCCCTCATCATGGCGTTCCGTCTGCGCCGCCCTGCGACGCAAGGCGGCATCCGTCATGTGCTCAAGACGGCGGCGCGTGTGGCGACTGCCTTCGCCCGCCCGCTACGTCCAGACTTTTCCCACGCCCCTCATCGGGCGGTACCATGAATGTTGGAGCATCACCCGAAAGTCGGTCGCCGGCTTTCGGCAAAAGGCGGATTTTCTCAGTGACCGCCTTCACATGATCCGCGACACCAGGATCTTGTCCACCCGGCGCCCGTCGAGGTCGACGACCTCGAAGCGCCAGCCGGAGATCTCACAGACCTCTCCGGTTTCGGGCAGGCGCTGGAGCCGGTCGATGACGAGGCCGGCGGCGGTCTCGTAGTCGCGGCTCGATTCCAGCTTGATCCCGAGCTGGTCGGCCATCTCGTCCACCGGCATCCAGCCGGCGATGAGCCAGGAGCCGTCCTGGCGCTGGACGGATTCGGGCTCGGGGTCCTCCGAATGGAAGGCGCCCGCGATGGCGTCGAGGATGTCGGCCGGTGTCACGAGGCCGTCGAAATGGCCGTATTCATCGTGAATGAGGGCCATCGGCACCTCCGCGGCCTGGAGCGCTGTGAGCGCGTCGAGGGCGTCGAGGGTGTCGGGCAGGACCGGGGCCTTGCGGATGTAATTGCGCAGGCTGAAATCCGTGTTCTCCATCAGCGGCTTGACGATCTCGCGAATCTGCACGACGCCGAGCATGTTGTCCGGGTTGCTCTGGCAGACCGGCATCCGCGAATGGGGCGATTCGAGCAGGATCGCGTGGATCTCGGCCGGGTCCTTGTCGAGGTCGATCCAGCGGACGTCGGTACGCGGCGTCATCACGCCTCGCACGGCCCGGTCGCCAAGGCGCAGCACTCCGGCGATCATCTTGCGCTCGTCAGTCTCGATCACGCCGGCGGTCTCCGCCTCGGCGACGATGCTGCGGATCTCCTCTTCGGTCACTGCGCTGGCGCTCGCCGTCTCCTGCCCGAGCAGGCGGAACACGGCCCGGGTCGAGGCGTCCAGGAGCCAGACCGCGGGCAGGGCGACGCGCGAGATCATCCGCATCGTCGGCGCCACCATGCAGGCGATGCCTTCGGGATCGCGCAAAGCCACATGCTTGGGCACGAGTTCGCCGATGATGACCGACAGGTACGTGATGGCGGCGATGACGAGGCCATAGCCGAGGGGATCCGCCACGGCCTTGGACAAGCCCGCTTCCCCGAGGATCTCCGTGAGGCGCTCGCCAAGCGCCGCGCCCGAGACCGCGCCGGACAGGATGCCGACGAGGGTGATACCGATCTGGACGGTGGAGAGGAACCGGCCCGGCTCCTCGGCGAGTGCGAGCGCCGCCTTCGCGCCGGGGCGATGCGCCTCCACCATGGTCCGGAGCCGCGCCTTGCGCGACGAGACCACGGCGAGCTCCGACAGGGCGAAGGCTCCGTTGAGGAGAATGAGCGCGACGGCGACGGCGAGTTCGATCACGAGCTGTGACGTAGAGCCGGAACCGCCTCAAACAGCGCGCCGGGCTTCCTCTTCCAGGACAGGGCCGCCCGTAGATGGAACCGGCGGTCGGCGAGGTCAACGGCCTTCACGGCATTTCCCGCACGATCACGATCCCAGCGGGGCGAGCCGCGACAGGCGCAGGGCGACGAGAAGGGCCAGGATGTAGAGGCTGCCGAAGAACACGACGATGCCGGTCCATCCGGAATGGGCGAAGAACAAGCCGCCAGCCGTCCCGAGCACCGACGAGCCGAGATAGTACATGCAAAGATAGATCGATGATGCCTGGGCCCGGTCGGTGAGGGCACGGCGCCCGACCCAGGAACTCGCCACCGAATGAGCGCCGAAAAAGCTCACCGTGACGACGACGATGCCGGCGATGATGAGGACGAGGTTGGTCGACGCCGTCATGGCGATGCCGGCGAGACCGAGGACGATCGCGAGCCAGAGTACCTTGCGGCGCCCGAGCCGCGTCGCGATCTCGCCGGTGACCGCCGAACTCAACGTGCCGGCGAGGTAGACCACGAAGATCGCGCCGATGGCGGTCTGGCTCAGCGAGTAGGGCGGGTCGAGGAGCCGGAAGCCGATATAGTTGTAGACGCAGACGAACCCGCCCATCAGCAGGAACGGCTCGGCGAAGAGCCAGGGCAGACCCGGATCGCGGAAGTGTCCGCCGAAGGTTCCGGGCACCTCGCGCCACGCCATGCGATGGGCCGAAAATCGCCGAGAGGGCGGCAGCAGACGCCAGAACGCGATCGCGGCGATCAGGGCGAGAATGCCGATGGTGCCGAGGCCGAGCCGCCACGAGGCGTGATCGGTGATGATGCCCGCCACCAAGCGGCCGACCATGCCGCCCAGCGCGTTGCCGCCGATGAGGAGGCCCATCGAGAGCCCGATGGCGCGGGTGTCCATCTCCTCGCTCAGGTAGGCCATCGCAACAGCCGGCAATCCGCTCGCCGCGAAGCCCGTGAGAGCCCTCAGCGCGAGGAAGCCGTACCAGCCCGGCACCAGCACGGCGACGAGGGTGAGGATCGCCGAGGCGAAGAGCGAAGCCGTCATCACCGGCTTGCGGCCCCAGATTTCCGAGAGCGGGCTGACGACGAGGAGCGCGACGGCGAGCGTCGCGCAGGGCGCCGACAGGGCGAGGCTGCTCTCGGCCGGCGAGATCTGGAACTCGTCGGAGAAGACCGGCATCAGCGGCTGAACGCCGTAGAGCACCGCGAATGTCGAGAAGCCGGCGGCGAAGAGGGCGATCGTGGTCCGGCGGAAGGCGGGCGTCCCTGATGCGATCCGCGGCGGCCCGTCATCCATGCGTGTGACTCCCAACGCGCATCCCAATCCGCAACCTCATCCTGAGGTGCCGAAGCGGAGCGGAGGCCTCGAAGGAGGCCTCCAGTTCGCGCGGCGATGCCGGGAGAGCTCCTTCGAGGCCCGCTGACGCGGGCACCTCAGGATGAGGGACGTCAACTGGACCGGCGAATCAAGTCCGTCTCACCGAGGCGGCGATGCGGCCTCGCTCTGCTGCTGGATCAGCGGCGTGATCCGGCGGACGGTGACGCGGCGGTTCTCGCGCGAGGGTCCCTCCGTGTTCACCTTCAGGTTCTGCTCGCCGTAGCCCTGCGTCGTCAGATTCTCCGGCGGCACCTGGAAGTTCTGTGTCAGCACCGCCGCCACCGACTGGGCGCGCCGGTCGGAGAGCGAGAGGTTGTCGACGTCGTTGCCGACGGCGTCGGTATAGCCCTCGATCAGGAACACCTCCTGCGGGTTGGCGCGGATCGCCTGGTTGACGGCGGCCGCGATCGTCGAGAGCCGGGAGGCCTGGTCCGGCGTCACCGTGAACGAGCCGGTCTCGAAGGTGATCGAGTCGATGTCGATGCTGCGCATGCGGGCCCGCAGCTGCGGGCTGTAGCGAACCTGGTCGAGGGTGTAGCGACGGTCCACGGCCTCCACCGGCGGCGCCGAAAGGGTCTCGTAGACCGTGCGCTCGTCGGCACCCTCGTAATCGAGGATGTAGCGGTCGCGCGGGATACGGAGTGCCGGAGGGGGCAGGTCGACGACGTCCTCGTAGACCGGCCGGCGCGGGCCGAAGGAATTGTCGATGATGACCACCTCGCGGCCGTCGCGGAACCGGCGCGACCGACGCAGCAGGCGGCCGTCATCGTCGACGATGGTCACGATCTGCTCGCCGCCGGGCCGGTTGAGATACGTGATCGTATCGGATCCGCGCCTCTCGCTGCGGAATCCCCGGCGGTCGAGATCGCGGAACCGCTCGTTCTCGTCATGACGGATGAAGGTGCGGTCGCGGTCGCGCACGATGATGCGGCCGGGCTCGCGGATATAGGTGCGGCCGTCCTCGGTGAACTCGCGCCGGTCGCGGCGGACTTGGTCGTAGCTGCGCACATCGTTGTCGCTGCGGAATCCGCCTTCGACATAGCCAGGCCGGCCCGGCGTATTGAAGCTGTCGCGCCGGTCGTCGCGGTCGGGCAGTCCGCCCGGCGAGGGTGCGCCCTGGCGGCTGGCTCCGCTGCGTGGATCGGTGGCGTCCCGGTCGAGGCCGGGTCGTAGACGGTCCTGCTGTCCGTCCTCGAGCTGCTGCGGATTGACGGGCCGTCCGGGCACGCCCAGTGCCGTATTGGGCGCAGGAGGCGCGGCCTGTCCGGCCGGTGCGGTACCCGACCGGGGCGGTCCCTCGCGATCGGGAGCCGGCCCCGCTCCCGGCGCCGTCACGGGGCGGCCGGGCACGCCGGGCGCGGTATTCGGAGCGGGTGCGCGCTGGCTTGCCGGCGCGTCTGTGGCGGTCGCTGGTGCCGAGCGATTCCCGGGAACCGCGGGTGTGGTGCCTGGAGCCGCGGTCGGCGCGCCATCGGGACTGCGCTGGCGCGGAACCTCGGGGGGGCGCTGCTGCGTCGCCGGGGGCGCGGCTCCTGGCGCGCGGCGTCCGTTCTCGGCGCCGGGCTCGCGCTCGCGGCGCTGGTCCGGGGTCGTTTCGGGAGCAGTGGGCCGGCGCGTCGGCTCGGTCGCCTGAGGCTCGGGTGTGCGCTGGGCCGGCCGCTCTTGCCGGGAAGGAGCCTCCTGGCGGCTTGGCGCTTCCTGTCGGGCAGGGGTTTCCTGTCGGGCAGGGGTTTCCTGCCGAGCAGGAGCTTCCTGGCGAGCAGGCGGCTCCTGCCGAGACGGGGCCTCGCGCCGGACCGGCGCCTCCGGACGCTCGGGCGCGCTCTGACGCGGCGAAGGCCGCTCGGGGGCTGCCTCGCGTGGCTCCGGCCGACGTTCGCCGCGTGGTTCCGGCCGTTCGCCGCGGGGCTCGGGCCGCTCGGCCGGAGCCCGCTCCGGACGCTCGCCACCGCGCGGACCATCACCGCGCGGACCGTCGCCGCGAGGCTCGCCGCGCTCGCCCTGGGCCAGGAGAAGAATGCCTGGCTGACCTTGGCTTCCAAGGCCGACGGATGGGTCGGCGAGCACCAGGGTCGGGAAAACGGTTCCGGTCAGGAGCAGCAGGCGGAAGGTCCGCATCGTGGGCAATCTCGCGTGGTTGTTGAGCCTTCCGAACCTGAAGGACCGCGGGATCGTTCCAATTTATGGCCTTTTTGCCCCGTCAGGGCACCCCGGTCCGCGTCGGCACGGCGATGATGGTTGGCGCGATGATCCGCACCGGCGCCGGCTCCTGATTGCCCGCGGAGGCGCGGTGCAGGGTCGCGTCGGCCCCCGGCGCGACCGTTTCGGACGGCGACGCATCCGAGACGACGGCGCCGGTGCGGCTTGCCGCGTCGGCCGCGAGACCCGCAGCAGTCTTGTCAGCGCGGCCGACCAGGGTCAGGCGAACCTTGGGACGCGACATCGCCTCGGCCTGCATCGGCGTCACGAAGATGTCGCCCTTGTGCCGCACCAGCATGCTCTCTGCCTTGACGAGGGATTGCGCCCAGGTCTTGCCCTCGGCCTTGCACGAGCAGTTCGGCGTGAAACTCTTCTGGAACTTGAAGGCGTTGGCGAGGGAGGCGTAGGCGCGGTTGCCCTTGATCGCGGCGGCATGGCGCAGGGCGTCGTCGCCATAGGGCATCGAGTAGGCCGCGGCTTCCGTGCCGGGGCACAGTGCCTGGCAGAGCTCGTTGGCGCCTTCCCGACCGTCGGGAAGGTTGGTCATGGGAAAGTAGGCGCCGTCGCACGTGCGCACGCAGACCACCTGAGCGCCGCCGCGGGCGCGCTGGTCGCCGCCGAGGCCCGCCTCGATCGGCCTGCCGCTGTCTGCGCAGGCGGTGGCGATGGCCGTGGTGAGCTGTCTGCGACGTGCGGCGACCACCTCGCCGTTCTCCGAGCCGTAGCCGGCATTGAGGGCGCGGATGCGCTGCTCCACTGCCCCGCATTGCGGAGGCCTGGTGTCGAAGAACAGGAACTTGCCACCCTCGCAGTTGAGGGTGCGGTAATAGGCATTGAGCCGGCCGATCTCATTCTGAAGGGCACGGGCGGTATCGCCCCCGGAATTGAGGTTGGCGAGCTCGACCTTGTAGCGCTGGCACGAATAGGTGTCGGCCTGAGCCGGCATGATGAAGACGAGACCGCCGGCGAGGCCGCATGCGATGGCACGCAGGCGGGCGCCGATCTTCGAGCGGCGAATCGTCGGCAGGCAGATCTTCGGGAGGATCAGCGACACGGCCTGGCTGCAATGGGGGTGGAGCTTGGCGGATCTCTCGGCTACGGCGAGTCGTCGGCGCCGAAGCACGAACATACGTTTAAACGTCCTCGCGAATCTGCGACAGCCTTCCCACATCCGCGCAGGCACCGAATAAGGGGAAAGACGGGATGATGTGGCTTCATGGTCTCACGGCGAAGGCGGCGGCGATCGCCTTCGTGGCGATGGCGGCGGCTCCGGCATGGGTCGCGGAGGACCCCGACCGCATCTTCGACAAGTCGACGGTGTGGCGGCCGCTGACCCCCAACGACAAACTCGTGGTCTACGGCATCGACGATCCGGAGGTGGCCGGCGTCGCCTGCCACTACACGCAGCCGGAAAAGGGCGGGATCAGGGGCTCACTCGGGCTCGCCGAGGACGTGTCCGACATCTCCCTCGCCTGCCGGCAGGTCGGCCCGGTCAGTTTCAAGGGCAAGGACAAGCTGCGCCAGGGCGAGGTCGTGTTCAGCGAGCGACGGTCGCTGATCTTCAAGTCGATGCAGATCGTGCGCGGCTGCGACGTCAAGCGCAACACGCTGATCTACATGGTCTATTCGGACAAGGTCATCCAGGGGTCGCCCAAGAACTCGACCTCGACCGTCCCCCTGATGCCCTGGGGCACCGAGCCGCCGCCGAAATGCGGCGACTTCTTCAAGGAGTGATGGACTCGAGCCCGCCGATCAATCCTGGCAGGTGATCCTGATCGGGGCTTCGACGGGCTTCGCTGGCGTCTCGATCGAGCCCGTATGGTCCTCGGGGGAGGCGATGCCGAACGAGTTGACCGAGGCGAAGCCCTGCGACTCGCACCAGGCATCCGCCACGACCTTGCCGCAGGCGCTGCCGCCTTCGGACAGACAGTCGCCCACGCCGTAGCCGTCGGCCGCCGGGATCAGGAAGGTCTTTTCGACCTTCGCGGGCGCCTTGGCGGTCTGGGCCAGCGCGAGGCTGGAGAACAGGGCGAGGACGAGGCAAGCGCTGAGGCCGGCAGCCGGACGTCGCATGGGTATCCCTTGTCGGCAGATCGGTGTCGAAGATCACGGCGGTCGTGAAAGGAAATCTCGTCGGGGCCGGTAAACAAAGCCTTTCGACGTCGATGCGATCGCGATGCGCTCACCTGGTCGGAGCGTCTCGAATTGATCGCCCTTTTGCGTTAGCCCGGAAGCCGCGCCGCCGCCGTCGCCTTCCCGCAACAGCGGCTGGCCATGCGCGGCGCGGTGAAAGGCGAGAGACGGTTTCATGGATTTGATGTTGCGGCTCTACAACACGCTGACCCGCGAGAAGGCCGCCTTCACGCCGATCCAGCCGAAGAACGTGCGGATCTATGCCTGCGGCCCGACCGTCTACGATGCCGCCCATATCGGCAATGCGCGGCCGATCATCGTCTTCGACCTGCTGTTCCGCCTGCTGCGCCACCTCCATGGCGAGGCGCACGTCACCTATGCCCGCAACGTCACCGACGTCGACGACAAGATCAACGCGCGCGCCGCCGAGCGCGGCATCACCATCCGCGAACTCACCGACGGGACGCTCGCGGCCTTCCACGACGACCTGCGCAAGCTCGGCGTGCTGATGCCCGAGGACGTGAACGTCACCGGCGAGCGCCCCCGCTTCGTCGAGCCGCGGGCCACCGACCACATCGCCGAGATGGTCGCGATCGTGGAACGCCTCGTCGCCTCGGGCCATGCCTACGTCGCCGACGACCATGTCCTGTTCGACGTGCCGAGCATGAGCGATTACGGGGCGCTCTCGAAGCGGCCCCTCGACGAGATGGAGGCGGGTGCCCGCGTCGAGGTCGCCGCCTACAAGCGCTCCTGCCTCGATTTCGTGCTGTGGAAGCCCTCCAAGCCCGGCGAGCCGGCCTGGCCCTCGCCCGGCGGCATCGCCGTGCAGGGCCGACCGGGCTGGCACATCGAATGCTCGGCGATGTCGTGGAAGCACCTCGGCGAAACCTTCGACATTCATGCCGGCGGCATCGACCTTATCTTCCCCCACCACGAGAACGAGGTAGCCCAGTCGCGCTGCTGCTTCGGGACGCCCGTGATGGCCAATGTCTGGCTCCATAACGGCTTCCTGCAGGTCGAGGGGCAGAAGATGTCGAAATCGCTGGGCAACTTCATCACCCTGCGCGAGGTGCTGAAGGACTGGCCCGGCGAGGTGGTCCGCCTCGCGATGCTCAAGACGCATTACCGTCAGCCGATCGACTGGACGTTGCGCGGGCTGGAGGAGGCGTCACGGATGCTCGATCGCTGGTACGCGACCGCCGGTGACGCGGCTCCCGCGCTTGCAGTGCCGGCAGCCGTGCTGGAACCTCTGCTCGACGACCTCAACACCGCCGCCGCTCTCGCAGAGATCCATCGGCTCGACGATCCGGCGACGCTGCGGACCGGGGCGAACCTCATGGGATTCCTCGCTCGCACGCGCTCTGACCGAGAGGCCGCTACCGTCGCGGCCTCGGGTCTCGACGTGGCCGCCGTCGAGGCCCTGATCGAAGAGCGTCTGGCGGCAAGGCGAGCGAAGGACTGGGCCGCATCGGACCGCATTCGCGGCGAACTGGCCGGAATGGGCGTTGCGGTGAAGGACGACAAGGACGGCACTACCACCTGGACGGTGGCGACATGATCGCTCCCGCCGACCGCCATCCCATCATCGTCGCCGATGCGGCACCGCTCATCCGCCTCGCGGCCGCCGGCATCCTCGACACCCTGCGCGGCTTGAACCGTTGGATCTTGCTGGTCGATCAGAACCGGCGCGCGACGTTCGCTTCCGCCTCGGGCTCCGGTTCCACCCCGGAATCCCGCAGCATCGCCACCGCCCCGGCCGGGTCCTCGGCGACGAGGTAGTTGAGTTCCAGCCCGTCGCGGATGAAGCCCTGGTCGCGCATGTGATCGAGGAGGATGAGGAGCGGCCTCCAGAAATCCGCCACCGAGACCAGAACGATCGGCTTCTTGTGGCGGCCGAGCTGGGCCCAGGTCATCTGCTCGACGAGTTCCTCCAGGGTGCCGATGCCGCCGGGCAAGGCAATGAACGCATCCGAGCGCTCGAACATCAACCGCTTGCGGGTGTGCATGTCGGAGACCACGATGGTCTCCTGGATCTCGTCGAGCATGCGCTCGCGGGATTTGAGGAAGTCCGGGATGATACCGACCACGTGGCCGCCATGTTCGAGCACGGCGCGGGCCACAGTCCCCATCAGGCCGACATTGCCGCCGCCATAGACGAGGCCGATCCCGGCCTCGGCAAGGGCTCGCCCGAGTGCCTCCGCCGCTTCCGTGAAGGCCGGATCCGCGCCGAAGCCCGAGCCGCAATAGACGCAGACCGTCTTGATCACCGCCATGCGCCCGCTCCGACCTGCCTGAACGCCGATTGCCCCACGCCTGGATCAGGCGTCGGACCGAAGTGCGCGTCCAAGGGCCAGAATACCGAGTTCGCGGCAGAGCGAGGGCGATAATCCCCCAGATGGTTTGGTGTTCCGGTCATGTTCGCTATTATGTCACCAACGTTCGACGGTTTGTCGACACTCGTCCTTAGACTTTGGCGGACCCTCCGCCACGATGTCGCGCGTTCGGAGTGAAGCCCCATGACGGCGGAGTTACGGCGGAGCCTCGTCCTCGCCGGTGTGGGGTTGATGGCCGGGTTCGGGCTCGTCCTCGCATTGTTCGGGGGTGGCGAGTTAGTGAAGCGGCAGTTCACGGCTGGTGGAAGCCCTGCTCCGGTCGCTGCGATTCCGGAGAGCCCCACCGGCAAGCCCGATGCCGCAGGCATCAAAGCCGGCGAGGAAGCCGCCCGGGAGACAACCGGCAAGGAGGCGCCGGGAAAGCCCGACCTCGCCGGGGAGCAGATCCCGGCGCCGGCCTCGCCGGCGGCGAATGCCGCGAAAACTCCGATTCCGCCCGTTCCCTCGTCCGAGGACGCGAAGGCGCCGACCTTCGACATCATTCGCGTCGAGCCGAACGGCGAGACCGTCATCGCCGGGCGCGGTGCGCCCAATACCACCGTCGAGATGTTGCGCGACGGCGAGCCGATTGCCCGTGCGCTGATCGACCCGTCCGGCCAGTTCGCCATCGTGCCGCCTGCGCTGCCATCGGGAAACAGTGAGATCACCCTGCGCATCACCGCGTCCGACGGGCAGGTCCGCCGCTCGAAGGAGAGCGTCGCCATCGTGGTGTCACGCAACCGCGATGCCAAGCCGCTGATCGCCATGAGCGCTCCCGACAAGCCGACGGTGGTGCTCTCGCAGCCCGAGCCGGCGGCAGCTGCTCCGGTCAAGGAGGCGACGGCGGCTCCCAAACCCGGCGCACCCGCGGTGCCGGCGGAGCGCCCGAAGGTGCAGGCCAACCCCAAGCCGCCTGGCGCAGCGGAGGGGAACCGGGCGGCGGCGCCCCCCGTCAAGGTCGTCAGCGTCGACGCCGAGGAGGGCGGTCGCCTCTACGTGACCGGACAGGCCACGCCCGGCGCCACCGTGCGGCTCTATCTCAACGATACCCTCGTCGCCCCCGGCAGCGCCGGTGCGGACGGTCGGCTCGCCTTCGCCATCGGCAAGGGCGTGACGCCGGGCGAATACCGGGTGCGGATCGACGAGGTCGATCCAGTCTCTGGCAAGGTCAAGACCCGCTCGGAGGTCGCCTTCGCGGTGCCGCCGCTCGCGGCCAAGGCGCCGAGCCCGGTTGCGGCTCTCCCCGCAAGGGATAGGGCGGCCCGAACCGTTGAACCGAACCCATTGTCCGACATGCCCGCCGTCGCCGGGGAGCCGGCTCAGGCTCCCCCATCCGTTCCGTCAAGTCGTGAGGCGGGGCCCGCGACCGGGACGCCGGGCCCGGACACCGCGACACCTTCCGTATCGCCGCTCAACGAGGAGCGTCAGGCGGCGGTGACGCCGATAGAGCCTCGGCCCGGAAACACGCCCTCCGCCAGGTCCGCACCTGCGGAAGCACCCGCCAGCACGGTGTTCATCCCCGAGATCGGAACGGCGAAGATCATCCGCGGCGACAGCCTCTGGCAGATCAGCCGGCGCATCTATGGCCGAGGCACCCGTTACACCGTGATCTTCGACGCGAACCAGGGCCAGATCCGTAATCCCGACCTGATCTATCCGGGCCAGATCTTCGTCGTGCCGGGCGAGGGCAAGGCGGCGGAGAAGCGGGGCTAGAGGCGACCTGCCATCTCGCTCCGGGTTTTGCCGGCCGTGCGTTTGGTGTCGCTCGCGCGCCGGCCTATATGCACCGGAAACCCGCCCCCGAGAGCCCCCTCCATGACCACCGAACCCGCGCCAGCGGCGAGCGGCGGCGACGCGCCGCCCGCGCGTCCCGGCCTTCTGACCACCTATCGCCGCCTCTGGCCCTATCTCTGGCCCCATGGCCGGCCGGACCTGCAGCGACGCGTCTTCCTCGCCTTCGGTCTCCTGATGGTCGCCAAGGTCGTGACCATGGTGACGCCCTTCACCTTCAAATGGGCGACCGATGCCATCGTCGCCCTGACGGGTGCCCAGAACGGATCGGCCCCAGCCGAGGTCCCGACCGGGATCTTCGCCCTGCCGATGCTGATGATCGGCCTCTACGGCCTCTCGCGCATCCTCATGGCGGGCCTGACCCAAGTGCGCGACGGATTGTTCGCCAAGGTCGCGATGCATGCGGTGCGCCGTCTCGCGCTCCAGACCTTCGAGCACATGCACCGCCTCTCCTTGCGCTTCCACCTCGAGCGCAAGACCGGCGGTCTCACCCGCGTGCTCGAGCGCGGACGCGGCGGCATCGAAGAGCTCTCGCGCCTGATGGTGCTCACCCTGGTGCCGACCATCGTCGAGTTCCTCCTCGTCATCGGCGTCCTCGCCTACGAGTTCGACTGGCTCTACTCGGTGGTCGTGTTCGTGATGGTGGCGGCCTATCTCGCCTTCACCTGGAAGGCGACGCAGTGGCGCATCGAGATCCGCCGCCGCATGAACAACTCGGATACCGACGCCAACACTAAGGCGGTGGATTCGCTCCTCAACTTCGAGACGGTGAAGTATTTCGGCGCCGAGCGCCGCGAGGCCGAGCGCTACGACGCCTCCATGGCGAAGTACGAGAAGGCCTCGACGCAGACCTACGTGTCGCTCGCCGTTCTCAATGCCGGGCAGGCTGTGATCTTCACGATCGGCATGACGATCGTGATGTGGCTCGCCGCACGCGACATCCTCGCCGGGCGCACGACGCTCGGCGGATTCGTGCTCGTCAACACCATGTTGATCCAGCTCTCGATGCCGCTCAACTTCATGGGCATGATCTACCGCGAGATCAAACAGGCGCTCATCGACATCGACGACATGTTCCAGATCCTGCACCGCAACCCGGAGATCGCCGACCGGCAGGGGGCGACGCCACTTCGGATCACCCAGGGCGTGGTCCGTTTCGAGGACGTGCATTTCGCCTACAATCCCGAACGCCCGATCCTGCGCGGCGTCAGCTTCGAGGTGCCGGCGGGGCGGACCGTCGCCATCGTCGGGCCTTCCGGGGCGGGCAAGTCGACGCTGTCACGCCTGCTTTTCCGGTTCTACGAGCCGCAGGGCGGCCGCATTCTCATCGACGGGCAGGACATCGCGGGGGTTCAGCAGGCGAGCCTGCGGGCAGCGATCGGCATGGTCCCGCAGGGACACGGTGCTGTTCAACGACACGATCGGCTACAACATCCGCTACGGCCAGTGGGACGCCACGCCCGACGAGGTGCGCGAGGCCGCCTCCCTCGCCCAGATCGACCGCTTCGTCTCGGGGCTGCCGGAGGGCTACGATACGCCGGTGGGCGAGCGCGGGCTCAAGCTCTCGGGCGGCGAGAAGCAGCGCGTCGCCATCGCCCGCACCATCCTGAAAGGCCCGCCGATCCTCGTCCTCGACGAGGCGACGTCCGCCCTCGACTCGTTCACCGAGCGCGAGATCCAGGACGCGCTCGACATGGTCTCGAAGGGCCGCACCACCCTCGTGATCGCGCACCGGCTCTCGACGGTGATCAACGCCGACGAGATCATCGTGCTCGACCAGGGCGTGATCGTCGAGCGCGGCAGCCATGACAGGTTGCTCGACGAGGGCGGCGTCTACGCCTCGATGTGGAACCGCCAGCGCGAGGCCGACGCGGCGATGGAGATCCTGAAGCGGGCGGAGGCCAAGGCCGTGCCGGCTCCCGTTCGAAGCGACCGGATCGCCGTACCGGAAGCGGTTCCCGCCGAGTGAGGGGTGCGGCGATGGGTGACGCCCCCGAAACCGTATGACGCCGCGCGCCCGTTGCCTTATAGCGGCGCCACGCTTAGGGGCCGTCGTGAAGGGCTGCCGTCCAACCAGAAGTCGATAAAGACCCATGACCGATCTCTTCGAGTCGATTCGCCGTGTGCTCGTGCCGATCCACAAGGAGGGCTATCCCTTCATCCTGATCGGCATCGTGCTGACGGTGATCGGCGGCTACTTCGCGCAGTCCCTCGGCTGGATCTTCCTGATCCTGACCCTGTGGGTCTGCTACTTTTTCCGCGATCCCGAGCGGATCACCCCGGTGGCCGACGGCCTCGTGGTGTCGCCGGCGGACGGGCGGGTGAACCTCATCGTCACGACGCTGCCGCCGCCCGAGCTCGACCTGCCGCAGGTCCCGATGACACGGGTCTCGGTGTTCATGAACGTGTTCGACTGCCACGTGAACCGGGTGCCGGTGACGGGACTGATCGGGCAGATCCACTATACGCCGGGCCTGTTCCTCAACGCCGAGCTCGACAAGGCGAGCGAGGACAACGAGCGCAACGGCCTCGTCATCGAGACCACTCATCGCGGCGCCGCGTTGCGCATCGGCGTCGTCCAGATCGCCGGCCTCGTGGCGCGCCGCATCGTCGGCTTCGTCAATGCCGGCGACCGCCTGAGCGTCGGCGAGCGTTTCGGGCTTATCCGGTTCGGATCGCGCGTCGACGTCTACCTTCCCGAGGGAACCCGCGTCCTCGTCGGGCTCGGCCAGAAGGCGGTGGCCGGCGAGACCGTCCTCGCCGATCTCGGGGGCGGCCCCGAGCGCCAGTTCCGCCGGATCTGAGGAGGGCACCATGGACGACCTGTTCCCACCCTTCGCGCCCGACGCCGACGAGCCCAAGCCCCGGCGGTTCAAGCCGGTGCCGTTCCGGATGATCGCACCTAACATGATCACCCTGATGGCGCTCTGCCTCGGGCTGACCGCGATTAGGCTCGCCTTCGAGGGCAAGTTCGAGCCGGCCGTCATCGCGATCCTGGCGGCGGCCGTGCTCGACGGCATCGACGGCCGTGTCGCGCGCATGCTCAAGGGCACGTCCCGCTTCGGCGCCGAGCTCGACTCCCTGGCCGATTTCGTCAATTTCGGCTGTGCTCCGGCACTGATCCTCTACGGCTTCTCGCTGTTCCACCTGCGCTCGGTCGGCTGGATCGTGGCCTTGATCTTCGCCATCGCGATGGCGCTGAGGCTGGCGCGGTTCAACGCCATGCTGGACGACCCGAACCGGCCGGAATGGAAGAAGGACTACTTCGTCGGCGTCCCGGCTCCGGCCGGCGCCATGACGGCGATGCTGCCGCTCTACCTTCATTTCCTCGGCCTCTCGCTCGGGGCTTGGGCGGCCCCGGTCGTGCTCGGCTACGTGCTCTGCATCGCGCTCCTCGTGGTCTCCACGGTGCCCACATTCTCGGGAAAAACCATGGGCAAGCGCGTGCCGCGGGACTGGGTGCTGCCGATCTTCCTCGTGGTGGTGGCGGCTTTTGGCCTCTTCATCAGCTTCCCGTTCGAGGCGATGGTCGCCCTCAGTACCGGCTATCTCCTGACCCTGCCCATCGGGGCGATCCAGTACCGCCGTCGCCTCAAGCAGGAGTCGGCCGAACCCACTCCCAGTCCGGCCGTCTGAATCCGGATCAGGGCCTGCGCCGCGCCACCAGGAACAGGCGCGGGAAGGAAAGCAGCACTCGCCCGTCCGATCGCGTCGGATAGGCCCGGGCGATCTCTCCCTCGTAGGCAGCGAGGAACCCCGCCCGCGCCTCGGCGTCGAGGGGAGCGAGGAACGGCAGCAGGCCGGTCGCCTTGAGCCAAGCGACAATGGCGCGGGCATCGGCGAGGGGATGCCGATAGATCGTGGTCCAGGCATCGACCTCGCCGCCGGCTGCGCAGAGCCAGTCGTAGTAGATCTCGGGCGCGGCGATGCGAGTTCGGACGGCCGCAGCATCGTCGATCCTTCTGGCCCATGGCCCAGCGGCGGCGACCGAGCGCATGAGCCGGTGCGAGGGTTCGTCGAGGTTGTCGGGCATCTGCACCGCGAGGCAACCGCCAGGCGCCAGGAAGTTCATCAGGCGAGTGAGCAGGTGCTCGTGTGCCGGAAGCCATTGCAGGACGGCGTTGGCGAAGATGAGATCCGGCGCCGCATCCGGCTTCCAGGTCGCGATGTCGACCTCGACGAAGGCCGCGGAGGGGACCGCCTCGCGGGCCTGGGCCAGCATGTCGGACGACGAATCGATTCCGACGATTTCGGCGTCGGGATAACGGGCCCGCAGGAGCGCGGTGCTGTTGCCGGGACCGCAGCCGAGATCGACCACTCGCCTCGCGTCGTCCAGGGGAACCCGTGTGAGCAGGTCCGCTGCCGGGCGGGTGCGCTCGCCCGCGAAATGCAGATAGGCAGCCGCATCCCATGCCATCATCGCGATGCTCCGTGACGCCGGGAACGCGCCGTCCCTCCGTGGACAAGCGAATAAAAAGGCTTGGCACGCAAGGCTTGCTGTTCCACGCCGGTAGAGCGAGTGCGCCGGTTCGGCGCCACTCCTGGGGAGCCGGCCATGATAGAGGAATTCAAAAAGTTCGCGCTGCGCGGCAACGTGGTCGACCTCGCGGTCGGCGTCATCATCGGCGCAGCCTTCGGCGCCATCGTCACGTCAGCGGTGCAGGACGTCTTCATGCCGATCATCGGCGCGGTGACGGGCGGCCTCGATTTCTCGAACTATTACATCTCGCTTTCGTCGAGCGTTCAGCAGGGCGCCGCCTATGTGGATGCGAAGAAGCAAGGGGCGGTGATCGGCTACGGACAGTTCATTACGGTGGCAATCAACTTCATGATCGTTGCCTTCGTCTTGTTCCTCGTCATTCGCGCGATGAACAGGCTTCAAGTGAAGGAAGAGGCCAAGCCCCCCACTGTTGCCGAAGTGCCCGCAGACGTGAAGCTGCTGGGCGAAATCCGCGACATTCTCGCGATGCGGCCGAAGATGTAGCGCGGCTCGTGATCCGGCCCGGGCCGAAAGGCGAAACGTGGTGATCTCGTCGATGCCGTACCAGGATCAGTGCTGGGGCGTGGTCCGAGTTTGTGGACCGGCAAGATCGCCGAGAATGTCGTCGAGTGCTTGCGCCACCGCGTCGGTCCCCTCCTCATGGGTCTTCAGGCGAACCTCGAGACGCTCGATCTGAGGTTCGAACACCTCGGGTACAACCGGCTCGCCGAGATAGTTCGGGACACCATCATCTGCCGTGAATACCGCGCGCAGCTGCTGTCCGAGGTGGTCTCGCACGGGCTCTGGCAGAGTCGCCGAAGCACCCTCTGTCGGCTCGTCTGATGTGGCGGGGCCAGCGATGAAGTCGTTCGAGTCGTCAATCACGGGTCGGGTCTCCCCTCGTCAACGTATCATAACACTCGCGACTTCAAGTCGTTGCAGTCCGCGCCGGCAACGAAGATCGTTTTTCTCGGGTATCAAGAACAATAAAAAAGTGCCCCCGGCGAATGCTCGCCGGGGGCACTTGCAGAACCTCTGCCCTCAAGAGGGCATCAAAATTAGTCGATCACTTCGACGATTCGCGAGCTGCGGTCGACGAGGACCGGCCGATCATTGATGACCGTGTAGCGGGTGCCGCGGGCGCCGTACTCGGCAGGAACGTCGTAGTAGGTCACGCCGGAGCTCGGCAGCACGGTACCGACTCGGACATCGCCGCTGTAATCAAACGAGCTGCGACGCTCGCGGGCGACGTACTGGCGGAAGCGGGGACGGTCGTCGACTCCGAGAATGCCGCCTACCGTTCCGGTAGCGGCGCCGACGGCCCCGCCGACGATCGCGCCCACAGGCCCAGCCGCATCCGCACCTTCCTGGGCGCCACGCTCGGCGCCGCGGACGAGACCTT
This sequence comes from Methylobacterium sp., assembly GCF_019745455.1. GTDB lineage: Bacteria > Pseudomonadota > Alphaproteobacteria > Rhizobiales > Beijerinckiaceae > Methylobacterium. The sequence goes on from NZ_JAIETD010000049.1 coordinate 25,421, forward strand.
GGGCCTGGGCGGCGAGGGGAAGGCTGAGGGCGATCGCCGAGGCCGCGAGAAGGGTCTTGATGTTCATGGATGGAATCTCCCGATCCGTTGATCCGCCTAACCCATGAGGCCTGGCGGGGTCTGACGCATCAACGTCCGACCCACGAAAAGGGATGCCAAAAAATAAAATTGCTACGTCAGCTTCCTACGGAGCGGTAACGTAGCAAACTTTTCCACCCAGAAACGGGAATGGCAGCAAAATTCACCCCCGAATGACCGAGCACTCATCAGCGCTATCGCGCGGCTGCCACCTCATCGACCCGGCTCTCATGCATCAACGTGCTTGAGCACCAAGGTCGCATTGGTCCCGCCAAATCCGAAGGAGTTCGACAGGACGTGGCCGAGCTTGGCTCCATCCCGTCTCTGACGCAGGATCGGCATGTCGGCGAAGACCGGATCGAGATCGTCGATATGGGCGCTTTCGCAGATGAAGCCGTTTTGCATCATCAGGAGGGAGTAGATTGCCTCCTGCACGCCGGTAGCGCCGAGGGAATGGCCGGTCAGCGACTTTGTCGCCGAGATCGGCGGACAATCGTCGCCGCGGCCGAACACCTCGCGGATGGCCTCGATTTCCTTCTCGTCGCCGACCGGTGTCGCCGTGGCATGCGGGTTGATGTAGTCGATCTTCGCGCCCTTCAGGCCCGAGATCGCCTGGCGCATGCACCGGACCGCGCCTTCGCCGGACGGGGCGACCATGTCGTGTCCGTCCGAGGTAGCGCCGTATCCGGCGATCTCGCCATAAATCTTCGCGCCGCGGGCCCTGGCGTGCTCCAGTTCTTCGAGCACCAGCACGCCGGCGCCGCCCGCGATGACGAAGCCGTCACGGTTGGCGTCGTAGGCGCGGGACGCCCGGGCCGGCGTAGCGTTGTACTTCGAGGACATCGCGCCCATGGCGTCGAAAAGGACCGAGAGTGTCCAGTCGAGATCCTCGCAGCCGCCGGCGAAGATGATGTCCTGGCGGCCGGCCTGGATGATCTCGGCGGCGTTGCCGATGCAGTGATTCGAAGTCGCACAGGCCGAGGCGATCGAGTAGTTCACGCCCTTGATCTTGAACCAGGTGGCCAGTGTCGCCGAGGCGGTCGAGGACATAGCCTTCGGCACCGCGAAGGGGCCGACGCGTTTGGGGCCCTTCTCGCGAGTGATGGCGGCCGATTCGACGATGACCCGGGTCGAGGGACCGCCCGAGCCCATGATGATGCCGGTCCGGTCGTTCGAGATATCGCTCAGTTCGAGGCCGGAATCCGTGATCGCCTGGTCCATTGCGACGTGGTTCCAGGCCGTGCCACCTCCGTGGAAGCGCATCGCGCGGCGGTCGACGACTGCCTCCGGATCAAGGCTCGGCCGGCCTTCGACCTGGCTGCGGAAGCCGAGCTCGGCATAAGACTCGGCCCGGCCGATACCGGAACGTGCCTCGCGCAGGGAATCGAGGACCTCGTCGGTGTTGTTGCCGATGGATGAGACGATGCCCATCCCGGTAATCACGACACGGCGCATGGGAACGCTTCTCTCCGCCGGTGGTCTCCGGAGAGACGGCCGGATTATTCAGTTAAGGACATTCAGGTAAGGCGTGCCCGCGGCAATCTCAACCGGTCACGGCTTCTGCCAGGGCCAGGCCTTACGCCTGGAACAGGGCGACGCGCAGGTCCTTGGCCTCGTAGATCCGTCGCCCATCGGCCTCGAGCCAGCCGTCGGCAATGCCCAGCACCAGCTTGCCCTGGCGCACGCGCCTGACGTCGATGCCGTAGACCACTTTGGAGACGCTCGGCAGCACCTGGTCGGTGAACTTGACCTCGCCGACGCCGAGGGCCCGGCCGCGCCCAGGCGCACCAAGCCAGCCGAGATGGAAGCCGACGAGCTGCCAGAGCGCGTCGAGGCCGAGGCAGCCCGGCATGACGGGATCGTTCTTGAAGTGGCAGCCGAAAAACCAGAGGTCGGGCCGCACGTCGAACTCGGCGAGGACGTGGCCCTTGCCGTGGAGCCCGCCCTCCGCACCGATCGAGACGATGCGGTCGAACATCAGCATCGGCGGCATCGGGAGCTGCGCGTTCCCGGCCCCGAACAGCTCGCCGCGTCCGCAGGCCAGCAGCTCCTCATAGGAATAGCTGGAGGCGCGCTGAGGCGCGTCGGAGGTCTGCGATGCAGTCTGATCGTGATCGGAAGACATGAAAGCGGGCTGGTCCTCGGCTCTTTGCCGGTGGTGCGAGTGTGGGACGGCGGCAGCCGGCCACGGCGGCGCCTCGTTAGCACAGGCTCCCTGCGCCATCAAAGCGGGCATCGGGTTGCGGCGACCCGGCCGCTCCCGTATAACTTATCGCGCTATTGTCCGTTCAGTCGCGAGCGTTCCGAACCCTCATGTCGAACCTGATGTCGTTGCAGGCCGCGTTGAACGCGCGTGCCACCGTTCCGGCTGGCGAGGCGGCCAACGCTCCCGGTCGTCGCGGTTGCCCGCTTTCCGATCTGCGTGACCGCTTGCGCCGCGCCGGCCTGCGACCGACTCGTCAGCGCCTCTCCCTCGGGTGGCTTCTGTTCGGCCGCGGCGATCGCCATCTGACGGCGGAAATGCTCTACGATGAGGCGATGCGCGCCAAGGTGCCGGTATCGCTGGCCACGGTCTACAACACCCTGCATCAGTTCACCGAGGCTGGCCTCCTGCGCCAACTCGCGCTCGACGGATCGAAGGCGTATTTCGATACCAACCCGAGCGAGCACCACCACTTCTTCCTCGAGGAGGAGGGGCAGGTGCTCGATATGCCCGATTGCGGCATCACCGTCGATTCGCTTCCCGACGCTCCGGAAGGCATGGAGATCGCCGGCGTCGAGGTGATCGTCCGACTGCGGCGTCGCGCCGCCTCGCGCAACAAGGCCTGACGCGTCTTCGGATTGTCGGATGAAGAAGCCCGGTGATCCGGGCCTTTTTCTTCTCCGGGAGGCGAAGGCCGGCCGGTCTCACTCCACCCGCTCGTTAGGGTACACCCCCCAGAGCCGGTCCTGACGGATGTAGCCGTCGACGTCGCCGCCCTTCTGCGGCAGCGCCACGACGACCCGACACCATGAGCCGGTGCAGGATTTGACGCTGCCGATGACGCCGGCCTGGAGCCGCGCCTCTTCCGCAGAGGCGTCGTCGGCCTTGGCACGGAGCGGCACGGCCGCCGCCTTGTCGCCGGTCTTGCCTGCCGTGACGATGGAGGTGCGCCGGCCCGACAGAAGCGAGTGCAGGACCCAGCCTTCGGTGCCTTCCGAGTCCCGGATACGGCGCCAGGTTTCGAATTCCGCGACGATCTCGATCGGCAGCCCGGCGCGCTGGAACACCCAGAGCGTGCGGTGGTCCTTGGAGGGGCCTTCCCTCAGATTGACGCGGTCGGTCTTTAGGCTGGCGTAGCGCGGCAGCGGCAGCTTGGTGACAGGGCCGACGCCCATGGCTGGCTGCCCCGCCGGCACCGATGCTGGCGCAGCCTGTGCGACAGGGCTCGCGAAACTCCAGACGAAGCCTGCCAGGATGACTGCACAATGTAGAGCGGTGGCGCGCATCGTCCCTCTCCTGTTCCGGTGCGCGTGTGTCGCCCCGCCCGAAGCTCCGCTTCGGCATCCGGGGCACTCTGGCGCGCATTGTGTTCGAGCCTCGCTCTGTTAGAGAAGGCCACGGCCGGCCGGATCGTATGCAGCGCGGCGCAGGTCCGCGCGGCCACCGGGCCGTCGTGACTTGTTCTGCCGCCGCGTGGTTAACAGAGCGTGAGGGCCGTCGTCACCACCGGCCGGGTGATGGACGCCGGACCTGAAGCCCGCAGGGAGGAAGCATGCCGTCGTTGAAGCGCAAGCCGCTCGTGGTGGTCACGCGGCGCCTGCCGGACGCCGTGGAGGCGCGCATGCGCGAGCTCTTCGATTGCCGCCTCAACCCCGACGACACGCCCCTCGGCCAGGATGCCCTTGCCGCCGCCATGCGCGAGGCCGACGTGCTGGTCCCCACCGTCACGGACGAGATCGATACCGGTCTCCTCGCCCAGGCCGGGCCGAACCTGCGGCTGATCGCCAATTTCGGAAACGGCGTCGACCATATCGACGTCGGTGTCGCGCTGGAACGCGGCATCACCGTCACCAACACTCCGGGCGTCCTTACCGAGGACACCGCCGACATGACCATGGCGCTGATCCTTGCCGTCGCCCGCCGGGTGACCGAGGGCGCCCGCATCATTCCCGACGACGCCTGGGACGCCGGCTGGTCGCCGACCTGGATGCTCGGCCGCCGGATTACGGGCAAGCGGCTCGGCATCGTCGGGATGGGACGGATCGGCCAGGCGCTCGCCCGCCGCGCCAAGGCCTTCGGCCTGCAGATTCACTACCATAACCGCCGCCGCGTGCCCTCGGCGATCGAGCGCGATCTCGACGCGACCTACTGGGAGTCCCTCGACCAGATGCTGGCCCGGGTCGACATCGTCTCGGTCAACTGCCCCCACACGCCGGCCACCTACCACCTGCTCTCGGCCCGCCGCCTCAAGCTCATGAAGCCCGAGGCGATCGTGGTGAACACCGCGCGCGGTGAGATCATCGACGAGACGGCGCTCGCACGCCTCATCGAGTCCGGCGACATCTCGGCGGCGGGGCTCGACGTGTTCGAGCAGGAGCCTGCGGTGAGCCCGCGTCTCGTCAAGCTCGCCCGCTCCGGCAAGGTCGTGCTGCTGCCGCATATGGGTTCGGCCACGCACGAGAGCCGCACGGATATGGGCGAGAAGGTCATCATCAACATCAAGACATTCATGGACGGCCACCGCCCGCCGGACCGCATCCTCCCGAGCATGCTGTAAAAGCCCACGCGGCCCGGAGAGGTGCCATGAGCGAGACGGCCCTTCGCCAACCCGGACGAGAGCCGGCAAAGCCTTCACATGATGAGCCGGCGCGACATGTCGCCCGATTCCAACCTCTGATGCCGATTTCCGTGGGGATTGAAGTCCTTAACCGCGGCCGGTGTCATCTCAGCTTCATGCGCGAGCGGCACACGCCACCGGTGATGGGCCGCCCCTCCGGAAGGCGGGTCCGAGAGGGAGGCGTGTCATGGCGACGGCTGAGGAGCAATCATCGGTCGAGGCGGCCGGCATGAGCAAGGCCGGAAAGCGTCTGCGGACGCCGGGCTCCAAGAGCGTCGGATGGGCCCTGGTCCAGGCCGCCCGCCTGCACCGGTCTCGGATCGGCGACCGCTTGGCCGCCCTCGACCTCTTTGCCGGCCAGGAACAGGTCGTACAGGCTCTCGCCATGGCCGGAACCATGACCATGGGCGATCTCGCCGCGACCTTGAGGGTTCGCCCACCGACAGCCTCGAAAACGATCTCGCGCCTCGCCGCCCTCGGCTTCGTGGAGCGTCGGGCCGAGGCCGGCGACGGGCGGGTCGTGCGCGTGCGCCTCACCGAGGTCGGCCTCGCCAAGGCCGCGGCGATCGAGCGGATCTGGGACGACGTCGAGGCGGAGCTGCTCGACGGCTTCGACAACAAGGAGCGCCGCCGCCTGCGCAAGCTCCTGCGCCGCGCCGCCGGGAATCTGGCGGAAATCTCCGGGATCGAAGGCCACGAGATCGACCGCGAGGCCGATGCCGAGATCGACGGAGAGGACGAGCCCGACGCTCTCGTGGTGCCTTTGACGGCCGATCAGGGCAAGCGGCCGTTCTGACGGTCAGCCCTCGATAGGGCGCCCGCTCAGGTTCGACGGATGAGGCCGTCCGTGGGTGCGGCTGCTCGCCAGCCTGTCGCGGCCGCATCGAACGCTCGGACCGGATGACGAACCCGTTTCGGAACGCGGCGAGGCCAGTGGGCCGCGCGTGACCACCGGAGGTGCCGTTCCCCGTCCACCTTCAGGCTTTTGTTGATTCACGCCCCGATCGTCCCTTGGCGATCTGCCCGGCCGCCAAGGAGCAGATGCGGCCTGATCCACGCCGGCAGGCCGGAGCAAGGGCGGCGCTCCTCATCCGCTGTCCGAACACGCGGGTCGATGGAAAAGCGCGCACGACCGCAAAAGGTCGTATAGGTTTTCCACCTAGGCATACGTCCGACCAGCGCCATTTCGACACCGGACGCTTCTGCCCGATGGTCCGATCCGATACATCGGTCACTCGAATCGAGGCCCGTACTCCCTCCATCCCGACGAAACGTGAAGAGTTGAATCATGGACTTCTCGAGCAGTCAGTTCTGGCTATCGGTTCTGCAGATCATCTGGATCGACCTCCTGCTGTCTGGCGACAATGCCGTTGTGATCGCGCTCGCCTGCCGTTCGCTGCCGGAGCATCAGCGTCGCATAGGCATCCTTCTCGGTGCCGGCACCGCGGTCGGGCTGCGCATCATCTTCGCCCTGGTCGTCTCCTATCTTCTCGCCGTACCCTTCCTGCGCATCATCGGCGGCGTCCTCCTGCTCTGGATCGCGGTCAAGCTCGTGCAGGGCGAGGATGAAGCGGAGCACAAGATCAGCGAAAGCGACACGCTCTGGAAGGCGGTCGGGACCATCGCGGTGGCGGACGCCGTCATGAGCCTCGACAATGTCGTTGCCATTGCCGCAGCCTCGAAGGGGCACCCGGAGCTCTTCATCTTCGGCCTGCTTCTCTCAATCCCGCTCATCATTGCCGGCGCCTCCCTCATCACGACGCTGATCAAGCGTTTCCCCTTCGTGATTTGGGCCGGCGCGGCGCTTCTGGGCTGGATCTCGGGCGAGATGATCGTGACGGACCCGTTCGTCGCCGAGCGTGTGGCCGCCTATGCCGATACCGCCCACTACGTGGCGGCGGCGGCTGGAGCGATCTTGGTGCTTGGGCTCGGCTTCCTCCTCGCTCGGAGATCTGCCGGCAGGACGACCGCGCCGGAAACCACGGCCTGATCCCTGTCCGGTTGGGGTCAACATCGCGCCGCCGGGGAAACCCGGCGGCAGACCTTCGGGTTTGACCGACCGGTGCTGCGAATCCTGCGGGGTGATACGCATCCTCATCGAAGGTGCTGCCGCCCGGCGGATCTGACGAGCGCGGATTTGGCGGGCTACTCGATCCAACGGATCGATTTTCTCCACCCGCGAATACCCGGGCATCGCTCGCCCGCGATCAGCGAAGCGGTATTTCGCGATCAATGGCTGACGTGTTGAAGACGGATTGCAGGTGAGGATGATCGGTGCGATAGGCCGGCCCGGGTGTGCGATCCGATGATCGGATCGGCAGGTCTCAACGCTGGTCGGGCCGCCAGCGGCGGAGACCTGTGCACGTGTCCCTAGCGTTACGCCCCCGTTCCGCCCTGCGCAGCCTGCTCCACAACGAGGCGAGCGGCGGCCTCGTGCTGATGGCCAGTGCCGCCCTGGCGCTGATCGTGGCCAACTCGCCCCTCGCCCCCGGTTACTTCGCCGTGCTGCAGACCTATGTCGGGGGCCTGAGCATCCTGCATTGGGTCAACGATGCCCTGATGGCGGTGTTCTTCCTGCTCGTGGGGCTGGAGATCAAGCGCGAGGTTCTCGACGGCCGGCTGCGCACCTGGCCCGACCGCATCCTGCCCGGCGTGGCGGCCCTCGGCGGCATGGCAGGGCCCGCCCTCGTCTACGTCGCGGTCAACTGGTCCTCGCCCGATACCTTGCGCGGCTGGGCCATTCCGGCCGCAACCGACATCGCCTTCGCGCTCGGCGTGCTGGCGCTCCTCGGCTCGCGGGTGCCGGTCTCGCTCAAGATCTTTCTGACCGCCCTCGCCATCGTCGACGACCTGGGCGCTGTCCTGATCATCGCCGCCTTCTACACGGCCGAGGTCTCCCTCGGCATGCTGGGCGGCGCGGCACTCGTCATGGCCTTGCTGATCGGCCTGAACCGGGCCGGCGTGACGAGTCTGCCGGTCTACCTCGCGCTGGGCGTGGTTCTGTGGTTCTTCGTTCTGAAGTCGGGCGTGCATGCCACAGTCGCGGGCGTGCTGCTCGCCATGACCATTCCGCTGCGCACGAGCCCCGGCCGCCCGGAGGACGTCACCTCACCCTTGCACAAGCTCGAACATGGGCTGCACCCCTGGTCGGCCTTCCTGGTCCTGCCGATCTTCGGCTTCGCCAATGCGGGCGTGCCACTCTCCGGCGTCACGGGCAAGATGCTGCTCGATCCGGTGACGCTCGGCGTGGCGCTGGGCCTGTTCCTCGGTAAGCAGATCGGCGTGTTCGGCCTCGTGGTGGCGACGGTCAAGCTCGGGTTCGCGCAAAAACCCTCTCACGCCAATTGGGGGCAGATCTACGGGGTGTCGCTGCTCTGCGGCATCGGCTTCACCATGAGCCTGTTCATCGGGCTCCTCGCCTTCGCGGGATCGCCCGAGCTCGAAGCCGAGACCAAGATCGGCGTGCTGGCCGGCACCCTCGTCTGCATGGCGCTCGGCACGGTCGTATTGCTCCTGTCGGGGCGTTCCACGAAGACGGCCTGATTCATCGCCTTGCTTCGCCCATCACCGACGCGGCCCGGGGACGATCGAGCCGCGGGCATCGAGGCGTCAGTCTGCCTACCCAACCTTTTTGGCGATGCCGGAGCCTCTATGTACGGCGTTCTTGGCTAAGCGCCTCTTTCTGGCGCGGCTCATCGTGACCAGGATGCGCGAGGCGGCCCGGTCGAGGAGCATCGTGATCGCGCTGACGAGGATCACCAGCACGCAGATGGCACCGATCGCCACGCCCTCCCAGCCTGGGGCCGGGATGATCATCATGCAGCACAGCCCGAACAATGCGGTGATGGGAACCCAATAGGGCATGATGGACCGATCACGTGATGAGCGGGCCGGACACGGACCCTCCCATCATGAAACCTGAAATTGATGGACAGACACTGAAGAAAATCCGTAGCTCTTGCCCAGGAGCCAAGATTCCGGTTCGATTCGAAATAGAAAAATTGCACAATTCCTTGAGCAGCGACTTGGGAACGCGCGAATACATTATCCTGACGAGGAGCGAACCCGCGCGAATTGCCGTTGTCGGGCATTGCCGGACGCAGGGCCGGCTTGCTTCGCGGGCAGGTGCCGCCTTGACGTTGCCTCGCCTATAGCGGGACCCTCGCAGTTGCAGAGAGGATCGCGGTGACCGGATCGGAAGCATCGGCCCGATCGAACCGGCGCCTCACCGGCATCGCGCTGATGTGCGGCACGCTGGGCTTCTTCGCCTGTCTCGACGCCTCGGCCAAGACCCTGGCGCTTTCGGGCGTCGACCCGCTGCTGACGACCTTCATGCGCTACGCGATCAGTGTCGCGATGGTGTCGGCCTTCGTCAATCCGGTGACGACGCCGGGCGTCCTGCGGACGCGGCGGCCCTGGCTCCAGGTTGTGCGCTCGCTGCTCCTGTTCGGCTCCACGGCGCTAAACTTCCTCGCCTTGCGCCACTTGCAGCTCGTCGAGACCCTGTCGATCCAGTTCACCGCACCGCTCGCGGTCGCGTTGCTCGCCGGGCCGCTGCTCGGCGAATGGTCGTCGCCGCGGCGTCTCGTGGCCATCGCCGTCGGATTCCTCGGTGTGCTCGTCATCGTGCGGCCGGGTGCCGGGACGTTCCAGCCGGCGGTGCTCCTCAGCATCGGCAACATGCTGTGCTACGCGCTGTACATCCTGACGACGCGCAAGCTCGCGGGCATCGATTCCTCGGCCACGACGATGTTCTATTCGGGCCTCGCGGGCCTCGCTGTGATGACGCCGCTGCAGCCCTGGATCTGGACCGCGCCCGCCAGCTTCGGGCTATGGGCGCTCCTGTTCGCCGTCGGCCTGTTCGGCACGATGGGGCATTGGCTCCTGGTACTGGCCCATGCGCGGGCGCCGGCGAACGTGCTGGCGCCCTTCCTCTACACGCAGCTCCTGTGGTCGGTGCTGCTCGGCTACGTCGTGTTCGACGACGTGCCGAACCGATGGACGCTCGCGGGCGCCGCCATCGTGGTCGCCTCGGGCCTCTACCTGCTCGCGCAGGAACGCGAGTCTCAGCGGTGGCGGCGGTGACGATAGTGGCGGCGCGACTTCATGTTGGTGCGGTAGGCGCGCCGGCCCGGATCGATTCCGAGGGCGCCGTTCACCGTTCCGACTGCGCCGCCGACGGCACCGCCGACGATGCCGCCGATCGGACCGGCAACCCGGTCGCCCTCGGCCGCGCCGCGTCGGACGCCGCCAGGCAGGCCCTGTGCCTGGGCGGCCTCGACGAAGGTGAGGGTGGAGAGGGCCAGGCCGAGGCCGAGAAGGATGTGTTTCATCGTGTGTCCTCCGAAAGGTGGCGTCCCGTGTCCGTCTCCGGGCGGAAGGCGGCCACGGGGTAGGGCGACAACGGTCGAGCTTGTAAAAAGTCCCATGGCTCGCTCTCGGGGCGAGGACGGACTGCTCCGCGCCGCGCTGGCCTCGCCTCGCCGGCACTGCTAGAGGTCGCCTCATGTGCGCTGATGGTGATCCGCGCGGGCCAGGCCGCCCGTCACGAATTACAAGCCCGGCCTCCGCCTGAGGATCCGCGAGTGCGGCCCGTCGGATGCCGGGGACGCGTGAACGAGAGCCCGCTTCACCTCTGCGCCAGAAGATCCCAGACAGTCCCATGACCGATTCCAGCCCCGCCCGCGACTACTCGCAGACCCTGTTCCTGCCAAAGACCGAGTTCCCGATGAGGGCCGGCCTGCCGACGCGCGAGCCGCTGTTGCTGGAGCGATGGGCCGCCACCGGACTCTACGGACAGATCCGGGCGAAGGCGGCGGGCGCCCCGAAATTCGTGCTCCATGACGGGCCGCCCTACGCCAACGGCAACATCCATATCGGCACGGCGCTCAACAAGATCCTCAAGGACGTCATCGTCCGCTCCCAGGGCGCCCTCGGGTTCGACGCCAACTACGTGCCCGGCTGGGACTGCCACGGCCTGCCCATCGAGTGGAAGATCGAGGAGCAGTACCGCGCCAAGGGCCGCAACAAGGACGAGGTGCCGGTCATCGAGTTCCGCCAGGAATGCCGAACCTTCGCCGGCCATTGGCTCGACGTGCAGCGCGAGGAGTTCAAGCGCCTCGGCGTCACCGGCGACTGGGACCACCCCTACGCGACGATGAGCTTCCCGGCCGAGGCGACCATCGCGCGCGAGCTCATGACCTTCGCGATGACCGGCCAGCTCTATCGCGGCTCGAAGCCGGTGATGTGGTCGGTGGTCGAGAAGACCGCGCTCGCCGAGGCCGAGGTCGAGTACGAGGACCATGTCTCCGACACGATCTTCGCGGCATTTCCGGTCGCGAAAGTGAAAGGCCTTAAGGAGATTGTGGGTGGCCCTCCAACGGAGACCTCTGCGGATTACTTCGCAGAGGTCGATGATCTACGGCGGGACTTGAAGGCTTCAAGGGTCGTTATCTGGACCACCACGCCTTGGACCATGCCGGGCAACCGTGCGGTCGCTTATTCGAAGCGCGTCGCTTACGGGCTCTACCGGGTTACCGCTTCCGCTGAGGGGAACTGGGCGAAGGTCGGTGACACCTACGTCCTAGCCGACAGTCTAGCGGCAAGCGTTTTCGGCGCGGCCCGCGTCGAGGGGTTCGCACGGGTTCGGGACGTTTCGACGGCCGCGCTTGCGGTCCTCACTGTAGCTCATCCTCTCGCCGGCCAATTCGGGGGTGGCTACGACTTCGAGGTTCCCCTCCTTGAAGGCGACCATGTCACCGACGAGGCCGGCACCGGGTTCGTGCACACCGCGCCCGGCCACGGGCGCGAAGATTTTGATATTTGGATGACGTACAGTCGTCGCCTGAGTGCGCGCGGGATAGAGACCCGCATCCCCTACACGGTCGATGCCGACGGCGCCCTCACCGAGGAAGCGCCCGGCTTCACCGGCAAGCGGGTGCTCACCGACAAGGGCGAGAAGGGCGATGCCAACAAGGCCGTGATCGCGGCCCTTCAGGAGGCCGGCACCTTGGTGGCGCGCGGCACGCTCAAGCACAGCTATCCCCATTCCTGGCGCTCGAAGAAGCCCGTCATCTTCCGCAACACGCCGCAATGGTTCATCGCGCTCGACAAGCCCGTCGCTTCCCTCGACGGCCGGACTCTCCGTGACGTCGCGCTGAAAGCCATCGACGACACCCAGTGGGTGCCGCCGCAAGGAAAGAACCGCATCAACGGCATGGTGGCGAACCGCCCCGATTGGGTTGTCTCGCGCCAGCGCGCCTGGGGCGTGCCGATCACGGTCTTCGTGAAGCGCGGCACCAGCGAAGTCCTGCGCGACGAGGCCGTGAACACCCGCATCGCCGCGGCCTTCGAGGCCGAAGGGGCGGATGCCTGGTTCACGGATGCCGACGGCGCCCGCTTCCTCGCGCCTGACTACGATCCGGCGGAATACGAGAAGGTGACGGACGTCCTCGACGTCTGGTTCGATTCCGGCTCGACCCACGCCTTCGTCCTCGACGATCCGGCCCAGTTCCCGGGTCTTTCCGGCGTGAAGCGCAGGCGCGACGGCGGCGCCGACCAGGTGATGTATCTCGAAGGCTCCGACCAGCATCGCGGCTGGTTCCAGTCCTCGCTGCTCGAATCCTCCGGCACGCGGGGACGGGCGCCCTACGACATCGTCCTGACCCACGGCTTCGTCCTCGACCCCAAGGGGCTGAAGATGTCGAAGTCCAAGGGCAACGTCGTCGCGCCCCAGAGCGTGATCAAGGATTCGGGCGCCGACATCCTGCGCCTGTGGGTGGCCGCCTCGGACTACACCGACGACCTCAGGATCGGGCCGGAGATCATCAAGACCTTCGCCGAGACCTACCGCAAGCTGCGCAACTCCCTTCGCTGGATGCTCGGTTCGCTCGCGCATTTCGAGCCCGGCCACGAGGTGCCCCACGGTGAACTCCCCGAGTTGGAACGCCTGATCCTGCATCGACTCGCCGAGCTCGACGGCGAGATCCGCGAGGCGTTTCGCACCTTCGACACGAAGCGCGTCGTGGCGCTCCTCAACGGCTTCATGACGGGCGATCTCTCGGCCTTCTATTTCGACGTGCGCAAGGACGCGCTCTACTGCGATCCGATCTCGTCGCCCGTGCGCCGCGCCGCCCTGCAGGTCATCGACGAGACCTTCCGTCGGGTCACGATCTGGCTGGCGCCGGTGCTTGCCTTCACGGCGGAGGAGGCCTGGCTCGACCGCTACCCGTCGGAGGACGGCTCGGTTCACCTCCAGACCTTGCCGGAGACGCCGGCCTCCTGGCGCGACGAGGCGCTGGCCGCTCGCTGGCAGAAGATCCGCAAGGTGCGCCGCGTCGTCACCGGTGCGCTCGAGATCGAGCGCGCGGCCAAGCGCATCGGCGCGAGCCTGGAAGCGGCGCCCGTGGTCCATGTGTCCGATGCCGACCTGCGCACGGCGCTGGACGGCGTCGATTTCGCCGAGATCTGCATCACCTCCGGCATCCGCATCGAGGCGGGGGAGGGGCCCGGCGAGGCCTTCCGCCTCGAAGACGTCCGCGGGGTCGCGGTGGTCCCGGCCCTGGCCGAGGGCCGGAAATGTGCCCGCTCCTGGCGGGTCAGCCCCGAGGTCGGAACCGATCCGGATTACCCCGACGTGACGCCCCGCGACGCCCAGGCCCTGCGAGAATGGGATGCGCAGCATGGCGGGGTAAGCGCCGCGTGAGGCGCGGGTCCCTTCCCTACAAGGAGGAGGAGAGTCGGACGAGAACTCCGACGGTTTCACGAGCATTCCTACACGTGTATCGTTGACAATCTTTGCCAACGTCTGACAGGCTCCGCGTGAGAGGTTCAGCGATGGCGACCATGAACGTGTCCCTGCCCGACCCGATGAAGGAGTGGGTCGAAGCCCGCGCCCGCACCGGCCGGTACAGCAACGCGAGCGATTACGTGCGCGACCTGATCCGCCGGGACCAGGAGCGCGCCGACCGGATCGCGGACCTGCAGAAGCTGGTGACCGAGGGCTTCGAGAGCGGCGTGAGCGGCCGGTCGAGGGACGAGATCGCCCGGCTGTCGAGAGAGATGGCAGCCTCCTCCCGACGGGCATGACGTGGCGGACCACCCATCGGGCGGACCTCGACATCGCTGGCATCTATGTTCACGGCGAAGCGACGTTCGGCGTCGGCCAAGCCGAACGGTACCAGAACGGTCTGTTCGAGGCCTTCGATATGCTGACGGAGAACCCGCGGCTCGCCCATGAGCGCACGGAAATCACCCCGCCGGTCCGCCTCCATCCCTATGGCGTCCACGTCATCGTCTACGCGCTTGAGGACGCAGGAATCCTGATCGTACGCGTTCTACACGGCAGGCAGGATTGGGAGCGCTGGCTGTCATGACCCCCTTCCGCCTCGGCCTCGCGGCCCTCCTCGCCACCCTCGCCTTCGACCAGGCCTCGAAGCTCTGGCTCTATTTCGGCACCGACCTCATCCTGACCCAGCCCTGGCGTCTCGGTCCCTATGCCGACCTCATCGTGGTCTGGAACCGGGGCATCTCCTACGGGCTGTTCCAGCAGGACGGTGGTTTCGGCCGCTGGCTGCTCGTCGGCATTTCCATCGTGGCGGCTTCTGCGCTGATCGTCTGGATGCAGCGGGCCGGGTCGCGGATTCTCGGCCTTGCCCTCGGCCTCGTGGCCGGTGGGGCGATCGGCAACGCGATCGACCGGGCTGCCTACGGTGCCGTCTTCGACTTCATCCACCTGCATGTCGGCGACTGGTCCTGGTACGTCTTCAACGTCGCCGACGCGGCGATCGTCGCGGGCGTCGTCGGCCTCGTCCTCGACAGTCTCAAGCCCGCTCGCGTGATGGAGAAACCTCCGAACGTGTGATCCATAAACCACAGCGCGGATTCATCGCCGCCCCAGGGTGGTGCGGTGCGGTCAAGGCGCCATACCTTCGCCTGAAACCCGGATCAGGCCGTGGAAGCCGGATCAGGAATGCGCGAGAACGCGACTGAGCGGCCCCCGATGACGGGGGGCGCGGACCGGACGGGATGGTGGGGTGACATGGCCGGGCATCGCAGGTTCCTTCTCAGCATCGGCCTGATCGGCCTGTCTCTCCCGGCTCCCGCGAAGGCCGAGCAGGGTGTGTTCCTGCGCGATGCCCTCACGAACATGGGCCTCGTCGAGGCTGAGCGCCCACCGATCACCTATCGCGAACGCGCTCCGCTGGTGATGCCGCCCAAGCTCGACGCCAAGGCCGTGGCGCTGCCGCCGCCCCGCTCGGTCGAGGCCTCGCCGCAATGGCCGAAGGACCCCGAGATCGTTCAGCGCGAGCGGGCGGCGGTCGAGGCGAGGAAACCGATCGTGCGCGGCGCGCAGGGGCGCATGGACGACAACAACATGACCCTCTCCATCGACGAGATGCGGGCCGGCCGCCGCGCCGGGGCGCAGATCCCGACGGAGAACACCTACAAGCCCGGCGACAACAAGGACTCGTTCTGGTCCAACCCGTTCAGCTTCATGACCGGCGGGCCGGAGAAGACCGAGCCGGTCGACGTCGCTCCGACTCGCGACGTCTTGACTCAGCCTCCGACCGATTACCGCCGGCCGCCTTCCAAGATCGCCCGGTCCAACGGCGATCCGATCAACAATCCGAGCCGCGAGCGCGAGGAAGCGGATCCCGGCGCCTATATTCGCGGTCAGAGCCGCTACTGATTTCCTGACCTGTTGCCGGCGCGAGACGGGCGCCGGTACGGGATTTGCCCCGATGAGGCGCCCTTCGGGTGGTGCCGAGGGGCGTCTGCCATGCATCCGGCCCGTCTGGCGCCGCATGCCAAGGGATCTTCCATGCATCTGTTCCGGAAGGACACGCCCGCCCTGTTTCCGAGGCCCTCGCATCCCAGCGCGGGACGGGTCGAGGCTGCTCCGTTCGGGCGGTCCGAGGCGGGCGGTCCGGAGGTCGGCGCCTTCACGCTGGATAACGGCCTCGAGGTCGTCGTGGTGCCCGATCACCGCGCGCCCGTCGTCACCCACATGATCTGGTACCGCAACGGGTCGGCGGATGATCCGCTCGGCCAGTCGGGCATCGCCCACTTCCTCGAACACCTGATGTTCAAGGGCACCGAGAAGCATCCGATCGGCGACTTCTCGAAAGCCGTCTCGGGCCTCGGCGGCCAGGAGAACGCCTTTACCAGCTACGACTACACCGCCTATTTCCAGCGCGTCGCCCGCGACCATCTCGGCACGATGATGGAGTTCGAGGCCGACCGCATGACCGGCCTCGTGCTCGAGGATGCCGTGGTGGGACCGGAGCGCGACGTCGTGCTCGAGGAGCGCCGCATGCGGGTCGAGACCGATCCCTCGGCCCAGCTCTCCGAGGCGATGGCGGCCTCGCTTTTCGTCCACCACCCCTACGGCATCCCGATCATCGGCTGGATGCACGAGATCGAGGAGCTGAACCGCACCCACGCCCTCGATTACTACAAGCGCTTCTACACCCCCGAGAATGCGATCCTGGTGGTGGCCGGCGACGTGACCGCGGATGAAGTCCGGCGCCTCGCCGATGCCAGCTATGGCCGCGTCACCCCGCAGGGGTCCCGTCCGGTCCGGATGCGGGCCCGCGAGCCGGAGCCCAAGGCCCTGCGCCGCATCGCGGTGGCCGACCCGAAGGTCGAGCAGCCGACCCTCCAACGGCTCTACCTGACACCGTCCTGCATCACCGCCCGCGACGGCGACTGCCATGCCCTCGAATTGCTTGCCGAGGTCCTGGGCGGCGGCTCGACCTCCTACCTCTATCGCCAACTCGTCATGGAGCAGGGCGTCGCGGTGAATGCCGGCGCCTGGTACATGGGCTCGGCGATCGACGACACCCGCTTCTCGGTCTACGCGATCCCGGCCGAGGGGGTCAGCCTGGAGCGGCTCGAGGAGGCGGTCGACCGCACCCTGCGCCGGGCGCCATCCGAGGCTCTCAGCGCCGAGGCGATCGAGCGGGCCAAGACCCGCCTCGTCGCCGAGACGGTCTACTCCTCGGATAGCCAGTCCTCCCTCGCCCGCATCTATGGATCGGCCCTCGCCATCGGCGAGACGATCGAGGAAGTGCGGCGTTGGCCATCCGATATCGAGGGCGTGACGCGCGAGCGGCTCGTCGCCGTGGCCGAGCGCTACCTCGTGCCGGCCCGCTCCGTCACCGGCCATCTCACCAAGGCCCGCGATCCCGACGCCGCCCTGATCTCCGGGCTCTGAGGATAGCGCGACCGACATCCCGGCTGCGGCCCCGAGCCGCGCCCCCGACGAGACACAACGAGGTTCCCATGAACTCAGTCCAGGTCGAGCTGGCCGATACGAGCAGCGCCACGTCGCCGACGATGGCCCTGCCGGTTCCCACCGCTCCCGGCATCGAAGCCTGGCACGTGGAATCCCCTGTCGTGCCGCTGATCGCGCTCTCCTTCGCCTTCGAGGGCGGCGCGGCGCAGGACCCCGAGGGCAAGGCCGGCGTCGCGCAGATGCTGGCCCGGCTCCTCGACGAAGGCGCGGGCGACCTCGTCTCCGACGCGTTCCAAGAGCGTCTGGCGGCGCGTGCGATCGAGATGAGCTTTCATGCCGGCCCCGACGCCATCGGCGGTTCGCTCAAGATGCTGGTCAAGCATGCGGACGAGGCGATCGACCTGCTGGCCCTGGCGCTGGCCAAGCCCCGCTTCGATCCGGACGCGATCGAACGCGTGCGCGGCCAGACTCTGGCGGGCCTGCGCTACCAGCAGAACGATCCGGGCGTCATGGCCTCGCGCCGCTTCTTCAGGGAAGGCTTTGCCGGCCATCCGTATTCCCGGCCGTCATCTGGCACCGTGGAGAGCGTGGCCGCTATCACCCGCGACGACCTCGTGGCGATGCATCGGCAGATCATCGGCCGCGGCGGCCTCAAGGTCGCGGCCGTGGGTGCCATCGATGCCGCCCGCCTCGCCGATGCCCTGAACCGCGCCTTCGGCACCCTCGACGAGGCGGGGCCGCTCAAGGTCGTGCCGCAGGTCCAGGTGCAGGATCTCGGCCGCCGCGTCGTGGTCGATCTCGACGTGCCGCAATCAGTGATCCGCTTCGGCATGGGTGGCGTGGCCTGGCGCGACCCCGACTTCATCCCGGCCTATGTCCTCAACCACATCTTCGGCGGCGGCTCCTTCACGTCCCGCCTGTTCCAGGAAGTCCGCGAGAAGCGGGGCCTCGCCTATTCGGTCGGCACCTCGCTTGTCAGCCACCGGGCCAGCGCGATGACCTGGGGCTACACCGCGACGAAGAACGAGCGCGTCGCCGAGGCGATGACGGTGATCTCCGAGGAACTGCAGCGCCTCATCGCCGAAGGCCCCACGGACGACGAGCTGCAGAAGGCCAAGGACTATCTCACCGGCTCCTACGCCCTCGGCTTCGACACCTCGACCAAGATCGCCCACCAACTCGTGCAGATCGCCTTCGAGGGTCTTGGCATGGACTATATCGGCCGCCGCAACAGGCTGGTCGCCGAGGTGACCCAGGCCGATATCCGCCGCGCCGCCGCCCGCACTGTCGCGGATGGACGGATGCTCGTGGTCGCCGCCGGCCGGCCGACGGATTTCTGAGGTCGGCCGAAGCCGGAACGGCGGGGGTCTTGCTTGCTCCCCGACGATCCTTCGACTCCGACCTTGCCAAGGGAACTCGAGCCCGCATGAAGACCGCCTCGCGCCTGCTGATCGCCCTGGCTGCCGCCCTCGCGGCGGGGCCAGCCCTGGCCCATTCCGGCCACGGTGATGCGCACGGTCTCGCGCACGGGTTCCTGCATCCGCTGATGGGCCTCGACCACGTGCTCGCCATGGTCGGCGTCGGCCTCGTGGCCGCTAAGATCGGCGGACGGGGAATCGTGCTGGTCCCGCTCGCCTTCCTGGGCATGATGGTGGTGGGCGGCATCCTCGGCGCCACGGGGTATGGGTTGCCCTTCGTCGAGATCGGCATCGCGCTCTCCGTGCTGGGTGTCGGCCTCGCGCTGGTCTCTGCGCTTTCTCCCCCCCTTCTCGTCGCGACGGCTGCGGTCGGTCTTTTCGCCGTGTTCCACGGCCAGGCTCACGGCACCGAGATGCCTGAGACCGCTTCGGGGCTGATCTACGGTCTCGGTTTTGTCGCGGCGACGGCTCTCCTCCATGCCGCCGGCCTCGCACTCGGGCTTGGCTTCAGGCGGATGACCTCCGACCCTGCCTTGCGCCTGACCGGAGCCGGCTTTGCCGTGGCCGGGCTCGGCCTCCTCGCCGGCGCCGTCTGAATCAGGCGCAAGGGTGATGTGACGCCGGCTCGGCTTGACGCAGCGCCACCACCTGCCAAAAGACCACCACGAAAAAGCAGAGGTTCTGATCGGTCGGCGATGAGCAAGTTCAACGAAGAGCGCGTCCTCTCCGTGCACCACTGGACGGACACGCTGTTCTCGTTCCGCACGACGCGGGACCCCTCGTTCCGCTTCCGCAACGGCGAGTTCGTCATGATCGGCCTCGAGATCGAGGGTCGTCCGCTCCTGCGCGCGTACTCGGTGGTCTCGGCCAATTACGAGGAGGAACTCGAGTTCTTCTCGATCAAGGTGCCGAACGGTCCGCTGACGAGCAAGCTGCAGCACCTCAAGGTCGGCGACCCCATCATCGTCGGCAAGAAGCCCACCGGCACGCTCGTGCTCGACAACCTGCTGCCGGGCAAGCACCTCTATCTGCTCGGCACCGGCACCGGGCTCGCCCCTTTCATGTCGATCATCAAGGACCCGGAGACCTACGACCGCTTCGAGAAGGTGGTTCTGGTCCATGGCTGCCGGCAGGTCTCGGAACTCGCCTACGGCGATACGATCACGCAGGACCTGCCCAACCACGAGTTCCTGGGCGAGACCATCGCGGCGCAGCTCATCTACTACCCGACCGTGACCCGAGAGCCCTTCCGCAACAGCGGCCGCATCACCGACCTGATGACCTCGGGCAAGCTGTTCGACGATATCGGCCTGTCGGCGATGTCGATCGAGAACGACCGCTTCATGCTCTGCGGCTCGCCCGACATGATCCGCGACACCCGCGAACTCCTCACCGGCCTCGGCTACGAGGAAGGCAACCACGGCGAGGGTGGCCATTACGTCATCGAGAAGGCCTTCGTCGAGAAGTGAGCGGACGCGCCGTCTTCGTCGCCGGAGCCGGCACCGAGATCGGCAAGACCTACGTCACCGCGGCTCTGACGCGGCGGCTGTCCGAACAGGGCCGCGACGTCATCGCGCTGAAGCCCCTGGCGAGCGGCGTGCCGCCCCTCGACGATCCCGCCTTCATCGAGAGCGATACGGCGATCCTGCTCGCTGCCCAGGATCTCGCCGTCACGTCGGAGACGGTCGAGGCCTGCTCGCCGTGGCGGTTCTCCGCGGCGCTTGCACCCGACCTCTCCGCCGCGCGCGAAGGCCGGGTTCTCCGCCTCGACGATCTCGTCGCCTGGTGCCGCCACCGGATGGCCGAGGCCCCGGACGGGACGATCGTCCTGATCGAGGGCGTCGGTGGGCTGATGAGCCCCGTCACCGACGGCGAGACCGGGCTGGACTGGCTGAAGGCCCTCGACATCCCGGCGCTCCTCGTCACCGGCTCCTATCTCGGCGCGATCAGCCACACGCTGACGGCCGTGGAGACCATGCGCCACCACGGCGTGCCGCTCGTCGGCGTCGTCCTTTGCGAGAGCCTCGGCGCGCCGACCCCGCCGGAGATGGTGGCTGCCGCGATCGCCCGGCGAATCCCGGTTCCGGTCGAGATCATCGCGCGTGGTGGTCCTTGCCCCGCCCCCGTCGCGGCGCTGATCTGACGTCACCGGTATCGTACGCGATCGCACGTAGGAAGCTTGGCGGCGGCTATTCGGGCGACAACTGACTTAGGCAAATGTGCGGCGAGCCGATATCTGTCCAATGCGATTCGATAGTCGGGAGATATCGCATGATCGCCGATCGGCCCCTGCCTCGGCCTTACAATCTCTTCCTCAGCAAATCCGATATCGGCATCTGCTGTGCCGTCCTGCAGGATGAGCCCGCTCCGACCTTCATCGACGGAGGCGATTGGGAATTCGGCACCGTGCTGGCCCGGACGACCGCGCTGCCGCGAGATTTCAATCGTCGGGCGGCGCAGACGGCGATGAAGATCAACGGGTACTACATTTTCGCGATGCTGCGATCATGAGCGCCAAGGATCCCCCAATGCGCAAGCCGCGTATCGTCCCTGCCTTCGCCGAGATCATCCCCTACTTGATGATCCTATACGGTGGCGCGCTCCTGCTGGCGCTCGTGGCCTGAGCGGCCTCGGCCGAGCGATCGTCACGGAATCCATGCGACGACGGCCGACAATCCGCCTAGACCACGTGCGGAAGCGAGCCACAATCGCGAGGCATCCCGCACCGTGACGCACACAGCCGCCAAGACCGGGGTCGAGTCACGTGAGTGGGAATGGTGGGTGCACAAGGGTTCGAACCTTGGACCCGCTGATTAAGAGTCAGCTGCTCTACCAACTGAGCTATGCACCCATTGCCTTGCGGCAACCGGGGGGACCACCAAGCCGCCCCGTGAGGAGGCGGCTGATAGCAAAGCGGCCGGGGGGTGTCCACCCCCGGCCTTTCATTTTTCCTGATGGTCAGATCCCCAGGGCGTGCTGTGCATGCAGGCGTACCGCCGTGGCCGAGAGCTTGTTCAGGGCCGAGAGATAGGCGCGTGCCGAGGCGACCAGGGTGTCGGGGTCGGCGCCGCGAGCCGTGACGCTGCGCTCGGGCGTCTTCAGGCGCACCGAGACCTCGGCCTGGGCATCGGTGCCCTCGGTGACCGCGTGGACCTGGTAGAGCTCGAGTTCGGCCTCGTGCGGCACCAGGGCCTTGATCGCGTTGAAGACCGCGTCCACCGGGCCGTTGCCGTCGGCCTCCTCGGTGACGGTGCGGTCGTCGAAGGCGAGCTTCAGGGTGGCGCGCTGCGGCCCGCGGGTGCCGGCGATGACAGAGAGCGAAACGAGGCGGATGCGATCGTGCGCGGTGGCGAGGTTCTCGTCGACCAGCGCTTCGATGTCCTCGTCGTAGACGTGCTTCTTGCGGTCGGCGAGCGCCTTGAACCGCTCGAAGGCGTCCTGCATCTGGTTGTCGCTCAGGGCGAGGCCGAGCTCCTCGAGCTTGGCGCGGAAGGCGGCCCGGCCCGAATGCTTGCCCATCACCAGCGAGGTCTTGGCGACGCCGACCGAGGCCGGCGTCATGATCTCGTAGGTCTCGGTGTGCTTGAGCATGCCGTCCTGGTGGATGCCGCTCTCGTGCGCGAAGGCGTTCCGGCCGACGATGGCCTTGTTGTACTGCACCGGGAAGTTCGTCGCGTGGGAGACGAGCTTCGAGGCGCGGGTCAGCATCGTCGTCTCGATGCCGGTCTCGTAGGGCATGACGTCGCCGCGGGTGCGGATCGCCATCACGACCTCCTCCAAAGGCGCGTTGCCGGCGCGCTCGCCGATGCCGTTGATGGTGCATTCGACCTGGCGCGCGCCGCCCTCGATCCCCGCGAGGGAGTTGGCGACCGCGAGGCCGAGGTCGTCGTGGCAATGGACCGAGAACACCGCTTTGTCGGCGTTCGGCACGCGGCTCCGC
The DNA here is from genome assembly GCF_019745455.1 of Methylobacterium sp. Taxonomy (GTDB): domain Bacteria; phylum Pseudomonadota; class Alphaproteobacteria; order Rhizobiales; family Beijerinckiaceae; genus Methylobacterium. The sequence continues at coordinate 47,915 of NZ_JAIETD010000049.1, forward strand.
ACCGCCTGGAACATGGCGCGATACTCGTCGGGCGTGGCGTAGCCGACGGTGTCGGGCAGGTTGATGGTGGTCGCACCCATCCGGATCGCCGCTTCGACGCAGCGGCAGAGATAGTCGATGGGCGTGCGGGTCGCGTCCATGGCCGACCATTCGACGTCCTCGACGAGGTCGCGGGCCTGGGCCACGGTCTTGAGGATGATCTCGACGACCTCGTCCTCGCTCTTGCGCATCTGGTGGGCGAGGTGGATCGGCGAGGTCGACACGAAGGTGTGGATGCGCCCGCGCTTCGCCTGCCGCACCGCCTCTCCGGCCCTGGCGATGTCGGCGGGAATCGCACGGGCGAGGCCCGCGATGGTGGCGCGCTTGGCCCGCCGGGCGATCTCGGCCACCGCCTCGAAATCGCCGTTGGAGGCGATCGGGAAGCCCGCCTCGATGATGTCGACGCCCATGGCGTCGAGGAGCTCGGCCACGGCGAGCTTCTCGTCGAGTGTCATGGTGGCGCCGGGGCATTGCTCGCCGTCGCGCAAGGTGGTGTCGAAGATGAGGACGCGGTCGCGCGGCGCAGTCTGGGAAACGGAGGTCATGGCGGGCTTGAGATCCTGTCGTGGCGCGCCGCTATCGATGAGGGCAGCACCGGGGAGATCGAATGACTCGGGGCCTCCTCGAGGGGAGACCTGCCGAATGGAGACCTGCAACGCACCCCTGAGAGCCCAGGCGCCGCGCGCCCGGACGGCCCTCAGGGGCGGATAAGGAGGAGCAGCGGCGACAGGTCGAGGGCGCGGCTCCGCGACGCCGCGATCGCGGCCCCTGCGTTTCCGTGCATGGAGCCGGCGCTGGCCAAGGCTCGTCTCTCCCGAAATCCGCTCCGGCCGGACGAAGGCTGCGTGAGCGTGCGCGAATGGCGCATCCCTAATCCTCCCGGTGAGCCTTGACAAGCATTCGCGACCCTCACGCTTTCGTGCCAGGCCTTGCCGTTTACCGTCTCCCGTCTAGCTCTGACCTGCGTCCTGAAGGACGACGCCGTTTTTAATCCGGCGCCAGAACAAGAACTTTGCGAGGAAACCCCGTGATGCTGCGTAACGCCCTGCGCCTTGGCGCCCTGCCGATCCTCGCCCTCCTTGCCGGCACTGTGCCGAGCTTTGCCATCGACGTCGCGAAATCCCTTGATGTGGCGGCCCCTCCCGCCAAGGTCTGGGCGACGATCGGCGACTTCTGCGGGATCGGCACCTGGCACCCGGCCGTGGAGAAATGTGCTCCCTCGACCAAGGGCAGCGCCATGCTGCGCAGCCTCTCCCTGAAGGGCGGCGGCACCATCGTCGAGTCGCAGACCTCCCGCGACGACAAGGCGATGACCTATACCTATGCGATCGAGGAGAGCCCGCTGCCCGTCTCGGATTACTCCTCGACGATCACGGTGGTGCCCTCGGGCTCGGGCTCGAAGATCAACTGGACCGGCAGCTTCAAGGCCAAGGGCGTGCCCGACACCGTCGCCAAGGACGTGATCGAGGGCATCTACACCTCCGGGCTCGGCGGCATCGCCGAGAAGGCCAAGTAGACCAGAGGTCAAGTAGCAAGAAGGCCCAGCAGTACGAAAATCTCGTCGCGGCCTGAATCGTGGGCTCCCTCTTCCCATGCGAGAGGGAGTCCAACCTTCGTCTCCCATGATTTCTTGCGGCCCCGCCTTCTGCTCCCCCAGATCGCGGCAGCCACCTTTCTGAGATTGACCCCTTCGCCGGCCGGCGGCACAAGCGGCCAAGCTTGATCCTGACGCAAGCCTGATCCTGACGAAGGGGACGATGCCGTGACGATCCGCCGTTCGGGCCTGGCCCTCGCCTGCCTCCTGTCCGCCGCCGCCTGCACTCCGAAGGCGAGCGCTCCGCCGGCTGCCGTCACCGTGGCCCCGGCTCCCGTGGCGCTGCCCCGGGGCGCCGGCTGCGGCCCCGCCATCTCCCGTACGCAGGCGGTGGTGGAGAGCGACGTCGCGACAGGCAATCTCAACCAGCCGGTCGGCGAGAAATTCCAGACGGACCTGCGCGCGGCGGCTGTAGCCTGCGCCGCAGGCCGCGACCGGGAGGCGGCCGGTCTCCTTGCTGCGGCTAAGGCGCGCTACGGCTACCCCTGATCGGGTGGCGCACCCGCGAAGGATCGTCCGAGATAGGCCCGCACGAAAGGCGGCATCCGCTTCGGGTCGATGTCCACCTGATCCCGCACGATAAGAAAGCCGGCGAGTTCCGGGTTTGCTTCCGCCGCGCGGTGCCTTTCCATCCGGGCCAGCAGGGAGCCGGATTCCTCGCCGAACACGATCGGGCGCAGGAAGGCGAGCTGCCGGTCGCCCTCCAGCATTACCCATTCCTGCGCGGAACCCGCCGGTACGGCGAGACCGGTCTCTTCGGTCAGCTCCCGTTCGGCACTGCCGGCGAGATCCACGAGGTCGGATCCGACGATGTCGTCGAGATCGGGCGTGCCGCAGGGGAAATAGGCCTGGCCGGCATTGGCGGTTTGCGCCCCCATGATCCCGAGGAAATAGGCTCCGTCGGTCGAGCGCGGCACGATCGCCGCGAAGGTGTTGCGCACGGCGGGATCGGGCGAGCCGGCGTCCCGATAGGCGATGAACCGGGAGTAGCTCGTCTCGAAGAGGTCGACCTTGCAGGTGCCATCCTGATGGCGCCAGCCGCAGGCGAGAAGGACCCGGCCGTCGAAGATCCCGGTTCGCCCCTCCACTCGTCGTGCCCAATTGCCGGAGATGTATGCCGCTTCGTCCCTCGCCCATTGCCAGTCGAAGGGAACGCGGCGCGCCTCGATCCGCGTCAAGGATGCGATGCGGAACCCGTCAGACACGCAATGTTCCCTCGCTGACGATCACGGCCGAACCGGAGATCTCGACTGCGCGGAGCGCCCCCGATTCGATGCCGATCTGAAGCCCGATATCGCTCGGCCGGCCCATGGCGACGCCTTGCGTAATGGCGACGTCGTGGGTGCCCTCGCCCAGAGCCTCGAACTCCATCATCACGCCAGCGAAGGCCGCCGCTGCGGAGCCCGTGGCAGGGTCTTCGGGAACCCCGAGATGGGGCGCGAACATCCGGGTGAGATAGCGGTGGCCGATCCCCTCGGGATCGACACAGTAGAGGTAGAGCGCGCTGGCTTCACCTAACGCCGCAAGTCCGGCCGGATCGACCCTGGCCTTGTCCAAGGCGTCCGTGGAGGCGAGCGGCACGAAGATGAAGTCGGGGCCGCAGGCATGGCGGCTCGGCTCATGCCGGCCGAAACCGATCTCGCCTGGGCTGAGGCCGAGGGCTATGGCAAGCGCCTCCGCCTCCGGACCCTCGCCGAGATAATCCGGCAGGACCGGCAGGGTGAAGCGCACCCTCCCGCCTTCCTCCCTCGTCTCGACGACGCAGGAGATGACCCCGATCTCCTCCTCCAAGCCGAAAGCGACGGCGTCGGTGAGTTCCGACCGCCCGTCCTGAAGCGCCAGGAGGACGGCCGTGCCGAGGGTCGGATGGCCGGCAAAGGGCAGCTCGCGAGTCGGCGTGAAGATCCGCAGCCGCGCCTTGCGCCGCGTCTCCTCCGGCGGCAGCACGAACACCGTTTCCGACAGGTTGAACTCGGCGGCGATCCTTTGCATCGCCGCCGTGTCGAGGCCCTCGGCATCAAGCACCACCGCGAGCGGATTGCCGGCGAAGGGCGTGTCGGTGAAGACGTCGAGGGTGACGAAGCGGCGCGGCATGGCGTCTCTCTCTCTCTCTCTCTCTGCTGAAGTCAGACCGGTTCCACCGGAAACGTCGTCGTCGGGCTCACGAACTCGTCCTGTGCCGCCACGGTGAGGATCTCGCGTGAGCCGGCTTCCGCGGTTCGGCGCAGCAATCCGTAGACCGAGGCCCCGGCCATGCCGAGGGCGATCGCGGCCGAGTGCGTTCGCAAGTAATGGACGAGAAACAGGGCCGCGATGGCGTCCCCGGCGCCGTTGACGCTCAGGCCCAGCCGCGGCGTGCGCAGGAGCCAGTAGGAGCCGCCTTCGGCAGCCATCAGGTCGATCGCGCCGGATGGCGTGGCGTCGGTGACCAGGGATGTCACAAGGACCACTTTCGGCCCCAGTGCCTGGAGCGCGGCGATCGCGACCTTGGCCTCGTCGAGGGTCCGCGACGTCAGTCCGGAGAGATGGTCGAGCTCGAACTGGTTCGGCGTCGCGATATCGGCGGCCGGCAGCGCCTCGCCGCGCATGAATTCGGGGATGCCGGGCCGGACATAGACACCGCGGTCGGTGTCGCCGATGACGGGATCGCAGCAATAGAGCGCCGCCGGATTGAGGGCGCGTACGGCGCTCACCGCCCGCACGATGGCGGTGCCGATATCGGCCGAGCCCATATAGCCCGACAACACGCCGTCGCAGCCCGCGAGGACGCCGCGCTCGCTGATGCCAGCCACGAGGTCCTCGATCATCGGTCCGTCGAAGACCCGGCCGCGCCAGGCGCCGTAGCCGGTATGGTTGGAGAACTGGACCGTATGGATCGGCCAGACCTCGACGCCAAGGCGCTGCATCGGGAACACGGCCGAGGCGTTGCCGACATGGCCGAAGGCGACGTGCGACTGGATCGAGAGCACTTTCATCTTAGGAGCTGGTCTCGCATCGTCGGAACTGGTCTCGGAAGCGACGTGTCAGGCCCCGCGTGGTAGCGGCTTTTGCAGGCTCGCGCATCCGCGGGCTCGACATGCGCCTTGCCGTCACGGCCGCGCTTCCCACATCCGCCTGGACCAGCAACAGGGCTTCCCATGGATTTCGATGCGCTGCGGACCGCGATTCTCGGGTTCGTGGAAACACACAAGGCCTGGGCGCCCCTCGTCGTCGGTGTGCTGGCCTTCTGCGAGTCGCTGGCCTTCCTGTCGATCCTCGTGCCGGCCACGGTGCTGATGCTCGGGATCGGCGCGATGATCGGCGCGAGCGGGATCCCGTTCTGGCCCGTGGTGATCGGCGGCGGCATCGGGGCCGCGCTCGGCGACTGGGTCTCCTACGAGATCGGACGCTATTTCCAGCACGGCGCCAAGACGATCTGGCCGATGAGCCGGTACCCGGACATGGTCGCCAAGGGCGAGGATTTCTGCCGGCGCTACGGCGCCTGGGGCATCGTCATCGGCCGCTTCATCGGCCCGGCCCGCGCCGTGGTGCCGCTCATCGCCGGCATCTTCGAGGTGCCGCGGGTGCCCTTCCAGCTCGCGAACTGGAGCTCGGGTTTCCTCTGGGCCTTCATCTGGCTGGCGCCGACGGCGGGCGTGCTCAGCTTCTTCAAAGGGTGAGCTTCACTGAAAGTCGCAGGTGACAAAGGCCGCCGGGGCTGATTCCCTGAGCAGAGTCCCGATTCGGGGCATCTTTCAGCGGAACCATGTCAGCTGCCCTCGCCCACGTGATCCTGCCTCCGGACCGCCGGCAATCGCCAACGGCGCTGCACGTGCAGCGCGGAGTGCGCCGGCTTTTCGCCGAACTCGGCCATGTCACGATCCCGGAATTCTCCCTGGCCAATGGCCGGCGGGCGGACCTGATCGCCTTGTGCCCGGCCGGTCGGCTGACCATCGTGGAGATCAAGTCGAGCGTCGCGGATTTCCGGGCCGACCGGAAATGGCCGGATTATCGCGACTATTGCGACCGCCTGTTCTTCGCGATCCCCGACACCCTGCCGGAGACGCTGACTCCGGCCGATGCCGGCCTCATCGTCGCCGACGCGTTCGGGGCGGCGATCCTGCGCGAGGCGCCCGAACATTCCTTGAGCGGGCCGCGCCGCAAGGCGGTGACCCTGCGCTTCGCCCACAGCGCGGCGCGGCTGCTGCATGCCCTGGCCGATCCGGGCGCGATCCGGGAAGGGGCGTTGTAGGATCGCCCGAAGGCCCTTAAGCCTGACGCTACTCCCTCAAACCCTCCCAGCGCAGAAGCCGTCTCCTTTCCATGTGCGAATTGCTCGGCATGAGCGCGAACGTGCCCACCGACATCCGCTTCTCCTTCGCCGCCCTGGCGCGGCGCGGCGGCGAGACCGGGCCGCATGCCGACGGCTGGGGCATCAGCTTCTACGAGGGCAGGGGCTGCCGCGCGTTCCATGAGCCGGAGCCGAGCGCCCGCTCGGAGCTCGCCAAGCTCCTGCGCAGCGCCCCCATCAAGAGCCGCATCGTCATCGCGCATGTGCGCAAGGCCAATCGCGGCCGGGTCAGCCTCGAGAACACCCATCCCTTCAGCCGCGAGTTGTGGGGCCGACGCTGGACCTTCGCCCATAACGGCCAGCTGCGCGGCGTGAAGAAATGGCCGCTCACCTGGTTCAGGCCGGTTGGCTCCACAGACAGCGAATACGCCTTCTGCTGGATGATGGACCAGTTGCAGGCGCGCTGGCCCAAGAACCCGACGAAGCTCCCGAGCGCGAGTCAGCTCGACGTGGCGGTGGCGGAGCTCTGCGCCAAGCTGCACGGGCTCGGCGTCTTCAACATGCTGCTCTCGGACAGCCGCACCCTCTACGCCCATTGCGGCAAGCGCCTGTGCTACCTGACCCGCCGCGCGCCCTTCGGCACCGCGACCCTCGTCGACGAGGATTGGCGGGTGGATTTTTCGCGCGAAACGACGGCGGACGACGTCGTCACGGTGGTCGCCACGAAAGCGCTGACGCGGGACGAGTGCTGGACGGATGTGGAGCGCGGCCATGTCCTGTCCCTGCGCGACGGCGCCGTGCGCATCCTCAAGCCCGGCGCGCGCAAGGCCGTCGCCGCGGGTCCCTGCAGCGCCGGCGCGCCAGCTTGACAGCACGGGGTGCGCACGGGTCCGCGATGCGCTACAACCCGGTTCAATGACCGGATGCTGGGTCCGCTAGCGGACGGTCCCGCATCGTAGCCGAAGCGGCCGGAGCTCCTGGAGCCGGTCTCTCTTTGATCAGCCCAGAACCCGACGAGCCATGACACGCGACGCGATCGACACGACCGACACCGACGCTGCGGATGCGCGTCCGAACCTGTCCCCCACCATCCGGACCCATCTCGGCGACCACCTGCGCACGGTCTATGATCGGCTCGGCAACGACGACCAGCCGAGCCGCTTCGCCGAACTCATCGAGAAGCTCGAAGCGGCGCTTCGCGCCCGCGGCGAGGCGATCGAGCCGGAATTCCGCAACGGCCTGCTGGCCGCGGTGCCCTCCCTTCGCGCCTTCGCGCTGTCGCTGACGAGCAACCCGGCCCGCTCCGACGACCTCGTCCAGGACACGCTGCTGAAGGGCTGGCAGCACCGCGCCCGCTTCCAGCCGGGCACCAACCTGAACGCCTGGCTCTTCACCATCCTGCGCAACATCTTCTACTCGGATCACCGCAAGCGCGTGCGCGAGGTCGAGGACCAGGACGGCTCCTACGCGGCCCGTCTCGCCACGGCCCCGCACCAGGGCGACCGCCTCGACGTCGAGGATCTGCAGACGGCTCTGGCGAAGCTGCCGCCCGACCAGCGCGAGGCCCTGATCCTGGTCGGCGCCGAAGGCGTCTCCTACGAGGAGGCCGCGTCGATCATGGGCTGCAAGGTCGGCACCGTGAAGAGCCGCGTCAGCCGCGCCCGCGGCCGCCTGGCAGAGCTTCTCGGCTATGACGAGGAAGACCTGAGTTCGGACCGGCTGATCCAGTCGGCGATGCCCAAGGACGCTTGAGGAGCGGAGCGCGGTTCCCCTAGGGACGGCGCCGCGCATCGAAGACCGCTGAAGGCCCGCACGGCAGAGGCGCGGCCACGGGAGACGATCACGCATGACGGGTTTGATGGCGGGCCGGCGCGGCCTGATCATGGGGGTCGCCAACGACCATTCCATCGCCTGGGGCATCGCCAAGGCGCTGCACGGACAGGGTGCCGCCCTCGCTTTCACGCATCAGGGCGAGGCCCTCGGCAAGCGGGTGACGCCACTGGCGAAAAGCCTCGGCTCCGAGATCGTGCTGCCCTGCGATGTCGAGGATATCGCCAGCGTCGACGCGGTTTTCTCCGAGCTTGCCCGGCACTGGCCCGAGGGCCTCGATTTCGTCGTCCACGCGGTGGGCTTCTCCGACAAGAACGAGCTCAAGGGCCGCTATCTCGACGCCACCACCCGCGAAAACTTCTCGCGCACCATGACGATCTCGTGCTTCTCCTTCACCGAGATCGTGCAGCGCGCCGCGCCGATGATGCGTCCTGGCGGGGCCCTCCTCACCCTGACTTTCGGCGGCGCCACCCGGGTGATGCCGAACTACAACGTCATGGGGGTCGCCAAGGCAGCGCTCGAGGCCTCCGTGCGCTACCTCGCGGCCGATCTCGGGCCCGACGGCATCCGCGTCAACGCAATCTCGGCCGGGCCGATGCGGACGCTTGCGGGAGCGGGCATCGGCGATGCGCGGGCCATGTTCGCCCACCAGAAGGCCCATGCGCCGATGCGGCGCACGGTGAGCCTCGACGAGGTCGGCGGCTCGGCCCTCTACCTCCTCAGCGACCTCTCCGGCGGCGTCACCGGAGAGATCCATTTCGTCGATTGCGGCTACAACATCATCGCCATGCCGCGCCCCGAGGCGCTCGACGCAGGGTGACCTAACCGGCCGCCTCCACCTCGCGCCCGACCCGGCTGTGCCGGCGGCTCCAGGCGAAGTAGATGACGAGGCCTATGGCGAGCCAGACACCCAAGCGCAGCCAGGTCTCGCCGTCGAGGGACACCATCATGGCAAAGCAGCTCACGATGCCGAGGATCGGCACGAGCGGCACCCATGGCGTGCGGTAGTCGCGGCGGGCATTCGGCTGGGCCCGGCGCAGGATGATGACCCCGACGCAGACCAGGATAAAGGCGAGCAGCGTCCCGATGCTCGTCATGTGGCCGAGCTGGCTGATCGGCAGGAAGCCGCCGAGCGCGCTCGTGAACACCATGAAGAAGAGGTTCGAGCGGTACGGCGTCTTCCAGGTCGGGTGGATCTTGGAGAAGAAGCCGGGGAGCAGACGGTCCTGGCTCATCGAGTAGAACACCCGGCTCTGGCCGAGGAGCAGCACCAGGATCACCGTGGAGAAGCCCGCGATCACGCCGAGCGTGACGAGGCTCTTGAGCCACGGGAACGGCGTCATCGCGATGGCGGTGTTCACGGGGGCCGCGTCACCCTTCATCTGGGTATAGGGGACGAGGCCGGTGAGAACTCCCGCAAAGGCGATGTAGATGACGGTGCAGATCGCCAGCGAGCCGAGGATGCCGACCATCATGTTGCGCTGAGGGTTCTTCGCCTCCTGCGCCGCCGTCGAGACGGCATCGAACCCGATATAGGCGAAGAACACCACCCCGGCGCCGCGCATGATCCCGCTCCAGCCGTACTCGCCGAAGGTGCCGGTGTTCTCGGGGATGAACGGCACGTAGTTCTGGGCCTTGATGTAGAACAGGCCGACGCCGACCACGACCGCGACCACCGCGAGCTTGATCAGCACGACGATGGCGTTGACCCGCGCCGATTCACGGATGCCGATCATCAGGAGCGCCGAGGCGGCCACGATAATGAAGATCGCCGGCAGATTGACGATGCCGTGCGCCACCGTGCCGTCGGCGAGGGTGAAGGTCTCGAACGGCGAATGGACGAAGTGGGGCGGCAGGTTGATGCCAAGGGTGTCGCGCATGAAGCGGGTGACGTAGCTCGACCAGCTCACCGAGACCGTGGCGGCGCCGACCGCGTATTCGAGGACGAGGTCCCAGCCGATGATCCAGGCGACGAACTCGCCCATGGTCGCGTAGGCGTAGGTATAGGCCGAACCGGCGACCGGGATCATGCCGGCGAGTTCGCTGTAGCACATGCCGGCAAAAGCGCAGGCGAGCGCCGCAATGGCGAAGGAGATCACCACCGCCGGTCCCGCATGTTCGGCCGCGGCGATGCCGGTCAGCGAGAACAACCCGGCACCGATGACGGCGCCGATGCCGAGCGCGATCAGGCTCCAGGGTCCCAGCGTGCGTTCGAGCGTGTGCTCGCCGCTCTCCGCATCGGAGTTAAGCCGCTCCAGCGACTTCGTGCGGATGAGGTCCTCCGCGAGGCCTGATGCCATGCCCGTGTTCTCCGCTAATCTAGATCTTCGCGCCGATCTCAGCCTCGCCTCATAACACCTGCCGCCGCTGGCGGCGGTTGCAAGCCTCACGTGCAATAAATCCCGACAAGCCGGTGGATGCTCTCGATCGCGTCAGCCAGGTCCGGACGGGCAGTCTCGGTCGCCTCGGCTTTCGAGGCAGGATTCGGGCCGGAGGGCCCGAGCGCGATGCTCTCAACCCCACCCGCAAGGACGTTCCGGTGAGGCCCAAAAGGTTGACAAGCGCGGGCGGTTCGGTGCGCTGTGCCGCTCATGGAAGAGACGCCTCGTCCGACGGCCAGGATGCCGCGGGTCGCCATCACCTACTGCACGCAGTGCCAATGGCTGCTGCGGGCCGCCTGGATGGCGCAGGAACTGCTGTCGACCTTTCGCGACGATCTCGGCGAGGTTGCCCTCGTGCCGGGCTCTGGCGGGGTTTTCACGATTACCTGCGGCCCCGAGACGATCTGGGACCGGACGGTCGATGGCGGATTCCCCGACGCCAGGCTGCTGAAGCAACGGATCCGCGACCTGATCGCCCCGACGCGCGACCTCGGCCATATCGACCGGCGCGAGGGGCCGGCGGCCAGACAAAGGGGTGCGTCTGAAGAAGCGCCGGAGAGCGCGCCATGACGGCCGAGGCCGATGTCTCGGCCCAGCAGCCCGGCCACGCCACCCCGCGCCGCAAGGCGCGATGGACCGGTCTGAGGGACCTCGTGGACCGTGCCCGCCGACGCGGGTTCTCGACGCAGGTCTACCTGATCCTCCTGGTCATCGCTCTCATCGGGCCGGGTCTCATCTTCACCGCGATCCTGCTCATGCGCTACGCCGCCACCGAGCGGGCGCGCTTCGAGCAGGACGCGCGAGAGAACGTGCGCGGCATCGCCCTCTCGATCGACCGGGATACCGCAGGCCTCGTCTCGGTGCTGCAGACGCTGGCGACCTCGCAGCGGCTCAAGGACGGCAACGTCGAGAGTTTCGACGCGCAGGCCCGCCTCGTCCGCGATGCCGTCGGCCTCGAGATCCTGCTGCGCCGGCCGGACGGCCAGCAGGTCGTCAACACCGCCGTTCGCCGGGGTGCGCCGCTGCCCTCGAGCGTGCTGCCCTTCGATCGCGAGTTCGCCTCCGGCAGCCAGCGCGCCACGGTTTCGGGCGTGATTCCCGGAGCGATGCCGGGCGAGGCGAGCTACGCGGTGGCCGTGCCGGTCACGAACGAGGGCGAGGTCAGCTACATCCTCAGCTTCGCCGTTCCGGTGGAGCGGCTTCAGGCTATCATCGCACGCGAGGCGGTGGAGGGCTGGACGACCGGGGTCTCGGACCGCGAGACCGTCGTCCTCGCCCGCATCCCCGACCCGGCCTCCATCGTCGGCCGGCCTCGCCTCACGACCCTGCGCCAGCGGCAGACCGATACGCCGGGCGTGTGGGAGGGCAAGGATCGGCGCCTCAAGCCGGTGACCGTGGTCGAGGCGCGCTCGCGCCTCACCGGCTGGACGGTGGGAGCGGTGATACCGCAGGTGATCGTCGAGGCGCGCCTGCGCAACTGGATCTGGGCCTTCGGCGGTTTCGGCCTCCTCGTCCTCGCGACCTCGTCGATCCTGGCCGTCCACCTGTGGTCGCGGGTGGCGCGGCCGTTGCGGCGCCTCGCGGCGACCGGTCCGGCCCTGGCGCGGGGCGAGGCGATCCCGCGCATCACCTCGCCGATCAGCGAGATCCGGCGACTCGGAGACGTCCTGGCGGACGCGTCCCTGCGGCTGCGCACCCGCGAGGACGAGCGCGACCGGGCGCTGGCCGAGACCCAGCGTGGCCTCTCGGCGCTACGGGAGAGCGAGGCCCGGTTCCGACACATGGCGGATTCCGCCCCGGCGCTGATCTGGATGACCGACGAGCAGGCCGAGATCAGCTTCGCGAACATGCATTTCGACCACCTGTTCGGGCAGCCTGCATCGACTCTCGCCGAGGCCGGCTGGGACCGCATCATCCATCCCGAGGACATGGCTACCTTCTCCGAGCTGTTCGAGGAGGCTTTCGCGGATCGGCGCCCGTTCAAGGCGGAGGTGCGGGTCGTCGACCGAGACGGCGCCGTTCGCTGGCTGCGCTGCGAGGGCGTGCCGCGCCTCGACGATACCGGCGTCTTTCTCGGCTATACGGGCTGCAACGTCGACATCAGCGACGCGAAGCGGGCCGAGGAGCACCTGCTGCTGCTCATCCACGAACTGAACCATCGGGTGAAGAACACCCTGGCGACGGTCCAGTCGATCGCCAGCCAATCCCTGCGCCGCCTGGAAGGTCCGGACGCCTCGGCGGCGCGGGCCGCCTTCGAGGCGCGGCTGATCGCCCTCGCCCGGGTCCACGACGTCCTCACCCGCGAGAATTGGGACGGCGCGGAACTCGGAACCGTCGTGGCCGATGCCATCGCGCCGCTCCATGCGGGCGAGGGCCAGAAGGCACGCTTCATCGTGAACGGCCCGACGCTGCGCCTGCCGCCGCGGCTCGCCCTCTCCATCGCCATGGCGCTGCATGAGCTCGGCACAAACGCTGTGAAGTACGGCGCACTCTCTCGGGAGGGAGGAACTGTCGCGATCACCTGGACGGTGGAACGCGAGGCACAGACCGTCCTTCACCTGCGCTGGGCCGAGCGCGGAGGGCCGCCCGTGGCACCCCCCACCCGCACCGGCTTCGGCTCGCGGCTGATCGAGCGCAGCCTCGCACGCGAGCTCGCCGGCGACGTCCAGCTCATCTTCGCTCCGGACGGCGTCGTCTGCCTCATCACGGTTCCGATGCCGGCACCGACGGCAATGGATCGCCGCATGCGCGACCTTCCGCTCCCGCCGGAGATCAGATTGCCGCTTTCGGCCTAAGAATCGGCGACTCCCTTCGAAACGAAATGCAGTCGATGCTCAACCGTAAGGTGAAGCGGTTCCCGTGAAATTTTCGTAATTCGCGAAAGCATCGCGCCGCAATTCAAATAGATCGCGAAGGTTGTTGTCTCAAACTCTAATTCTTTCGGCCTAGTTCGGCTCGCAGAATGTCGAGTGTTCGGATGCCGGTGCGGCTTTGCGCCTGCAATAAACCGTCGATCATGGTCCGAAGCGGTCGCGCGCTAAGGGTATGTTAAGCGCTCTTATGCAGATTTCGGAACAAGGAACGCACAAGGACTTCACGTCGATGATCGGGCTCGCTTTTGGACGGACGCGCAAGGATTCGCCCGATATTGCGTCGATTCCGGATACGAAATCGGTTGGTGAAGTCGCCCGCCTGACCAAGGCGATCGAGACGCTCGTCGCGACGCAGAACGTCACCGCCGTCGACCTGCCGGAGGGGCCACTCCGGACGTCGCTGCACACGTTCATGTCGAAGCGCGACATGGAGCGCAAGCGCAACCTCGGCAACATGGCGGCGATCGCCAAGGAGGCGTCCGAGGCCGCCATCAATATCGGCTGGATGACCTACGACGTCGGAGAGGTCGCCCGCGCCACACAGACCATCGCGGGCGCCACCGAGGAGATGGCTGCTTCCATTGCCGAGGTATCGCAGACTTCCGATACCGTCGTGACCGTCGCGCAGGACGCGCTCACCGCGATGCAGGCCTGCGTCGGGGATGGCCAGCAGGCGCGCAACGCCATGCACGAGATCGATGCGCGCACCTCGCTGATCTCCGATCGCGTCGTCGTCCTCGAACGCGCGATCTCGCAGATCGAAGTCATGGCGACGGCGATCGCCTCGATCTCCAACCAGACCAACCTCCTCGCGCTCAACGCGACGATCGAGGCCGCCCGCGCCGGCGAGGCCGGCCGCGGCTTCTCCGTGGTCGCCGCGGAGGTGAAGTCCCTCTCGGCCCAGACCGCCAAATCCACCGGCGAGATCCGCGCCCTTCTCAGCACCCTCACCGCCGAGATGTCGTCGATCTCGGTCGCCGTCGGCGAGAGCCGTACCGCCGTCACCACCGGCCGTTCCATCGTCGAGCAGCTCGAGGCCCGCGTCGCCCAGACCAACGAGCGGATCTCGCAGGCGAGCAACCTCAACCAGGCGATCTCCCAGATGCTCGGCCAGCAACGCTCGGCCACCGCGGAGATCTCGACGAGCGTTCAGGGCATCGCCGCCAAGGCCTCGAAAACCCATGAGGAGATCGAGAAGATCACCAATCGTTTGGTGCGCGCCGAGGGCCTCGGCCAGACCTCCCTCGACTCCGCCGGCGTCAACATCCCGAACTTCGTGCTCGTGCGCCTCATCGCCGACGTCGGCGTGTGGAAGCGCAAGCTCGCCCGCGTCCTGGTCGGCCTCGCGCCGGCCGATGCCACCGCAGCGACGATCTCCGGCCGGCCAGGGCAGACCATCTCCGCTGATCTCGAACGGGGCGAGTTCAAGAGCCACCCGTCGCTCGCCCGCTTCGCCAAGGCGGAACGGATCGCCCTCGACGAGGCCGCCAAGATGGTCGCCGCCATCGGCGCCAACGATTGGGATACAGGCACGCCGGCCTACCGCAATGCCACCGACGCGATGAAGACGATGATTGGCGCTGCGTCCGAGATGTCCGGCGTGTCGCAGACCTCCACGGACGACTGATCCACCTTCTGTTCGAACGGGATCCCACCACGAACGAGGATGACGGCCGGCCTTGTGCCGGTCGTTCTTTTTTGCATGCCTCCCGGACGAAGATCCGGACCCCTTGCCTTGACTCATCCTCTCTCCCACTCGCCCGCCGTCCCGTCTCGCTTCAACGCCGCGAGTCATTGCCTCGCGGTGAATGCCCGTCTTCGTCCCGATAAGGACGCCCTGCGGGTCGTCGGGGGCGACGGGCGCGTGACGCGGATGACCTTCTCGGAGGTCGACCGAGCCGTGCGCGGCGTCGCCGCCGGATTGTCGGATCTCGGCCTGTCTCCGGGCGCGCGAGTGATGGTCCGGATGGGCAACGACGCCGATTACGTCCTCGTCTATTTCGGCGCGATCGCCGCCGGGCTCGTCGCCCTGCCGTCGTCTCCGCAGCTCACCCCTGCCGAGGCCGCGTTCCTGATGGAGGATTCCGGAGCGGCCGTGATCGCGGCGGGCGCCGATTGCGTCCTCGATCCGGCGAGCGTCTCGGGACGCATCGTCATCGGCCCTTCCGAGATCGCCGCGATGGCGGACGGGCCGACCCTGCTATCCTACGCCGACACCGTCGCCGACGATCCCGCGACGCTGGTCTACACCTCCGGCACCACGAGCCGGCCCAAAGGCGTGCTCCACGCCCATCGCGCCGTATTCGCCCGCCGCCCGATGCACGAGCATTGGCAGGGCCTGACTGAGTCCGACGTGATGCTGCATGCCGGCACCCTGAACTGGACCTACACGCTCGGCGTCGGCATCGCCGACCCTTGGGCCTGCGGCGCCACCGCGGTACTCTTCAACGGTCCGCGGGACCCGGCGCGCTGGCCGGCCTTGATCGAGAGCGAGGGCGCGACCCTGTTCGCCGCGGTGCCGAGCCTCTACCGGCAGATCCTGAAATACGCAGACCTCGGCGCGCATAATCTCAATCGCCTGCGCCACGGCCTCACCGCCGGCGAGGCGCTGACGCCCGAATTGCTCGCGGCCTGGCAACATGCGACCGGAAAGCCCCTCTACGAGGCTCTCGGGATGAGCGAGGTCTCCACCTACGTGTCGAGCGGTCCGACAGTGCCGGTCAGGCCTGGCTCGCCGGGAAAGCCGCAGCCCGGGCGCCGCGTGGCGATCCTGCCCGAGGAGGGCGAGCCGGTGCCGCTGCCCGCCGACGAGGTCGGCCTGCTCGCGGTCCACCGCTCTGAGCCCGGGCTGATGCTCGGCTACTGGAACCGGCCTGACGAGGAAGCGGCGGTGATGCGCGGCGAATGGTTCGCCGGGGGCGACAGGGCCAGCCTCGATGCTGACGGCTATCTCTGGTTCCACGGCCGCGCCGACGACGTCATGAACGCCTTCGGCTACAGGGTCTCCCCGCACGAGGTCGAGGCGGTGCTGGCCACCCATCCGGGCATCGCGGAGGTCGGGGTCGCCGAGATGAGCCCGAGGCCGGGCGTCAGCGTCATTGCCGGCTTCGTCGTCCTGAAGCCCGGGGAGGCGGCGGACGAGGCTTGCCTCATCGCCTGGTGCGCCGAGCGGCTCGCCGCCTATAAGTGCCCGCGAGCGATCCGTTTCCTCGATGCGCTTCCGCGCACCGCCAACGGCAAGGTTCAGCGCAAGCGCCTCGTCGCAACCGCCTGAGCGCAGAGCCATGCTTGTCCATGATCGCTGCGGCCGATAGATCGGGCGACCCCTCGACGCCCCCGGCCTCATGACAGCCCCGCCCCCCCTGCCGCTCTCGGTCTTCATCATCGCGCGCAACGAGGCCGACCGGATCGGCGCGACGATCGAGGCCGTGCGCGCGCTGACCGACGACTTGGTCGTCGTTGATTCCGGCTCGACCGACGGGACGCAGGCACTCGCCGCCTCCCTCGGCGCGCGGGTGATCCACAACGACTGGCCGGGCTACGGGCCCCAGAAGCGGTTCGCAGAGGAGCAGTGCCGCCATGTCTGGATGCTCAACCTCGATGCCGACGAGGTCGTGCCGCCCGATCTCGCAGCCGAAATCCGCGCCGTCTTCGACGCGGGCGAGCCGGCGCATCCCGCCTATCGCCTCGCCATCGCGGAGATCTTCCCCGGAGAGGCGCACCCGCACCCTTGGGCCTACCGCCTGACGCCGGTGCGGCTCTATCGCCGGGACAGGGGCCGCTATTCGCCCTCTCCGGTCCACGACCGCGTCGATCTCCAGGCTGGGGCGGGCACCGGGCTCCTGCGCGGTGTCGTGCATCATTTCTCGGTGCGCTCCCTCGGCGACCAACTCGACAAGCTCAACCGCTATTCCGACCAGCAGGCCGACGACCTCGAGGCGCGCGGCGTCGCGATTCCGACATGGCGGCTCTTCGTGGAGCTGCCCGGCAACTTCCTCAAGGCCTATCTCGGACGCCGCCATTTCGTGCGTGGTGCCTACGGCTTCCTCACGGCGATGAACTACGCGATCTCGCGCCACCTGCGTGTCGCCAAGCACTACGAACGCCGCGTCACGCTCCATCGCCGCCAGACCGGCCCCTTAGCGACACGCAAACCGGGTTGACCCACCCGGTGCGAGATTCTAGAGCGAACGCCTGCGGAGACGTGGCCGAGCGGCTGAAGGCACTCGTTTGCTAAATGAGCATGCCCCGAAAGGGGTATCGAGGGTTCGAATCCCTCCGTCTCCGCCAGACACCCTTAAGCCGCTAAAATAGCTGGTTTTTTCCTGGATCATCTCGGTCCAGTTGGTGACGCTGTGTCACCTTGGCTGTTCGGGTGCGAGGCAGTTGGTGCGAAGGGCGGAATACCTCCAATGCCGCCGTGGACGCTGGTTCGTCCGTGTTCGAGTTCCGGCGAATCTCGTGGTTCAAGTGGGCCAAATCCACTTTGTTAGGTCCCTGGACACCGACGGCGAAGCACAAGCCTCTGCGAGCCGCTGGGTGGCCCTCGTGATAATCTGGGATGGTGGATTGGGGTCAGGACATAGAACGGGCACAGATATACGCTAAGCGTCTCTGCGCGCACTTATGGGTCGACTCTATGCGTCGA
>NZ_JAIETD010000042.1 GCF_019745455.1 Methylobacterium sp.
GAGTGGGAGTGAACGTAATTCGTGCCGTGGCTTCCGCTCTGATGGTACCGACTGCGCGGTAAAGTTCGGCACCGGACCAATCGATCCGGCGCCTATTCAGATCATCATGCGATCCTCAGATCGCCAACGTCCCGGCCTTCGCCGCCGCAAACCGGTCGTTCACCTTCGACCAGTCCACCACGTTCCACCAGGCCTTGAGGTAGTCCGCGCGGCGATTGCGGTAGGTGAGATAGTAGGCGTGCTCCCAGACGTCGTTGCCGAAGACGACCGGAGTGCCGTCCATCCAGGGGGAATCCTGGTTCGGGCGGTTCACGATGGCGAGCTTGCCGTCCTTGCCGAGCACGACGAAGACCCAGCCAGAACCAAACTGGCGTGCGCCGGCGGCGTTGAAATCGGTCTGGAGCTTGGCGAAGCCGCCCAAATCCTTGTCGATGGTCGCCTTGAGGTCGCCCGTGGGCTCGCCGCCCTTGCCGCCCATGATGGTCCAGAACATCGCGTGATTGGCGTGGCCGCCACCGCTATTCCTGACAACCGGACGAAGCGCCTCCGGCAGGGACGACAGGTTGGCCAGCATCTCGGCAAGCGGCTTCTTGGCGAGGTCGGGCTCCTTGGCGAAGGCCGTGTTCAGGTTTGTGATGAAGGCGGCGTGGTGCTTGCCATGGTGCAACTCCATCGTCTCGGCGTCGATGGTCGGTGCGTTGCGGTCGTTCGGATAGGGCAGCGGGTCGAGCTTGAAGGGGCCGGTCGGGGCGGCGGCCGGTGCCGGTGCGGCCTGGGCGAAGACTCCCTGCGCTTTCATCGCGATGAGGCTGCCGCCCATGGCGGCAAGGGCGGTGCGGCGGTTCAGATGCATGATCTCGGTCTCCGGTGGACGGCCGACGAACCCGATGTCGGCGATGCGGCTACGCTTTTCACTCGCGAAAGGTTTCATTTCGCGATCACGAGATCGGTGCGGCACGGTTCTCCGCTCCCGCCGATCCTTCCCATTACGGCCACACCTTGATCGCCAGGCGTCGTTTCACGAGGTCGCGGTCGGAGGTGATGGCGCAGCCTTCGGTACGCAGCGTGACGTAGGTCATGAGGGCGGTGTCGCCGACATCGTCGAAGTTACGGCCGGTGGCGGCAGGGTCGAGGAGCGAAGGATAGGCGATGAGGCCGCCCGTTGCCTTGCAGGGATCGTCGTAGAGGGTCGCGCCTTCAAGGAGAAGGCGCGGCTGGTCCCAGGCGAGGAGATCGCGCGACGTGGTCCAGTAGAACCCGGAGCGGGGAAAGGCGGCGCTCGCCTGCGCCATGAACAGGGCGATCCAGGTGCCGGTCGCGCGGTGGCGCACCACGGCGCCGACGGGCGTCGGAAACGGCGCCACCGGCTTGCAGGTGTCGGATTCGGGCCGAGAAGGGCCGTAGGGACCGGGGAAGCGGGCGGTGAAGCCGGTTCCTGTCCAGGCACGCCAGCGGGTCGGATCGGCGGGACTGTCGGTGCGGAACAGGCAGACGCCGTGCTCCTGGCTCGTGCCCGCCGTGATCCAACCGGTCGTGGAAGCAAAGACATAGCGCCACCGCCCGTCGCCGACGATGTTGGACGGGTTGAAGAAGCCGCGGTGGCGGCCCTGACCGACCTCCTGCTTGAAAGGCGCCCCAGCCACCACCGCCGGCGGCGCGGCGCGGATGAAGCTGCGTCCGCCGTCGCTCGATGAGGCAGCGAGGATCGTGTTGTACCAGCACTCCATATAGACCTTGGAGCGGCAGCGGCCGGGATGTTTGTCGGCCTGGAACTCGTGATGGACGAGAGCCGCCACCTTGCTCCCGTCTTCGGTCCAGGTGGCCGTGATCCAGGAGCGGTCGTCGTAACGGGCCGGATCGGGATTGCCGGCGGAATCGAGGACGACCGCGCAATCGAGCTTCAAGGTGTCGAGGTCCGGCCCGCGCAGGACCCGGTTGCGGTAATGCATCCCGAACAGGGCGACGGCACCTGAGGCATCGCGAAAAGCCCGGGCGGAGGCGTCGGGAACGTCGGCACCGTCGCAGGCATCGCGGGTCGCCTCGAAGACGATGTGCGGCCCGCCGACCAGGGTGAGGGCGGAGAGTGGCGGTTCGCCGGCGGCGCGAACGGGTCCGGCCAGCGTCAGCAAGGCGAGAATCGCCACGGTCCACCGGCGGTACACGGGCGAGGGATTAGGCGGGCGCGTCATTCTCAAGCCTGGACTCAGGCTAAAGTTTACGGTCTGAACCGTTACGCTCCGATTGACCGACCCATTTTCCCGCGTCGAGGCCCCCATGCTGTTCCTGATCCTCGGTCTCGTGCTGTTCCTCGGCACCCACGCTTTCACCATGCTGCGGACGAGGCGGGCGAGCGTGATCGGCGAGGTCGGGGAGGCGCGCTACAAGCTCGGCTACACCGCGCTGTCGCTGATCGGGCTGATCCTGATCGGCTACGGCTTCGGGCTCTACCGGCAGGAGGGCATGATCCCGGTGTGGAACCCGCCGGTCTTCACCCGCCACCTCTCGCTGCTCCTCACCCTCTTCGCCTTCATCGCCCTGGCCGCGGCCTACCTGCCCGGCCATATCCGCGCGAGGGCGAAGCATCCGATGCTGCTCGCCGTGAAGATCTGGGCGACGGCGCATCTCCTCGCCAACGGCGATCTCGGCAGCATCCTGCTGTTCGGCGGCTTCCTGGCCTGGGCGGTGATCGCCCGCATCAGCCTCAAGCGCCGCGCGGCGAGCCCCGGCACGGTGGCGTCGCAGCACGGCGGCGCAGTGGCCGCACCCTCGGGCTGGCGCAACGATGCCATCGCCGTCGCGATCGGCCTCGTGACGTGGTTCGCCTTCGCCAAATACCTGCACCCGCTGCTCATCGGCGTCGCCGCCTGGCCGGGAATGGCCTGAGGCGCATCGCCTTCCTAGGAGACGGAGCCTCGCCCTTCCGTGAGCCGATCGAGGGCGGCAATGGTTTCGTCGCGCACCTGCCGGAGAGCCGCAAGAGGATCGGCGATATCGCGCGCGCCTCTGGCAGCATCTTCGACGGCGCGGCAGGCCTCGACGAGGCAGTGACACCCTAGCAGCCCTGACGACGATACCGCGACGTGCGTATCTCGCAGGATCTCGGCGAGATCATTGCTCTCGAACGCGCCGGTCAATTGCCGGCGAAGCGCGTCCGTCAGCGTCTTGACCCTCTCAGGTCCGATAAGGTCGGCAAACCCGTCGAACTCTGCTTTTTCGATGAGCGGCGGTTGCATAGGCTCCGTGGAGAGGCTGTGGGTCCGCCCCGACCCTGGAAGCATCCTGTGTGATTGCCCTCTGATCGCACCTTTGTACAGGTTTGCATCGCTTGCGTGCACAGGTCGCCGTGGCGAATTCCGTCTCGGCCGGACCGAATCCGATGCTCACCCCTTCTATGGTACGAGGCTGAAGGTTCCGCGGAAGAAGCTGCCGGCTGTCCGCAGTGAGGCCTGCGCGGCTGCGAGGACGAGGAGCGGCGGTGGAAGAGGTTTTGCTGCGCTGGATCGGGCAATCGATCGCGTTCAGGACCGAGATCCTCTGGCTCGTGGCCCTGATCCTGTCGGTACCTGTCAGCATCCACGTACTCTTACACAAGCGCGAGATCGGCGCCTCCATCGGCTGGATCGGCCTCGCCTGGCTGTCGCCGATCGTCGGGGCGACCCTCTACGTCCTGTTTGGCGTCAACCGCGTCACGCGGCGCGCCAAGAAGCTTCGGGTGAAACCCTCGCGGCAGACCGACCGGCCCGATTCCGACGATCCCGAAACCGTCGCCGCACCGGTGCTGCAGCCCCTCGACGAGGCCGTCTCGCGGATCACAGGTCTGCCGCTGCTGGGCGGAAATGCGGTTCTGGCTTACCGCAATGGCGACGAGGCCTACCCCGCGATGCTGGAAGCGATCGGCGACGCCCGAAGGTCGATCGCCCTGTCGAGCTACATCTTTCGCGACGATACCAGCGGGCGGCGCTTCCTCGCGGCATTGGCCGAAGCAAAGGCCCGAGGTGTGGAGGTCCGGGTCATCGTCGACGGAATCGGTAGCGGATACCTGTTCCCCGCCATCGAGCGTCACCTGCGCACGCTCGGTCTGCCGGTCGGCCGCTTCATGCATTCGGCCCTGCCTTGGCGAATGCCGTTCCTGAACCTTCGCTCGCACAAGAAGCTGCTCGTTGCCGACGGTTCGGTCGCCTTTACCGGCGGCATCAACATCTCGGAACAGAACGAAGTCTCATCCCGGCCGCGTCATCCGATCCGGGACCTGCATTTCAAGGTCACCGGCCCCGTGGTCGAGCAACTCACGGCCGCCTTCGTCGATGACTGGGCGCTCGTGGCCGACGAAGATCTCGACGGCCCGCCTTGGTTCCCGGCTCTCGCTCCCACCGGACCCACGCTCGCCCGCGTCGTGAGTTCCGGACCGGATGCGGATGTCAGGAAGATCGAGCTCGCGATCCTCCAGGCCGTGTCCTGTGCCCGCCGGAGCATCCGTCTCGTCACGCCGTATTTCCTGCCGAGCGAGGTCATGGCCTCTGCCCTGGCGCTGGCGGCGGGGCGCGGCCTGTCCGTCGACGTCATCGTTCCGGCCACGAGCGATCACCCCATCGTCGATTGGGCGATGCGGGCCCATATCGACCCGCTCCTCGAAGCTGGTGTTCGGATCTGGCTCGACGACCCGCCCTTCGACCATTCCAAGGTTCTCGTCGTCGACAAGGCATGGTGCTTCGTCGGCAGCGCGAATTGGGACATGCGCAGCCTGCGGCTCAATTTCGAGCTCAATGTCGAGATCTACGACGAGGCCCTGGCGGTGGACCTCGACGCCTTCATGGCCGAGAAGATGAACGCGCGCCTCACCCCTGAGGATCTGTCGGCGCGCTCGCTTCCCGTGCGCCTTCGCGACGCCAGCGTCCGACTCTTGCTGCCATATCTCTGAACCGCGAGATCTCGGGTCGCGACATTTCCCCGGAGGGGGCAAGGTGCACGGTGATCGGCCGGTGGTCAGAAGCGCCTCGGGGCAGTGCGCTGTGGGCGTGGCAGGCGAGCCCGCGCACGAGGCAGCGATCGAGCCTGAGCGGGACGAGGCGCCCCATCGCATGCGTCGGCCGCCTCGGCCCGACGTCGCGAAAACCCGGCAAGAGGGGCGGCCCGACGAGATTGTAATCGCCGATCACCGCAGCCCGCTCGGGAAGGCTGCGCTCGATCCGGCGAAGCTGGCGCCGATTGAGCACCTGACCGTGCGAGAGATGGACGTTGGCGATACCGAAATCGCCGAGATCCAGCACCTGGCAGACCCGGTCGAACAGGGTGCCGCCGGGAAGTTCGATCACCTCAGGCGGTCTGGCGAAGGGCTTGCGGCTCCAGATCGCGAGACCGTGGATGCGGCCGGGCATCTGCGCCCAGGCGTAGTGGCCGCCGGCCTTCGCCGGAAGCCCTTCGATGTCCTTCGTCGCCTCCTGCATCAGGACGAGGTCCGGCTGTTCGTGGGCGATCAACGTCGCGATGCCCGCGACCGTCGCTCCGGTACGCCTAAGCAGGTTCCAGCTGACGATCTTACGGCAATCCGGAGGGTAGGACACCGACAGGGCCGGTCCGGGCTTGCGGCTGAGGAGGGCGGAGCGTGCGAGAGCGCGGTCATTCAGCATTGCGCATTAACTGGGCCGCAGGGGCCTCCAAGGAAAGGCCGAAAGGAAAGGCCGCCACGCTCCGGATCAGGAATCGGGCCCCGCGAGGATGGGCGAGAGGGTTCTCCCCGCCAGCAGGGTAGCGAGGCGTCCCTCCGCCGTTGTGTCGGACGCAATGAGGAGCCCGCCGCAGACCCGATCGGTTCCCGCGAACGCGTAACGCAGCACGCTCGCGGGAGCGAGGATTCCCGGCTGCTGGGAGACCAGGCCCTGCATCTTTCCGGGCCTGTCGTAGCGGCCGTTGACGATCGACAAACCGGCGGCCCGCCCGGACGGGACGACCGGTGTGAAGGCAAGCCGACTGCGGCCATACTGCGCCATGGCGCGGCGCGGAGAGGCGATGGCCGCGAGCACGTCGGGCGCGAGGTGGATCAGCCCTTCGACCGTCACCGGTCGAACCGCGGCCGCGAACCGATCGAGGACGATGAGGCCGCTGAGATCGTGGAGGATGACGAGGATGCGCGCATGCGCGTACATCGGCCCGTGGACGTTCGTTCCGATCTCGTAGGCGGTGGCGCCGTCGAGCGGTGTCGATCCCGCCAGCCAAGCCTCGCCGCTGCCGGGCTCCCGGCCATCCGGGATTGCCACGTTATGCGCCTCCGCCGAGGCGAGGTGATGACGCGCAGCTCCGGTCTCGACCAGCGTGGAGCCGCCGGCCTCGACGATCCAGCGGATGCCTTCCGTGGCGTAGACGAAGGAGGTGACGTCGCGGTGGCCTTGGCCTCGTGTCGCGTAGGTACAGGCGAAATGCCCCCAATTCCGCCCCGTCGAGTCCTGGCGTCTGATCAAGAAACCGGCGCTGGGCTCCGCCGGTGGCGGCGACGCTGTCCTCCCGCCACGACGCTCGGCCACGAGATCGCGGCCGGCAGCGAAGGCAGCCCGAAGCCGCCCGATCCAGCCGGCATGATCCTCGCCATGCGGCGTGTCGCCAAAGGGCGGCAGACGCGATCCGGGATCGAGCAATTCCGATAGGCCCGGCAAGGCCGCCTCGACACGACGAGTGATCATTCCGCCTAAGGGCTGGTCCTTGAGCGCTCCCGCCAGTGCCGCTCCGAGGTTTATGAGCTCGAGCCGCCGGTGCGGACTCGGATCGGCAATGCCTTCATTCAGGTGGGTCAGCCGCTCGACGCAATCCGCGATGCCGTTCGTGGCGAGTCCTAGCCAATGGCCGGAAAGCGGCAAGCCCGGAAGGGCGCGGGCGATGCAGAGGAGCGCCGAAGCCGCTTCGAGCTGAAGGATCGAGCGGGCGAGGGCGTTTTGCCCGACGATCTCCGCGAGCGCGAAGCCGTGCCTGACCATCTCGCCGGTGAGCGCGACAGCGTGTGTTGCCGTCGCCCCGCTGCAGCGCCCCAGAAGGCGGACGAACACTTCGGCGCGCATCGCAAGGGCTGCCGGATGCAGGGCGAGCGCGTCGGCGGGCTCCCCCCATGGGTTCACTGCCGACCACGATAGCGCGAGTCGCAGGGCAGCTTCCGCATCGCCGTGTGATCCGGCCATCGGCCAGAGCCAGCTCAGCGATTGATAGGCGATCCGCCAAGCCACCGAGCGGAACGGGTCCTCGGTCCAGTCCGGGTCCTCCGGAAGTGGCCAGTCGGGACATTGCGCCAGGCGCAGGGGCGTGCCGGCCGGCCGGCTCTGCTGCTCGCCGTAGCGGAGGGCCTGCGCTCGGGCGAGGATCGGTGGCACCGCCTCCGCGACCCGCGGTGGAGGGCACCAGTGGAGCACCGCGGCGGGCGAGACGCCGAGCCGCTCGGCGAGGTTCGCCAAGAACTCCGAGGACGAGAGACGATCCTCGCCGCTCAGGCTCTCGAGCCGAAGGCCGTCTTCGAGAGAGACCTCCGGCGCGTCAAGGAGTTCGACCTCGGTCACGGTGCCATCCCAGGTGGCGAATCCGACGGAGACGCGGGCGGCTTCGGCCGGGGGCGCAAGGTCCAGGGTGAAGCGGCGTGCCTGCTGCTGAGCGGGAATGTTCACGAAGGCACCGACCGCCGGGATCAAGATCGTGCCGGGATAGGGTGGGGCGATCTCACTGCCGTTGACGTCGCGGTAGACGATGCGGGCGAGAGCCGAATGCTCGCCAGGAGCGGGCGCGAAGATCTGTCCGCGAAGGATCAGCGGACGGCCTGTTATCAGGACGTAGTCGAACCATTCGGGGTTCTGCGCGAGGGGCCGGCGGCGGCGGAAGGGCGCCGCCATACCGGAGATCGCTTCTCGTGCCACCTGAAGAAGGCGCGGGCGGCCGATGACGAACGCGTGGGTGTTGCGCCACGACCGGATCGTGATGGCGACCTCGGCGGCGGGGGCGGGAAGCGCGAACGCCACACGCACCATGGCTGTCCGCGGGGCCACGACCTCCCCGGGATGCAATGCCGGTCCGGCAATCCAGGCGCCATGGGGATCGAGCAGCGTCCGGTCGAGGCCCGGGACTTGGTCGAAGTCGAGGCTAGACCCATCGGGCGCGCGCAGGTCGATCCCGACAAGGGCGAAATCGGGAACCGAAAGTGCACTTTCGTCGGTATCCCAGTCGATACCGAAACTGAACTCGCACCATTGGTTCGGCACGAGGCCGGAATAACCAAGGACTACCCGCGACCAGCGGTTCTTAGTGCCCACGCGGTGGTGATCTTCTTCGGAACCGGCGCTTGCGCCACCGGCATAGCGCGCCGGTTCAGCCTCGATCACGAATATTCCCCAGAGCGGCGACGTCCGAAAGCCACCTCGTGGCGCTCGGACGAACCGAATGGACGAGGCATCATCTCGGGCTCGGCATGATGCGTGGCGGGCTCCCGACAGGATCGGAGGCCGCGATCGGCCGACGGGCCTTCCTTTCGGACTGCGGCCTTGGCGGCGAGGTGTCAAGCTTTTGCGACGACACGGCGAGAACCGGACGAAGGACGCCGGGAGAGGACAGGGCGTCAGCTTCGGACAAGGTTGCCGCCTTAAGGCTCGGACAGAAGACGATCGCATCCGGAGAAGGCGGTGACCGGTGTTTACCTTTTCGAGCTCGCGTCGAAGCAGGCCCGTTACCTTGCCGTTCGGCAGGCGACGATCGCCAGCAACGTCGCCAACGCGAACACCCCGGACTACAAGGCGCGCGACGTCGTGCCTTTCTCCGAAGTCATGTCTCGCATGGCACAGACCACCGGCATGGAGATGACTGCGAGCGCCCACATGACCGCGGGTGAGAACAGCATCCCGACGAAAGCGGTCTCCGCAGATGCCGCCTGGGATGCCCTCGACACGTCGAGCTCCGTCAGCCTCGAGCAGGAGATGCTCAAGGCAGGCGAGGTCAGCCGCGATCACAACTTGAACACGGGCGTCGTCAAGGCTTTTCACCGGATGCTGATGTCGGCCGTGAGGTCCGGCTGATGATCGATCCTCTCGCCGCTTCGACACGCCTCGCCGCCGCCGGCCTGGAAGCCCAGTCCCTGCGGTTACGCGTCGCCGCCGAGAACGTCGCCAACGCCCAATCGACCGGCTCTGAACCGGGCGCGGACCCCTATGCACGCAAGACCGTCAGCTTCCGCACGGCGATGGACCGCGCCGCCGGCGTTGCCTCGGTCAGGCTCGCGGCCATCGGGACCGACAATACTCCGTTTCGAATCGAGCGCGACCCCGGCAACCCGGCCGCCGACGACGAGGGCAACGTCAAGATGCCCAACGTGAACATGCTTGTGGAGATGGCCGATATCCGCGAGGCCAACCGCTCCTACGAGGCCAACGTGCAGGTGATCAAGCAGGCGCGCGCCATGGTCGCGAGCGTCATCGATCTCCTGAGAACCTGAGGACCGTCCCGATGATCGAAGCCCTCGCCTCCATCTCAGCCTTCGACAAGGCGGGTGCGGCCTCCCGCACCGAAGGCACCGCTGCGCTTCAGCGCGCGGTGATGCCGGCATCGTCGGCCGCACCGACGACCGATTTTGCCGACGTGATGGCCCAGCTCGTCTCCGGCGTCCGCACCTCGGTCCGCACCGGCGAGGCCACCGCGATCCAGGGGATCAAGGGCAACGCCTCGGCCCAGCAGGTCGTCGAGGCCGTGCTCTCCGCCGAGCAGAGCCTGCAGACCGCTATCGCCGTACGCGACAAGGTGGTCGCCGCCTATCTCGAACTCAGCCGCATGCCGATCTGATCAACGTGCCGATTTAAGGAACGAACGCCGTGAGAGCTCTCGCCATCGCCGCGACCGGCATGAACGCCCAGCAGCTGAATCTCGAGGTCATCGCCAACAACATCGCCAACCTGAACACCACCGGGTTCAAGCAGGCGCGCGCCGAGTTCACCGACCTGCTCTACCAGGCCGAGCGCCAGCAAGGCGTGCCGAACCAAGCCGGCCAGGAGCCGGTTCCCGAGGGCGCGATGCTGGGTCTCGGCGTGCGCACCGCCGCGATCCGCAACCTCCACCGTCAAGGGCAGCTCGCCAACACCGCCAACCAGCTCGACATGGCGATCAACGGCCGCGGATATTTCCAGATCACCAGCCCCAACGGCGAGATCAATTATACCCGCGCCGGCTCGTTCAACCGAAACAATGCCGGCCAGCTCGTGACGCTGGAGGGCTACACCGTCGAGCCGGCGATCCTGATCCCGGCCAATGCGGTGGACGTGGTGGTCAACCAGTCTGGGCAGGTGTTCGCCAAGATCGACGGCCAGGTCGCCCAGCAGAACATCGGCCAGCTCTCGCTCGCCAACTTCGCCAACGAATCCGGCCTCGAGCCCCTCGGCAACGGCCTCTACCGCGAGACACCGGCCTCCGGTCAGGCGGTGGTCGGCGTCGCCGGCGACGTGAGCTTCGGCAGGATCCAGCAGGGCTACCTCGAAGGCTCGAACGTCGATCCGGTCAAAGAAATCACCAACATGATCACGGCGCAGCGCGCCTTCGAGATGAACTCGAAGGTGATCACCACCGCCGACGAGATGGCCGGCACGGTCTCCAAGGGCATCCGCTAAGGGCCGACTGCGATGCGACGCCTCTCAGCGTCCATCCGCCAGACCAGACAAGACGCGCGGGCGGCGGGACGGGTGCTCCGGCGCCGGACCCTGTCAGCCGAGAGCCGGACACAGAAGAGTACGACGGACATGGGCAAGACCTCCTTCCACCGACGGATCGCGGGCGCCCTTGCTGGCCTCGTCCTCGCCTGCGTCGGGCCGGTCGCGGCGGGCGAGCTGATGCTTCCCGTCCCGACCGTGACGATCTATGCCGGCGACATCATCAAGGAATCGATGCTGCGCCTGCAGGCCTATCCCGAGACCTTCAAGGCCCGGGCCGCCGTGATCGACGCGCCGCTCGCCATGGTCGGTCGCTCCGCCCGCCGGATGCTGCTGCCGGGCGAGCCGGTGCCGGTCAACGCCGTCGATGATCCTCGCCTCGTCAGCCGCGGCGCGCCGACCCAAATCGTGTTCGAGGAGAATGGCCTGTTCATCACCACCGTGGGGTCGCCCCTCCAGAACGGAGGCCTCGGCGAACTCATCCGGATCCGCAATAGCGATACCGGACGGATCATCCTGGGCACCGTGATGGCCGACGGACGCGTCCGGACCGGTGACAGATGATGCGCCACATCCTCCTCGTCCTGGCAGCTTTCTTCCTCGTCGCCCCGGCCGCCTTGGCCGGCACCCGCATCAAGGACATCGCCACCCTCAAGGGCGTGCGCGACAACCAGCTCGTCGGCTACGGCCTCGTCACCGGCCTTCAGGGCACGGGCGATACCCTTCGCAATGCCCAATTCACCGAGCAGTCGCTGCAATCGATGCTCGACAAGATGGGCATCAACGTCCGCGATGCCCGCCTGCGCACCCGCAACGTCGCCGCCGTCATGGTGACCGCCGACCTGCCGCCCTATACGGGCATCGGCTCGCGCATCGACGTCACCGTGACCTCCCTCGGCGATTCATCCTCGCTCAAGGGCGGGACCCTGCTGATGACTCCGCTGATGGGCGGCGACGGCCTCGTCTACGCCGCGGCGCAGGGACCGCTCGCGGTCTCCGGCTTCGTCGTCGGCGGTCAGGCCGAGACGGTGACGCAGGGCGTGCCGACCGCCGGGCGCATCCCCAACGGCGCGCTGATCGAGCGCGAGGTGACGGGCACCTTCCGCGACCTGCCCGAACTCGTGATGGAGCTCAAGAACCCGGACTTCAAGACCGCGATCCTGGTAGCGGATGCCATCAACGCCTACGCCCTGCAGCGCTTCCGCAAGCGCGTCGCGATCCCCCGCGATCAGCGCGCCGTGGTGCTGATCCGCCCCGCCCAGATCGCGCAGACGCGCTTCATTGCCGAAGTCGGGGATCTCTCCGTCGATCCCGACGTGCCGGCCCGGGTCGTCGTCGACCAGCGCACCGGAACGGTGGTGATCGGGCGAAACGTGCAGGTCTCGACGGTGGCGGTGACCCACGGCAACCTCACGGTCCGCGTGAGCGAGACGCCCGAGGTCTCGCAGCCCGAGGGCTTCTCGCGCGGTCAGACCGTCGTGGTGCCGCGCACCGAGGTGGCGGTGAACGAGCAGCCGGGGCGCCTCGCGATCATCCGCGGCTCGGACCTCCAGACCCTTGTGCGCGGCCTCAACCAGGTCGGGCTCAAGCCCACCGACATCATCTCGATACTGCAGGCGGTGAAGACCGCTGGCGCACTCCAGGCGGAGCTCGTCGTCCAATGATCCGCGCGCGGTTTCTCCTCGCTGCGACCTTCTCGCTTGCCTTGGTCGCCGGTCCGGCATCGGCAGTCGAAGCACCGCCGGCCGAGACGGCCAAAGCAGCGGAGGCGGCGCCGAAGCAATCCGGGTACTGCGCCAGCATCGCGGACGCTGCCGCGGATGCCCGCTTCGCCTGGCAGAAGGAACAGCTCGCGGCGCTGGAAAAGCAGGTCGAGGAGCGGATCAAGCGCCTCGAAGAAAAGCGAGCCGAGTACGAATCCTGGCTCTCGCGCCGCGACGCCTTCCTCGCCAAGGCCGACGAGGGCGTCGTCGCGATCTACACGAAGATGCGCGCCGATGCGGCTGCCCTTCAGCTCGCCAACATGCCCGACGAATCCGCGGCGGCGATCCTGACGAAGCTCAACGCCAGGACCGCCAGCGCCATCCTGAGTGAGATGGAGGCCGCCCGCGCCTCCCAACTCGCCCGCGTCATGACCGATCTGGGCAAGAAGGCCCGAGACAGCGAGAAATCCTGATGACCCTCCCGTTGAATCCTCGGACCAGGCTCGGCCTCGCTCTCGTCGTCCTCGCTCCCACGCTCGGCGCCTGCAACAGCAACCGCCTCTCCGAGTTCGGGCAGCCGCCAGTGCTGAGCCCGATCGGCACCGGTCTCGCCGCCCCGCGCGAGACCCTGCCCACTACTTTCGGCTCGCTCAACCGGCGCACCTATCACTCGGCTTGGTCGCCGAATGCCGTCGAGATGTACCAAGACCCGCGCGCTCGCAATGTCGGCGACGTGATCACGGTGGCGATCCAGATCGAGGACAAGGCGCAATTCGACAATTCGAGTGATCGCTCGCGCAGCCAGCGTTCGAGCCTCGGCTTCGACTTCGGCTACGGCGTCTCGGCGCTCAAGGATTCGGCGACCGCCGATGCCGGCATCCGCTCCTCCATGGAAACCAAGGGCGCGGGCAGCATCGACCGCTCCGAGAGCCTCCGGTTCTCGGTGGCCGCGGTCGTCACCGAGGTCATGCCCAACGGCAACATCCTGATCTCGGGCTCGCAGGAGGTGCGGGTCAATAACGAAGTCCGCGTGCTCAACGTCGCCGGCATCGTCCGGCCGCGCGACATCTCGCGGACCAACACCATCGCGTACGACAAGATCGCCGAGGCGCGGGTCTCGTATGGCGGTCGCGGCCGCATCAGCGAGGTGCAGGCGCCAACTCTTGGCCAGCAGGTCTTCGAGACCCTGGCGCCGTTCTGACGCCGTCTCGATCCGGAGAACGACACGATGGCCGACAAGAAGGACGATGCGCCGAAGAAGAAGGGCGCTATGGCGCTGATCGGCGCCGTGGCGGTGGCGAGCCTCGTCGCGATCGGCACAGGTGGTGGACTCGGCATCTACCTTCATTCCACCGTCGAGAAGGCGGTCGACCAGAAGAAGCGCGAGGAAGAGGACAAGGCGGTCAAGGTGCTGACATACACCGGCGACCTTTCCCTGCGCAGCGTCGGCTCCGTGGTCACCAATCTTGCCGATCCCAACGAGGCCTGGGTCCGCCTCGAGTCCTCCGTCGTGTTCAAGACGGTCTCGGTGCCGGCACCTGACGTGGCGCTCGCCGAGATCCGGGCCGACATCGTCGCCTATCTGCGCTCGGTCACCACGAAGCAGATCGAGGGCGCGAGCGGTCTGCAGCATCTTCGCGAAGACCTCAACGAGCGCGTCGCTTTGCGCACCAAGGGCCAGATCCGCGAGCTGATCGTGGAATCCATCGTGGTGCAGTAGGGCACTTTCCCCTCCCCCTTGTGGGGAGGGGCAGGGGTGCGGATGGCTGGGCGACCTGTCGTCGAGGCCAGCGGAACCACCCTCACCTCCAACTCCTCCCCCCAAGGGGGAAGTGAGTCGCCAGCATCGGTTAGGTTCGATCGACGGAAAGCCTCATGAGACCCCTCACAACGGCGTTCCTCGCCCTCGCCTTAATGCCGCTCCTGACTGCCGCAGCTTCCGCGCAATCGGCCACCGGCCTTCCGGCCCTCGATGCGCTCCTGCCCGCCGGCAACGGCGCCGCGAGCGGGCGCATCCTGCAGCTCATCGCCCTGATGACGGTGCTGTCCCTGGCGCCGGGCCTCCTCGTCATGGTGACGAGCTTCACGCGCTTCGCGGTGGCGTTCTCGTTCCTGCGATCGGGGCTCGGGCTGCAGAGCACACCGGCCAACATGTTCCTCGTCAGCCTCGCGCTCTTCCTCACCTTCTACGTCATGGCCCCGACCTTCGACCGGGCCTGGAACGAGGGCATCAAGCCGCTCAGCGAGAACCGGATCACCGAGGTCGAGGCCCTCCCGAAGATCGTCGAGCCGTTCCGCGAGTTCATGACCACCCATGTGAGGCCCAAGGACCTCCAGACCTTCACGGACCTCGCCAGCCGTACCTTCCCGGCGGTGCAGGAAGGCGAGAAGATCGACCTGCGAATCCTCATACCCGCCTTCATGATCTCGGAGCTCAGACGGGGCTTCGAGATCGGCTTCCTCATCGCCCTGCCGTTCCTCGTGATCGACATGATCGTGTCCACGGTGGTGATGTCGATGGGCATGATGATGCTGCCGCCGACCGTGATCTCGCTGCCGTTCAAGGTGCTGTTCTTCGTCCTCATCGACGGCTGGAACATGCTGGTGAGCGGGCTCGTACGATCGTTCTTCTGACCGCCCCTGGGAAAGCAACCTCCGCACAAGGATCGCGGGCGACAAGGACCTTCGCAGGCATGACCTCAGCGGAGCAGCCCTTTACATGTCCGGTCTCCAACACGCCGAACGGCTCTGGAACAACATTCTCGCGCTCGGCGGACGGCGCATCGCGGCGCTGGGCCTGATCGGCCTCGTCGTGTTCCTGTCGGTGGGGCTCGGCGCCTATTACCTCAGCCGGCCCGCCCAGGAACCCCTCTACACGGGCCTCAGCCGCGAGGATGTCGGCCGCATCGGCGGCGTCCTCAAGGATGCCAACATCCCCTTCGACGTGGCCGCCGACGGCGCCTCCGTCCTCGTCGCCTACGGCCATACCGCGCAGGCCCGGATGCTGCTCGCCGAGAAGGGCCTGCCGCAGAGCTCGAAATCCGGGTACGAATTGTTCAACGACCTTGGCTCGCTGGGCATGACCTCCTTCATGCAAGAGGTGACTCGGGTCCGTGCCCTCGAAGGCGAGATCGCACGCACCATTCAGGGCATGAAGGGCGTGCGCGCCGCCCGCGTCCACATCGTCCTGCCGGACCGCGGCTCGTTCCGGCGCGACCAGCAGCCGCCCTCCGCCTCCGTCGTGGTCCGCACCGAGCCCGCCGACGACGTCAGTGGCGCCCAGGCCATTCGCCAGCTCGTCGCCTCCGCCGTTCCCGGCATGAGGCCCGACCGCGTCACCGTCATCGGCACCGACGGCGCCCTTATCCTTTCGGGGGACGAGACCAGCACGGCGACCACAGGCAAGATGGCGAGTCTCGAGAAGACCGTCAGCCGCGAGGTCCAGGAGAACATCCGCCGGACGCTCACGCCCTATCTCGGCATCGGCAATTTCGAGGTCAGCGTCGCGGCGCGGCTGAACACCGACAAGACCTCGGTGAACGAGACGATCTACAATCCCGATCAGCGGGTCGAGCGCTCGACTCGCGCCGTCCGCGAGACCGAGAACGCGCAGAACCGCAATTCGCAGCGTCCGACCTCTGCCCAGCAGAACCTGCCCGACCAGCGCACGCGCTCGGACGGCAACGACACCTCCAGCAACGAGACCCAGAAGCGCGAGGATCTCACCAATTACGAGATCTCGACGAAGACGATCCAGACCGTCAGCGACGGCTACGCCATCAAGCAGATCTCGGTCGCCGTCCTCGTCAATCGCTCGCGCCTGGCGGCCCTCGCGGGCCCTCAGGGCGGCAAGGAATCGATCGACGCGCAGATCGCCGAGATCGAGCAGCTCATCGGCTCGGCCGCCGGCTTCAGCAAGGAGCGCGGCGACAACGTGAAGGTCGCGGCCGTCGGCTTCGTCAATGACGGCCAGCCGCTGGAGCCGGTGGCGCCCTTGAGCCTGCAGGACGTGCTGCTGCGCCAGTCGGCGACCCTCATCAACGCCGCCACCATCCTCCTCGTCGCCGGTCTCCTGATCTGGTTTGGCCTGCGCCCGGCCATGCGCGCCATCCTGGCGATCCCGGCCGCCGAGCAGGAGCAGGTCGCCGCCCTCGCGGCTGCCTCTGGGGCGAGCCTGCCTGGCCCGGACGGGGCGGCGCTCGCCGGACCGCCGGGGTCGGGACTTGCCGAGCTCGCAGGTCCCGTCCCGACCAACGTCGCCGGTATGATCGAGGACCTCGCCGACAAGATGGCCCGCTCCCCGCAGAAGCGCCTCGAGCAGATGATCGAGGCCGACGAGGAGCAAGCCGCGCAGATCCTGAAGCGCTGGCTCATGCGTGAGGAAGTTGCCTGATGGCACCGGTGATCGCCCGCTACCTCCCCGACTTCTCCATCGCCGAGGCCTCGCCCCCGCCGCGCGCCCAGGACGGCCTCGCCCTCCTGCTCCGCAACCCGACACGCCCCGCAGCACCCACGCCGCCGCCGGAGGATCGCGAAGCCCTCCTGCGTGCCGCCGAGGCGAAGGGATGGGAGCAGGGCCGCGCCGACGCCCAGGCCGAATCCGCATCGATCCTTGCCCGTGCGCGGGAGGATTTCGACGCCCGGCTCGACATCGCACGGCGCGACTGGTGCCGCCTGGAGGCCGAAAGCCTTGCCGCCGGCTTCAGCGCTGCCCTGGCGACGCTGGCAACCACCTTCAGCGACAGGATCGGCCAGCTCCTCGTTCCGGTCGTCACCGAAACCCTCCGCCGGCAGGCGGTCGACGAGCTCTCGACGGTGCTGACCGGGCTTCTCAGCGAAGGTCCGCGTGGTGCTCCGATCCGGGTCCAGGGCCCCGGCGACCTCCTCGATGCCATCGCCGGCCAGCTCGGTGCTTTGTCCGGCTCGGTCGCGTTCGTTCCCGCCGACGCCATCGAGATCACTGTCCGTGCCGACCAGACCTTGATCGAGACGCAGCTCGGCGCATGGGCCGGCCGCCTCGCCGCCGCAGTCGGGGAGCGCTGACATGGCGGAGGGCGCCCACGAGATCATCATCATCAAACGCCACGGCGACCACGAGGAGGGTCACCACGGCGGCGCCTGGAAGATTGCGCTCGCCGATTTCATGACGGCCATGATGGCGCTCTTCCTTGTGCTGTGGCTGATCGGCTCGACCACAAAGGAGACGAAGACTGCCATCGCCGAGTATTTCAACCCGGTGAAGCTTGCCGACGTCACCTTCGATCGCCGAGGTTTGCGCGACCCGCAGAACACGCCCGGCGAAGCGCCGAGCGAAGGCGAGCTCGGCAAGACGGATGGCGGCCACGGCGAGGGCGGCAAGGGGGACGGCAAGAGCGGCGATGGCAAGAGCGCCGGTGCTCCCGGCAGCCGCGCTCGCGAGGCTGCCCTGTTCCAGGACCCGTACTCCGTTCTCGCGCGGCTCGCCGCCGAGGTCGAGTCCGACCGTGCCGATTCCGCCGATGCCGTCGTGACAGAGGCCGGCCAACCCGGCATCAGCGGCGGCGAAGCGGCACGCGATCCCTTCGATCCGCTCTATTGGCAGGTGGCGTCGCTGCCCAAGAACCGGACCGACACCCCCGGTGCCGCCAATACCGTCGCGCCACCTCCCCAGGACGGCCGGCCGGATGCACGATCCGCGAACCACGGCGCCGTCGTCGCCAAGGCTGACACGGCCAGGACCACCGCAGCCAAAGGCGATACGGTGAAGGGTGATGCCATCAAGGCTGCTCCCATCCAGTTGGCAGCGGCGGGCGAATTGCTGCCCGTCCTGGCTAACGCGAAACCGGCCGATGCGGCGGCACCTCCGGTTCCTCGCGAGGCTGCGAAGGAACCGGCCGTCGAGTTTCGACGCGAGGCGGCTCCCGAGGTCGCAGCCCCGGCATTGGGCGAGCCCGTGAAGGAGGCCGCGAAGGATCCGGCCAAGGCGGCGGCCGATGCGGCCGAAGCCGCCGCGGTCGCGGAGATCCGGGCAGAGATCGCCAAGGCCATTTCCGGCCTCGGAACCGGGGCGCCGGCACCGCAGATGGATGTTCGGCGCTCCGGCGAGGGGATCCTGATCAGTCTCACCGACGAGGCCAATTTCAGCATGTTCTCGATCGGATCGGCGGAGCCGCAGGCCAAGGTGGTCAAGGCGCTCGAGCGGATCGCCAAGGTCATCAAGGATCGTCCCGGTCGGATCGTGGTTCGCGGCCACACAGACTCGCGGCCTTTCCGTTCCGAGACCTACGACAACTGGCGCCTGTCGTCAGCGCGCGCGCAGATGGCCTCCTACATGCTCGTCCGCGGCGGCGTCGAAGATGCTCGCCTGGAGCGCATCGAAGGCTATGCCGACCGGCTTCCGCGCAATGCCGCAGACCCGAAGGCGGCCGAGAACCGTCGCATCGAGATCCTTCTGCGGGGGCGGCCCGAGTGAGACTCCGCGCTCGATTCCCAGGCCTCGCCCCGCTGATTCTGGCGGTGCTGCCACTCGTGCCGGCGAGTGCCGCCGATTCGAAGGGCGAAGGCGAGGCGAAGGCGCCGACCGCGGCGATCGAGCCGCTACCGATCGCCGCTTACTCGGTGCCGATCGAACTCGTCCGCACGCTCCAGCTACTTCAAGACCGCATCGCCCTCGGCTCGACGCAGGCGTTCATCGGCCAGCGCGCATTGGTCCAGCACGCCGAGGAGCGGATGCTGGCGCTGCAGCCGGAGACCTGGGCCGAGCAGAAGAACGTCCGGGCGGCGGTGACCTTCGCGCTGAGCGGGGGCGGACCTGGGCTGATGCGCCACCTCGTCGCCTCCGGAAAGGCCGGCGACGCCGAGACGCCTCTCATCCTCGGCACCCTCGCGTATCTGGAGGGCCGCGAGAAGGAAGCGCGAACGCTTCTCTCTAAGATCGATCCCAATGCCGTGCCGGTCGGCCTCGGCGCCCAACTCGCCCTGGCACAGGCTGCTCTCGCGGCGAGCGTCGATCCGGCGCAATCGGTGCGCCTCCTCGACCTCGCCCGCCTCCTGGCGCCGGGAACGCTCGTCGAGGAGGGGGCACTCCGGCGCGAGATCTTCGTGCTCGCCCAGACCGGCGACCTCAAACGGTTCGAGGCCCTCGCGATCCAGTACCTCCGGCGTTTTCGTCACTCGGTCTATGCCGGAAACTTCCGGCAACGCTTCGCGGCGGCGCTGACCCGCCTCGACTTTGCCAGCGACGGCGCCCGCTTCGCCAAGCTTCAGGCGATGCTTGACGAGATCGAACCAGAGGGGCGGCGCGACATCTATCTCCTCGTTGCCCGCGCCGGGCTCGACCAGGGCAAGACCAGCACGGCCGTCTTCGCCGCCGAGCGGAGCATCACCCTCGCCGACCCGGCTTCGCCCTTCGCGGTGCGCGCCCGCCTCTATCGTGCGGCGGCCCTCCTCGCCGCGGAGGGGCATTTCGACCACAGCATCGAGACCCTGCGCACGACGGATCGTCGCGTGCTCGCGGATGCCGACCTCGTGCTCCTCGACGCCGCCCTCGCCATGGCGGCGGAGATCCGCTCCGTGCCCGCCGCCAAGGCAGAGGCGACGACGACCGTTCCCGACTCGGCGACTCCGAAACGTGCCCTGCCGATGCCGGCCTCCATCGCCCGCGCGCAGGGAATGATCGATCGGGTCGACGCGATGATGAATAGGAGCAGCCGGTGAATACGCTCGGTGCCAACCTTGCTTCCGTCCGATCCGGCCCCGAGTCTCCGGCGAGCCGGTCGGGGCGCGACGACGATAGCGCCGTGGCGTTCGGCGCGATGCTCGGCGCTCTGGCCGGAGATGGAGCGCCGGGTGCCAAGCCGGCCCCGGCCGAACTGGAGCCCGAAACACCGCCGCCTCCACCGACAGATGCCGCTCCCGCCTCGACGCTCCTCAAGGCCCTGGACGCCGCTACGTCGGTTCCGACGGGCGGCATTCCCGGCGGCATCGAGAACCTGTTGGGGCAGACCGCACAGCTCACCCTGATTGCGCCTCCATCCGTGGCATCGACCGCGGCCATGCGGCGGGGCGGGCCTGCGGCGGGCATCGCAATGGCGGGCCTGCACGAAAGGCTTCAGGTCACCGTCCTGTCCCAGGAAACCCACTTCGCGCCGGTGAAGCCGCACCCGGTGACACTGATGCCGGTGCTGCCAGCGGCTGCCGAGGACGTCGGAGCGGCCAACCTCATCGGATCCACGCAGCCGGGACAGGTCTCCGCTGCAGTCCGGCCGGACACGTCCGCCGTCGCCAACGCTGCAACGGCGTTCGATGCCCTTTCGCCCTCGCATCTTGTCTTGGCGGCAGCGTCTATCCAGCGGGCGTCGCCAGAGCCGGGAGGACCCGACCCAGCCATCGCCACGGTTTCATCCTCGACGGCAGCGAATCCCCTATCCGGCCTTGCGATAGCGCCGGGCATTCCGAACGGAGTCCAGGGCACCGCAGAGGCCGATCCCGCACAGCCGTCAGGCGTATCGCCAGGTGCTTCGACGGCCACCCCGGCGCAGTCCTCACAGGTTGATGCGTCCAGCGCTGAGACCCCCGCTCCCGCGACTGGCGTATCCGGCCTCGCAAAAGCGACTTCGCCAGGACCATCGGGCGGAAAGTCGGTAACGGCCGAGACTTCGCCTTCGAACGACGATACCGAACGGCCCATGGCAAGCCCGGCATCGCAGGCGAATGCTGTCCGGTCTGTTCGTCCCGGATCACTGGAAGCGTCACCCGACGACCGGAACGGACGCCGGTCGGAAGACGCGAAACCCGTCATCGCCGCAACCGTGATTCAGGGCGCGCCTGCGTCGTCAGCGCCGCAGACCCTCCAGATGCCTTCGATCCCGATGCCTTCGCTCCAGGTGGCCGAGGCCGTGCTGGCCGAGGTCGGCCGTCTGCCGGGCGTGAGCGGTCCGGTCATCCAGTCTGGTGCCGAAGGACCGCTGCGGATCCTTACAATCCAGCTTCGCCCGGACGATCTCGGCACCGTCGTGGTGCGGATGCGCCTGCGCGGCGACCAGCTCGAGATGAGCCTTCACGCGAGCCGCGAGGAGACCGCCTCCCTCCTGCGCAGCGACGGCGCGGCCCTTGACGATCTTCTCAGAAGCGCCGGCTACCAGCCGGACCTCGTCACCGTCACCTCCGGGCGCGGCGAGGGGGCCGGTGCCGCTGACCCGGCGCGCGGCGGTGCTGCGGGCTCCTCGGCGCAGGGCGGATCGAACAGCGATCCCCGCCACGCCAATTCCGATCAATCCGGGCGCCGCCAGCCCGAACCCCGCGACCCGGAGCGTGCGGGCATCTCGAGGGACAGGACGAGCGATGAGACGAACTCTGTCGGTTCTGGCCGTCTCGGCCGCTATCTCTAGCGCCCCGGCGCCAGCGGCGGCCACCAATGTGTGCGAGCGCGAGATGGCAGGCGCCTCGGCCAAGCACGGCGTGCCCCTGGGCGTCCTCTACGCCGTCGGCCTGACCGAGAGCGGCAACAAGGGCTCACTGCAGCCCTACGCGATGAATATCGCCGGCAAATCCTATTTCGGGTCGAGCGCCGCCGACGTGATGCAGCGGCTCGCCCTGGCTCAGCGCAGCGGGGTCAAGCTCGTCGATCTCGGCTGCATGCAGATCAACCACCATTACCACCGGTCGCGGTTCACCTCGCTCGAAGGCATGATCGACCCGCGCCAGAACGTCGAATACGCCACCGTCTTCCTGAAGGAGCTGAAGGCGCGTGAAGGAAGCTGGACCCTCGCCGTCGCGCGCTACCATGCCGGGCCCAACAACAATCCCGCGCAGAAGATCTATGTCTGCCGCGTCATCGGCAACATGGTCGCGACCGGCTTTGGACAATGGACCCCAAATGCCCGGAGCTTCTGCAAGTAGATCGATGCTGAACGGGCGCTCAGCCGATGAAGGTGTAGCCGATGAAGCGCTTGGCCTCGATCGGGTCGTAGCCAAGCCGCGTGCTGAGCTTCTTGCGCAGCTTGCTCACGTGGCCCTCGATTACGCTTTCCTCGACGCCGTTGCTGTAGACGCCGTAGACCACGTTGTAGATCTGCGTCTTCGTCATCCGGCGCCCCTTGTTGCGGACGAGGCATTCGAGGATGTGACGTTCGCGCCGGGGCAGGGCGAGGACCTCGCCGTCGATCTCGGGATCACGTCCGTCGAAATAGACTTTGAGGCGGTCGGTCGAGGCCGATTTCTCGCCCACCTGCGGCAGGCCGCCATTGACCCGCCGCCAGATCGCTTCGGATCGCGCCAGGATTTCGCGGACATGGACGGGCTTCGGCAGCACGTCGTCAATGCCGGCATCAAGGAGGACCAGGGTGTCGTCGAGATTGCGCACGTCGCTCAGCGCGATGATCGGCGCGCGCGACAGCTTGCGGATCGCGCTGGCGCATTTGGCGCGCTCCTCGAAGTCTCCGAGGAGAAATCCCTGGATTGCTTCCCTGTCGCCGCGCGACGAGGCCTGGAACCAGCTGGCGAACTCATCCGGTGCGAGGCCAAGGGACGAGATGCCCTCTCGATCGAATCTGGCCTTGTACCCGGCATTCACTGATTGCCGCGCATCGACCAGGATGTACATCGTCGATCTCTCCGGTTCCTACGCAACCGTCATCGTGACCTAAGCAACTCTCGCGACCGATCCGAGGGAATGCCGCTTTAATGGAGCGGCAACAATGCTTCGTCACAGCATTGTCGTGCGAATGACGCTGCCCACATCGAGCTATCGCCCCACTGGATTGCAGATGGGTATAGACCGCAACTTCGTGAACATTCGCCCACGCCTTTGCTGCCCAGCATCTACTCGCAGATGCGATTCGACGATTTAACCTATGAATGTCGCCGGGCATTCATATGGTCAATCCAATTCGGAGCACCGGGTCAGACAAATCGCGTTTCCGACTCAAAAAACTCGCCATCTATGGGCAAGCAGCGAGGTTTGTTCAACTAACAGTCGAAAACCAGGTTCGCCGCTCGCGGGAGCCGAGGTTCAAGCCGCGGCCGGCCGCAGTCGAGCATCCGCCAGTGCGCTCGCGAAGCCGTCGAGGTTGAACTGCGACGGGCTTTGGTCTGCCAGGATGCGCTGAATCGCAACGCCGACATAAACGCCGTCGAGGATCAGCTTGAAGAAGACCGTCACGGGCTTCGTCACGAACTCCATGTCGAGGACGACGGTCAGCGAGCGGCCCCAGTCGAACCGGATGTCGGCGCCGTCGGCATAGGCGATCGTTGCCTCCTTGAAGAAAGGCTCTGCGGAGGAGGCCACCAGGTCGGCGATGTTGCCGTGGCGCTCGCCCTTGACCCAGCCGATCAGGATGCCGCCGTCGAGGAGGCAAAGTTCGGCGATGAAGTCGCGGATCGCCGTTGCGAAGACGCGCTCGGCCGCTCCGAGCACATCGTCGTCCCTCAAAGGTTCGCCGTCTGACGAGCGCGGAAGTGCTGTCATGTACGGGTCCTCGCGAACAGGAAGAACAGGATCTGGGCCACTGCGCTGTAGAACTCCGCGGGGATCATCCGGTCGACCTCCACACTGTCGTACAGGGACCTTGCGAGAGGCTTGTCTTCCACGACGGGAACGCCGTTCGCCTCTGCAATTTCTCGGATGCGAAGGGCGAGAAGGTCCTTACCCTTGGCGAGCACGAGGGGAGCGGGCTGTTCTTCTCGGTTGTAACGCAGGGCGATGGCATAGTGAGTCGGGTTGGCGATCACCACGGTGGCCTCTTTCACCGCCGAGAGCATGCGTTTGCGTGACCGGTCCTGCGCCAGAGAGCGCAGGCGACTCTTGATCAGGGGGTCGCCCTCGCTCTGCTTGTGCTCGTCCTTGATGTCCTGGTGGGACATCCTGAGCGACCGCTGCCAGCGAAGGCGCGACCAGACCAAATCGGCCGCCACGATTACGATG
The DNA here is from genome assembly GCF_019745455.1 of Methylobacterium sp. Classification (GTDB taxonomy): domain Bacteria; phylum Pseudomonadota; class Alphaproteobacteria; order Rhizobiales; family Beijerinckiaceae; genus Methylobacterium. The sequence goes on from NZ_JAIETD010000042.1 coordinate 24,258, forward strand.
GTGGCGATACTGACGACCGAGATCAGCCGGATCGAGACCGTGAGGATCAGGTCGGGGATCTGGCTCGGATCGGAGAACATGGCATTCATGGCTTTGTTGCCCTCCGAGCGCAGGAGCAGCAGGGCGACGAGTGAAACCGATAAAAATTTAAAGACCGATTTCAGAAATTCGATTTGACCTTCCTTGCCGAAGATCCGTCCCCAGCCCTTCGCCAGCGATACCCGTGACCATTGCGGTCGGATCCGCTCGCCGACGAGGCTCGGGACGTTCTGGAGGAGGGATGCCGCAAGGCCGCAGAGCCCGAGGATCGCCAGGATCGGGACGAGGAAGCGGGCCACCGCGAGGGCGGTGCCCTGGAACAGCATCGCGGCGTCCTGGCTGTTTTCCAGCGCAAAGCCCCGCGGATGGTCGAGCAGGGGGGACAGGTCTCGAACAAGCGGCCCGACCCCGTCGCGGACGACGAAGCTCAGGGCGATGAGGAGCCCGAGAATCGATGCGAAGATGGGTGCTTCGCGGGAGAAGGGGACATTGCCCTTCTCGACGGCATCCCGAATCTTGCGTTCGGTCGCCGCTTCGGTCTTGCTTTCGGGATCGTGATCATCCGACACGGGACGGGCCCGGCCGCATGGTCAGGGTCGCCGTGGCCTCAGCGGATGAGGGCCTCAACCTCGCCTCCCGCATTGATCTCGATCTCGCCGCGGCCCGCCATCTCCATGGCAAGGTCGGTGATGCTGCGGCGCGCCTCCATGACGTCCTTCGCCGCGGCGGGCTCGCCGCCATTGAGCTCGTGCTCGACCATGCGCCGCACGCGGGCGGAGAGAGCGCCCAGTACCACGTTGCGGAACTCGGCATCCGTGCCCTTGAGCGCGAGGACGAGGCGGTCGTTCGGCACGGAATCGAACAGGCTCGTCCTCGCGCGCGGAGCCAGCTTGACGATGTCGTCGAAAGTGAAGAGCAGCCCCTTGAGGATCTCGACCGATTTCGGCCGCGACTCGCCCAGACTCGTCAGCACCTCGTCGATCTGGGTGCGCTCCATCTTGTTGATGATGTCCGCCATCTTGGCGTGGGTATCGGCGCCCGAGTTGCGCGATCCGTTGATCAGGAAATCCTCGAGAAGCCCCTTCTCGATGGCTTGGCGGACCTCGTCGACGATCGGCTTGAACGACAGCATCCGCCGCATGATGGTGTTGCGCAGAGCTTCCGGAAGGTGAGCCATCACCTTGGCGGCGGCACTCGGCTTGATCTTCGAGAGGACGAGAGCGGCCGTCTGCGGATGCTCCTTGACGAGGTAGCTCGCCAGCATCGTCTCCGATACGGTCGACATCCGTTCCCAGACTGACCTGGTCACGTCGCCCCGCAGGTCGGCGAGGATATCCGAGAGCTGGTCGGCCGGAAGGAGGCCGGTGAGCAGCTTCTCGACCTCCTGAAGAGTGCCGACAAGGCTGCCGCCCGCCGAGAACTCGCCGGAGAAGGTCTCGACGATGGTGTCGAGCTGGTTCGAACTCACCGCCCCGAGCTGGGTCGCCGATCGGGTGATCTGGCGGATCTCCTCCGGCTCGAAATACTTGAGCAACCGGCCGGCCGCCGGCTTCCCCATGGCCAGGAGCAGCGCCGCGACCTCGTCCACCGGATTGAGCTGCCGGAGATTGCCCTGAACCTTGGCCGGAAGAGTGGACATCGCCTGCTTTCAGCCCTCAGCCATTATGGCCGGAATCGGCCGGACCGACGATCTCGGTCAAGGAAACGCCGAAGCGGGAATTGTCCTCCTCGACGACCACGATCTCGCCGCGGGCGACGACCCGGCCGTTGACGGTGATGTCGACCGGCTCGCCGACACGGTGGTCGAGGGGCACGATGGCGCCGCGTCCGAGCTTCATCAGGTCTGCCACCGGCATGGTCGCCGACCCGAGCACCACCTGGATCAGCACCGGGATGCGCAGGATCGAATCCAGGTTGCGACCGTCGCCGACCCGGGGCTCTCCGTCGCTGGAAATGCTCGGGAAAGACGGAGTTGCGCCGGTAGGGACGGCGCTGGCGCTGTCGAAGGGGCTGTCGCTCATCGGCCGCTCATTGGGTTTCAAAAGATTTTGCAATGTGTGGGGCTTGTTCGTTCAAGGCCAGAACATCCGGTGCCATCAGCCGCTCGAGGTCGTCGGACGGTCGACGTGGGGCTGGTGGGCCGTGGCGATTTCGCCGGCGAGGCTCCGGCGGCTCGCCTCGAGATCCGAGAGGGTCTTGCGGGCCTCGTCGATCTTCACGGTCAGGTCCTCCAGGATGGCCCGGCCCTCGGTGCTGAAACTGCGGACCGCAGCCCCGGCGCTGGCGAGCGCATGGCCGGATTCGGCGAAGATCCGACCGTACTCGGCCTGGGTCCGGTCGAGGCGCTTGAGCTTGAGGTACATCGGCACCACGCAGGCGCTCGTCACCACGAGAGCCAGCAGCAGGACGGTGTCAACGAGCGGCGTCATCTTCGGCGGCTTCCTTTCGCTGCGCAATGGCTTCATCGACCCGTAGGACGTAGGATCCCTGCGCCTGGCCCATGTGGCACCAGAACAGGGGTCGGTCGTTGCCTTCCAGCATCACCCGCGTCGCAGGGGTGGCATCGAGGCCGATGACCTGGCCGACCTTGAGGTCGGCGATCTCGCCCAGCGTCAGGGTGCGCTCCTCCAGCACCGCCCGCAGCGTCACCTCGGCCTTCTGGACCTCGGCGGCCATCTGACGGGTCCAGCGCGGGTCGCGGGCCGCCGTATCGCCGGTGAGCGCCTTGGCGAGACGCGGCCTCATCGGGTTGATCGCCGAATGCGGCATGATCACCAGCAACTCTCCGCCGCGATTGAGCGCCTGGATCATGAAACGGGCCTCGACCGCCTTGTTGCTGCGGCCGCCGATGACAGCGAATTCCATCCTGGTCTCGGTGCGCTCCAGCCGGAACGTCGTCGCGGAGACGAGGGAGAAGGACGATTCGAGAGCCTTCCCGATCTGCTCGAAGATCATATGGGCGAGGCGGAGTTCGATCGCCGAAAACGGGCGCTCGTCCTCCACCGGCGGCTCTCCGCCGTCGGCTCCGAACAGGGCCTCGACCATGGTGAAGATGAAGTCGCGGTCGAGGGCGACGAGGATGTGGCTATCCCACTCGGCGGCGTGGAAGATCCCCGCCACCGCGTTGTTGTCGCAGGCATCGAGCAGCTCGCCGAAGGGGCCGTTCCTGATCCCCGTGAACGAGAAGAACACCGAGGATGCGACGAGGTGCTTGAGGTTGTCGGTGCAGGCACTGGTCAGCCGGTCGAACACCACCGCCAGCATCGGCAGGCGCTCGAGGGAGAGGCCGCCCGCTTCCTTGAGGCGTATCTTCAGGTCCGTCGGATTGGCGGTCGGTTGTCCGGTCATGCGGCCTCCCGCGGCGCTCCGCCTGTCACGGTCGCATTCTCGACCTCGTCGATGGTCGGGCGGTCTCCCGACGAGATGCCCTTGCGCCCGTGCTCCACCGCGATCTGCGGCACCGCTCCGTTCATGTATGCCAGAAGGCTCTGCTTGACGATGATATAGACCCGGCCTTGCTTCTCGCGGGTGGTCTTCACCTTGAGGGCGAAGGGCGCAAGCACACCGTAGGACAGGAAGATGCCGACGAAGGTGCCCACGAGTGCGGCGCCGATGAGGCCGCCGAGGATCTGGGGAGACTGGTCGAGGGCCCCCATCGCCTTCACGATACCGAGGACCGCCGCGACGATGCCTAGAGCCGGAAGCGCCTCGGCGACCGTGGTGAGGGCGGCATAGGGCTTGAGGGCGTCGCGCTTCTGGCCGGTGATCTCTTCGTCCATGAGCGCCTCGATCTCATGCGAACGCGCATTGCCGATCAGGATCAGGCGCGCGTAGTCGCAGATGAACATCACGAGGTCCTTGTTCTTGGCGACGTCTGGGTAGGTCTTGAACAGCTCCGAGTTCTCGGGGTCGTCGAGATGGGGTTCGACCTCGTTCCGGGGTTTGTTCTTGAGTTCCCGCATGAGGGTGTGAAGCAGGCCGAGGAGGGCGAGAAAGTCCTGACGCTTCGGCACCTTGCCGGTGAGTGCCTCCATCGATGCGCGGCCCGTGTCGACAACCGTCTTCATCGGGTTGGCGATGACGAACGTACCCGCCGCCATGCCGCAGATGATGACGTATTCCCAAGGCTGCCAAATGACGATGAGGTGGCCGCCCATGGCGACGAAGCCGCCGAGCATCGAACCGATGGCGATGACGAGACCGATGAGGACGCTCAAGGCTGCCGCCTCCACTGTGACCATGTCACGATGGGAGCGGGGATAGGGTGGATCGCTTGCGTGGGGCTGGCACACCCCCGACTCCGGAGGCGCGTTGTTCAGGCGCGCCCGAGAGCCGATTGCCTCACGTCATCGTCGGCCGGCGCCGTCGCCACCTCGCGGGGAGATGAGATTCCTGCGGCTCGGGGCAGCGACAAGGTGACGACGAGACCATGCGGCTCCCGGTTCGCCAGACTGATCTGTCCGGAATGGGCCTCGACGATCGCCGTAGCGATGGAAAGGCCGAGGCCGAAGCCTGGCGTCTCGTCGAGGTTTCGTGCGCGGTCTCCTCGGACGAAGGGCTGGAGCATCGCCACATGGTCCGCAGCGGGGATGCCGGGGCCCTCGTCTGCGATGGCGACAGTGGCTCCCGCCGAAGTCGCCGCCATGCTCACGCGCACCCGCCGGCCGTATTTCACCGCATTGTCAACGAGATTGGAGATCGCCCGTTGGAGTTCGTCGGATCGGCCATTGATCAGGACATGTCTCAAAGTCTCGGCCTCTACGTCCGCGCCCATGTCGGCGAAGTCGTCGCAGACCGTCTGGACGAGCGCGGCGAGATCGAGGGGCGCCATCTGGTCCTGCTTGCGTCCGTCGCGGACGAAGGACAGGGCGGCCTCGACCAGGGCGTTCATCTGGTCGAGGTCCCGCAGGGTTGCCGCGCGGGCGTCGTCGTCGTCGATGAACTCTGCCCGGAGGCGCATGCGGGTGATCGGCGTGCGCAGATCGTGGCTGATGGCTGCCAGCATGCGGGTGCGGTCGTCGATGAGGCGCGTGACGCGGTCGCGCATCCGTCCGAGCGCACGGGAGACCGTGAGCACCTCCTCGGGCCCGCGATCTGGAAGCGGCGTGCTATCGTCCACTCGGCCGAAAGCCTCGGCCGCCTCGGCCAGTCGCGCCAGGGGGGCCGCGAGTGCCCTCGTCGCCCAGACCGAGAGAACCGACAACATCGCGGCTAGAAATACGATCGTGCCGAGAACCGGGCCCCAGCGGTACGGCGGGGCGATCAGGCGGAACGGAACCCGCGCAGAGATGATCAGGCGGCTCGGCGTTTCCACCGTGAGCCGGGCCACGCCGTCCTCGCTGAGATCAGTCGATTTCGTCAGCGGGAGCACCTGGTAGCCGGCGCCGAGGTTCTGCAGGAGCCTCGGCGCCTGGGGGTGTGCCTCGCTGCCCGCATCTGCCGGAGCGGCTTCGTCCAAGCTCAGGTCCATCGACGGCTCCGCGGCTCTGGCCAAGGCGAAGACCACCTGTCGCTGGTCGGCCTGAGCGGTCTCGAGCATGCGTGCGACCACAGCGAGGCGATTGGTGACGCCTCCGGGCGTATCGACGGTGCGCCAGGGTCCGGCGCCGGCAAAAAAGAGAGCGATGGCGATGAGGATATGCGTGACGACGATGGTCATCACCACGAGCACCGCGATCTGGCCGCTGACGCTGCGGGGGACCGGAAAGCTACGCCGCGACGTGGCGGGCTCGTCCGGACGGGCTCGATCGCCGATGGGGTTAGTCATGACTCCCTAGATGCTCCGCCTACACTGTCACCAGCAAACCTTCCTTTGGCTTTCCGGGCACCGCAGGAGCCAAGCACACCGATGTTTCCGGGTTATCTCTGGCGACTGACGACCTCCGACGAGGAGCTTGATCACGAATTCTCTGCCGCCACGACGGCGAAGGTGAGGACGTCGACGGCCTTGGCGCCGCCGCGCAGGAGTGCCCGGGCGGCAGCGTTCGCGGTGGCGCCAGTTGTACTGACATCGTCGACGAGCAGCACGCGCCGTCCCTGCAGGCGTGCCTTGGCCGCCTCCGGAACCCGGAAGGCGCCCTGAAGATTGGCGGCGCGGGCGGGCCTGCTGAGACCCACCTGCGAGCGAGTGGCCTTGACCCGCTCGAGGCAGCCCGGGTCGTAGGATCGTCCCTTGTGCCCGGCGATGGCCTTCGCGAGAAGCGCCGCCTGATTGAAGCGCCGTCGCCAGAGACGCAGGCGGTGGAGTGGCACCGGAACGACGCAATCGGCCTCGGTAACGAGTTCGGTCCCCGCTGTCTCCATCATCCGCGCCATGACCGCTGCAAGGTCAAGACGGTCCTCGTACTTCAGGCGGTGAACCATCCGGCGCGCGACCTCATCGTAGACGGCGACAGCCCGTGCCCTTTCGAAGGCCGGCGGCTCGGCGATGGCACGTGGCGAGATCAGTGGCCCGACACCTAGATCCACGCTGAAGGGCGTCCCGAGCCGGGAGCAATAGGGCTGTTCGATCAGGGTCAAGCGTGTCCAGCAGGCAGGACAAAGGGCGTGCGCGTCGGCGGTGGCTCCGCCGCAGCCGGTGCAGCTCGGCGGATAGACGAGGGTCAAGGCCGCATCTCGGAACGTCCGGCAGCAGTTCTCAAAGAATAACCGCAAGGGTTGCATCAGTCTGAGATGACACCCGCTCGGCGTCTTGAAAAGCCCCCTGCCGGCTCCACGCCGGTCGAACGGCTCTTTTGGCCGCCGCATCCCGGCTCCAGCCGCCTACCTCGCTCTCAACTGACGTCGCCGGTTCTTCAGAGGCCGCATGTGCGGCGCTTAACTGTTTCTTGAGTACGAATGACTAACATTTGTTATTATGAATGCATCCCAGATCCCGACTGCGATGGTCGGAGCATTTGCTTTCTTTACCCTGGTTCTGCCGCTCGCCGCCCTTGTGCCTGCGCGGTCGGGCGGACCTGTTCTGGTGGTCGGAGACCCGTGGGCGGAGGGGGACGCGGCAATCACGGTGATCGCGCGCTCCGAGGGCGCGATCGTCCGCATGAGCATCCTTCCGTTCATCGCTGTCGCGCGGTCCGACGATCCCGACTTTCATGCCCAGCTGCATCGCGCGGGCGCCTGGATGACCCTCGACGCCTCATGGGCGCTGGGCTGCCGACCCGAACCAACCTTCAAGGACGATTCACGCGCATGAGCACGAACGGCTTCACCCTGGACCGCATCAGGACGTCGTCGGGACGGATGTTCGTCGGCTTCCTCTGGCTCAACGCCATCCTCGTGGTAGCTGTGAACACCTGGCGGGGAACCTTCGCGAGTTTCGGACTGGCTGCCGCCGCCCTGGCCCTTGCCGCGATTCCGACGCTCGCGGCGGCGCGCGACCTCACGGGACCACGGACGCGGCTCCTCGCCAGCCTGGGTCTCGCGGCTCTCGTCGCGATGCTGGTCGCGGTGTTCGAGCAGGGCGGCCGCGGTCAGACTCTGCAGATCGACATCCACATGTACTTCTTCGCCTGCCTCGCGATCGTCGCAGCCCTCCTCGATTGGAAGGCCTTGATCGCCTATGCGACCGTCGTCGCGGTGCATCACCTCGGCTTCGGACTCGTGCTTCCCGCGCTCGTGTTTCCCGACGGCGGCGGCATCCAGCGGGTCGCCCTTCACGCTGTCATCCTGATCGCACAGACCGCCGTGCTGGTCTGGCTGGTCTTCCAGATTCAGAAGGGCGTCTCGGCCAGCCGCGCGCTCGCCCGCACCGAAAGCGACAAGCAGGAAGCGGAAGCCCTGAAGGCGAAGGCCGAGGAGCAGGCTCGCCGGGAGGTCGTGCGTGCCGCCGCCGTAGAGCGCCAGGTGCATTCCTTTCAGAGCGCCGTGGCCGACGTCGTCCAATCGATCGAGACCTCACTCGCCGCCATGGAGTCGAGCGGCCATGCCATATCCGATGTCGCCCGGCGTGCCGAGCAGGAGACAGACGGCGCCTCGGCTCGCACGATCCAGGCGGGCGACAACGTCCGCCGGGTCGCGCAGACCTGTGACCACCTTACCGCCACCGCCGACGAGATCTCGCATCACCTCGACGCCACGAATGCCGCCACGCGCGCGGCGAGCGACGATGCGCGCCAGACCGGTGAGACCGTCAACCAACTCATGGCCTCCGTCGAGCGGATCGGCTCGGTCATCACGACGATCCGGTCGGTTGCAGAGCAGACCAACCTCCTTGCGCTCAACGCCACCATCGAAGCCACCCGCGCAGGTGTCGCCGGCCGTGGATTCGCGGTAGTCGCCACCGAGGTGAAGAGCCTCGCCGGGCTGACCGCGAGCTCGACCGAGGAGATCGCGACCCAGATCCGGGACGTTCAGAGCGCGACCGAACAATCCGTGGCATCCATGCGGGCGGTCGCCACCCGGATCGACGATGTCGAGCGCACGGCCGCCGCGATGGTCGACGCCATCGGCCGCCAACGCAGCGCGACGCAGGGAATGGGAACCGATATCGGCGCCGCCCTGTCCAATGCCGAGGCGGCATCTACCGGGGTCATTCAGGTGGCTCGGACGGTCGGCACCACCCGCGCGGTCATCGATCAGGTCCAGGCCTCGACCGATGCCGTACGCAAGCAGGTAGGGGTCCTTCGCGGCGTCACCGCCGGGTTCGTGAAGGAACTCGGAGCCTCGCGACGGGCGTGAGGCTCGCAGGCCGCCCCGCCCGCATGCCATAGCTTTTCCTCGATGGATCGGGACGGCTCCTGCCGTCGGCGGCAAGGGGAGGGGACATGGTCCGCAGGCGTCATACGCCGACGAACGAGGCTCTCGGGGAGATCGCGGCGCGCCTCGGCGCGAAGCTCGATGCGGTGGCTTTGGATCTCCTGCGGCAGCAACTCAATCTGCCGGAGTTCGACGGGGAACCCGATGAGGCGGACGTCGCGAAGGCGCTGCATGCGCTCGAAGCGCGGCGCCTCTTCCTGCAGAGCGGTCTTGGCGAACTGGCCCGGACCCTGCCGGACCTGAAGGTGACCGCTGGTGCGGATGGAGCGCTTGGCGCCTCGCTCTCCGTTACGATGCCGATCCTCGATGACGGACGCATGGACCTGCGAGTGGACGCCCCCGCGCAGGAGGCGGCGTCGATCCTCGACGAAATGGCCGAGCGCAACGATCCGGTCTGGCGGCTCGATGACCTGCGCATGTTTCTCGAGGCCGAGCGGGCCTCGGTAAACCGGGCGCTGCGCAAGCCCGTGGACCGTCTGCGTCAGCAGGTCCGCGTCGACCTCCAGGACGTCGGCGCCGACGCGGCGACCTATATCGCGCATCTCGACCGCTCCCTGCGCTCGCGCCGCTTCGCCTTCGGGCCTGATCTCGCCCGAACCTTGCTCGACACGCTCAAGCCTGTCCGCACCCGTGCCAGGGTGCTGGCGCAGGAGGACTCGCCGCGCCGGCGCCTGCGCGACCGGGTCGGGTTCGGGGCCTATATCGACCGGCTCACGGCCGCGCGCCGGCTCAACCGCCGCATCGTTTTTCACATGGGGCCGACAAATTCGGGCAAGACCTATGCGGCATTGGAGCACCTCACGGCCGCCGCCACCGGCACTTATCTCGCGCCCCTGCGCCTTCTTGCCCTGGAGAACTACGAAGCGTTGCTGGAGCGCGGCTTGCGCGCCGGGATGATCACCGGCGAGGAGGTGCTGGGCGAAGCCGAGCCGACCCACACCTCGCGCACCATCGAGACCGCGGATCTGCGCCGTACGGTCGAGGTCGCCGTCATCGACGAAATCCAGATGATCATGGACCCGGATCGTGGGTGGGCCTGGACCAACGCCCTGTTCGGCATCCCGGCCCGCACCGTGATCGTCTGCGGTTCGGAGGATGCCCTATCCTTCGTGCGGCGTGCGGCGGAGGCCGCCAACGAATCCCTCGACGTCGTCGGCTTCACCCGCAAGACGCCGCTGCGGCTGATCGACGAGCCGGTTCCCCTGGACCGCGTCGAAGCCGGGGACGCCGTCGTCGCGTTCTCGCGCCGGGCCGTGCACGAGAACCGCGAAGCCCTGATCGCGGCCGGTCACAGCGTGGCGACGATCTACGGCGCGCTCTCGCCAGAGGTGCGCCGCGCCGAGGCCGCTCGGTTCCGTGGCGGCGACGCCGAGATCCTGGTGACGACCGATGCGGTGGGCATGGGACTCAATCTCGGGCCCCTCAAGCGGGTGTTGTTCTCGGTCGTCCGCAAGTGGGACGGCAAGGCCGAGCGGCCGCTCACCCATTCGGAGATCCGGCAGATCGCCGGCCGGGCGGGCCGCTTCGGACATCAGGAGGCCGGCTATGTCGCGGCCCTCGACGTGGCCGGTATCGCGCCCCTGCATGCCGCGCTCGGTGGTGCCATCACGGCGCCCGCAGCCGACCCGCGCTTCTTCGTCAGGCCAGACCTCGTCGCCATCGAAGCCATGGGTGAGGAGATGGGCACCGACAGTCTGGAGGCGATCCTGCGCCACTTCGCCGTTGCGACGTTCTACGAGGGTTCGCCGTTCCAGCCAGCCGACCAGGACGCGATGATAGCCGCCGCAGCCAAGACCGATCAGGTCGCCCTGTCGATCGCCGACCGCTTCGTTTTCGCAATCTGCCCTATCGATCGGCGTGACGCGATCTCCTGCTCCATCCTCGACCGCTGGATGGAGGCTTGTGCGGAGGGAGCGGAAGTGGATGCATTGCGTCCGGGCAATGTTCATGACCTTGCCGAACAGGAGCGGCTGGTACGACTCGGCAGCGCCTATCTTTGGCTCGCGCGCCGCTTCCCTCGAATTTTCATAGCTGTCGACGACATGCGTGCGATGCGCGGCGCGGCCAATGCGGCGATCGAAGCCTATCTTGCCGCGATTGCGAGATCCGCCGTCTTTGAACCAGGGCGTCGAACTCAGATTGCCCGAGGGCCAGCGGCCTAGCTTATCCAGACATCGACGATGCCAGTTCGTCATTCCGGGCGCCGAAGGCGAACCCGGAACGACAGGAAGGGTCCACGACCCTCGATGTGGAAAACGGCAGTCCGACTTTGGAGCTTTGCCTCAGAGCGGCTTGGCGTTCTTCATCGACATCAGGTTCATGACGGCGAGGCCCAGCCACGGACCGACGAAGACCAGGAAATAGAAGAAGCTCATGCTCACGCTCCCATCAGCCTGCGGCAGGATGATTCCGGCCGTCCGGAACGATAAGTCCCAATCCTTGACTCGGTTTCAAGCCGTCGCCTGCTTTCCCGGTCGTTGATCAGACCTCCTCGGACCCTCGGGATCGCCATCAGCCCGCCCCGATGATCTTCCGCGAGCAAGCGGTATGGGTGTCGCGATATCCGAGATGCTCGTAGAATGCCGTGACCGGATGATTGTTGTCACGAGGATCGCGATCTCTGGCTTCGACATGGGTTCCTCACGAAGTGGCGATTGCGTTGCCGAACGCAGGTCCGCATGATCCTTCGCTGACGCTCGTGCGTTGCCGCCCCGAACGCAACGCACGAGGAGTTCAGCCATGAGCAGTGGCGCCACCGCCAGCGACAGCCCCTTCATGAAGGGCCGGAACGCCCGCCTCTACGGGCGAACCCCTGATAGCTGCCCGTATCCCGAGGGAAGCCAGGAACGGATAGCCTGGATGGAGGCCTTCGAAGAGGCCGTCGATAACAGGCCAGAGGCGGAATCCGGCGGCGATACCAAAGGCGAACCCTGAAGCCCTAAGGGCGATCAGGTACCCCGCGGCTTCGCCCGGCGGGTCGGAGGCTCGGCGATCGGGTCCTCCGGCCAGGGGTGGCGCGGGTAGCGCCCACGCATGTCGGTGCGCACTCCAGCCCATGAGCCGCGCCAGAAGCCAGGCAGGTCTCGGGTGATCTGGATCGGGCGCGAGGCCGGCGAGAGCAGATGCAGTACCAATGGCACCTGACCGCCGGCGAGTGCCGGATGACGGTCGAGTCCGAACAATTCCTGGACTCGCACCGCCAGGACCGGGCCGCCCTCGGCCTCGTAATCGACCGGGATACGGGACCCCGTCGGCACCTCGACATGGGTCGGGCACTCGCTGTCGAGCCTGTGACGTAACTCCCATGGCAGCAGGCCCGACAAAGCCCGACCCAGCGTATCCGCCGAGATGGCGTTGAGGCTTATCAGGCCATTCAGTTCGGGCGCCAGCCATTCCGCTGCCGTGGATGCCAAAGCCTCGTCGGAGACGTCCGGCCAAGGCTCCCCCTGTGCCGCCCGCAAGAAACGTATCCGTGCGCGCCATTGCGACAGGGCCGGAGTCCAGGGGAGGGAGTCGAGGCCGATCTCGGCGATGCCTCGGGCCAGGATGCATGCGGATTCGCTATTCGCCGGTACGGGAAGGGTGCGTTCAGCGAGCGTGACCGCTCCCAGCCGTCTCATCTCGCGCGCGCGCAGGCTGCGCGCGCTTCTTTCGAAGGTGACTGACGTCGTGGTCTCGATCCAGTCAGCGAACAACGCCTCGATCGCCTCCTGCGAGATCGCGGCCCCAGCCAGAATGCGCGCATTGCCGGCCGAGCCCGCGAGTTCCGCCGCGACGATGTAGTGCTCCCGCGCCAGCGCCGAGGCCGGGTCGAGCCGGCCGCCACGGCCATTGACCAAGACGAACTCGCCGTCGCGGCCTCGTGCGCGAGCGATGCGGTCGGGATAGGCGAGGGCCAGGAGGTAACCCGGGCCAAAGGGATCAACGCCACTGCTCCGGAGAGCCGCCTCGCCGGCCTGGCGTGCCCAGCCTTCGGCGAGCCGGCGCATGTCCGCCGCCCGTTGCCCACGGTCGCGACCGAACCGCTCGATTCTGTCGGCGAGGTCAGCACCGTCGCCGCCGAGGCCGCGCTCCACGATAACGGCGGCGAGGCGGGCGGCCTCTGACGCCGCGCCGGAATCCGCCGCGCTCACAACCATCCTGGCGAGGCGCGGCGGGAGGGGCAGGGCGCGCAGGCGGCGTCCGTCCGGAGTCAGGCGCCCATCCGCATCGATGGCCGAGATTGCCTGAAGCATCGACTTGGCTTCCTCGAGCGCCGGCCCTGGCGGCGGATCGAGGAAGGCGAGGCTGCGCGGATCGAGGACGCCCCATGCGGCGCAATCGAGGACCAGACCGGCAAGGTCCGCCGCGAGGATCTCGGGCTTGCCGAAGGCCTCCAACGCGCTGGTAGCGGCCTCCGGCCACAGCCTGTGGCAGACGCCCGGCTCGGTGCGTCCGGCACGGCCGCGGCGCTGATCGACGGAGGCACGTGACGCCCGCGCCGTGACGAGGCGTGTCAGGCCGGTCGCCGGCTCGTAAACCGGGACGCGCGCCAGACCGGAATCGACGACGATGCGGACGCCCTCGATCGTCAGCGAGGTCTCGGCGATGCTGGTCGCCAGAACCACCTTCCTTCGTCCCGGAGGAGCAGGGGAGACCGCCCGATCCTGCTCGGCCGGGGTGAGGGCGCCGTAGAGCGGGGCGACATCGACATCCTCGCCGACCCGGTCTTCCAGGAACGTGGCGACGCGGCGTATCTCTCCCTGTCCCGGCAGGAAGGCCAGGACCGAGCCGGCATCGGCCCGCAACGCCCGCAAGATGGCCTCCACCATGGTCTCCTCGATCCGCTTATCGGGCGCGCGGGGCAGATGCCGGGTCTCGACCGGATAGGCACGGCCCTCCGACTCGATCACCGGCGCGTCGCCGAGAAGCTTCGCCACGCGGGCGCCGTCGAGGGTCGCCGACATGACGATGATCCGCAGGTCCGGCCTCAATGCGCCCTTGGCGTCGAGGGCGAGGGCGAGGCCGAGATCGGCATCGAGCGATCGTTCGTGAAACTCGTCGAACAGGATCGCCCCGACGGCGCTAAGTTCGGGATCGTCGAGGATCATGCGGGTGAACACACCTTCGGTGACGACCTCGATCCGGGTACGAGCCGACACTTTCGAGCCGAGCCGCACCCGAAGCCCGACGGTCTCCCCGACTTTCTCGCCGAGCGTCGCGGCCATTCGCTCGGCCGCACCGCGGGCGGCGAGGCGGCGTGGCTCCAGCACAATGATTTTATGGTTCGGCCTCAGCCACTTGGCATCGAGAAGCGCGAGGGGGACGCGAGTCGTCTTGCCCGCGCCGGGAGGTGCGACGAGTACCGTGCCGGAGGAGGCGTCGAGGGTGGCGAGGAGCCGCGGCAGGACCGCATCGATGGGAAGGGCGGTATCCGGCGGAAGGCTGACGGGAGCGGTCATGAGAAGGCTGGTGCGATGTGAGACGCGAAACCGCAAGTCTCGCGTGGTCGATGCGAGCTGCATCCTGTTCGCCTGAGAGGTCCCGCCATGCGGAGTGAGTTCTCCCCGGTCTCGGCTGAGAGACGAATGCAATCTTTCGTGGAACAGGTTGGACACAAGTGAATTGTTAGCCCGGCGCCAATCGGGCGATTTGACGGAAAGACCACATGAACAAGCTTACTCTTACCCTTGCTGCCAGCCTGTTCATGGGTGGCCTCGGCATCGGCCTGGCTCCGGCGTCCGCCGCTTCCGCCATGCCGGCAGCATCGGTCCTCGCCGACCAGCCCGTAGCCAGCGAGGCCGGCTACCACCACCGTCGCGGCATGCGCCACCGCCACGGGATGCGTCATCGTTCGATGCGCCGGATGCAGCCGCGCATGATGAGCGACCCGAATTCTCGCAATCCGTCACAGCCGGGATACCAGCAGCAGAAGGGCAACACCTCGGGCGGCCCGCGCTACTGAGGCTGATTCTGTCGCCGAAGCGACAACCAGGAGTTTGACGAAGGGGCCGGTGCGAAGAGGCGCCGGCCCTTTCTTGTTTTAGGTGGCAGTTGGGATCGAGGAGCTTCTCCCCAGGGCAATGGCCGCGCTTCGCTGCTTCGACCGCCTCGTTCTGGTATCACCGCGCCATGTCAGAGCGTCCTGCCCGATCCTTGCCCAAGGCGGTTGCCACGTCAGACGTCGTCACGGCCCTCGACAAGGCCGGCGCCACGCCGATGATGGCTCAGTATATCGAGATCAAGGCCGCCAACACCGATTGCCTCCTGTTCTACAGGATGGGCGACTTCTACGAGTTGTTCTTCGAGGATGCCGAGATCGCATCGCGGGCGCTCGGCATCGTGCTGACCAAGCGCGGCAAGCATGGCGGCGCCGATATACCGATGTGCGGCGTGCCGGTGGAGCGCGCCGACGACTACCTCAGCCGCCTCATCGCCCTGGGCCATCGCGTCGCCGTTTGTGCGCAGACCGAGGATCCGGCTGAAGCGAAGAAGCGAGGGCCTAAATCGGTCGTAAACCGCGCCGTCGTCCGCCTCGTCACCCCCGGCACCATTACCGAGGACCGGCTGCTCGATCCGGCCCGCGCCAGCATCCTGCTCGGAATCGGCCGGCGCAAGCTCGACGACGCCAGGTTCGGCTACGGCCTCGCCGCCATCGACATCTCCACCGGGCGCTTCTCGCTGACCGAAGTGGAAGGCGGCGAACTCGCGGCAGCCATCGCTCGCCACGAGCCGCGCGAGATCGTCCTGTCCGAAGCGATCCATGCCGACCCGGGTCTCGCGCGCCTGTGGCGCGAGACGCAGGCCGCCGTGACGCCTCTGCCCCAGGCGGAGCTCGAGCCAGCCTCGGCGGAGCGGCGCATCAGGGAGCAATTCGGTGTCTCGACCCTCGACGGGTTCGGCAGCTTCAGCCGGGCCGAGATCGCTGCAGCCGGCGCAGCCCTCCTCTACGTGGCCCGCACGCAGGTCGGAGCGAAGGCGACCCTGACGCCGCCGATGCGGGAGGCGAGCGGCACGACGCTCTCGATCGACGCGGCGACCCGCGCCAATCTCGAACTCACCCGCACCTTGTCGGGCGAGCGCGGCGGCAGCCTGCTCGCCGCCATCGACCGGACGGTGTCGGCCGCGGGCGCAAGGCTGCTCGCCGAGCATCTCGCCGGGCCACTCACCGAGCTTTCCGCCATCGCGCGCCGGCACGAGGCCGTGACCTTCCTGGTGGAGGACGGCGCTCGACGCGGTGCGCTCCGCGAGACGCTCGCCCGCGCGCCGGACCTCGCCCGCGCCCTGTCGCGCCTCGGCCTCGGCCGGGGCGGCCCGCGCGATCTCGCGGCCCTGCGCGACGGCCTCGACGCGGCCTCGTCCATCGCCGACCGGCTCGGCGCCCTCAGCCCCATTCCCGAGGCCCTGAGCGAGATCGCCGGAAGCCTCGCCCGGGTCGATCCAGGCCTCGTCGAGACCTTGCGCGCCGCGCTCGCCGACGACCTCCCGCTGAACCGGCGCGACGGCGGCTTCGTGCGCGAGGGCTACGATGCCGAGATCGACGAGACCCGGCTGCTTGGCCAGGATTCCCGCAAGATCGTGGCCGCGCTCCAGGCCCGCTACGCCGAGGAGACCGGCTGCCGGACCCTGCGGATCAAACACAACCACCAGCTCGGCTACTTCATCGAGGTGCCGCAGGCGGTGGGCGAGGCCTGCCTCAAGGGTCTGATGCGCGAGACCTTCGTCCATCGCCAGACGATGGTCGACGCAATGCGGTTCACAAGCCTCGAACTCGGGGCGCTCGAATCGAAGATCGCCGGCGCCTCGGAACGGGTCCTGGCGCTCGAAGGCGCGATCTTCGAGGCGCTGGCCGCGAGGGTGCTCGATCAGGCCGACATCATCGCGGCCTGCGCCGAAGGGCTCGCCGCCCTCGACGTCGCCGCTTCCCATGCCGAGCTGGCGGTGGAGCTCGATTGGTCGCGCCCCTTCGTCGACGACAGCCTCGCCTTCATCGTCGACGGTGGCCGCCACCCCGTGGTGGAGGCGGCGCTGCGGCGCTCGGGCGAGCCCTTCATCCCCAACGATTGCGACCTCTCCGGCGAGGGGCGCGGGCACATCCGCCTCATCACCGGCCCGAATATGGGCGGCAAGTCGACCTTCCTGCGCCAGAACGCGCTCATCGCCGTGCTGGCGCAGATGGGCGCCTTCGTGCCCGCGAGGCGCGTCCATCTCGGTGTCGTCGACCGCCTGTTCTCCCGGGTCGGCGCCGCCGACGACCTCGCCCGCGGGCAATCGACCTTCATGGTCGAGATGGTCGAGACCGCCGCGATCCTGAACCAGGCGTCGCGCCGCTCCCTCGTGGTCCTCGACGAGATCGGCCGCGGCACCGCCACCTTCGACGGTCTCTCGATCGCCTGGGCGTGCCTCGAACACCTGCACGAGCAGAATGGCTGCCGCGCCCTGTTCGCCACGCATTTCCACGAACTCACGGCGCTCGGCCAGCGCCTCACACGCCTCGACAACGCGACCCTGAAGGTGGCCGAGCACAAGGGCGAGGTGGTGTTCCTGCACGAGGTCGTGCCGGGGATCGCCGGACGCTCCTACGGCCTGCAGGTGGCGCGCCTCGCGGGGCTTCCGGCGAGCGTCGTGGCGAGAGCGAGTGCGATTCTGAAGAACCTCGAGAGCGCCGAGCGCGACCGCCCGAGCCGCCCGCGGATCGACGACCTGCCCCTCTTCGCCAGCCTCGCCCCGCCGCCTCCGCCCGAACCTCCCCCGCCCGAGCCGCAGCGCGACGAGCTTGCCGCATTGCTCGATACGATCGAACCCGATGCTCTGACTCCGCGGGACGCGCTCGATGCGCTGTATCGGCTGAAAGCGCTCAGGGCGGAACGGCAAGGCTGAGGCCGACACGCGGCAAGCACGCTTTCCATCTCGCTCCTGCGTCCTAGGTTAAAGGGCTCGCACCCTGCACCACTCGATGGACCTTGCCGCGCGCCATGAATGTCGTCGTCCCCCAACACGGCATGCATGGGTCCGAGCGGCTCAAAAGCGCAGCGCGTGCCGTGTCGTCTCTTGCCGCGTCCCGGGCCGATAGGCTCGATCGCGAGGGCGAGTTTCCTGCCGAGGATGTCGCCGATTGCCACCGTCTCGGGCTGCTCGCGGCGCCGCTGCCGCATGGCCTCGGCGGCTCGAGCCTCAACGAGGCCGGCATGGCGCCTCTTCTACTCGACGTCCTGGCACTGCTCGGCCGCGGCAGCCTAGCGTTGGGGCGGCTCTACGAGGGGCACGTCAACGCTCTCTCGCTGGTGTCGCGCTACGCTTCGACCCCCGTTCGCGAGCGGCTAGCCGGCGATGCCATGGACGGTCATCTGTTCGGGGTCTGGAACACTCAATCGGCGGAAGGCGGTCTCGTCCTCAGCGAGGAGGGGGTACGATACCGCCTTTCCGGCTCCAAGTCGTTCGCCTCGGGCGCGGGCTTCGTCACGAGGCCTCTCGTCACCGCCAGACGGCCCGATGGCCGCCAGCAGATGCTGGTGGTCGATCTTGGCCAGGGCGAACGCGCCGATTTGTCGAGCTGGCGGGCGCAGGGGATGCGCGCCTCCGTTTCCGGCACCGTCGATTTCTCCGAGCTTTGCGTAGGACCTGAGGCATTTATCGGCGACCCCGATGATTATTTCCGCGAGCCCGACTTCTCCGGCGGGGCCTGGAGGTTCTGCGCGGTGCAGCTCGGCGGGATCGAGGCGGTTTTCGATACACTGCGTCAACACCTGCGCGAGACCCGCCGCGACGGCGATGCTCACCAGCGCGGCCGGGTCGGCCAAGCGGCCATCGCGGTCGAAACGGCCCGGCTCGTCGTGGCAAGAGCGGCTTCGATCGCCAACGATCCCAACGTCCATACCGACCAGGCCATCGCTTACGTGAACCTCGCCCGGTCCTCCGTCGAACGCGCCGGACTCGACGTGCTCGAACACGCTCAGCGCTCGATCGGGCTTGCCGGGTTCCTTCAGGGGCACCCGATCGAACGCCTGTCGCGCGATCTGATGGTCTATCTCCGGCAGCCGGGTCCGGACAGGGCGCTTGACATGGCGGCGGGCTACGTGCTCGCCAGATCCGGTCCTGCCGACAGCCTTTGGCACTGAGGCCGCATTCCATGACGCGCCACGTCACGACCGTTCCGCCGGAGTATTTCGACAACCTCTATGCGTCGAACCCGGACCCCTGGAGCTTCGAGACCAGCGATTACGAGCGCGGCAAATACGAGGCAACCCTCGCGAGCCTTCCACGCCAGACCTATGCCAGCGGCCTGGAGGTCGGATGCTCCATTGGGGTGCTGACGCAGCGGCTGGCCGCGCGCTGCACCAGACTCATCGCCGTGGACGTCGCGCAATCCGCTCTCGATGCTGCGCAGGCACGATGCTCCGGCCTCGAACACGTCAGCTTCGCCAAGGCGGCCCTGCCTTTAGACGGCCCTCCCGGCCCCTTCGACCTCGTGATGCTGTCCGAGGTCATCTACTTCTTTAGCCGTAGCCACATGGCGACCTTCGCCTCCTACCTCAGGCAGGTGCTCGAACCGGGCGGAGACGTCGTCCTCGTGAACTGGCTCGGAGCGACCCATTATCCGCTCGGCGGAGACGAGGCGGTGGGCCTTGTGATCGAGCACGGCCAAGGCTGGCTGGATATCGTTCACCAGACGCGGACCACACAGTATCGCCTCGACGTCCTGCGCGCGCGAGCCTAGCCGGCTAGCGAATCGCCTCGTCGAGCGGGACGACGACCTCGGCTCTGGTGCCAGGCTGTGCATCGCTCCAGGCGATCGTGCCGCGAAGCTGCCGTACGACCATGTCGATCAGCGAACGGCCGAAACCTCCGGTCCTCGGCGTGCCCTGTCCCACGCCATCGTCCTCGACGCGGATGTGGAGCGTATCCCCCCGCCTGATCCCAGCGATCCACAGCCGGCCTGCGCGGTCTCCAGGGAAGGCGTGGCGAATCGCGTTGGTGGCGAGTTCATGGACCAGCAGCGCCAGCGGAGCGGCCATGGTGGCCGAGACGGTAATGGCCTCGAAATCGACCGCGACTGAGATCCGCGAGGTGTCTACGCCGGCGAGGAGATCCCCGAGCAGCTCCGAGGCAAAATCCTGGATGTTGAGGCGTACCGACTCGTCCACGGAATAGAGCAGCCGATGGACGGCCGCGAGAGCGCCGACGCGCTCGGCCATCGCCTGCAGGGCATCGCGGGTTTCGCCCTCGGGCGTGCGCCTCGTCTTGAGGAGCATCAGCGAAGAGATCACCTGGAGGTTGTTCTTCACGCGATGGTCGACCTCGCGAAGCATCTCCGTCTTCCGTCGCAGTTCCGCCTCCAAGGCGGCGATGCGCTCGTCGGCCTGGCGCAGGGTGCGACCGCTAAGCCGCTCCCGCGATGGCGCGCCGGGACGAACGACGCGTTCTTTCACGACGCCCGTAGCGTGGCGTGAAACCATCCTGATGTAGTTCAAGCCGACGTCCCCACGATGAGTTTCGCCGATAGGCGTTGCGGTGCAAAGACTTGGATGCGGCAGACCGGGGAATGATTTCGCGAAGCCGTGCCCTTCGGATCGCAGACACGAGGATCGGTCCGATGTATGGCCACGGCCGGCGTGTTCCCTGTCCCATCAATCGTCGCGCGGCGGCTGCGGCTCATGGCTGCCACGTTTCTGGACCATTAAGGCGTCGAGGCCCTGAGGAGTTCCCCTGTCATGGTTGATGGCCCCGCGGCATCGAAGAAACTCGGGTTCCGCGACGTGGTGGAGGATTCGCGTGTCGCCCTGATGCTCGCCCTCGGCTTCGCCTGCGGGCTGCCGATCCTTCTCGTATTCTCGACACTTTCGGCGTGGCTCGCGACGGCCGGCATCCAGCGCACCAGCATCGGGCTCCTGAGCTACGTCTCCTTCGCCTATTCCCTGAAGTTCCTGTGGGCACCGGTGATCGACCGGCTCGACCTGCCGATACTGACGCGCTGGCTCGGGCGCCGCCGGGCCTGGATGGTGCTTGCGCAACTCGTGGTCGCGGCGGGTCTCATCGGGATGAGCCAGGGCGAGCCCAACCAGAGTCTCGTCTTCATCGTGATCTGCGCCCTGGTGACCGCCTTCGCCTCGGCGACGCAGGACATCGTGGTGGATGGCTGGCGAATCGACGCGGCGCCGACGGAGCGTCAGGGCGTGATGCTGGGCGCCTATCAGCTCGGCTATGCGATCGCCCGCGCGTTCGCTGGAGCCGGCGCTCTCTACATCGCTCAAGGTGCAGGATGGTCTGCCGCTTACGGCGCCATGGCCGTCCTCATGCTCGTCGGCCTCGTCGGGGCGCTCGCCGCACCCCGCCAGGACGCTCCTGTCGTGGACGGCGAGCGACGCAGCCTTGCCGACACCCTGAGGATCGCCGTTGTCGAGCCATTCGGCGACCTGGTCCGCCGCAAAGGCGGTAAGCTGATCCTGATCCTGTCGCTGATCATGCTCTACCGCCTGCCCGACATCATCTCGGGCGTGATGGCGCAGCCGTTCTACATCGAGCAGGGTTTCACGCTCACCGAGATCGCCAACGTCACCAAGATCTACGGGGTGATCATCGGCATCGTCGGCGCCCTCGCGGGGGGCTTCTGCGTGCTGCGCTTCGGCATGCAGCCGACGCTGCTCGTCGGCGGGATCGCGGGGGCGGCCTCGAACCTGATGTTCACCTGGCTCGCTCTGAACGGCCACGACACGCCGCTCTTCGTTGCCAGCATCTCGATCGACAACTTCGCCGGCAATTTCGCCGGCACGGCGCTGATCGCCTACATGTCGAGCTTGACCTCCTCGGCCTTCGTGGCGACGCAATACGCACTGCTCTCTTCGCTCTATGCCCTGCCGGGCAAGTTCGTGGGCGGCTTCTCCGGCTACATGGTCGATGGCCTTGGCTATCCGAACTTCTTCGCGGCCTCTGCCGCCATCGGCATACCCGTGGCACTTCTCTGCCTCGTGCTCTCGGCGATGGGGGAGGGGAAGACGCAGACCGCTGCCGTCGCTGCTCCGGAGGAAGAGGCGATCGCCGCCAAGGTCTGATGTGTCGCAAACCTTCACACTCGGAACCAAACCCGCGGGCGGGCCTTGCCAGGGCAGTGGTTCGCATCTGTCGAAGACGAGCGAGAGACATCCGTGCGAGAAACACCCGTGACAGACATCGCCCTGCCCAGCGACACCGAGACCCTGCCGGCCGCGAGCGCCATGCCGACTCTCACCGATGCCGACCGGGACGCCCTGAAGCGCGCCGTCCTCGCCCTCGAGAAGCCGGGGCTGGCCGCACGTCTCTCGGCTGCGGTGGGGGCACCCCTCGACATGATTGGCCGCGCGCTGCCCGCGCCCATCACCGACGTCGTCGCCCGCTCTACCGAGGCGGCGATGCGCACAGCCCTTCGGATCGCCTTGGCCAGCCTGCCGGAGGCTGCCGCCAAGGGTGAGCAGAGCCTCGTGGATGCATCCGCGATCCCTGCTCCGGGCCGTTTCGACTGGATCGGAGGATCGAGCGAAACCCGCCACAAGATTTTCGCGGGCGTCTCGGGCGCCGTCGGCGGCGCTTTCGGGTTGGCGACCCTTGCCGTCGAGCTCCCGCTCTCCACCACCCTGATGCTTCGTTCCATCGCCGAAATCGCCAGGGAAGAGGGTGAGGATCTCGCGAAACCGGAGAATGCCCTTGCTTGCGTCCAGGTCTTCGCGCTCGGTGGGCGCTCGAGCGCCGAGAGCAGCCTCAGCGATAGCGGCTATTTTGCAGTGCGGGCTGCCCTTGCCAGGACCCTGGCCGAAGCCGCCCGCTATGCCGGCAACAAGGCGCTCCTGGACGAGGCTGCGCCGGCGCTGATCCGCTTCTCGACGCAGATCGCCTCGCGTTTCGGCCTGGTCGTTTCGCAGAAGGTCGCGGCGCAGGCTGTGCCGATCGTCGGCGCCATGGGCGGCGCAGCCGTCAACGTCGCCTTCATGGACCACTTCCAGTCCACGGCTCGCGCTCATTTCACGGTGCGGAGGCTCGAGCGGGTATACGGTCAGGGAACCGTGCGGGCAGCCTACGAACTAGAGAAGGCGGCGCTCGGCGCTTGATTCAGGGCAGTGGGAATCAGGCCCACTTCGGCCAGCGCCGCTTGATCAGGTCGAAGACGAGCCGTGCGGTCTGGACCTCGCCGCCCTCGGGTCTTCCAGGCTTCGTGGTCGGGTTCCAGCCGTAGAGGTCGAAATGGATATGCGCCTTGGTCTTCGGGGCGAAGCGGCGCAGGAACAGGGCGGCGGTAATTGCACCCGCGAAGGGCCCGCCCGAGACGTTGTTGAGATCGGCGACCTTCGACTCAAGGAGACTCGCGTAGGGCGCGTGGAGCGGCATTCGCCAGACCGGGTCGATTGCCGCCTTCGCCGAGGCCATCACCGCTTCGGCAAGGGAATCGTCTTCGGTGAAGAAGGCTGGCAGGTCGGGGCCGAGGGCGACGCGGGCGGCGCCCGTCAGCGTGGCGAAATCGATGAGCAGATCCGGCGTCTCCGAATCGGCGAGCGCCAGGGCGTCGGCCAGGATCAGCCGCCCTTCGGCATCGGTGTTGCCGATCTCGACGCTGAGGCCCGCGCGGCTGCGGAGCACGTCGCCGGGCCGGAAGGCGTTGCCGGAGACGGCGTTCTCCACGGCCGGGATCAGGAGACGCAGGCGCACCGGGAGACCGGACGCCATCACCATGTCGGCGGCGGCCAGCGCCGCGGCAGCCCCGCCCATGTCTTTCTTCATGAGCAGCATGCCGGCCGAGGGCTTGATGTCGAGGCCGCCGGTGTCGAAGGCAACGCCCTTGCCGACGAGGATGACGAGCGGTGCCCCGTCGTCACCCCATGTCAGGTCGATGAGCCGGGGGGCGCGGGGCGAGGCCATCCCCACCGCGTGGATCATCGGAAAGTCGCGGGCGAGCGCCTCGCCCTTCGTCACCGCAACGGCGGCGCCGTGACATTCGGCGAGGAGGCGGGCCGCCGCCTCGATCTCGGCCGGGCCGAGATCGTTCGCAGGCGTGTTGACGAGGTCGCGCCCCATGGCGACCGCCGAGGCGATCCGCACGATCTCCGCCGCATCGACCCCGTCCGGTGCGACGAGCCTGGGGGAGAGGGGGGCTTGCCGGTAGCGGGTGAAGCGGTAGCTCCCGAGCAACCAGGCGAGGGCAGCCTCGGCCGCATCGAAGCCGGCATCCTGGCCATCGTCGAAGCGATAGGCGCCCGGCGGCAACAGGCCGGGAAGCTTGCCGGCGACGAGACGATCCCCACCAGGTTCGCCGAGGCCGAACAGCACCCGTGCGACCCTACCGTCCTCGCCCGGCAGCAGGACGATGCGTCCGGCTTTGGGCGCGAAGTCCACCGCGGCGCAATAGGCCTGGTGGCGTTGCGAAAGCCCCTCCCTGATGGCCGCCCAGCCCGCGGCCGAGACGCAGGCGACGGGCACGGCCGTGGTTCCGGAGGGGAGTAGATCGGGGAGGCGCGTCATGGGCCCTTAGGTTCGCGAGCGGAGCGGATTAACCGGAGATTAGGGTTAACGCTCTAACACCAGCTGACCGGTAGCGTGAAGCGCGAGGCCGGCCTGCTTGTTCGGAGTGCGTCATGGTCCGGCCCCGCTTTTTGCCACGGCTCAGAGTGGCACCCGTCCTCCTCACGGCCGGACTGGTACTCGGCGGCTGCCAGGCACGGTCGCCCGAGACGACGGGCTCGATCGGTACGCCGTCTCTCTCGTTCCTCGGCGGTGCGTCGCGGGACCGGAACGTCGTGAGCCGCCGGGATGTCGAGACTTTGGGAGAGAAATACGCCGCCGATTCCGGCGATATCGGGATCTCGCTACGCTACGCCCAGGCCCTGCGCGCCACCGACCAGAAGCCCCAGGCCGTCGCGGTCCTCCAGCAGGTCGCTCTACGCAACCCGAAGAATTCGGCGGTTCTCGCCGCCTACGGCAAGGCGCTGTCGGATGTCGGACGGTTCGCGGAAGCCGCGGACGTGCTCCAGAACGCCCACACTCCGGCACGGCCGGATTGGCGGGTGCTCTCGGCCCAGGGCGCCGTCGCCGATCAACTTGGCGACCATGCCCGTGCCCAGGCCTTCTACGAGGCCGCCCTCAAGATCCAGCCAGACGAGCCGACAGTGATGTCCAATCTCGGACTGTCCTACGCGCTCGCACGCCAGCTCGATCCGGCCGAGACCATTCTGCGCAGGGCCGCCTCCCTGCCGCAGGCCGATGCCCGCGTGCGCCAGAACCTCGCTTTGGTGCTCGGGCTGCGCGGCAAGTTCGCGGAGGCCGAGGAAATCTCCCGCCGCGACCTGACCCCCGACGCCGCCGCCGCCAACGCGGCGTCCCTGCGCGCCTTCGTGGCGCAATCCGCACGTCCGAATGCTGCCAAGCCGCCTGGGAAGCGGACGGCTGCGGCGTCGGAACTGCCGCCCGGCTGAGCGACATCCTGCCCGCTTTATCGTCCCTGGAACCGATCCGCCGGCCACGGCATAAGCGATGCGGTACAGATGTGCGAAAGGGAAACGCCGGCGATGAGTTTGGACCAAGGACACATGGCGCCTCCCGTCCTCGACGACGCAACCTTGGCCTTCGCGGGCCGCGTCTTCCAGTTCGCCCGGATGGGCCATACCGAGGAACTCGCCGAGCTGCTGGGACAGGGCCTCCCGCCCAACCTGCGCAACGACAAGGGCGACAGCCTTTTGATGCTCGCCGCCTATAACGGGCAGGAAGGCACCGCGCGGGCCATTCTCGACCACGGAGGCGATGCCGAGATCGCCAACGATCGCGGACAGACGCCCCTCGCCGGAGCCGCCTTCAAGGGCGATATCGCGATGGCTCGTCTCCTGATCGAACGCGGCGCCCGGATCGACGGCACCGGCGACGGAAGCCGTACGGCCCTGATGCTCGCCGCGATGTTCAACCGGACGGAGATTGTAGACCTTCTCCTCGCCCACGGCGCCGACCCGCACCGGCGCGATTCCGCAGGTGCTACCGCCGCCGACCTCGCCGAGCAGATGGGCGCGGTGGACACGACGGCGCAGCTACGCAACCTGGCGTGATCGCGTCGTCTGGATGTCAGATAAAATGATTCAACAATCCGGTGCTGCTGCACAGGATTGAACTGTCGAGGGGTTCGTGCCCAAAAGTTTCGCGGCCGGTTCTTAGGGGTGTTTCGTTTTTCATCGAATCGGTGGGCCGTCGCAATATGCCAATCAAAAATTGGAATTGCGTCGACTGGCTCATGCGACGACAGCCCTAATGGCGGATGCCCCTCGTCACCCAGTATTCTCGCGGCACGCAGATACCGAGTGGTGTTGCGAATTGCTCGCTAAAGGCGATGAAATCTCGGCGCAGTTCGGAGCGGCGGTTCTCATCGAGTGAAGTGGCGAGAGCCTTCGTTGGCCCGTAGCCGTCGGAGAAAGTCTCCCAGGCCGCTACGCCGCTGGGCTCGCGGTAGTAGGAGACGCCCTTCTCGAAGGCCAAGTCGAAGTCCTTGCCCAGCAGATCCGCGATCCGTTCCGTCCGGCCCCATTCGAATGGCGAAGGCGCCACCGGTACGAGCGGCGTCGGCATATAGGGCTTCATCACCATGAACATCTGGAAAACGTTGCTGTCCGACAACCAAGTCGTGAGCGCAATGCGCCCGCCGCTGCGGCACACCCGCCCCAGTTCGGACGCGGCGGCCTCGGGGCGGCTCGCGAACATCACGCCACAAGTAGAGATCACGGCGTCGAACTCGCCGTCGCTGAATGGAAGCTTCTCGGCGTCGGCGACTTGGTACGTGATGTCGAGGCCATCCGCCCTTGCTTGATCGGCCGCGAACGCGATGAGGTCGGGGCCAATGTCCACGCCAATCACCTGAACTCCGCGCCGAGCGACGACGCGAGACGTCCAACCGGTTCCGGTCGCGAGGTCGAGGACCTTTTCACCAGGCCTGGGATCGAGGCGAAGCACGCAATGCTCGATGCTATCGGCAATGCCTCGGCTGATTTCGTTATAGCGCCCACCGCCCGAGTTCCAGACACTCGCGGGCTTCTCATTGTGAGGCTGGATCTCGTTCATGGTCCGTCCTGTCAATGATTAACACTCTTCGCGCCTTTGGATGTCGATTATAATCCGCTTATCGATGTCATGATGCAATCGAACTTACGCGGAACCGAATTCGGTATTAGATAATTCAAATGGTCTACCTCAAATGAGTAAGTTGTTTTCGACGCCTGAGCCGCAAAGTACCGATAAAAATGGCTTGTTGCTTGAACGGCAGCGAAGGAGAGCGCTTCTAAAGCTGTCATCGCATGAGCCAGTTGAGGGCTGCGGGGCAGAGAAAACCTATGGCGTGCGGATGGCGCATGCATCGTGACGGCAACGACGTCCCGCTCGAGGATGGTCTTCGGCACGTAGAATCGTCTGCCCCGCGGATCTTCGGCGGCCTCGAAAGGCCGAGCTTGGATGCCTTGTGCAGCTAATTTGACCGGTTCACCCTCGGACGCGTCAAATGGACTGGTGAGGAGTGGAAATGAGGTTGGCGGTCGGATTGTTTGCGCTGCTTCTGTCGATTAACTGTCCGGCATGGGCGGAAGACGGTCCAGCGGTCGAGTGGTCCGCCGAGGGCAACCGAGTCGAGATTCGTCAGCCATTCGGCGGATCAGACATCGTCGTCAGCACCTCCTCCCGCATGGCGGGAGCGATCGACAGCCTGACCTGGTCCGGGCGCGAGTTCGTGAACACCTACGATCACGGCCGCGAACTGCAGTCCGCAGCATCGTTCGATGACTACGGAGAGTGTCTCAACCCGACTGAAGCCGGGAGCGATGCAGACGGTACAGGTGAGACAAGCTCAAGCCGTTTGAATCAGGTGCAAACGGGTCGGAGCTGGCTTCAGACATGGAGCCAGATGGCCTTCTGGCTAGCGCCAGGGACAACCTCGGCGGGCTGTTCAAAGGGGCCAGGACCCTACGATACGGTGCTGTCTGACTACGCGCTGATGAAGCGCGTCACGATCGGCGCTCATGGCGTCGCGAACGCCATCGAATACCGGGCGACGTTCTCCGTTCCACGACCGCACGGCTCCGCGACTTTCGAGGTAGCCACCGCCTACATGCCAGCCGGTTTTTCGCGCTTCTGGACCTACGAACCAGCACCGCGAAAGTTATCACCGCTCACTGATGGGCCAGGCGAACAGAACCTTCCCGTCATCTTGGCGACCGAAGACGGCTCCCATGCCATGGGTGTGTACAGCGCGGGTCTGCCTCAACCCGCGTTTCCCAACCAGGGATACGGACGGTGGAGCTTTGCTCACCTTCCTGAGCCGGGCAACGCGACGGTTAAATGGAACTGCGTCTTTCGCGAAGCCAACCTCTCGCCCGGAGATCATACGTTTACCTGCTACGTGCTGATCGGGACGCTTCAAGACGTTCAAGCCGGAATGACCGCACTGCAAGCTGCCCTGGATGGGCGCCAGACAGCGGCTGCCAGACAAGCGCCCCGTCACGACACCGCTGCACCGCAAGCCGAAACCTCGCCTTCCCAGGACCGAAGCAAGGCAGAACCTGATCGGGGTGTGACGCTGTTTGTCGGTACAGAGCCGAACTGTAATGCCGGCATCCTCACGACCGATCCACGGTTTGGAGGCTGCGCGACCATGCCGATTGGCTCGACGCTGGCAAGTCGATCAGCCTCGAGCGGACCGGCCCTCTACGCCAGCCTTGCGGATGGCCCGAGTGCTGGGGTCGTGACGAGCAATCCCGGCCATCTTAACGCGCCGACCAAACCGATCGGATTTCTTCTGCCGCGCGGTTCGGAAGGAACGCCGGTTTATGTTGGGACCGTGAGCGGTTGCAATGCAGGCGTAGCGTCGACGAACCCCACCCATCTCAATTGCAGCGGCTCCTTCTTGGGTGTCGCGCTGCGGTAGCAGATGATGTTCACAGGTCGATCGAACGCGGCGCCACAGATCATCACCTGCAGCGCGGCCGTCATGAGACAGCGCCGCTCGGAGAGCTACTTCCCCGTGAACGACCAGAGCGGCACGCTGCCGGTCGGCACGCCCGGTACTCCGCGGCGGTAGTGGGTCCGCTGGAACAGGATGCGGTCTGGCTCGACGCCCGACGGCTTCTCGCCGCTGAGCACGAGAGCACCGCAATAGTCCGAGCGGACGACGCCGAGGAAGGGGTGAACACCAAAGAGCTGCAGCGTCGTCCAGCCGTAGCCGGCCGCCTCTGTCGCATAGTGATCCAGGAACTCTCCTGCGGCGGCATGAACGGCCTGCCACTTCGGGCCGGAAGACCGGGACATGGCGATGTGCTCGGCTTCAAGGTCATGAAGCCCTGTCGCCAGGCTGCGATGTCGGGATGCTCGATTGAGAAGGCGAGTGAAGCTGACATGCGATCCGGCGGCTGAAGTCGGCCGGATGCGATGGAGCGACAGAGTTAAGAAAGTCCGAACGCGCCAGACCGTCTCTAGTGTGCGCCGACGGGAGGTTTCTGACTGTTCAAGCTGTGGCATCCCGTCGCAGAAAGCAGCGTTGGCAATGCCATAAACAGTGCTGCCCACGTGCTGCCCAGCCAAATATGAATCGCTCGGCCCAAAGCCGCGGACTCACCTAACTAGTTGTGCATGCTCGCAATTTCTGGTGCTGCTGGACAGGATTGAACTGTCGACCTCTTCATTACCAATGAAGTGCTCTACCACTGAGCTACAGCAGCGTCCGGAGGGGCGACGCGATAGGCGCCTGCCCCGACCGGCACGGGCATTAGCGGATCACCGGGGGCTTGGCAATCGCCGTAACGCCCCTGTTTGCCGCGTCTTCGCCGGCGAGGTGTTTTCGCGCATCGGATTGCCCCGATCGTCCGTGGCTTGCGACCTGGCTTCGGTCCATATTCGCCTGGCGTCGTTTCAACGGGGCTTGAGATGGATCGTAGGCGGGGATTTTTGGAGCGGGAAAGGCGGCTGCGGTTCGCCGTCATCCTCATCGGGACTTTCAGTCTTCTCGTCGCCCTGCCGGGGCTGGCGCTCTGGCGTTTCACCGAAGGCCTTCCGCCCCTCGATCTGACGCAGGCGAACCAGCGATCCACCATCGTCCTCGACCGCGATGGGCGACTGCTGCGCCCCTTCGCGACCGCTGACGGGCGCTGGCGACTGCCCATGACGGCTGCAGAGGTCGATCCGCGCATGCTCGCGATGCTGGTGGCCTACGAGGATCGGCGCTTCGCGAACCACGGCGGTGTCGATCCGATCGCTCTGGGCCGCGCCGCCTGGCAATGGCTGACCAGCGGCCGGATCGTCTCCGGCGGCTCCACCCTGTCGATGCAGGTCGCCCGGCTCATCGAGCCTCGGTCCGAGCGGTCCCTCGGAGCCAAGCTCCGGCAGATGGTCCGGGCGATCGAGCTCGAACGGCGCCTCGGCAAGTCGGGCGTCCTCGACCTCTACCTCACGCTCGCGCCCTATGGAGGGCCGGTTGAAGGTCTTCGCGCGGCGAGCCTCGCCTATTTCGGGCGGGAGCCGGCGCGGCTCTCCTTCGCCGAGGCGGCGCTTCTCGTCGGGCTGCCGCAGAGCCCGGAGGCGCGCCGGCCCGATCGCTTCGCCGAGCGCGCCCGGCTCGCCCGCGATCGGGTGCTCGACCGCGTCGCCACGGGCGGCGTGATCACGAAGGCGGAAGCCGAGGCCGCCAAGGCGGAGCCGGTGCCGACCGCGCGAAAGCCGTTTCCGATGCTGGCGGCCCATGCCGCGGATGCCGCCATCGCAGCCGAGCCGTCAGCGCAGGTACTCCGCCTCACCATCGACGGCCGGCTTCAGGCGAGCCTGGAGGCCCTGGCGAACGAACGGGCCGCCGCCGTGGGTCCCGGCATCTCGGCCGCCATCCTCGCTGTCGACAACGCGACCGGCGCCGTCATCGCTCAGGTCGGGAGCCCCGGCTACACCGATGCGAGCCGCATGGGCGCCATCGACATGACGGGCGCGATCCGCTCGCCGGGCTCAACCCTCAAGCCCTTCATCTATGCGCTCGCCTTCGAGGGCGGTGCTGCACATCCCGAGACGCTGCTCGAGGACCGGCCCTTGCGGTTCGCCGGCTCCTACGCGCCGGAGAATTTCGATCTCGGCTACCAGGGCATCGTGACCGCGCGCCGTGCACTTCAGCTCTCGCTCAACGTTCCGGCGGTGGACCTGCTCGAAGTGGTCGGCGCGGCGCGCTTCATCGCCCGGCTCAGGGCGGCAGGCGCCCGGATCGCGCTTCCTCGCGATACCGCTCCCGGCCTGCCCGTTGCGCTCGGCGGTCTCGGCATCACCCTGACCGACACCGCCCGTCTGTTCGCAGGTCTGGCCCGCGGCGGCTCCGTGCCGACCCTCCTGCGCCGCCTCGGCGAGGCACCGGCTTCCGAGAGCCTGATCGCCGATCCCGTCGCCGCATCCTATGTCGCCGACATCCTGCGCGGCGCGCCTCCGCCCGAGAACGCCCTGCCGAACCGCATCGCCTACAAGACCGGCACGTCTTATGGCTATCGCGACGCCCTGGCCGTCGGATTTGACCGGCGTGTAACCATCGGCGTCTGGGTCGGGCGGCCGGACGGCAACGCCGTGCCCGGTCTCGTCGGGCGTCTCGTCGCCGCGCCGGTCCTATTCGACGCCTTCGCCCGATATGGCGGCGAGCCCGAGCCCGTACCGCTCGCCCGCGAAGCGCTCGTCGCCACCACCGTGACCCTGCCGCCGCCCCTGCGGCATATCCGAAAGGATGCGCCGAAGACCCTGGTGGCCGGGCAGGGCGCGGCCCTTCGCATCGCCTACCCGCCGGACGGCGCCCGGATCGATCTTGGGCTCGCCGAGTCCGGCGCGTCCGCCGCACTCGCCCTCAAGGCGCTCGGCGGCGTTCCGCCCCTGACCTGGATGGTCAACAGCCTGCCGGTGGCCGAAAGCGCCCGCCGCCAATCGAGCTGGACGCCCGACGGGGCGGGGTTCGCCCGTATCTCGGTCATGGACGCGTCGGGCGCCAGCGACAGCGTCGTGGTGCGGCTCGAATGAGCCTCTCGCCCCCGGAAAGCCGCATGCCGATGCCGGGTCGGGTGACGGGTGCGTGATTTCGCACAGACTCCGGTCGAAGCTCGGCCCTAGCGTTTGAACAGCGTTACATAAGGGGCAGCCGGTGACCGAAGCGACATTCCAGGACGGCGAGACCGATCCGGCCAAGACCATCGCCGGAGGCGTGGCGACGCTCGCCAGGGGCCGGGTGCCGCTTGCCCTCAAGCTCGCCTACACGGCCTTTATGGCGGTGCTCATCCCGGTCTACTGGGCCTATTACGGGCCGACCAACTTCCTGTATTTCTGCGATCTCGCCCTCATTCTCACGCTCGTCGGCATCTGGAGGGAGGACGCACTCCTCGTCTCGATGTGCGCGGTCGGGGTTCTGGCGCCGCAGGTGATCTGGGTCGTCGATTTCCTCGCCGGGGCGATCGGCATGCCGCTCACCGGCATGACGGCCTACATGTTCAAGACAGAGAACTCGTTGTTCCTGCGCGGGCTGTCGCTCTTCCACGGCTGGCTGCCGTTCCTGCTCGTCTATCTCGTCTGGCGCCTCGGCTACGACCGGCGCGCCTGGGCGGCCTGGTCGGCCCTCGCCGTGGTGGTGCTCCTCGTCTGCTTCTTCCTGATGCCCGCGCCGATGTCCGATCCGGGCCTGATGCCGGTCAACATCAACTATGTCTGGGGCATGAGCGATCATCAGGCGCAGAGCTGGATGCCGGCCTGGGCCTGGTTCCTGACGCTGCTCGCCGGCATCCCGCTCGTTCTGTGCGGCGCGACCCACGCCGTGCTGCGCCGGCTGTTTCGGGCGGCTCGGAGCTGAAGCCTGACGGCCTCTATCCGCCGAACCGCCAGACCTGGCTGCGCTTGATCTCGGCATCCTCGAGGCTTCGGCTCACCGGAACCTCGTAGGTCGCGACGACGCCGAGCCGGTCGCGCGGCAGGTAGGCGCGGCCGGGATCGCCGACGAGCACCGTCGCGCCGCGGGCATGGAGGGCACCGAGCCATTCGGTGACGCGGCCGGCGATGTCGCGCTCGTAGAAGATGTCGGCCGCCAGCACGATTGCGTCGCCCGGATCGGTGCCGATGATGTCGGCCTGGATCGCCGCGATCCGCGACAGCACGCCATTCGCCTCGGCGTTGAGCCCGATGGCGGGAATCGAGAACGGATCGAGGTCGGTCGCCGTCACGGCAGAGGCACCGGCCATGGCGGCGGCGATGCCGACAAGGCCGGAGCCGGACGCGAAATCGAGGACGCGGCGCCCGGCGACCAGTTCGGGATGGTCGAGGATGTATCGGGCGAGCGCCTGGCCGCCGGCCCAGGCGAAGGCCCAGAATGGCGGCGGCAGGCCGATCTCGGCGAGTTCCTCCTCGGTCTTCTGCCATAGCTCCGTTGCCTCGTCGGCCACGTGCAGCTGGATCTCCGGTGCGTGCGGCACCGGACGCAGGCGTGTATTGGCGCGGATGAAGGCGAGGGCGTCGTCCGGGTCCATCATCGCGGCGCCAGCTCCGCGTAGATCGCGCAGACCGCGCGGGTGACCGCCTCTTCGGTGAAGCCGCCGGTCTCGATCCTGGTTCGGGCAGCCGCACCCATCCGGGCGACGAGGGCCGGGTCGGCGGCGAGCCGCATCAGGCCCTTGGCCAGGGCCGCCGGATCGTCGGGTCGGACCACGAGCCCCTCGATCCCGTCGCGGACGAGGTCGCGGCAGCCGGGCACGTCGGTGGTGAGGATCGCCCGGCCACAGGCAGCCGCTTCGAGGAGCGTGCGCGGCAGGCCCTCGCCGCCGCGCGAGGGCAGGCAGGCGACGTGGTGTGCCGCCCAGACGCCCGGCACGTCCGCGGTCGCCCCATGCCAGACGATCCCGTCGCGGCTCCACTCTCTGAGGGTCGCCTCCGGAATCGCGCGCCGGTTCGAGGGGTCCGGAGCGCCGTAGAGCGAGAGTTCGACCGCAGCTCCCTCCGCGCGTGCCCGGCGCACGGCCTCGACGGCGGTGTCGATACCCTTCGACCACAGCAGACGCGCGACCACGGCGACTCGGAGGGGCGGCATCCCCGGCGACGGCGCGACCGGATAGGCCGCCGGGTCGATTCCGGCGCCGCCAACGATGGTGACGCTCGTATCGGCCGGGTCGAGGCCGAGCGCCCTCGCATCGTCCGGGTTCTCGAACAGAAATCGGGTCTTTTGCGATGATAGCGGCCCGCGGATCAGGTGTCGCAGGGCGAGCCGCGCGGTGCGCCCGATCCGGTCCTGCCGGGCACCCATGAGGCCGAGGCCCGTCAGAGCGTAGACCCGTGCGGGAATGCCCGCCATCGCCGCGGCGGTGCCGCCGATCAGGATGCCACGCAGGGCGATGCAATGGACGATGTCGGCTTGAAGCGCCTTCAGGATCGCGGCGAGCTGGCCGGCCGCGTAGCCGGCCGCCATCGGATTGAGGCTGGAGCGCTCGGCCTCGAGAGGCACCACCCGCGCGCCCGTCGCCTCGATCACCGCGCGATGATCGCGCACCCGGGTCACCACGGCGACCGAGAGTCCGGCCGCTACCGCCGCACGGGCGAAGCCGAGGAAATGCGAGGCGAAGAACCAGTCTTCCGTGACGACGAAGACGAGCTGCGTCGGCTTTGTGGCCGTGGAGTTATCCATGGCCGAGCCTCTAGCACGTTGCCGCAGGAACAGCGCGCGAACGGCTCGGTTGACGCTCGCTGCCTGTCCGGCGGTCCACAACGGTATCAAGGGAGCGTCGATGGCCGCGCGTAGCGACGAGAGCGAAGGATGCGGCGTCACCGATCCCCGCGACGCGGCGGTGGAAGCCGGTCTGGTCTATGTCGACGATTCGCGCCCCGGTATCACCCGGCGCAAGGCCGGGACGGGCTTCGGCTATCGCGACGCCAAGGGTGTGCCGGTGAGGGATGCGGCGACGCTCAAGCGCATCCGCTCGCTCGCGATCCCGCCGGCCTACACCGATGTCTGGATCTGCCCGAACCCGAAGGGGCACATCCAGGCCACCGGGCGCGATGCCAAGGGACGAAAGCAGTACCGCTACCACCCCGATTTCCGGCAGGCGCGGGACGCGACGAAGTTCGCCCGCATCACCGCCTTCGCCGACGCGCTGCCGGGCATCCGTACCCGCGTCGACCGCGACATGTCGCTCCGCGGCCTGCCGCGCGACAAGGTGCTCGCCACCGTCGTGCATCTCCTTGAAGCGACGCTGATCCGGGTGGGCAACGACGATTATGCACGCAGCAACAAGAGCTATGGGCTCACCACCCTCAAGGACCCTCACGTGAAGGTCGACGGGCCGGAGCTGAAATTCCGCTTCAAGGGAAAGAGCGGCAAGACCTGGAACCTGTCCATCAGGGATCGGCGCGTCGCCAGGATCGTGAAGGCCTGCCAGGACCTGCCGGGCCAGGAGCTGTTCCAGTACGTCGACGACGAGGGCGAGTGCTGCGATGTTACCTCGGCCGACGTCAATGCGTACCTGCGCGAGATCACCGGGCAGGACATCACCGCCAAGGATTTCCGGACTTGGGCCGGCACCGTGCTGGCTGCCATGGCGCTGCAGGAATTCGAGGCCTTCGACAGCCAGGCCAAGGCGAAGAAGAACCTTCGCGCAGCCATCGAGCGCGTCGCCGCGCGCCTCGGCAATACGCCGACGGTCTGCCGTGCCTGCTACATCCACCCGCAGGTTCTCGACTGCTATGTCGAGGGAGCGCTCCTCCTGCAGGTGAAGGATGCGGTGGAGGAGGAACTGCGAGACGATCTTGGGTGCCTGCGACCTGAGGAGGCTGCCGTTCTGGGCCTGCTTCAGTCGCGCCTATCGGTTGAAGGATCGGATCGTGTAGTCGTTTCGCCGAACCTGCCGAGCAAGAGGAAGTCCAAGCTTACACCTTCGGGAGGAAACCGAGCCGCGAACGGTTCCGCCCAGCGCCGCTCGTCTTCCAAGCGCATTTATGCCGAGGCGTAAAGATACTGGCCGAGGCATAGATTTCGTATCGTCGGGCGGTATCCCGCCCGGCTGAACACCCGAGTTCAGTAAGGACTGGCTTCAAGGCTGGGCTTCGGCATGGCAGGGTGAGCCTCGCTGGATGAGCGGCGTGGGCTATCCACATCCACGACAGGCGCCAGGCCGAGCTTGCGGGCGAGAGCGACGAGATCTTTGAGGCGGCCTGTCTGGGTCTTGCGCCGAAGATTCAGGCGATGCGTTTCGACGGTCCGGACGCTCAGGCTCAGGCGGCGGGCGACCTCCTTGTTGCTGAAGCCCGCGCTGAGGAAACGCAGAATCTCAGCCTCCCGCGGCGTCAGACCATCTCCCAGGTCGAGGTCGCGGCTGGGTTCTGGCTTGGCAATTGCCGCGGCGCTGCTCTGCATCAGCCCGAGGAGAACGGAGCAGACTTCGCGCGGCGAGGACTGACGCGCCACGACGGCATCGGTCCCGGAGGCGAGCAGCAGG
Organism: Methylobacterium sp.; assembly: GCF_019745455.1. Taxonomy (GTDB): domain Bacteria; phylum Pseudomonadota; class Alphaproteobacteria; order Rhizobiales; family Beijerinckiaceae; genus Methylobacterium. The sequence continues at coordinate 60,485 of NZ_JAIETD010000042.1, forward strand.
CGCAGGGCCTCGCCGGGCAGCGATTGGAACGCGACCACGACCTTCAGGTCGGCTTGCTTGTGCTTCAGCGTGGCGATCTTCAACGCGGTGGCTTTCAACCCAGCCTCGGAGAGGACGACCAGAGCGACCGCCGGCTCACCGCGCAGCTCATCGATATCACCTTCGCTGAGTGTGCAGAGTGCGGGCTCGTGCTCGAGCGCCGCTCGAAGCGACGGATCGAGCACATCCGCTTCGTCAATGATTAGGACCCCAACGGTTGCGTTCATTCCGCTTCCCCTTCTTGTCCCGCGGCGAGACGTCGCGACCGGGATGGGGAGAGGCAGATCAAGACCTGTTCCAGTAATTCGTTAAGGTTTATTTCCCGATATTTCCGGCAAAATTTAGTAAAATTGGGTGGAAATCCGGCTCGGTGGATGCAGCCGATGTCGTCGCCGTCCGGTTTGCGTTCTCCGCGGCTGATTGGCTGCACCGACATGGGACATCGCCGGTCCCAAACCGGGTTCTTGTTCGCCAACGGTCGACCGTGCAGGACGCTACCGGAATGACGCGCACCCGATCGATCAAAAGACATCGGAGATCAGGCTTCGCACACCGACATTTCCCATTATGTCGACAACGGCAACGTCAGCGCATAACCGGCCGCAGACATCGTATACTGCAACAATCTGTGCACCCCATTGCCTTTGGCCCTGGCTGCGACCCTGCGAGAGCCGAGAAATGCTGGAGATGTCTATGAGAAACGTGTGAAACGCGGCACGATGGATGCCGTACCGGAAATGCCCTTTCGCCCGCTTGAGTTGAACCCGACGATGACTAAACCCCTCTCGGTGCCCCGACGCGCAGTCGTGGCAGATGACGATGAGTATTTTCGCCTCGCCCTCAGTGCCATCCTGGTGCGCCGGCTCAATTTCACGGAAGTCATCGAAACAGGTTCCCTTGACGAGGCGCTGGCTCGGCTGGGAGAGCACGACGGCGAGGTCGACCTCGCGCTCTTCGATCTCGACATGCCCGGAATGGGCAGCGCGAAGTCCTTGAGCGCCGTGCGAGAGTGTTTTCCGAGCGTGGTCGCGGCGATCGTTTCGGCTTCGACCGATCGGCGCGACATCCTTCTTGCCCTGGAAGCGGGGGCCCACGGCTATGTGCCGAAGGGCCTCGGCGCGGCGGAGATGACGCGCATCATCGAGATGATCCTTTCGGGTGCGATCTACGTGCCTCCCAGCCTCGCTGAGGCACCACCGAGCGCAGCGGCGAGGACGAGTGCGTCGCCCTCGCCCGCGGCGATCTCATCCCCTTCCTCGAGGCAGGAGGACGACGACCCTAACGGTATCCTCAAGGACCTGACCCGGCGCCAGCGCGACGTGCTGATGCTGATCGTCGACGGCAAGGCCAACAAGGAGATCGCCCGTGCTCTTTCGTTGAGCGAAGGCACCGTGAAGGTTCACGTCGCGGCGTTGCTCCGAACCCTCAAGGTGAGCAACCGGGCCGCCGCCGCGGTGCATGGCGCCCGCCTTCTGTTCTCGAACCGCGATGGCGATGACTCGCCGCGACCCTGATCAGTTCGAACGCTTCCGAGACGCCTCACGAGGACCGGAAGCGGAGAAGCGTCGGATTGTCTCCGGGAAAGGGTTGCCAACCGCAAACGAAGGTCTTAGACACCGCCTCCGACCGGCACGGCAATCGCTGCCAGCCCGTCGCATCGCGCGCCCGTAGCTCAGCTGGATAGAGCACCAGACTACGAATCTGGGGGTCAGAGGTTCGAATCCTTTCGGGCGCGCCATCGACCTCAATCGCAAAGCAATATTTTTCATAGCGAATTGCTTGCCCACGCTTTGGCTAGGTTGTCGGACGATCGTCAGACCGTGCCGCTGACCGCGATCAGCCGCGCTCGGCCATCGATCCATGGCCGCCGCACCAGTCCTGCCTGACTTGGTCTGCTCGGTTTGTCAGCTTGCCAGCACTATTGTGATCGCCGGCTCATCACTCTCCTCGGAACGCCGCTCGACCATCCCGGTTGAGATGTAAACTGAGCGGAGGAAGCCATGCGCAAGCCAGTCAAGCCCGGCGACAAGGACGTTCCGAATGCTGGCAGTACGAAGGAAGGAGGGGCTCTCGGCAACATCGACGAGCTGACAGGACATCCGGGCAAGGGAACGTCCGGTCCGACGTTGAGGGAATCCGAGAACGGTGATCCCTCAAAGGGTGTTCAGCCGGGAAGGCCTTCGGAAGGCAAAGTCTGACGCTTTCGGAGCTCGCAATTCCGGGGTGCAACGACCCCATCCGAGTTGCTGAACGATCGATCTTCTTGCTTCTTGAGGGCGACGCAAAATCGTCATCGTGATCACGCGCCAGAAACCCGTCCCTCGCGCGCCTCGATCTATTGCTGCCTATTGATCGGTAAGAGGCGCGCGATCCGAACGGCAAGTTCTTCTGGAATGAAGGGTTTTACGAGGTAGTCGCTCGCGCCTGCGTTCAGGGCGCCGACGATGTCCTGTTCGAGCTTCCTCGAGGTCAGCATCACCACCAGGGTTTTGGCGGTCCGCGGGGTCGTCTTGATCTGCCGCAGCAGTTCGAAGCCGTTGATGCCCGGCATCATCGCATCGAGGACGACGAGGTCTGGAGCTTCGGTCTCGATCACCTTGAGTGCCTCGCTGCCGTCGGAGGCCGTGATCACGTTGTAGCCGCGGCTCTTCAGCTTCAGATTGATGATCGAGCGCGTGATCGTGTCGTCGTCCGCGACGACGACGAGGGGGGCAGCGGACATCGTAAGCCTCTTGGCTGAGTGTTGGGAAGAGCGTGTCGCGGATCACCGCGTCGTCGTTCCGATACGAGCCGAAGATTCTCTATGCCCGGTTAAAGGATCACGGAAACACTTGTGAGAGTTCAGGGCACCCTCGTGGCGAAACGGTCACGAGGGTGTCAACGTTTGATCCCGGTCGGTGAGATGGATAACGTTCGATTGCTGGGCCAATTACTCTTGGCGCTCAAAACAATATCCCGAGATATCTTTCGTTGCGTGAGTGGCTGAAACGCCGATCTGGCTTTCCAAACTGCCCAAGTAGCGAAAAACTAAGGATTCTCCTGTCTGATCATGGTCCATCAGTTTCAGGACCGTTCGCGTGCGACAGGGCCCCATCAGCTTGCGGGCGCTGCTCGCCTCGGTCTTCGGGATCCTTGCCCTCGCCCTGACATTCTGCGTCAGCCTTACGGCCGAGCGCATGGCGGCCGCACAACTTCGCGAACAGATCGGGCATGAGCTGTCGGGATACGCCGAGCATCTGCGCGACCGGCTCGATGCCGTGATGCACGACAACCTGCTGCTCGTGAGGACGCTTGCCACGATGGGCGAGAGCGTCTCGGCGACTTCGGCGACCTGGCGCAAATGGATCGATACGGTTCAGGCCGAGCACAAGGAATATGCCTGGCTCGGCTTCGTCGATCCCGACGGCTTGGTCCTGGCGAGTTCGGGAGGGCTCCTCGAAGGAAAAAGCGTGCGCGAGCGGCCTTGGTTTCGCGGAGCGCTAGTGAGGCCCTATGCGGGTGACGTTCACGAAGCCGTGCTGCTCGCCCAGAAACTTCCGCCCTTGCCCGATGGCGAACCTCTGCGCTTCGTCGATGTCGCGACAGCCGTCCATGACGGTGAAGGAAGGCTGATCGGCGTCCTTGGCGGCCATATGAGCTGGACCTGGGCACGCCGGATCGAGCGCTCGATCCTGGCACCGTTCGAGGAACGGCAAAGCGGCATCGAAGGCTTGATCCTGCGCAACGACGGCGAGGTTCTGCTCGGTCCAACCGACATCATGGGCAAGCGCCTCGCCCCAGACATCCTGCGGGCGATCGCGGAGGCAGCTACCACGCGGCACCGCAGCTCAGCCGTCGTATCCTTCGGCGGCGACCAGCCCTTCCTCGTCTCGGCCAGCCGGTCCGTCGGCACGGCTGATTATGCCGGCATGGATTGGACCGTCGTCATTCGGCAGCCCACCCGGACCGCCCTCGCGCCGGTGACGGCGCTCAACCACGCCATCCTGCTCTGGGGCGTCGCCCTGGCTGTCCCGTTTGGGCTGCTCGGGCTCTTGATCGCACGGGTGACAACGCGGCCGCTCCTGGCTCTGGTCACCTTCGCCCAGCGGCATCGTCTCGGCGACCGCAATACCCAAGTACCCTCCGGCGGTTATCGGGAGGCGAATGCCCTCAGCTCCTCACTTGAAAGACTGATCACTGACCTGACCGCACGCGATACGGCGCTCGAAGCGAGCAATCGGGCGCTCGAGCAGCGCGTGGAAGAGCGTACCGGCGCCCTGCGCGAGGCCTCGGTCCTGACGCGGAAGATCATGGAGAACAGCCCCGACGTCATCCTGGTCGCGGGTCCCGAGGGGCAGGTCGAATTCGCGAGCCGCAGCGCTCACTGGATTCACGACAGGCCCGAGCCCAGCGCCCTGATCGGCCGTCGCCTGTTTTCGTTGTTTCCCCGGTCGAGCGTAGAGAACCTGCAAACCGCGATGCTCCAGGCCTGCGAGTCTCCCGTCGTGGAAACCGAGATTTTCTGCCCATCCAGGACCGGTAGCGGACAGTGGCTCAGCGTGCTCGTGAGCTTCATGCATGACGGGCACAACCAGGTCGAACGGGTCCTGTGCATCATTCGGGACAAGACGGTCGAACACGAGCGGGCGGAGGCCGAACGCGCGGCGACGGCGGAGGCGCTGCGTCTGAGAACTCAGGCGGAAGCGGCCAGCGAAGCCAAGAGCTCCTTCCTGGCCTCGATGAGCCACGAGATCCGCACGCCGCTCAACGCGGTGATCGGGTTCACCGGTAT
>NZ_JAIETD010000063.1 GCF_019745455.1 Methylobacterium sp.
ATCCCTAAGCCCTATCAATGCCTTACGCTACGCTCGCCACCACAGATCCACTGCCCTCGTGAATAAGACAGGCTAGCACGCGCGGCCCGAAACCACGCTCGTGACTGAAGCGGGAGTTGAGTGGCCGGACGTGCCAAGCTTAGTTCCTGACGATCACGGCCTCGATCACACCGTAGAGCCCGTTCATGCGGCTGGAAAAGGTCTGAAGGGCAGCAGCGATCGCCAAAAAAATCAATCCGCCGATCACGCTATACTCGACGGATGTGGTTCCGGCCTCGTCCCGCCGCGATCGCAACGCGGCCGATGACATTCGAGTAAGGAGATCACCCATCATATCGCCTTTGGTCGGGTGCTTGGAATCACCCTCTGCCGCAGGATCCGTCATTTCGCATGATCCCGCGACAGGCGTTGTCGCGACCTGTTGTGTCACGGAAGGTCTTGCGGTTCGCTTAAACCCATCGCGGAAATACGGAGCCCCACAGCGGCTCAGCCGCGTCCGGCCTCCTTGCGCAGAGCATCGATCCGTTTCGACGCCTCGGCCTTGTCGAGGTCGGGCTCGAAGGCCTCCGGCTCATGGGTCTCTTCGGACAGGGTCTTGAGGTAGGAGGCCTGGGCGCCTGTCATCGGCTCGGACCCGGTGGTCCACTGGTCGGGGTCCTTGATCCGATTGGATGCGTCGCCGTCGGCGGTCTTCGGGTTTTCGTTCGGAAGCTCCTGCTCGGATCCGTTCTTCGCGGACGTCGTCCCGCTCTGCGTCTTGGCCATTGCCAGCTCCGTTCCTGATATGTTCTGCTTGTAACACATGAGGTCGGACCCGGGTTCCCATCGGGTGCCGACTGGATTCGTCCCAGCCGGCACGGTCGTCGTCAGGCAGCCTCGGCCTTGGGCTGCACCTCGGACGTATAATCGTCCATGAGCGACTTCGTCAGGGCGGCCGGGATGAAGCGATAGGGGCCGATCTCCGACACCGGGGTCACCTCGGCAGCCGAGCCGGTGATGAAGCATTCCGAGAAACCGCTCATCTCCTCGGGCCGGATACGGCGCTCGATCACCGTGATGCCGCGCCGGCGGGCGAGATCGATCACGGTCTGTCTGGTGATGCCGTTGAGGAACCGGTCGGCGAGGGGCGTATGGATCACGCCGTCGGTCACGAAGAACACGTTGGCACCGGTACACTCGGCGACGTTGTCTTCCCAATCAAGCATCAGCGCGTCGGCAAAGCCCTTGTTCTCGGCCCGGTGCTTCGAGATCGTGCAGATCATGTAGAGGCCCGCCGCCTTCGATGCGGACGGCGCCGTACGCGGGTCCGGCCGACGATAATCGGCGATGTCGAGGCGAATGCCTTTCATCTTTGTCTCTGGATCGAAGTAGCTCGGCCATTCCCAAGCTGCGATGGCCAGGTGGATGGTGTTGCCCTGGGCGGCGACGCCCATCATCTCCGAGCCGCGCCAGGCCACCGGCCGAATGTAGGCGTCGGAGAGCCCGCTGGTCCTGAGAACCAGCTCCTTGGCGGCGACAATGTCGTCGGCACTGTAGGGAATGGTGAAGTCGAGCAGTTGCGCCGAGCGCAGCAGGCGCTCCGCGTGCTCCTCGGTCTTGAAGATGCGGCCGCCATAGGCGCGCTCGCCCTCGAACACCGACGAGCCGTAATGCAGCCCGTGGCTGAGCACGTGGATCTTCGCGTCCCGCCACGGCACCAGCGCGCCGTCGAACCAGATGGTGCCCTCGCGCTCGTCGAAGGGGATCATGGACATGGACGCGTTCCTCGGCAAACGGATGCAGGCCGCGGGGACAGGATCGAAGCCAGCGCCATCGCGGGTGGGGTCGAGCACGGCCCGTCGCCGATAGAGGGCGCAGGCGACCGTGGCCGGACGGCTTGACGGGTAGCAACGGGGCTGAGATATGTCAACAAGACTGACGTAAATGGAGGGTGCCCCGATCGTGGACCGACACGCGACGCGAGAGGTCACCAAAGCCGATACTCCGCGTGCCGCGGCGCCGGCGGAGGGCAGCGACGACCTGATCGAGCTCCTGTTCTTCGCCTATCGCGATTTCGTCGGTGACCCGGATCGAATCCTGGCCCAGTATGGCTTTGGCCGGGCACATCATCGCGTCCTGCATTTCGTCGATCGCTATCCAGGCCTCACCATCGCCGAACTCCTGGATATCCTTCGCATCACCAAGCAGAGCCTCAACAGGGTGCTGAAGGATTTGATCGAACAGGACTACATCGTGCAGAAGACCGGGGCCAACGACCGCCGCCAGCGTCTCCTGTTCTGCACCCCGGCTGGAACGGCGCTTGCCGCCGACCTGACGCGCGTCCAGGCGAGACGGCTCGCCCGCGCCCTCTCGGACCCGCCCGAGGGAGACAGCACTGCCTACAGCGCCGCGGAAGGATTCCTTCTGGCCATGATCGATCCCGAAGAGCGTGCCGCCGTACAGCGCCTCATGGCACGCCGCGTCGGGGCCGTCGCCTGATGGCCGTTGCCGGCCTCCGCCCCCGCGCCGAACTCCCCGACCATGCCCCTCATATTCTGGTGGTGGACGATGACCGCCGCGTGCGCGAATTGCTGTCGCGCTTTCTCTTCGACCAGGGTTTCCGGGTGACAGCGGCCGAGAACGTCGCCGAGGCGCGCGCCCGATCGCAGAGTTTCGTGTTCGATGCCCTCGTTCTCGACGTCATGATGCCCGGCGAGACCGGGTTCGACTACGCGCGCCAGGTCCGCGAGACGTCGCAAGTGCCGATCCTGATGCTCACGGCGCGCTCGAACCCGAATGATCGGGTGATGGGCCTGGAAATTGGCGCCGACGATTACCTGCCGAAACCCTTCGAACCGCGCGAGCTCATTCTGCGACTCAACAACATCCTCAAGCGCGGGGCGAAAGCGCCGGTGCGCGAGGGCGCGGAATCGGTGACCTTCGGCCCCTTCTCTTATCGCATCGACCGGGGTGAACTGAAGCGCCAGGACGAGACCGTTCGCATCACGGAGCGGGAGCGCGAAATTCTGACGATCCTGGCGCTGGCGGGCGGCGCCAATGTCGAGCGCGAGACGCTGGCCGGGTCGGGGGGCCTCGCCGCCGAGCGCAGCATCGACGTGCAGATCAACCGCTTGCGCCGCAAGACCGAGGTCGACCCGGCGAACCCCCTCTTCCTTCAGACCGTGCGCGGCGTCGGCTACCGCCTCGCGGTCGATTAGGAGGGCAGCGTGGCGGGGGGCCTCGCGAGCCTGAGGCGCGGTGCGAGCCAGGCCTGGGCCGCGATGCCCGGCCCTGGCCGCATCTGGCGGCTGATCTCCCGAGGTGTCGGAGATGCCCTTCCAAAAGGGCTCTACGCCCGCTCGCTGATCATCATCATCGCGCCCGTGGTGCTGCTGCAATCGGTGATCGCCTACACCTTCATGGAGCGGCACTGGCAACTCGTCACGCGCCGGCTCTCGGCAGCCGTCACGGCGGATGTCGCGGCCCTCATCGACGTCTACGAAAGCTATCCTCAGGACAGGGACGCCGAGACGCTCTCTCGCATCGCCGCGACGCGGCTCAACCTCGACCTCGACATCCTGAAAGGCGCCAAGCTCCCGGCCCCGGGCCCACGGCCGTTCTTCTCCATCCTCGACGAAGCCTTGTCCGAGGAGATCAACCGCCAGATCAAGCGGGCGTACTGGATCGACACGGTGGGCCGCTCCAGCCTCATCGAGATCCGGGTTGCGATTCCCGACGGGGTCATGCGCGTCACCGCGAGGCGCAGCATGGCCTACGCCTCGAACTCGCACATCTTCCTGCTCTGGATGACCGGCTCGTCGATGGTGCTGCTCGGCGTCGCGATCCTTTTCCTGCGCAATCAGATCAAGCCGATTCTCAGGCTCGCGGCTGTGGCGGAGAGTTTCGGCAAGGGACGGGAGATCGAGTTCCGGCCGCGCGGCGCCCGCGAGGTGCGCCAGGCCGGCCATGCCTTCATCGAGATGAAGCGGCGCATCGAGCGGGCGATGGACCAGCGCACGACGATGCTGAACGGCGTCAGCCACGACCTTCGCACCATCATCACCCGCTTCAAGCTCTCGCTGGCCCTCGTGGAGCAGAGCGCCGATGTCGAGGACCTGCAGCGCGACGTGGACGAGATGAGCCGCATGCTCGAAGCCTATCTCGCCTTCGCCCGCGGCGATTCCGGCGAGATCGCCGTTCCGACCGACCTGCGCGCTCTGCTCGAGGACCTGCGTACCGACATCGAGCGCCTCGGCGCGCACGTGGAATCAGTGGACATCGATGCGCCGGCCAGCGTGACGATGCGGTCGGACGCGGTGCGGCGCTGCCTGTTCAACCTCGCCGCCAACGCAGCCCGCTATGGCGACACCGTCGCCATCATGGCGCGGCGGGACCTGCGCAACGTCCTGATCTCGATCGACGACGACGGGCCAGGGATCGCACTCGACCAGCGCGAGGAGGTGTTCAAGCCGTTCGTTCGCCTCGACGCCTCGCGCCAGGATGCCGGCGGTTCGGGGCTCGGCCTTTCCATCGCCCGCGACATCGCGCGCTCGCATGGCGGCGACGTCACCCTGCACGACAGCCCGCTTGGCGGCCTGCGCGCCACGGTTCGGCTGCCGGCCTGATCCCTGTGACACGAAATCTCGCGACGGGGGTGTCCCCAGCCGGCTTCAGCGGTGCTATGAGCAGCCTCGGAAGGCCCTGATCCCGTTGGCAGGGTCATCGACGCGAGTGATCGAGCCATGAACCCGCTGGTACCCCTCTTCATCCTGTTGTCCTTGCCGCTCGCGGCCATCGGCCTCGTGCTCTATACGGATGCGGGGATCGAGCCGGCCCTGTTCTACGCCAGCGTCAAGACGTTCGTGATCCTCTTCGCCATCGGTGGTGCGCTCTGCTACGGCGCGAGCCGCCTTGCGGGCGATACCGAAGGCTAAACCTCACAGGCCACTTCGGGTCACGCCGCAACCCATTGCGACCGCCTTCGTTGACGATGGATATCCGCATCATCTCTGAGGGCGGAACGAGAGGACTTGTCGCACCACAATGGCGGCGAGTTTCCTGAGGTTGCGTTCCTGTGCCCGATACTCCGAGATCGACAGACTTTCGTCCTGCCCTCTACGAACTCAGCGACAGCTTCCGCGAGCTAGACGACACTGCCGCCATCTCCTATGCGGCAGGGGAAGTACTCGGCCGCTGGCTCAAGGTGAGCCGCGCCGGCTACGGCACCATCGACCGTATCGCCGAGACGATTACGATCGAGCGCGACTGGAACGCTCCCGGCATCGCTACCCTCGCCGGAACGCTACAGTTTCGAGACTACGGATCCTATATCGACGACCTCAAGCGCGGCGAGACGGTGATCTGCACCGACGCCTTCGGCGACCCGCGTACTCGTGAGACTGCCGATGCCCTCGTGGCGATCAGCGCCCAATCCTTCATCAACATGCCGGTCACCGAGCGAGGCGGTTTCGTCGCGCTGATCTACCTCAATCACGCCACCGCCCGCTCTTGGTCGGAGGAAGAGGTTGCCTTCCTGCGCGACGTCGCGGAACGGACCCGGACCTTGATCGAGCGCCGCCGAGCCGAGCGGGAGCTCAGGGAACTCGCGGCCTCGCTGGAGCGGCAGGTCGCGGAACGGACTGCGGACCGAGACCGGATCTGGCGCAACTCCCGCGATCTCCTCGTCGTGATCGGGGCCGACGGAATCTTCCGAGCGGTCAACCCGGCCTGGACCGCTATCCTCGGGCACGAGCCCGAGGAGGTCGTCGGGCGAAGCTTCCACCAGTTCGTCTGGCCGGATGACGCGCGGGCAACCCAGGGTGCGCTCGATACGGCGGCGTCCCAGAGCGATCTCACCAATTTCGAGAACCGCTATCGCCGCAAGGACGGGACGCAGCGCTGGATCTCCTGGCAGACCTCCACGGAGGGCGATCTCGTCTACGCTTATGGCCGCAACATAACGGCCGAGAAGGAGCAGGAGCAGACCCTACGGCTTACCCAGGAGGCCTTGCGCCAAGCGCAGAAGATGGAGGCGGTGGGCCAGCTGACCGGCGGCATCGCCCACGACTTCAACAACCTCCTGGCCGGCATCACGGGCAGCCTGGAGATGCTGGGCAAGCGCCTCGAGCAGGGGCGCCTCGACTCGATTCCTCGCTATGTCGACGCGGCGCAGGGTGCGGCGAAGCGTGCGGCAGCGCTGACGCAGCGTCTTCTCGCTTTCTCGCGGCGCCAGACCCTCGATCCCCGCGTGATCAACCTCAACCGCCTGGTGGCGGACATGGAGGAGCTGATCCGCCGCACGGTCGGGCCTGAAATCACTATCGAGGTGGTGGGCGCGGGCGGCCTCTGGCTCGTCCTTGTCGATCCGAACCAGTTCGAGAACGCGCTGCTCAATCTCTGCATCAACGCCCGCGACGCGATGCCGACTGGCGGGCGCCTCACGATCGAGACCGCCAACAAGTGGCTCGACGACCGCGCCGCTGGCGAACGCGAATTGCCGCCGGGCCAGTACGTTTCGCTCTGCGTCACCGATACCGGAACCGGCATGACGCCCTCCGTCATCGAGCGGGCCTTCGATCCATTCTTCACCACGAAGCCGCTCGGACAGGGTACCGGCCTAGGCCTATCGATGATCTATGGCTTCGTCCGGCAATCGGGCGGCCAGGTGCGGATCTATTCGGAGGTTGAGGAAGGCACTACCATGTGCCTCTACCTGCCCCGCCACCTCGGCGAGGGTGAGGATACGCCGCCGGGGCTGCTGCCTGCGCCGGAGGCGGCGGCCGGACGCGGAGAGGTCGTCCTCGTCGTCGATGACGACGTTACCGTTCGGATGCTCGTGGTCGATGTGCTGACCGATGCGGGTTACACGGCGATGGAGGCGGCTGACGGACCCGCCGCCCTGCGCCTGCTCCAGAGCTATGCCCATATCGACCTCCTTGTCACCGATGTTGGCCTGCCGGGTGGCCTCAACGGGCGTCAGGTCGCCGATGCGGGACGCCTCACGCGCCCCGACCTCAAGGTGTTGTTCATCACCGGCTACGCCGACAACGCCGTGATCGGGAACGGCTATCTCGATCCAGGCATGCAGATCGTCACCAAGCCCTTCGCCATCGACGCCCTGCGCGACAAGATCAGGGAGATCTTGGAGGGGTGAAGCCCGTCCCCGCCTTATCGCTTCGGCCGAGCGCGTTTCCCTCTCCCCGCTTGCGGGGAGAGGGCCTTGCCGACCTCGCTGTCGGCAAAGCGAGGCGGCAGCCGAGGGTGAGGGGGCGCCTCCGAAGGAGCCTGAAGCGGAGAGACCCCCTCACCTTCGCTCCGCTCGCTTCATGCACGACAAGGTGCATGAAGCCCTCTCCCCGCCCGGCGGGGAGAGGGGACGCGCACCTGACTTGAGCTATTCCTACTCCGCCGCCACACGCGGCGGCGGGAGGCGGCCGTCATTGGCGGGTGCTCCCGGGAGGCCGAAGGGTTCGTCCGCACCCGGCTCGTCCTTGGCGCCGATGAAGCGCGAGAACAGGCGCACGATGAGGCGCGAGAGATCGTCGACCAGGACGAAGATCGCCGGCACGAAGATCAGCGACAGGCCGGTCGAGACGATGAGGCCGCCGATCACCGCGATCGCCATGGGAGAGCGGAACTCGCCGCCGATACCGAGCGCCATGGCGGACGGCACCATACCGGCGGCCATCGCGATGGTGGTCATGACGATCGGCCGTGCCCGCTTGCGGCCGGCATCGATGATCGCGGTGGCCCGGTCGACCCCGTGGGCCATCTCCTCGATGGCGAAGTCGACGAGCATGATCGCGTTCTTGGTCACCACGCCCATCAGCATCAGGATGCCGATGACCACCGGCATCGAGATCGGCTTCTGGAAGATCAGGAGGCCGATGATGGCGCCGCCGATCGAGAGCGGCAGCGAGAACAGGATGGTGAGCGGCTGCAGGAAATTTCCGAACAGGAGCACCAGCACGCCGAACACCATCATCAGGCCGGCGCCCATGGCGAGGGCGAACCCTTCGAACACCTCACCCATCACTTCGGCGTCGCCGGTCTGACGGATGGTGACGCCCGGCGGAAGGTTCTTGGCGGTGGGCAGCGCCAGCACGGCCTCGATGAGGGAGCCGAGGGCATCGGAGCCCTGCATGTCGGCCTCCAGGGCGACGCGGATTGCCCGGTCGTAGCGGTCGATGGCGGTGGGACCCTGGCCGAGGCTGATATCGGCGACGCTGGCGAGGGGCACAGCAGCGCTGCCCTTCACCGGCACCTTCATGGTCTCGATCTCGGAAAGGTCTCCACGCAGGCGCTCGGGCAGCTGCACCCGGATCGGGACCTGGCGATCGACGGCGTTGAACTTGGCCAGGTTCGCGCCGATGTCGCCGATGGTACCGACCCGCACCGTCTCGGCGATGAGGTCGGTGGAGACGCCGAGATCGGCAGCGACGCCGGCTTTGGGGCGGATGCGGACCTCGGTGCGGTCGAGGGGGGCGGTCGAGATCACGTTGACGAGGTGCGGGACCTGTGCCGCCTCGCGCTGAAGCCGGGCTGCCGTCTCGGCGACGACCATCCGGTCGGGACCTGCCACGACGAGGGAGAGGTCGCGCTGACCATTCTCGCGCAGCGCCCAGAAACGGATGTCGGGCGTGGAGCGCAGGATCGCCCCGATCTCGACGTCCATCTGCTTCTGCGTGCGGTGGCGGGTGTTCTTCGGCGTCAGGTTGATGGTGAAGGTGGCGAGCCGCACTTCCTTCTTCGCCGGCAGCTGGCGGCCGCCGTCGACGAAGACGCTGCGCACTTCCGGAAGGGCGCGGATGCGGTTGACGAGCTCGTCCGTGACCTTGGTGGTGTCGGCGAGGCGGGCGCCGGGCGCCAGCTCGACCACGAAGATGGTGCGGGACGCGTCCTCGGCGGGCAGGAAGCCGGCCGGCAGCAGGCTCGTCGACCAGATCGAAGCCCCGAAGCAGGCGAGCCCGAGCACCAGGGTGATGAACTTGTGCCGCACCGACCAGGCGACGACGCGGGTGTAGCTGCGCATCACCACGCCTTCGCGCTCGTGATCCGGGCCATGATCGCGCAGGAAATAGGCGGCCAGCAGCGGCGTGATCAGCCGCGCCACCAGCAGCGACATGAACACGGCGGCCGCGATGGTGAGGCCGAACTGCTTGAAATACTGGCCGGCGATGCCGCTCATGAACGAGACCGGCGCGAAGATCGCGATGATCGTCGCCGTGATGGCGATGACCGCGAGGCCGATCTCGTCGGCCGCTTCGAGCGAGGCGCGATAGGCGGATTTGCCCATGCGCATGTGGCGTACGATGTTCTCGATCTCGACGATGGCGTCGTCGACGAGGATTCCGGTGACGAGGGTGATGGCGAGGAGGCTGACCGCGTTCAGCGAGAAGCCGAGCGTGCTCATGATCCAGAAGGTGGGAAGCACCGAGAGCGGCAAGGCGATGGAGGCGATCAGCGTCGCGCGCCAGTCGCGCAGGAACACGAACACCACGACGACGGCGAGCGCTGCGCCCTCGATGAGGCTCAGCATCGCCGAGTTGTAGTTGCCGACCGTATTGGTCACCACGGTGTCGATGAGGTCGAAGCGCACGCCCGGATTCTTGGCGGCGAGCTCGTCGATCTTGGCCGCCACCGAGGCCGCCACCTGGGCGTCGCTGGCGCCCGTGGCGCGCGAGATCGCGAAGGCCACCACTGGCTCGCCGTTGAAGCGGGCGAAGGTACGCGGCTCTTCCGATCCGTCCACGACCGTGGCGAGTTCGTCGAGCCGGACCTTGCGGTTGCCGGGCACCACGATCGAGGTCTGCGCCAGGGTGTCGAGGCTCGCTGCGCCGCCGAGTGTACGGATCGATTGTTCGAGGCCGCCGAGCTCGCCGCGCCCGCCGGCCATGTCGGCCGAGGTGAGGCGGACCTGCCGGTTCACGTCGACCGCCGTGATGCCGAGCGCCAGCAGCCGCTCGGGCTTGAGGATGACCCGGATCTCACGGGCGACGCCGCCCAGGCGCTCGACGCCCCCGACGCCCTTCACGCCTTGGATCTGGCGGGCGATGACGTCGTCGACCAGCCAGGACAGGTCCTCGGGCGTCATCGCCGGGGCCGAGGCACCGTAGACCATGATCGGCAGGCCGGCGATGTCGACGCGGCTGACGATGGGCTCGTCGATCGTGCGCGGCAGGGTCACGCGGATCTTGGCGATGGCATCCTTGACGTCGTTCACGGCCCGATCGACGCTGGTCTCGAGCCGGAACTCGATGGTCGTCGTCGAGGTGCCCTCGGCGATGGCCGAGGTGATGTGCTTGACGCCCTTCACGCCGGCGACCGCATCCTCCACCACCTTGGTGACCTGGGTCTGAAGCTCGGAGGGCGCCGCGCCCGCCTGCGTGACGAGGATCGAGACGATCGGAAGATCGATGTTGGGGAAGCGCGTGATCGGCAGGCTGCGGAAGCTGACGACGCCGAGGAGCGCGAGCACCACGAACAAGACGATCGAGGGGATCGGCTTGCGGATGGCCCAGGCGGAGACATTGAGGCGCATGGCGTCAGATCTCCGTCACTTCGCCGCGGCGTCGGCCGTGGCGGCTTGCACCGCCCGGACGCGGTCGCCGTCGCGCAGGAAGCTGCTGGCGCGGGCGACCACGGCCTCGTCGGCAGCGATGCCCGAACGGACCTCGAGATAGCCCGCGGCCGAGAGGCCCGGGACGATGCGACGTGCCTCGACCTTGCCGTCGCGGGCAATGAGCACGTTGGCGCTGCCGTCCGCGCGATAGAGCACCGCAGAGAGCGGCACCGTGACGCCCGTCCGCCGGGCGACCTCGACGCGGCCGCGGGCGAAGGCACCGATCCGCAAGGCGGGATCGGGAGCGAGGCTGATGCGGACCTTGCCGAGGCGTGTCGCGCGATCGATCTCGGGATCGATGCGGCGGACGCGGCCGGCGAGTGTGCGGCCCTCGATGAGGTCCAGTCGGGCCGGATCGCCGACCTTGAGCCGGGGCATCGCCGTCTCCGGCACCTCGCCTTCGAGTTCGATCTCGCCGCGGGCGATGAGGCGGAACAGGGGCTCGCCGATGGCGGTCGCGGTGGCACCGATCCGTGCGGTGCGGCGGTTGACGATGCCGGACTCCGGCGCCCTGATCTCGGTGCGGGCCCGTTTCACGGCGATCTCGGCGGCCTGTGCCTTCGCGGATGCGAGTTCGGCCTGTGCGAGTTGCAGTCCACCGCGGGCGGCGGCGAGCTTTCCCTGGTTCGACTGGGCCGTCGAGATGCGCTGTTCGAGGATCACGGCCGTGGCATTGCCGGTCTTCACGAGGGCGCGCGCACGCTCAAGGGCAAGGTTGGCCTCGACCTCCGCCGCCTCGGACTGGACGATCTGGCTCTGCGTCTGGACGATGGATGCCTCCGCCTTGGCGATGGCGGCGGCGTTGGATGCCTCCTGGGTCTCGATCATCTCGCGCGAGAGCCGGGCCAGCACCTGACCCTTCTCCACGCGCGCGCCCTCCTCGACCATCAGATCGGTAATGCGAAAGCCCTCGATCTCAGGACTCACCATGATCTCGTCGCGCGGCACCAGGGTGCCGGTAACGACGGCCTCTTCGACGAGCTCGCGCTGGATCGCCGGCACCACCGTGACAGCCGGCGCCACCGCGGCCGGGTCGGGCACGGCGGATGTCTCGGCGGCGGCCGCGATTCCGGCAAGGCCGGTCACGGCGAGAGCAAGAAGGAGGCGCGTGACCAGCATGGGATCCGTCATTGCCGATGGCGCCGCCACTGGGCGCGATGGGAGCGATGCCGGTCAAGACCGGCGATTTCATGGCCCCATTAATTCCAGACCGTTACGCCCCGGCGCTTTTGCAGACCTTGTGTGCCACGTCACAATCGACGGCACCACCGGAGCCCACTGTAAGAACAAGCGCTGGAGTTCGCATCGGCCTAGTGAGCGGAAACCGAACGGTGAATGAGGCGTTGACACGCTGGCGCGAGAGCAGGGAAGCGGATCCACCATGGTCATCTATCAGATCAAACAGACGACGAGTGGTGCCGTGCTCTGGACCGGCCAGGCGACGAACGCGGATTGCGCCCTCGACGCCATGGCCCGCGAGGCCGGCTATACCGACTACAACGCCCTGCCGGACACGATCCGCTCCGGAGGCATCGTCGCGATGGAATTGACCGACCTACGCTAGCGAGCCGTGAGGATGGGGTCGCCGACACCGATTTTTGATCGAATCGGGTGACCGAGCCGATCTCGATTACTTTGACTGCAACCGATGCCGAACTCATTCCCCCTCGGCAGCCAAGTTCTCAACCCGCGCGGTCGAGAACGAGGTCAGTAGTGGCTGAGACGACGCGGTTGCGGCCTGCGGTCTTGGCCTCGTAGAGGGCGATGTCGGCGCGCTTGATCATTCCCTCGACGGTGTCTCCCTCCGACCATTCGCTGACGCCGAAGCTGCAAGTCAGTCGGATCGGGGTGCGGGCGCCGCGCAGCCGCAGGGCTTCCATGACGAGGCGAAGCCGGTTCGCAACAGCCTCGGCCTCCGTCATCGTCCGATGCGGCAGCACGATCGCGAATTCCTCGCCGCCCAGCCGGCCGACGATGCCATCCGCCGCGAGTTCTCGCGCCACGCTCTGGATCGCGGTATCGCCGACGTCGTGGCCATGCTCGTCGTTGATGCGTTTGAAATGGTCGATGTCCACCAGGACTGCGGCCATACGGCCGTGGGTGCCGACGCGCTCGGCCGCCTCGTTGACCCGCTTGATGAACGCGCGTCGGTTGAGCAATCCCGTAAGAGGGTCTGTGTCGGCAAGGCGAATGAGCTCGCTCTGCATCGTGGTGAGCCGCTCGGCAGCACGCAGGCGAGCGTGAAGTTCCTCCGCGCCGGGAGGCTTCTCGATGAAGTCGTCGGCGCCGCTATCGAGGGCTTCGGCCAGGTTGCGTGCATTGCGCGCGGACGACATCGTGATGACGTAGAGCGGCCGGTTCGACTCCGCCAGCAAGCGCGCGGACCAGCACAATTCCAGGCCGCTGATCGGGCGGACTTCGAGGCTGGTGATCAGAACGCGAACCGACCCCGTCTGCGTCACGTAGTCGAGGGCTTCGCCGGAATTCGTGAAGACGGTCACGGTGTGACCATGAGGCTCCAGCAGGCCCGCCACGACCTTCAGCACCACGCGGCTGGAATCGACGATAACAATATGCATGGCGGCCAGCCGTTCACCCCTTGGAGGTCATGCCCCAAAGGATAAACCGGACACCTTAATTTGTTGCGAAGAACAGTCTTCCGAAGGAGCTGCCGCTACTTTGAACTATCGACGCGGAACCGAGACTTGGATCACGCGCGCTCCGCCACCGGTCATGCGGCCCGGGTCGCGGCGCAGATCGGCCCTGCTCGATCTGCCGTCACCGCGCCGGGCGCCAGAAGAGGGTCCATCAATGACGTAGACGGTCGGTATGCCGGCCGGTGCGCTGCGGATACCCGTCATCGTCGGGATCCCGTATGTTCCGTATCCCCAGACAGTCGGCACGAGATCGCTCGGGCGCGGCGTGCGCGAGAAGGGCGCGCCGACGTAGCCGCCGCGCACGACGGGCTCGGCATACCCGTAGCCGTAGGCGTCATATCCGGCGACATCGTATCCGTAACCGTAGCCTTGTGCGGAGGCAGCGCTCGCAGACGACGACATTAACACGGTCAGGCCAAGCCTAGCCAAATCTCTCTTGAGCATCGGCATCTTCATCGATCCTTCCGCACCGTTAACGCCGTGGTAACACAGTCGTTGAACGACGTGAGGATCACCCTCGTTCCGAAAGCTCTGTCAGGGCCAGGGGTGCAGATTGCTTAGATGCGACGCGATAAACAACCGATCCGCGCTTCCTCGACGGCTCGACGGGTTCAGCGACAGGTGGTGATGCGGCGGACGATCCAACCTTCGCCGTCGACCCAAAGCCGCCTGCGGTTGCGGCTGCAATTGGCTTGGTCCTCGGTCGTATCCACAGCCAGCGACGGCTGAACTTGATTCTGGGACATTTCGGCAACCTTCTGCGGCTCCGGCGCAGGTGCCGCTTTCGCTTCACCTGCAACGACGGCGCACGCCATGAACATTGCGATAGCCGCCGCAATGCGTCCACCGGATATCGCGGGGTAGCGTGTCGTCGCACTCATGGTCGCTGGGTCTCGCTTGCCACGTCTCGAACGAACCGCCATCGAGCGGCTCGCGACGCTGCCGTGCCTTAAGGCCAAGTCGGCATCGCCATCCGGGAAGTAAAGCGCGAACATTGCATTCAGTTGCAGCGGCAGGTGCGAGATGTGCCGGAAAACGCCAGAAACCGTCGACTGTCAGCGGCGCGGCCGGCACCGACGACGAACAAACGAGACCGTGCCTGCTCCCTGAGGACGCCTAGCGGCCCGCCACGACGCTCAGCATCGGCAAGACCACGGCGATCTGGATCGCGCTTTTCGGTCCGACCGGAATGGATGCGGCCGCTGCACCGAGACCGAGCGCGAGGGACAATGCGAGCAGCGAGACCTCGATGCCGCGATAGAACCCGTCCATTCCGCTCCTCCGACGCCGCGCTGGGTCATCGGAGAATGGGCGCGAAGGGTAAGCGAAACGTAACGGCCGGCGAAACGCTCAGGCTCGACCGGCGGCGG
This sequence comes from Methylobacterium sp., assembly GCF_019745455.1. Classification (GTDB taxonomy): domain Bacteria; phylum Pseudomonadota; class Alphaproteobacteria; order Rhizobiales; family Beijerinckiaceae; genus Methylobacterium. The sequence goes on from NZ_JAIETD010000063.1 coordinate 14,628, forward strand.
GCATTCGGGCGAGGTCGTGCCGAGCAGACTGAATGATCGCTGATGCCAGCCTGGCCTCCAATATGATCAGGTCGCCGTCCGGATCTGGCTCCCATCCACAGGCGCAGCCGCCCGGTCCCCGATGAGCCTCGGCCAGTTGGCGATAGAGGGTTCCGATAGCTCCGGCGGCGATCTGCAGGGCCAGCATCGGAGGCAGCGCATCGTGGTGGAGGCGCTGCCAGAAGGAGCGACGCAAGGCCTCGTCGAGGGCAGTCTCGGCCGTGGACGTCTCGGGGCAGGCGCGGTCGCGGTCATGCCCGGTCATCGCTCGCCTCCGTCGCAAAGCGGATCGCGACCTGGCGCGGCTCCAAGGCGATGCGATCGACGAGGAGAGCCAGCCTGTGCAGCCTAAGATCGAGGCAGGAGCCGTCCCACCATGCGATCTGTACGCAGCCGCGGATCATTGCCAGCACCTGTTCCATCATCGGCCTCCGATTTCCGCATTGGGGCGGATTCGAAAGCCGAGATGAAGCGTGGAAAGAAGATGATCAAGCCTTAAACGAAATATTGGAATGAGTAGAAACTTGCGTCAATCCAGTTTAATATTATTCTTATTTGTAATTCTTCCAAGTCGAAATGGAAGCGAAGTCATACATCGCATGATAAACAACGCGCTCCACCGCCGGCGACGCTAAAGGATCGTACGCATGGCGCTGAGCCCGACGAAGAGGGCTCCGATCGAAACGATGACCGAGCCAAGCACATAGATCAGGGCGGCATTCGTTTCGCCGCGTTCCAACAGCGTCACGGCATCAAGGGAAAAGGCCGAGAAGGTGGTGAAACCGCCGAGAACGCCCGTCGTCACGAACAACCGCGCCTGCATGCCGTCGCCGCGCAGGGCAAACCACCCGATGACGAGGCCCATGGCCAGCGAACCGAGGACATTGATGCAGAAAGTTCCGTAGGGAAAACCGGAGCCCAGCCGTGTCGAAGCGACGTTTACGCCCTGCCGCATGACACCGCCGAGGCCGGCACCCAAGAAAACCAGAAGATAGCTCATAGACCGCCTCCGCCTTCGCCAAGCTCGGCGTTACGGGGACGGCAACGGATCGGCAAGCGCGGGACCCGAGGTCCTATTCTGGCTGGCTTCGAGGCGGATCAGCCGAGGATCTTGTCCACCGTGATGGGAAGCTCGCGGATGCGCTTGCCGGTGGCGTGGAACACCGCGTTGGCGATCGCCGCGGCGGTGCCGACGATACCGATCTCGCCGAGGCCCTTCACGCCCATCGGGTTGGCCCTGTCCTCCTCCTCGACGAAGATGACGTCGATGTCGTGGATGTCGGCGTTCACCGGCACGTGGTACTCGGCGAGGTTGTGGTTCATGAACCGGCCGATGGTGTGGTCGAGCATGGATTCCTCTTCCAGTGCCGAGCCGATCCCCATCACGACGCCGCCGAGAATCTGGCTGCGGGCGGTCTTGGGATTGATGATCTTGCCGGCCGCGATCGCCGAGACGATGCGGGTGACGCGGATCTGGCCGAGATCCTCGTCGACCTTTACCTCCGCGAAGATCGCCGAGTGGGTGTAGGCCGAGAACTCCTTGGCATGGCCTGAATCGGGCCCTGCGGAATCCGTCGCCTCGACCTTGTCGACGCCGCCAGCCCGCATCGCCTCGACGAGGGAGACGCTGCGCGAGGGGTCCCCGGCCACGGAGATGCGGCCATCCGAGAAAACGACGCGGTCGAAATCGACATTGGCGAGGGGTGAATCGTCCATGGCGCGGGCCATGCCGAAGACCTCGGCGGCGATCTTGCGGCAGGCCTTCATCACGGCCGTACCGGACGAGGCCGCGGTCCAGGAGCCGCCGGCCACCGGCGCTTCGGCGAGATCGGTGTCGCCGAGCTTCGTCGTCACGTCCTCCATCTGCAGCCCGAGGGCATCGGCCGCGATCTGGGTCAGGATCGTGTAGGTGCCGGTGCCGAGATCGCCGGTGGAGTTGCCCACCGTCAGCTTGCCGTCGGCGGTGAGCGTGGCCTGGGCGCTCGATTGCTGCATGAGCGATTCCCAGACGCCGGTCGCCATCCCCCATCCGACGAGCTCGCGCCCGTCGCGCATGGAACGGGGCTCCGGGTTGCGTCTCGCCCAGCCGAAGCGATCGGCGCCTTCCGCGTAGCAGGCACGGAGGGCTTTGGAGCCGAACGGCTTGCCCTCGGTGCGGTCGCTCTCGGAATAGTTCTTGAGCCTGAGGGCGATCGGGTCCTGGCCCGTCTCGTAGGCGAGTTCGTCCATCGCGATTTCGAGGGCAAGGACGCCCGTCACGGCGCCGGGCGCGCGCATGTCGGCGGGGGTGTAGGTGTCGATCTTGGTGAGGTTGTAGGTCAGCGCGACGTTGTCGCAATCGTAGAGGATCGCCGACCAGTTGACGACGACCTCCTGGTAGTCCTCGAACCGGGACGTGCCCGACAAGGCATCGTGCCGCAAAGATTGCAGCCTGCCCTCGGCATCGGCGCCGAGGCTGACGCGCTGGCGTACGTCGGGGCGGTAGCCGAAGGTGAACATCTGGTCGCGGGTCAGGGTCACCCGGACCGAGCGTTCGAGGTCTCGCGCGGCCAGCACCGCGAGGAAGAGCTGGTATTGCGGGCGCAGGCCGATGCCGAAGCCACCGCCGAGATAGGGGTTCAGGACGCGAACGTCCTCCTTGTTCATGCCGAACACCGCCGCAATGTAGCCGTGGCTGTTCGAGACACCCTGGATCTTGTCGTAGACGGTGATCTTCCCGCCGCCCTCCCAGACAACAGTCGAGGCGTGAGGCTCCATCGGGTTGTGGTGCTCGACGGCGAGGCGGTAATCGTTGGCGACCTTTTTCGGCGCCGCCTGGAAGGCGCCGTCGGCATCGCCCCAAGGCTCCGGCGGCGGTTTGATGCCGGCCCGCTTCATCGGTGGGTCGTAAGCGAGCTCGGCTTGAGCTCCGACATTCACGGCCGGCAACTCGGCCTCGTACGTGACCCTGACGAGGGAGGCGGCGTAGCGCGCCGTCTCGAAATCCTCGGCGACGACGAGCGCAACGGGCTGGCCGCTGTAGTGAATCGCGTCGTCATAGAGGGCACGGAAGGGAGAGCCGGGAGGCGCCACGGCATCGCGATAATTGTAGTCGAGCCAGGCCGTGCGCGGCCGGTTCTCGTGGGTGTAGACCTTGATCACGCCCGGCACCGCCTCGGCGGAAGTCGTGTCGATCGCGGTGATCCGGCCCTTGGCGATGCCGCCGGACACGACGTAGCCGTGGGCGAGATCAGGGGCGGCGAACTCGCCGGCATATTTGGCGAGACCCGTCACTTTGGCGGGGCCGTCGACGCGGCTGCGCGCGGTGCCGACGAAACTGTCCGTGCCGGTGCTGCTGATCGTGGTGACCATGTCGCTAAACCTTACGCGATGCGCTTGTCGGAGACCGACTGGGGCGTGCCGGCGGCAGCCTGGGTGAGGCCGCGGATGATGGCGCGCCGCGCGAGTTCGACCTTGAAGGCGTTGCCGTCTTGCGGCGTCGCCTCGCGGATGACGATGTCGGCCGCCGCCTCGAAATTCTCGCGAGTGGGTGCCTTGCCCTGCAGGAAGGCTTCCGCTTCGGCATTGCGCCAGGGCTTGTGTGCGACGCCGCCGAGCGCGAAGCGCGCCCGGCTTACGGTGTCACCGTCGAGGTCGAGGATCGCCGCCACCGAGACCAGGGCGAAGGCATAGGAGAGCCGGTCGCGGAGCTTGAGGTAAGTGTAGTGCGAGGCGGTGTCCTGAGCCGGCAGATCCACCGAAAGCACGATCTCGCCAGGCTGGAGGGTGTTGTCGAATTGGGGCGTGCCGCCCGGCAGGCGATGGTACTCGGAGAACGGGATGCTGCGCTCGCCGGAAGGCCCGGCAACGCGGATTTCGGCGTCGAGGGCGGCGAGCGCCACGCACATGTCGGACGGGTGCGTCGCGATGCAGGTCGGCGAGATGCCGAAGATCGCGTGGATGCGGTTGACGCCGCCGATCGCCGGGCAGCCCGTGCCGGGCTCGCGCTTATTGCAGGGCGTGGCGTCGTCGTAGAAGTAATAGCAGCGGGTGCGCTGGTTGAGGTTGCCGCCGGTGGTGGCGGCATTGCGCAACTGGCCCGTGGCGCCGGCGAGGATCGCGCTCGCGAGAACCGGATAGCGGCTTGCGACCCGCTCGTCATAGGCCGCAATCGCGTTGGTGACGAGGGCGCCGATCCGCAGGCCGCCCTCGTGATCTTCGATAGCGTTCAGCGGCAGCCGGGTGATATCGACGAGGCGATCGGGCCGCTCGACATTGTACTTCATCAGGTCGACGAGATTCGTGCCGCCGGCGATCAGCCGCGCATTGGCGCCGGACAGAGCCTGGACCGCCTCCGCGACCGTGCCGGCGCGGACGTAATCGAAGCGGTTCATCGGGCAGCTCCGGACTGCATCACATCTTCGATCGCATCGACGATGTTGGTATAGGCGCCGCAGCGGCAGATGTTGCCGCTCATCGCCTCGCGGATCTCCTCCCGCGAATGGGCGTGGCCTTCCGCGAGCATGCCGGCCGCAGAGCAGATCTGGCCCGGCGTGCAGTAGCCGCATTGGAACGCGTCGTGCTCGACGAAGGCCGCCTGGAGCGGGTGCATCGCGCCGGCTTGTCCGAGCCCCTCGATCGTGGTGATCTCGGCGCCGTCCTTCATCACGGCGAGCGCCAGGCAGGAATTGATGCGCTTGCCGTCCACCAGCACGGTGCAGGCGCCGCATTGGCCGTGGTCGCAGCCCTTCTTGGTGCCGGTGAGGTCGAGGCCTTCGCGCAGGAGATCCAGCAGCGTCGTCCAGGGCGCGACCTGAAGGTTGCGGGTCTCGCCATTGATCGTCAGGCTGATGCCGATTGTCTCCATGGCCCTGGGCGAGCCGCTGTCGATGAGCATGGGCGATCCGAAATGTTGGCGAGGCGAACGGACGTGGCGCCGGGACCGGCAGCACAGTCGATAACCATTCCAGGGTGGGGCTGTTCCCCTTTGGCCGCGCCGCCGCGGCGAGCGGGGCGGTTTACGGCGGCCCCGCGCCTCGGCTACGCCTCAGCCACCGCACCCGATCAGGACATCGCCCATGGCCGCGCTCGACCCCGTGCTCAACGACATCGACCGCGATCTCGACAACAGCCTGGAGCGGCTGTTCGCGTTCCTGCGCATCCCGTCGATCTCGACAGATCCGGCCTATTCCGGCCATTGCCGCGAGGCGGCGTCCTGGCTCGAAGGCACGCTGAGCGCGCTCGGCTTCGAAACCGGCATCCACGAGACCTCGCTCCACCCGGTGGTGCTCGCGCATGCACCCAAGCCCGGCACGCCGCACGTCCTGTTCTACGGCCATTACGACGTGCAGCCAGTAGATCCACTGAGCCTGTGGGAGACGCCGCCCTTCGAGCCAAGGATCGCCACCGGGGCCGATGGCGCCAAGAAGATCGTCGCCCGCGGCGCCTCGGACGACAAGGGCCAGGTCATGACCTTCATCGAGGCCTGCAGGGCCTGGAAGGCGATGCATGGCGAGCTTCCCTGCGGCGTCACCATCCTGATCGAGGGCGCCGAGGAGAACGGCTCCCAGGGCCTGCCCGAGTGGGTCGCGAAGAACCGCGATAAGCTCGTCGCCGACATCGTCCTCGTCTGCGACACCAGCATGTGGAATCCGACCACCCCGGCGATCACGACCTCGCTGCGGGGCCTCGCCTATTTCGAGGTCAAGGTCACCTGCGCCGACCGCGACCTGCATTCGGGCTTCTTCGGCGGGGCCGCGGCCAACCCGATCCACGTGCTCTCGCGCATCATCGCCGACCTCCACGATGCCGGCGGCCGGGTGACGCTACCGGGCTTCTACGACGGCGTGCGCGAGACGCCGCCCGAGATCCTTGAGCAATGGCGCGGGCTCGACCTCAGCCCCGAGAAGTTTCTCGGCCCGATCGGCCTCAGCCAGCCTTCCGGCGAGCGCGGGCGCATGCTCATCGAGCAGATCCAGTCGCGCCCGGCCTGCGACGCCAACGGCATCATCGGCGGCTATACCGGCGAGGGCACCAAGACCGTGATCGCATCCCAGGCGAGCGCCAAGGTCTCGTTCCGCCTCGTCGACGACCAGGACCCGGAGGTACTCGCCGCCACCTTCGAGGCTTTCGTCCGGGAGCGCATCCCCTCCGACTGCTCGGTGGAGGTGATCTGCTACAAGGGCTCGCGCGCCATCAGCCTGCCCTTCGACATGCCGGAACTGGAGACCGCGAAGGCCGCGCTCGCCGAGGAATGGGGCGTTGCTCCCGTGACGATCGGCGCCGGCGGCTCGATCCCGATCGTCGGCGACTTCAAGCGACTCCTCGACCGCAACACCCTCCTCATCGGCTTCGGCCTCGACGACGACCGCATCCACTCGCCGAACGAGAAGTACGACCTCAGGAGCTTCCACAAGGGCACTCGGTCGTGGGCGCGGATCTTGGGGGCGTTCGGCGGGCGTTGACGTAAGCGCCCTCCCCCCCCGCAGAGGGGAGGGTTCAGGTGCGCGCCCCCTTAAATCGTCACGATATCCACCGCCTCCCCGAGCCGCGCCCGAGCGATGTCGACCACGTGGGCGTGGTGGGTGAACAGGATCGGCTGGATCGTCTCGCCGATCGAGGCCAGGGCTTCGAGGCCGTGGCCGGTGCGGGCGTCGTCGAAGGTGAGGAAGAGGTCGTCGCCGACGAAGGGCGCCGGCTCGCCGCGTGCGGCATAATCCTGGAGGTAGGAGAGGCGCAGGGCGAGGTAGAGCTGGTCGCGGGTGCCCTCGCTCATGCCGTCCACGGCGACGCGCTCGCCGTCCGGCCGGCGGCCGGTGAGGCGGGGGATGTCGGCCTCGTCGTAATCCTGCGCCAGCCCATCGAAGCTGCCGCCGGTCAGACCGGAAAAGAGGTCGCCGGCCCGGGCCAGGAGCGGGTCCTGCTGCCCGGCGCGGTGGCGGGCGATGGCGCTGCCGAGCATGAGCTGGGCGAGCCTCAGCACGGACCAGGCCCGGGCGGCGGCCTGCAGCTCGGCCTCGGCCGCCTTGCGCTGGGCCAGCGCCAGCTCCGCACCGGTGCCGCCTTCGAGCTCGGCCCTTCGCCGCTCGGCCTTGTCCCGATCGGCGAAGACGACGCGGCCGTCCTGGTCGTGGCCCTCCTCCTCCATGGCGAGGCGGACGAGCGCCGCCTCGATCTCGTCGGGGGTCATCGCAGCGAGTTCGGCGCGCAGGTCCGCCTCGGCGATGCCACCGGCGGCGCGGGTCAGCTCGGCCCGGCGCGCGGCGAGCTCTGCCCTCAGCCGCGCCCGCGCTCCGAGGCGGCCGTGGAGCACCGCGACCTCCGACGGGGCAGAAGGAGCGACCCCGCCCTCCGCCAGGTGATGGATCAGCGCCTCGCCGGCCTGGACCAGGGTGTTCCGCGCGGCCTCGGCCCGGCGGGCGGCCTCGTCGCGGTGGCGGGTCAGGGCGAGCCGCCGGACCTCGCCGTCGCGAGCCCGCTGCAGGCGCTCGTGCAGAGTGCGGATGGCGGCGCTCGGCGCCATGGCGAGGAGGTCGGGGGCGATCGTCTCGAGGAGCCGGGTGACGCCGTCACGGTAGACCTCGCGATCGCGAAGAATGCCGGCGACGCGGCGGGTGGCGGTCTCGAAGTCGCGGAGCGCCGAGGGCACCGCACGCCACGCTTCGAGAGCGCTCTCCGCCTCCTCGATGCCTGCCTCCTCGCTAAGTCCGATGGCGGGGATGGATGCGTCCCAGGATGCGAGCCAGGCGGCATGGGCGGAGGAGGCCTCCCTATGGGCGGCGTCGAGTCGGGCGAGGCCGGCATTGGCGGCGCGCAGCCTCGCCTGCGCCTCGCGCCCGGTCTCCCAGGCCGCCGCAAGGGCCGTGATGCGATCCTCGAGGCGGGTGAGGAGGAGGCCGGGATCGAAGCCTTCGGCGCCGTCGAGGCCGGCGCGGCGGGCGAGATCGGAAAGCGGCGCGCGAACCGCATCGATCCGGCGCGAGAGGGTGACGACCTCGTTGCGGCGGCTCTCCAGGGCCTGATGCCCCTCGATGAGGTTCGTCGCCTCGCCGAGCCAAGCCAACATCTCGGCCGGGGGAAGCGGCGCGATGCCGGCCCCCACCCAGACCTCGCACCAGCCGGTGAGCCCCTCGGCGAGCTCGGCCTCGATCCGGGCGAGCTGGGCTCGCGCCTCGGCCGCCGCCTCCTGTTCGGTGCCGAGGCGCTGCCGGTCGGTGGCCTGCTCGGCGACGCGGGCGGCATCGGCCGCAAGGTCGTCGGCCACGCGGTCGGCCTCGATCATCGCCCGCTCGAAACCGGCGATGTCGGAAGCGGCGAGCGGTGCCGCGCGGTCGAACAAGGCCGCCCTCAAGGCCGCGAAATGCCCGTCGCGCGTGAGCCGCAGGGCGTCGAGCTCGGCCCGGCTCGGGATCGGCCGGCCGGCCTCGCGGCGGCGCAGGCGGGTTTCCGTCGCCGAGACCGCGGCGTCACCCGCGGCGCAGGCGTCGAGGGCGCGCTCGCGCTCGCGCTCCTTGCCCTCCAGCAGGGCGCGGTAACGCGCGACCGTCTCGGGCGAAGGCAGCGGCGCATGGCTGAGCCCGGCGGCGTCCGCCACCCCGGGGATCATGCGAGCGGCCTGGCCCGCCAGCAGCATGGACTCGTGTCGGATCGTCGCTTCGAGGGCGTCGCGCCGGGCGAGATCGTCTCGCAGCGGCGCGAAGGCCTTGAAGGCGGCGCGCAGGGGCGCGGGGTCGAGGGGCGGTCCTTCCGCCTGCTGCTCGCGGGCAAGATCCGCCTGCTCGGCTTGCGCCTCGGCCCGGTCCCGGGTCAGGCGCGCCAGGGCGGCTTTCCGCTCGCGGCCGTCGCGGATCAGCGCCTCGATCCGGGCGCGGACCGCGTCCGAGGGCTGACGCGAAGCCAGATCGTCCCGACCGAGCACCCCGATCCGCACCGCGAGCCGGTCGAGCTCGGAGGCGGCGCGGTCAGCCTCCCCCTGGATGCGGGGCAGGTCGATCCCGTCCTTGTCGAATCGGTCGATCCCGCGAAACCCGTCCAGGATCTCTTGGCCCTGCGGCAGCAGGGCGGGATCGACGGCGACCGCGTCGAGCTCGGCGCTGGCCTCGGCGAGGGCTTGTGCCGTCTCCGCGCAGGCGGTCTCCGCGGCGCGGACGGAGCCCAGGGCCTCGCCGAGGCGATCGATCCAGGCGGGAGAGGCCTCGACGAGGCTCGAATCCGCCTCTGCTTCGGCCGCGACGGCATCGATCTCGGCCACCAGCGGGCTGACGCGCTTGAGGCGCTCCAGCCGCGCCCGTTCGCCGGCGATGCCCTCGCGCGCCTTCCGGATCGCATCGAGGCGCTGCGCTGCGGCGGCGATCTCGTCATTGAGGTCACGCCAGTCGCCGGTGCGCAGCTCGGTCTCGCGGATCGCCTTGCGCGCGGCCTCGTAGCGGTCGAGGGCCTGGTAGAAGGCCCGGTCCTTGGCGCGGCGCGGCGCGAAGATGCGCTCCGCCTCCTCGCCGAGTCCTTTCTGAAGGTCGTGGTAGCCGCGCAGGCCCGAGGCGGCGGCGAACAGGCTGGCGCCGACCTCGCCGTCGCTCGTCAGCATCTCCTGGCCGCCCTGGCGCAGGCTGCGGGCATCGAGCCCGAAGGCACGGCAGAACACCTCGCGGCTCAGGGCACCGAGATAAGGAACGAGGGCATCCTCCGGCAGCGGTCCGTCGGCGGCATCCACCAGGGTATTGCGGCTGCCCTTGCGACGGCGGAAGGCGAGGCGCCGCCCGTCGCCGGCCTCGATCTCGGCGCCGAGGCGCAAAGCGCTCATCTCGTGGCGGAAGGCGTAGCGGGTCCGGACCTCGATGCCGAACAGGAGGTCGGTAAGCGCGGCGAGCGCCGAGCTCTTGCCCGCTTCGTTGGGGCCGAGCACGACGTGGAGCCGGGCGCCGGGCCGGAAGACGAGGCTGCGGTCGCTGAAGGGGCCGTAGCGTTCGAGGTCGAGGCGGCAGAGGCGCATCGCTCAGCAATCCCGCCCCGAGAGCCGCCCGACGATCATCGCCTCGGCCTCGGCGCACAGGGCGTCGAGGTCTGACAGATCGGTCTCGGCAGCGACGCCGCCGGGCATCTTGCCTCCGATCTCGGCGAGCGCCGCCTTGGCGCGGGCGCGAAAGTCCGGGTCGCGGTCGAGTTGAGCGAGGAGCCGAACGGGATCGATGGCGGTGAGGTCCGCCGCCCCGCGCACTTCCGACCTCTCCGGCCGGCGGGTGGCGTCGACGAGGCGTTCCAGCCAGATATCTTCGTGGATGCGCTGGGCCGCCGCCTGGACCTCCGCCCTGAAGGCCTCGCGGTCGGCGGCGATGCGGTCGTGCAGCCGGGTTTCGCCAACGAGGCGCAGGCGCAGGGCCAGGAGCTTGCCGCCCGCGTCCCGTGCCAGGGGCCTTAGCGCCGCGTCGATGGCGGACAGCGCCTCGGCCTCGCTCTCCAGCCCGCCGAGATCGACCTCGCCCAGGGCGAAGCGGGCATGGTCGACGATGATCCGGCGAACCTGCCTCACCCGGCCATCCGCCACCTCGACGGCGACGGCGCCCTTCGGCCCGCATTCGCGGATGGAGCGGCCCTGGAGGTTGCCGGGGAAGACGATCCAGGGGTCGCGGGAGAGCTCGCCATACTCGTGGATATGGCCGAGCGCCCAATAATCGTAGCCTCGCGCCGCGAGGTCGGCGACCGAGCACGGCGCGTAAGCGTCGTGGAGCGCCGAGCCCGTGCAGGAGGTGTGGAGCACGCCGATATTGAACCAGCCCGGCACGGCCGCCGGGTAGGTCAGCGCATAGTTCTCCTCCACGGCCCGGTTCGGAAAGCTGCGGCCGTGGAGTGCCACGCGGAGGTGGTCGAGGCGGTGCGTCTCGGCGCGGTCGGCGCGGTAGCTGCGGACGGATGGTGGCAGGGTGATCGATTTGGTGATGACGCTCTCGGCGTCGTGGTTGCCGCGCACCAGCACCACCGGGATGCCGGCGCGGTCGAGGCGGGCGACCTGGCGGGCGAAGAACAACCCGATGGTGTTGTCGGCCCAGTCGCCGTCATAGACGTCGCCCGCGACGATCAGGAAGGCGACGCGCTGCTCGATGGCGAGGCTGACCAGATCCTCGAAGGCGCGCCGCCCGGCCGACGCGAAGGCCCGCGCCACCTCGGCATCCTTGAGGGCGAGGCCGGCCAGCGGGCTGCCGAGATGCAGGTCGGCGGCATGGATGAAGGTGAACGCAACCATTCCCCTCCGCCTAGCTCGGATCGAAGCAGGCTGTCACGTCCTCAGCGCACGGTCTGCACAGGGGGTGCGATTCACGTCGCGGGTGCGATCACCACGATGTCGCCGCAGGGCGGCTGCGAGGTGATGACGGCGCTCGCAACGCCCCAGAGCCGCACGCCACGGCCACGCTCGACCACCGGCCCGCCGGAATCGCCGATGCAGACGAGGGAACCGATGGCGCGGGCGATGGTGAGGCCCGACTCTGACACGGCGATGGGACGAAGAAGCGTCGTGCGGAGCATGCCGGGAGCGTTGCCAGAGAGCCCGATGCCGGCGAGTTCCAGGGTCGCGGGCGGCCTGCCGCCGCGGCGCGCGAGCGGTATCGGGCGGCGGTCGCGCACCGGCTCGGTGAGGCGCAGGACGGCGACGTCGAGGATGAGGGCGGCGAGGTTGGCGCCGAAATCGCCGGTCGGCAGCGCCCCCCCGATGGCGTAGCGCGAGACGCTGGCGACCGAATAGGCAGGCCCCGCCGGGCGGCTTCCCCGGTAGAACACCACCAGGGCGCCGACAGGACTGTCGCGCACGCAATGGGCCGCGGTCATCACACGGGAACGTCCGATCAGGACGCCGGTGCACTGGCTGACTTTGAGGTCCTCGCCGGGCTGAAGGACCGTTCCGACCGCGGCGGTGGCCTGCGCCAGGGCATCGCCGGCGCGCGCCGGAGCGCCGCCCTGGATCGCCTGTGCGGGGGCCGTGGCGAGGAGGATCGCGGCGGAGGCGAGACTGGGTCCGAGGCGAGGCCTTCCGGGGCAGGTTGTCATCGGGGCGATCACATCCGTGTCGAGGCCGGGCCGTCGCGCCGGCCCATCCTGGGCTGGGAAAAAGGGTAAGCGCCGCGCTCCTTCGTTCAAGCGGACGCCAAGCCGCAGCAGCCTTCCGGAAGATGCACGAGGCCGCCCCGGCATGCTATCGCCCGTTCCGCCATCGACAGGTAAGGTGCCGGCGATGCCGTCTGGCGCATCCCCGAGGCTGACGCTCGCGAGTCCCGTTGACCAAGCCCAAACCCATTCCGACTTCGCTTCTCACCGCCGGGCACCAGGCCGACGACGTCGAGACCTCGATCCGACCGCTGAGCCTTGCCGAGTTCATCGGCCAGCGCGCGGCCCGCGCCAACATGCAGATCTTCATCGAATCCGCAAAGAAGACCGGCTCGGCGCTGGACCACGTCCTGTTCGTGGGGCCGCCGGGGCTGGGCAAGACCACCCTCGCCCAGATCGTCGCGCGCGAGCTCGGGGTGAATTTCCGCTCGACCTCCGGACCGGTCATCGCCAAGGCGGGCGACCTCGCGGCGCAGCTCACCAATCTGGAGGAGCGCGACGTTCTCTTCATCGACGAGATCCACCGCCTCAACCCGGCGGTGGAGGAGATCCTCTACCCGGCGATGGAGGATTACCAGCTCGACCTCATCATCGGCGAGGGGCCGGCCGCCCGCTCGGTGAAGATCGAGCTGCCGAAATTCACGCTGGTGGGCGCCACGACCCGCGCCGGCCTCCTGACGACGCCGCTTCGCGACCGCTTCGGCATCCCGATCCGCCTGGAATTCTACGACGTCGACGAGCTCGAGCTCATCGTCACCCGTGCCGCCCGGGTGCTCGGCCTCGGCATGTCGGCCGAAGGCGCCAACGAGATCGCCAAGCGTGCGCGCGGCACCCCCCGCATCGCCGGGCGCTTGTTGAGGCGGGTGAGGGACTTCGCCATCGTCGCGGACGCACCGACCGTGACGCGCGCCATCGCCGACCGGGCGCTCCAGCTCCTCGACGTCGACCCCGCCGGCCTCGACGTGATGGACCGGAAATACCTCACCATGATCGCGACCTCCTTCGGCGGCGGCCCCGTCGGCATCGAGACCATCGCGGCGGCCCTCTCCGAACCGCGCGACGCCATCGAGGACATTATCGAGCCGTTCCTGATTCAGAAGGGCTTCGTCCAGCGCACCCCGCGCGGCCGGATGCTGACGCGCCACGCCTTCAAGCACATGGGCTTCGCCGAGCCGAAACGCGATCCGGGCTCGCAATTCGGCCTGTTCGGCGGCGATGAGCCGGATGCGTGAGCGGACGCGAGAGCCGTGCTACGATACGCGGAGGATCGATGGCGAGACGGGCTCTTACGAATGTCGGCGACACGAGATCTCAGCGTTTCCCTTCACACTGACCTGGCGGAGATGGTGCGGGCGAAGGTGGCGACTGGTGAATATGCCGGTGAGAGCGACGTGATCGGCGAAGGCTTGCGGGCCCTCGAGGACGAGACGGATGAATGGCTGCGCACTCGCGTCGCTGCTGTCTACGATCGCATGGCGTCGGAGCCCGGCTTATCCCGGTCCCTCGCCGACGTCCGGCGAGCCTTGAGCGGCGAACCGGGTCGGACCGTCTGAGCCCGCCGTGACGCATGAGGTTCGCTTCAGCCCGGATGCCCTCGACGATGGCCTCGGCATGAGCATCGCGCCGGTCCGCTTCGGCGTGCCGCCGGAGATCGTGGTGGTCGACCTGTCCTCGGAGGCCGTCTCGTGAGCGTCCATAGCCTGGCGATCCGGGTCTATTACGAGGACACAGACTTCTCGGGCTTCGTCTACCATGCGAGCTACCTGCGCTTCATGGAGCGCGGACGAACCGAGCTGCTGCGAGGTCTCGCGGGCGACCAGTCGGACCTGCATAGGGACGCGGAAGGCCTGCATTTCGTCGTTCGGCGCATGGTGCTCGACTATGCCAGACCGGCGCGGATGGACGACCTCCTCGATATCCGGACCTGGACGAGCGAGCTGCGCGGCGCCTCGATGCACCTGCGCCAGGAGATTCGGCGAGGGGACGAGCTCCTCGTCTCGGCCGAGGTGGTGGTTGCCTGCGTCCGTGACGGCCGCGCCGTGCGGCTGCCCGACGGCCTGCGCCGAGCCCTGTCTCCGGACCGCGCCGCGACCTAACGGGAGCCGCGCCGCAACACATCGTTAACCCTGACCCGTCATGACAGGGGCGGCGAGCGATGCTGCACTGCCCCTTACTTTCGACAGATTCAGGGGCGATTAGGCGTTGAAATCGCTGACGGTTCTGTCTCGCTTACCCATGCCGGCCGCCGCGCCGGCCTGCGGCAGAGGCTGGGTTTTTCGCAAGGATCGCCGATCATGAATCCCGCCGATGCCATGCACGCGATGCCCTCGGCCGACATGAGCCTGTTCGGGCTGTTCTGGCAGGCGCATTTCGTCGTCAAGGCGGTGATGGTCGGCCTCGTAGGCGCCTCGATCTGGAGCTGGTCGGTCATCGTCGACAAGACGCTGCTCTACCGCCGCACCAAGGCCGAGATGGACGCCTTCGAGGAGGCGTTCTGGTCCGGCCGCTCGCTCGAAGAACTCTACCGCTCGTTCAACGACCGCCAGCCGAGCAATCTCGGCGCCCTGTTCGTCGCCGCCATGCGCGAGTGGAAGCGCTCCTTCGAGGGCTCGGGCCGGCAGATCCAGAGCCTGTCGCAGCGCATCGACAAGGTCCTCGACGTCACGATCCAGCGCGAGGTCGAGCGTCTCGAGTCGCGCCTCCTGTTCCTTGCCTCGATCGGCTCGGCCGGCCCCTATATCGGCCTCTTCGGCACGGTCTGGGGCATCATGACCGCCTTCACGGCGATCGCCGCCTCGAAGAACACCTCGCTCGCCGTGGTCGCACCCGGCATCGCCGAGGCCCTGTTCGCGACGGCCATCGGCCTGTTCGCGGCGATTCCCGCCGTGCTCGCCTACAACAAGCTGCAATCCTCGGTGTCGAAGTTCCAGTCGCGTCTGGAGGGCTTCGCCGACGAGTTCTCCGCCATCCTGTCGCGGCAGATCGACGAGCGCCTCTCGCTCGTCGCTTGACGCCTCACGACCAAGGGAAGCGACCATGGCCATGGCTCACGGAGCGGCACAGGGCGGCGGCAAAAGGCGGCGGCGGGCCCGGCGCGGCGGCGCCATCAACGAGATCAACATGACGCCGTTCATCGACGTCGTGCTCGTGCTTCTCATCGTCTTCATGGTGGCGGCTCCGATGATGACGGTCGGCGTTCCCCTCGACCTGCCGCAATCGAAGGCGAGCCCGCTCAATTCCGACACCAAGCCGGTGACGCTCTCGATCCGCCAGACCGGCCAGGTCTTCCTCGGCGAGGACGAGCTCACCGACGACACCATCGTGCCGCGCCTCACCGATACGGCCAAATCCGGCTTCGAGGAACGGGTCTTCGTGCGCGGCGACAAGCGGGTCGATTACGGCCGCGTCGCCCAGGTCATGGCGATCGTGACCGGCGGCGGCTTCAAGAAGGTGGCCCTGGTCACCGAGCCGGACCAGAAGTAGCGGGCCCGGGCTGGTGAGGATTCCCTTCGACCGCAGCGAGCCGGGCGTCTGGATCTCGGCGGCCACGCATGTGGGCCTGCTTGCCGTGGCGCTCCTCGCCGTCGCAGCACCCGCCCTGCCCGACGCCCAGGAGGGCGTGCCGGTGGAGGTGATGACCGAGCAGCAATTCTCCGAGCTCACCAAGGGCGAGCGCAACGCCGACAAGCCGCTGCCCGACGCCAAGACCCGCGCCGACCGCGTCGCCGACAAGCTCGAGGAGCGCGAGCCGGAGAACGCCAAGGTCGACGCCCCCGCGCCGCCGAAGCGCCCGGCGGACATCAAGGTCGCCAATGCCGAAGAAATGCCGCTGCGGGTGAACGAGCCTGACCCCGCCGAGGAGGCCAAGGCCGCCGAGAAGGCCGCCAAGGCTGCGGAAGCCGCAAAGGCCGCGGCTGCGGCGAAAGCCGAGGCCCAGAAGGCCGAAGCCGCCAAGGCCAAGGCGGAGGCTGCCAAAGAGGCCGCGAAGGAGGCGGCAAAAGAAGTGGCAAAGGCCGAGGCCCTGAAGCGCGAGCAGATGGCCGAGCTGATGGAGCGCGCCGAAGCCGAGGCCAAGGCGGAAGCCGCCAAGGCCGCCGCGAAGGCGAAAGCCGAGGCGCAGGCCAAGGCCGAGAAAGCCAAGGCGGAGGCCGAGAAGGCGAAGGCCGAAGCCGAGCGCCAGAAGGAGATCGCCGAGGCCAAGGCGGAAGCCGAGGCCGAAGCGGCAGCCAAGGCGAAGGCGGAAGCCGCCGCGAAGGCGAAAGCCAAGGCGATGGCCGATGCCAAGGCCAAGGCCGATGCGGAAGCCAAGGCGAAGAAACAGGCCGAGCTCGCGGAGAAATTCAGCGCCGGCGACATCAAGCAGCTGCTTGCCTCCAAGGTGCCCTCGCAATCGACCGGCGCCACCGGCCGGGATGTCCAGCGCACGGCCGCCCTCGGCGCGGCCACCGGCACCTCGCAGCGCCTGTCGCCTTCGCTCAGGGACGCTCTCGTCGGGATGCTGCAGCAGCAGATCGAGCGCTGCTACTCGGCGCCGCCCGGCGCATCCCAGGGCGTAGTGCTACCGATGCTCGACATCCGCCTGAACCCCGACGGCACCCTCACGACAGAGCCGCGGATCATGCGCGGCGGCGCCAACGCGGTCGACCAGTCGATCGCCCAGGCGGCTCTGCGGGCAGTCCGTCGCTGCGCCCCCTACAAGATCCCCACCCAATACGCGCCGTATTACAACGATTGGAAGGCGATCAACGCGGAGTTCGAATTCTCGCGGGCGTGAGGTCAATCATCCCCTTTCTCGTCTCCCTCCCCGTCATTCCGGGGCGCCGGAGGTGAACCCGGAATGACGGGGAGGATCTTCGAAACGATGCGCCGCAATAGACGATCCCGGCTACAACACTCGGAACCAACCATGCTCCAAAGCTCATCGAAGCGCTTGGCCTCCTTCCTCGCAATCCTCGCCCTGGCCCTGTTCGGCCTCGCGGCCCCGGCCAACGCCCAGCTTCAGCTTCGCATCGGCGGCGGTGCGTTCCAGCCGATGCCGATCGCGATCACCGACTTTGCCGGCGACGCAAGCCTCGGGCTGCTGGTGTCGAGCGTGGTGACCAACAATCTTCGGCGGTCGGGCTATTTCACGCCCCTCGACAAGGGAAAATTCCCCGAGAATCCGGGCTTCGACGCGGTGCCCGGCTTCGAGAAATGGCGCGCGGCGGGCGTTCAGGGCCTCGTCACCGGCCGGGTCTCCCGCGACGCCTCGGGACGGCTGAAGGTCGAGTTCCGGCTCTGGGACGTCACCTCGGGCCAGCAGATGGCCGGCCAGCAATACGGCACCGATGCCGCCAATGCCCGCCGCACCGGCCACCTGATCTCGGACTCGGTCTATACCAAGATCACCGGTCTCGGCCCGTGGTTCGACAGCCGGATCGCCTTCGTCGACGAGGGCGGCACCAAGGAGAACCGCCGCAAGCGCCTGATGGTGATGGACCAGGACGGCGCCAATGTCCGCGCGCTCACCAACGGCGAGAGCTCGGTGGTGGCGCCGCGCTACTCGCCCGCGACCCAGGACATCGCCTACATGACCCAGGCGACGGGGCAGCAGCCGCGCATCCAGGTCATCAACCTCGAGACCGGCTCGCGCCAGGCCCTCGGCCGGGCCGATTCCATGAGCACGAGCCCGCGCTTCTCGCCCGACGGCCGCCGCATCGTGATGAGCGTGCAGCAGGGCGGCAATGCCGACATCGTCTCGATGGATCTCGGCTCGAAGGCGCAGACGCCGATCACCAACGGCAACGCCATCGACACCTCGCCGACCTTTTCGCCCGACGGCAGCCGGATCGTGTTCGAATCCGATCGCGGCGGCTCGCAGCAGATCTACGTGATGGGCGCCGACGGCTCGAACCCCACACGCATCTCCTTCGGCGAGGGCTCGGCCTCACAGCCGGCCTGGTCGCCGCGCGGCGACCTCATCGCCTTCACCCGCCAGCGCAAGGGCGGCTTCGCGATCTGCGTGATGAAGCCCGACGGCTCGGGCGAGCGCGTGCTGACCGAGGGCTTCCATAACGAGGGACCGACCTTCGCGCCGAACGGCCAGTACGTGGTGTTCTTCCGCGATCCCGGCGGCGAGGGCGGCGGCAAGCTCTACATGGTCGACATCACCGGGAAGGTCGAACAGCCGGTCCCGACCCCGTCCTACGCCTCCGACCCGTCCTGGTCGCCGCTGCTGGCGGGGCGGTAGGAGCATCTCTCCTCCCCCCTTGTGGGGAGGGGAGCACGCTTATCTCGGTAACGGGAAATCCCTCACCCCCACAACGCCGCCGCCGGCGGGTGGATCAGGCTGCCCTCGAAGACGAGTCCCGGATCGCGGTCGCGGGCCAGCAGCAACGGGCCGTCGAGGTCGACGTAGTCGGCATGGTGGGCGAGCAGCATGGCCGGGGCCATGGCGAGGGAGGTCCCGACCATGCAGCCGACCATGATCGAGAAGCCGCGCGCCCGCGCCTCGTGGGCGAGCATCACCGCCTCCGTGAGGCCGCCGGCCTTGTCGAGCTTGATGTTGATGGCGTCGTAGCGCGCCGCGAGGGCGTCGAGCCCGGCCCGGTCATGCAGGCTCTCGTCGGCACAGATGGGGATCGGCCGGGCGATTTCGCTCAAGAGCGCGTCGTCGCCAGCAGGCAGCGGCTGCTCGATCAGCCCGACGCCAGCTTCGACGCAAGCGGCGAGGTTGGCGTCGATGGTGCCCGGCCGCCACGCCTCGTTGGCATCGACGATCAGGCGCGATTCCGGCGCGCCCCGGCGCACGGCAGCTATGCGCTCGGGATCGCCCTCCCCGCCGAGCTTCACCTTGAGGAGTGGCCGAGAAGCAGCGGCGCGGGCAGCCGCCTCCATGGTTTCAGGCGTGCCGAGGCTGAGCGTGTAAGCAGTGGTGGCGACCTGCGGCGCGGTGAGACCGGCGATCTCCCAGGCGGGCCGACCGAGCTGTTTTGCCTCGAGGTCGAAGAGCGCGCAATCGAGGGCGTTGCGGGCGGCCCCTGCCGGCATCACGTCGAGGAGCTCGAGGCGTGTGGCTCCGGCGGCGATGGCCTCAACCTGGGCCAGGAGCTGATCGGAGACGCTCTCGACGCTCTCGCCGTAGCGGGCATAGGGCACGCACTCGCCCCAGCCCTTGAGACCGTCCGCCTCCTCGACCACGCTTGCGACCACGACCACCGCTTCGGTGCGGCTGCCCCGCGCGATGGTGAATGCGCCCGCGATGGGGAAGCGTTCGACGGCGACGCTGAGGCGGCGGCTCATGCGGCCGATCCCGCCGGAAACTCCGTGACGATCCGGTCGACGATGGGATCGACGCCGAAACGAACGGGGTCGGTGGCGGGCAACCCATGGGTCTCAGCAAGCTCGGCGAGAAGCGCCTTGGCCTCATCCTCGCCGAGGGCCTGCGTGTTCACCGCGATGCCGACCGGGCGGATCCCCGGATTGGTCAGGCTACCGAGCTGCACGGTCAGGTCGATGACCTGCTGGATCGTCGGCAGCGGATGCTCGACGCCCCTCATCTTGGTACGGGTCGGCTCATGGCAGACCACGAAGGCGTCTGCCTGGGCCCCATGGAGAAGCCCGAGGCTGACGCCGGCGAAGGACGGGTGGAACAGCGAGCCCTGGCCCTCGATGAGGTCCCAGTGGTCGGCGGCGGCGGCGGGGGCGATCCACTCGACGGCGCCGGAGATGAAGTCGGCCACCACCGCGTCGATGGCGACGCCGCGGCCGGAGATGAACACGCCGGTCTGGCCGGTGGCGCGGAAATCCGCGTCGAGGCCGCGTTCCCGCATGCCGCGCTCCAAGGCCAGCACCGTGTATTTCTTGCCCGCCGAGCAATCGGTGCCGACGCTGAGCAGCCGGCGTCCCGACCTTTTCGTGCCCTTGCCGGTGTCGAAGGTCTCGGCGCTGTGGCGCACGTCGTGAAGCTGGCGGCCGTTGCGCTCGGCGGCCTCGGCGATTTCCGGTACCGAGCCGAGGCGGACATGCAGGCCGCTGGCGACGTCGAGCCCGGCATCGAGGGCCGCCACCACTTGGTCGACCCAATGACCCGGGAGCACGCCGCCGGCATTGGCGACGCCGATCACCATGGTGCGGCAGCCCTTCTCGACCGCTTGCGGAAGAGTCAGGTCGGGAATGCCGAGATCGGCGGCACAGCCCGGCATGCGGAGCTGGCCGACGCACCATTCGGGGCGCCAATCGGCGATGCCGAAGGCGGTCTTGGCGGCGAGCTTGTCGGGCACGTCGCCGAGGAACATCAGGTAGGGCGTGGCGATCTGCATGGCGTGAAGTCTCACCGATCGGGTGCGTCGTTCGGCTTCCCTCTAGGCCCGGCGGCGCAGCTTGCCAAATCCAAGATCATGACCGGGGCCACGCGTTATGGCCTCCTGCTCGGACTGGCGCGGACGGCGGCAGATTCATGGAACAGGCTCCTGAGGCGGCCCATCGCTCCCACGCGTTGAAGGGCACCATCGCGAGTGCTATTTCGAGTGCTGTCAAACGAACCAAAGAGAGTGCGATGACGAGCCTCGTTCTTGCGGAAGTGACGGCGAGCGTCTCGGAGCTGAAGAGGAATCCCATGGGGACCGTTGCGGCCGGCGAGGGAGCTCCCGTGGCGATCCTGAACCGGAACGAGCCTGCCTTCTACTGCGTGCCGGCCCGCATGTACGAGGCCATGATGAATCGCCTGGAAGATGCCGAGCTGAATGCGATCGCCGACGCCCGCGCGGATGAGCCCATCATCAAGGTCGCCCTGAGTGACCTATGAGCTCGGGTTCATCGGCCCGGCCCTGAAAGAATGGAAAAAGCTCGACAGCAACATTCGGGAGCAGTTCAAGGCAAAACTCACCGAGCGGCTCGAGGCGCCGTGCGTGCCCTCCGCGAAACTTTCCGGCAGCAAGGATCGCTACAAGATCAAGCTGCGAAGCGCGGGATATCGACTGGTCTACGACGTTCGTGACCAGCACGTCGTCGTGGTCGTCATCGCCGTCGGCAAGCGCGATCGCAGCGCCGTCTACAAGGTGCCGGAGACGCGATGACGGCAAGCTCGGCACCCGATACAATTGGGTGCGCGACGTGGGCGTCGGCGAACGAAGCCAAGAAAAATCAGGACGATCGCTCATGAAGATGTACGGCAATTGGCGCTCGGCCGCCGCATTCCGGGTGCGGATCGCCCTCAACCTCAAGGGTATCGCGTACGAGGAGACCTTCATCGACCTCGATGCCGGCGACCAGCTGAAGCCCGAGTTTCTCGCCATCAATCCGCAGGGCGCGGTGCCGGCCCTGTTCGACGGCGAGGGACCGCCGCTGACGCAATCGCTGGCGATCCTCGATTACCTCGAGGAGACCCATCCCGGCACGCCACTGCTGCCCGCCGACCCGCGGGAACGGGCACGGGCGCGCTCGTTGGCCCAGGTCGTCGCCTGCGATACCCATCCGCTCTACGTGCCGAGGGTGCGCACCTACGTCATGGAGACATACGGGGTGCCTCGCGAGACGATGCTCGGCTTCGTCCGGCACTGGTTCGGCCGCGGTCTCGCGACCCTGGAAACGCGGCTGACTCAGGAGCCCGGGACCGGCCGGTTCGCTCAAGGGGATTTCATCAGCCACGCCGATCTGTGCCTCGTCAGCCTCTGGATCGGCACCGGCATCTTCGGGGTCGAGACTCAAGCCTATCCCACCGTGCGGCGGATCGCGGAGGAATGCCTTACCCTCGACGCCATCGCCAAGGCGCATCCCCTGCGCCAGCCCGGAGCGCCGAAGCCCTGAAAAGGTCCGGGTCGCCCTTATCGCAGCGATGCTTGGAATTTGCTCATCAATATCGCTTAAGATCGTGACGGCACCCGGGGTGAAAACCTGAGGGCCGCCGGGTCGTTGACGATCCGAACGAGGTGGCGGCCGTCATGGCCGAACCGCATGAGGGGCAAGGCATGGTACCGGGCGAGACCGAGAACGATCTGCATCGCATCGTGGTGGTAGGCGGCGGCGCAGCCGGCCTTCAGCTCGCGACGAAGCTCGGCAACAGCCTCGGGCGGCGCAAGAAGGCGCACGTGACGCTGGTCGATCGGGCGCGCACTCATATCTGGAAGCCGCTGCTGCACGAAGTCGCCGCCGGCAGCCTCGATGTGGGCCACCATGCGGTCGATTACCTCCACCACGCGCACCGGCACCATTTCCGCTACCGCATCGGCCAGATGACCGGCCTCGACCGGCAGGCCAAGACGATCCAGCTCGGGGCGAGCTTCGACAATGAAGGCCGCGAAGTGACACCCGAGCGGTCGGTCCCCTACGACACCCTGGTCATGGCGGTGGGCTCGACCACGAACGATTTCGGCACGCCCGGCGTCAAGGAACACGCCATCGCCCTCGATACGCAGGAGCAGGCGGTACGCTTCCATCAGCGCCTCATCAACGGCATGCTGCGCGCCCATACTCAGGTTGGCCCCGTGCGGCCTGGGCAGCTCCACGTGACCGTGATCGGCGCCGGCGCCACCGGCACCGAGCTTGCCGCTGAGCTCCACCGCACCACCCGTGACGTCGCCGCCACAGGCATGGATCGGATCGACCCGGCGAAAGACCTCAAGATCACCCTTGTCGAGGCGGCCGAGCGCATCCTGCCCGCAGTGCCGGTGCGGCTTTCGGGCGAGGTCATGGCGCTCCTCAACAAGATCGGCGTCGAGGTCCGCACCCAGGCTCGCGTCACAGAGGTCCGCGCCGATGGGGTCCAGCTCGCCGATGGCGGCTTCATCCCGTCCGAGCTCGTGGTCTGGGCTGCGGGCGTGAAGGCGCCGCCCTTCCTCAAGGATCTCGGTGGCCTCGAGACCACCCGCAACAACCAGCTCGTCGTGACCCAGACCCTGCAGACGACGCGCGACCCGGCGATCTTCGCCATCGGCGACAATGCCTATCTCGTCGAGCCGGGCTCCGACACGCCGATCCCGCCGCGCGCTCAGGCCGCCCATCAGCAGGCGAGCCACCTCATCAAGCAGATCCCGAACATCATCGCCGGCAAGCCGTTGAAGCCGTTCAAGTACCGGGATTTCGGCTCCCTGGTCTCGCTCGGAGAATATTCCACCGTCGGCAACCTGATGGGGTTCATCCAGGGGAAGAACATGTTCATCGCCGGGCTGTTCGCCCGGATGATGTATCGCTCGCTCTACAAGATGCACGAGCAGGCCCTGCACGGCACCGTCAAGACCGGCCTCGACGCCGTCGCCCGCGCCCTGACGCGCCGGACCGAGGCGCGGGTGAAGCTGCATTGAGGCGGGTGCGATGATCGACATCATCCAGGCAATCCAGCAGCGCAATCCGAGGCTCGGCGCCTACGTCCTCGTGCTGCGCGCCGATTCCCGCGCGCTTCATCCCACCGACCCCGAAAGGCTCAGCGATGACGCTGAAGCCTGGCTCTCGGCCAGCGCTCCGGGTGCCAGGCTGAGCACCGAGACGGTGCTGATTGCGCCCTACCCTGGTGCGATGCCATCCGAGCGCATCGTTCGGGTGATGGCCTTCGCCGATGCAAGGCAGCTCGCAGCCTTCGCGACGACGTGGACGGGGCATGGCGAAGCGGAGTGATTCAGGTCTATCCCCGGCGACGGGGACCTCCACCCGCCAGCCACATCAGCCGCGCCGCCTCGAGCGCCCAGACCATTCCGATCATCATGTAGACGTGGCGCCACTTCTCGATGTCGATCTGCATCGCCTGCAGGAAGAACATCAGGAGTGCCGGCCAGACGATCTGGGCGTGGCGGCGATAGGGCGAGTCGAGCCGCATCAGTCGGAAGCCGACGAAGCCCGTCGCCACCACGAGGCCGATGAAGACCGCGCCGCCGAGCCAGCCGCCATTCGCGAAGCTGCCGATATACGAGTTATGTGGCTCCAACCCGAAGGTCAGGCGCCACCGTAGGGGGCCGAGGCCCAGGGGCTCCTCCACCAGCATGTTCAGGCCGCGAATCTGGTTGCCGAAGCGGCCGGTTTCGCCCTCGTCGTAATCCTGCGTGACGGCTGCACGTTTCTGGAAGGTCTCGGCGGTGTTGCCGACGAGAAGGAGGGTGCCGAGGGCCAGCACGCCTGCCGTGGAGGCCGCGACGCACAGGACGACGATCCTCCTGCGCAGGGCAGCCGAGGGGCTGCTACGGTAAATCGCGACGATCATGACCGCGATGGCGACGAGGGAACCACCCCAGGAGCCGCGCGAGAACGACAGGAAGATTCCGGCAAGCAGAACGAGCACTCCGGCCAGCGACAGGAGCGGACGGCGGCTCGTGCCCGCGAACAACCCGTGCAGCAGGTAGAGGGCACCGAGAGTGAGGAAGGAGCCGAAGACGTTCGGGTCCTTGAAGGTGCCCGCCGCCCGGCCATAGACCATGAACAGGCCTTCCTCGCCGATGATTCCGAAATAGCCGAGGATGCCGAGCACGGCCGAGAACAGGCAGCTCACCGTATAGGCCTTCAGCGCAAGGTCGATCCGGCGAGTGGTTTCGCCCGAGAACACCATCGCGAAGAACACGCCGGTGATGGCGAGATAGGCGAGCTGGATCGTCCAGGCGACGGGAAGCTCCTCGTCGAGATAGGGCATCAGCCCGATGACGATCGCCGACACGTAGAGGATGATCAGGACGAGGAACGGTACGATGCCCCGTTCGATCCGGATGCCGAGGCAAAGCCAGATCAGGATCGTCGGGATCGCGACCATGTCGTAGGGCGAGGTATCGGAGAAGGCGAAGCATGCGAAGAACACGAAGGCGGCGAGCATCGCGGACGCGACGCCGCGAATGACGCTCAGGACCGGAATGCCCGCCCAGGCCCCCTGCCGCCATCGCGACGGGCTCGCGGCGATTGACGACGCCATACGCAACTCCACGGGGCGGAACGCACCCCGGACTCGCGTGCAGCAAGCTCACGAAATGATTGAGATTCGGCGAAGGGATCTCAGAGAAGGCCGCGCACCAAAGCCCTGAACTGGTCGCCGCGGTCCTCGAAGCTCCTGAACTGGTCGTAGGAGGCGCAGGCCGGCGAGAGCAGAACCACCGGCTCCGGAGCATCCGAGGCGAGAGCAGCCTCTGCGGCGGTCTTGGTCGCGATGTCGAGAGTACTGCAGCGCGTATAGGGGACCTGCCCCTCCAGGGTCTCGGCGAACGCATCGCTCGACGCGCCGATCAGGTAGGCGTGGGCGACGCGGTCGAAGAGCGGCGACAGCGGCGCAATCCCGCCCTCCTTTGCCTTGCCGCCGAGAATCCAATGGACGTCGTGGAAAGCCGAGAGCGCCTTCTCACTGGAATCGGCGTTGGTCGCCTTGGAATCGTTGACGAAAAGCACGCGGCCCTTGCGGCCGACTTCCTCCATGCGGTGGGGCAGGCCGGGGAAGGAGCGCAATCCCGCCTGCAGCGCCGCCCCGTCAATGCCGAGCGCCTCGCCACAGGCGGCGGCAAACGCAGCGTTCTGCCAATTATGAGCGCCCCGGAGCGAGCCGATTTCCGTGAGGTCCGCGATACGGCTGCCGGCGCGGAAGACGGCGGCTTCGCGTGCCGACAGGCCGTCGAAGGCAGAAGGGACTTCGCCGACATGGACGCGGATCAGCGGGCCGCTACAGCGCTCGGCAATGGCGTGGCTCGGAGCATCGTCAATGCCGATAACGGCGAGAGCGGCGCCGGCGATCAGCCGTTCCTTGATCGCAGCGTAGTTCTCCATCGACCCATGCCGGTCGAGATGGTCCGGCGTGATGTTGAGGAGGACGCCGATGCTCGGATCGAGGGACGGCGTCAGGTCGATCTGGAAGGAGGACATCTCGATCACGTGGACCCGGCTGGCTGATGGCGGCTCCAGCGACAGGATCGCGGTCCCGATATTGCCGCCCATCTGCACATCCCAACCGGCCTGAGCGAGGACATGGGCGACGAGCGCGGTCGTGGTCGATTTGCCGTTGGTGCCCGTGATGGCGACGAAGGGCGAGCCGGGCGCGATCCTGCGGCGTTCGCGGCAGAACAGCTCGATATCGCCGACGATCTCGATGCCGGCGGCCTTCGCCCGTCCCACCGTCCAGTGGGGCACCGGATGGGTCAGGGGCACGCCGGGCGCCAGGATCAGGGCGGAGAAACCCGACCAATCGGCGTCCCGCAGGTCACCGGTTGAGATGCCCTGAGCCTGCGCGCGGGCCATGCTGTCGGGGCTGTCGTCGCAGGCGACGACCGAGGCGCCTCCCGCCTGAAGGCTCAGCGCCGTGACGAGGCCAGAGCCGCCGAGCCCGAACAGGGCGACGGTCCGGCCGGCGAAGGTGGTGGCGGGTGTCATGCCGCTCTCAGCGCAGCTTCAGCGTGGCAAGGCCGGCCAGCGCCAGGATCACGGCGATAATCCAGAACCGGATCACCACCTGCGCCTCCTTCCAGCCCTTCTGCTCGAAATGGTGGTGGATCGGCGCCATGCGGAAGACGCGCTTGCCCGTTAGCTTGAACGAGGCGACCTGGATGATGACCGACATCATCTCGAGGACGAACAACCCGCCCACGATGGCGAGGACGATCTCGTGCTTCGTCGCCACCGCGATGGTGCCGAGAAGTCCGCCCAAGGCCAGCGATCCGGTATCGCCCATGAAGACCTGGGCCGGAGGGGCGTTGAACCACAGGAAGCCGAGGCCCGCCCCGATCACCGCCCCGCAGACCACTGCGAGCTCGCCGGTATCGCGGACGTAGTTCACCTGCAGGTACCCTGCGGTGAAGACGTTGCCGACGAGATAGGCGATCACCCCGAAGGTACCGCATGCGATCATGACCGGCACGATGGCGAGGCCGTCGAGGCCGTCGGTCATGTTCACCGAATTGCCGGCCCCGACGATGACGAAGGCGGCGAACAGCACGTAGAACCAGCCGAGATTGAGCAGCGCGTCCTTGAAGACCGGGAAGGCGAGCTGGTTCTGCAGAGCGGGCGGCGAGTAGACGGCGATCACGGTGCAGGCGGCCAGGGCGATCGCGGCTTCCAGCAACAGCCGGAACCGGCCGGAGAACCCTTTGTGCGACTGCTTCGTCACCTTGAGATAATCGTCGTAGAACCCGATCGCGCCGAACCCGAGGGTCACCGCGAGCACGATCCAGACGTAGTGGTTGCGCGGGTTGGCCCAAAGCAGGATCGCCACGACGACGCCTGCGAGGATCATCAGCCCGCCCATGGTCGGCGTGCCGCGCTTCGTGAGCAGGTGAGATTGAGGCCCGTCTTCGCGGATCGGCTGGCCCTTCCCCTGCCGCAGACGCAGGGACGAGATGATCAGCGGCCCGAACCAGAACACGAACAAGCCCGCCGTGAACAGCGCGCCGCCGGTGCGGAAGGTGATGTATCGGAAGACGTTGAACGGCGAGAAGCTGCCGCTCAGGTCCGACAGAAGGTACAGCATCCAGGGCTCGATCGAGACGGTTGCGGATCGGTGCGGGGTCGCCTAGGCCGTCGTCGCGGACGACTCACGGGGCTTGGCGGCTCGCGTAGCGGGCTTTGAGCGCTTCGACAATCCGGCCCATGCGGATGCTGTTCGAGCCCTTGACCATCACGGCATCACCGGGGCGCAGGAAATCGAGGAGCGGGTCGACGAGCTCGGCGGAGGTCGCCGCCGCGATTCCGCGACGGCTCATCGGCAGCGCCTCGAACAGGTGGCGCATCAGCGGGCCGGCGGTGAAAACGTGGTCGACCACATGCGCCTCGACGGCCTCCGCGAGATCTCGGTGATGCGCCTCGCCGCCCTTGCCGAGTTCGAGCATGTCGCCGAGGATCGCGATTCGGCGTCCGCGTGGACCTGTCTCCACGGCCGCGAGCGTCGCCAGCGCGGCGCGGACCGAGGCCGGGTTGGCGTTGTAGCTCTCGTCGATGAGGAAGGCCTCGCCATCGGGGAGCCACAGCGCAGTGCGCTCGCCGCGCCCCACCGGCGGCTTTAGGCTCGCGAGCGACAGTGCGGCCCGTGCGAGATCCGCACCGAGGGCATGGACGACCGCCATCATTCCGAGGGAGTTCATGGCGACGTGCCGGCCCGCCGTGCCGATCTGGTAGGTCACCGGCACGCCCATCACGCTCGCCTCGACCACCGACAGGTCCGGCCGGGTCACGATGCGAGATGCCCGGACATCCGCCTCCTCGTGCTCGCCGAAGCTGATCACCCGGCCGGCCCTGGAGGCCAGGGCGTGCGTCAGCAAGCGCGGATAGGCCGGGTTATCGCGATTGATGATAGCGACTCCCCCGGGTTCGAGGCCCGAGAAGATCTCGCCCTTGGCATCGGCGATGGCCGAGAGCGACGCAAAATGCTCGATATGGACTGGCTCGACCGTGGTCACGAGGGCGACATGCGGTCGAACCAGCGCGGACAGCGGCACGATCTCACCGCCGTGATTCATGCCGATCTCAAAGACGCCGTAGGCGGCCTCGGCCGGCATCCGCGTCAGTGTCAGTGGTACCCCCCAATGATTGTTGTAGGAGGCGACCGAGGCGTGGGTGGGGCCCTGCTCGGCCAGCACGTGGCGCAGGGCTTCCTTAGTGCCCGTCTTGCCGACCGAGCCGGTAACGGCGACGATCTTCGCATCGGTGCGCGCTCGCGCCGCGAGGCCGAGGCGGCGCATCGCATCGAGGACCGGATCTTCGCCAGCCTCGGGAACCGCGAGGACCCCGCCTGCGCTCGCGAACTCCTCGGCACGTCCGGCGGCGACTACGGCCATCCCGGCGCCTTGCGCCAGAGCCTGGCGCACGAAGTCATGCCCGTCGCGGGCCTCGCCCTTGACCGCGAAGAAGAGGTCGCCCGGCTGCAAGGTCCGAGTGTCGATCGAGGCGCCGGCGATGGGCTTCGGGTTGCCATGCACGGTGCCGCCGGTGACGGTCGCGAGGGTGTCGGGAGTCCAGAGGGTGGAAGCGGTCATCGGGTCCGTCCCCTCTCTTCGGCCGGCTGGCGCGCGGTATCGTCGCGCGCGGAAACGCCATCGGCTCGGGGCGCCTCGGGCGTCCTGCGGGCGACATCGCGCTCCATGAGGTCGCGGATGTAACGGCCATGGGAGATGCCGCGGGCCTTGGCGCGGAGCTTGACAGCGTCGAGGAGGGGCTCGGGCACGCGCATGCTCACCTGCGCATTCCTCTGCCCGGTCGCGAGGTTCACGGGCTGGAATTGCGAGAAGTCGAGATCGGACAGGTCCGTCTCCAGGAACTCCTCCGCCACCCTGTCGCTCTTAGATTCCGGAACTCGCCTCATATCTCGCCGCCTCCCCGACGTGCATGTAGCGGGCGCTCAATGGACGGATGATCCGGCCATGCGAAGTGCCGCGCCAAGTGAAGACCACGAAGATCGGCCGACCCTCGGCGTTGCGTCCCACGGCGAGGAAGCGCTGCTCCGTCTGCGGATGCTTCACGTCGGGCGCCACGAGAGGCGAGCCACGGAGCAGATCTTCGATTTCGCCGATACTGACCCCATGCTTCTCCCACTTCGCTCGGTTGCCGTCATCCCACCCAAAGTTCGATGCGGTTGTCATAGGCGGCCTAGCATTCCTTGATGCCAAGCCATCGTCACCAGCTTCAGCCGCCCATCTCCACGATGGCAGCCCGCAGGACTTCATGGTCGGAGAACGGCAGCACGGTCGCGCCAACGATCTGGCCGGTCTCGTGGCCCTTGCCGGCCACCACCAGCACATCGCCGGGCGCCAAGCCGCGAACGGCGGTGCGGATCGCCTCGGCCCGGTCGCCGATCTCGATCGCGCCGGGAGCCGCAGCCAGGATGGCGGCGCGGATCGCGGTCGGGTCCTCGCTGCGCGGATTGTCGTCCGTGACGATCGCGGTGTCGGCGAGTCTCGCGGCGATCTCGCCCATGATCGGACGCTTGCCCCGGTCCCTGTCGCCGCCGCAGCCGAAGACGCAGGTGAGGCGCCCCGTCGCGAAGGGGCGAAGCGCGGCGAGAACGCTGTCGAGGGCCTCCGGCTTGTGGGCGTAGTCGACGAGGCAGAGCGCGCCGTTGACCTCGCCGACCCGCTCCATGCGGCCGGGCACGCCGGTGAGGTGTTCGAGGGCGGCGAAG
Organism: Methylobacterium sp.; assembly: GCF_019745455.1. Lineage (GTDB taxonomy): Bacteria > Pseudomonadota > Alphaproteobacteria > Rhizobiales > Beijerinckiaceae > Methylobacterium. The sequence continues at coordinate 44,779 of NZ_JAIETD010000063.1, forward strand.
ATCACGTGCTTCAAGTTGCTGTCGACGACCGCCGAGACGAGCCCGGCAGCGAGCAGCGCGTTCTCGACCTGGAATGCGCCGACGAGGGGCAGGCGAACCGTCACGTTCGGCGAGCCGGCAATGGTCAGGATCTGACAGAACCCTTCCGTCCGCGCGTCGAGCAGTTGTATCGTGTCGCCGTTGCGGCCCGTCGTCATCACATCGTGGCTGGCGCCCCGCGCAGCCTCGATGACCCGATCGGCATAGGGCCCGTCGGCATTGACCACGGCCAAGGCGCCCTCGGGCAGCAGGTCCGTGAAGAGCCGGAGCTTGGCCTGCAGGTACTCCTCGATGGTCGCGTGATAATCGAGGTGGTCGCGCCCGAGATTGGTGAAGCCCGCTACCGACAGCCGCACGCCGTCGAGCCGGCGCTGCTCGATGCCGTGGGAGGAGGCCTCCATCGCGAGATCGGTGATGCCGTCCTCGGCAAGCTGGGCCAGGGTGGCGTGAAGGGTGACGGGGTCGGGAGTCGTCAGTAAGCCGTAGGCCGTCCCCTTCGCGGTGACGATGCCGACGGTGCCGAGGCTGGCGGAGTTGCGGCCGAGCCGCTGCAGGATCTGGCGGACGAAGTCGGCCACCGAGCTTTTTCCGCTGGTCCCGGTGACGGCGAGGATCCGCTCGGGCTGGGGTCCGGAGAAGCGGGCGGCCGCGAGCGCCAGAGCACGGCGCGCATCAGGCACGGAGATCCAGTCCGCCTCGGAATCAAGATCGGCGGGGCGCTCGCCCTCGCCGACGATGGCGAAGGCGCCGGCCTTGAAAGCCGCATTGGCGAAGGTCCGTCCGTCGGCGACGGTACCCGGCACCGCCACGAAGACGCCTCCGGGCACGACCCGGCGGCTGTCTGCCGTGATGCCGTGGACGATCCGGCCTGCCGCCGCGCCGGAGACAGCCTCTGGGAACAAGTCGCCGAGGGTCGGCTCCTTCATCGTCCGTCGACCTGCGTCGCGTGGTAGGCGCCGAGCTTCACCATCAAGGGGAACGGCTTCACCGGCGGCTCGAATTGCGGCGGCAGGCCGAGGATGGGAGCGACGCGCTCGATCACCCGGCCGGTGACCACGCCCGAGTTCCAGGCGGCGGTGGCGTAGCCGCCGGATTCGGGGAGGCCCTGGGGCTCGTCCATCAGGGTCACGAACAGGTATTTCGGCTTGTCCATCGGAGCGGCCGCCATGAAGGTCGTGAAGAGACGGTTCTTCACATAGCGTCCGTTGATCACCTTTTCAGCGGTGCCGGTCTTTCCGCCGACATAGTAGAGCGGGATCGATGCCTTCCGGGCCGAGCCCTCCACCGCGTTGAGGCGCATGATGAAGCGCATCGCCTCGCTGGTCTCCGGCTTGAGCACCCGGGTCGCCTTGGCGCGCGCCGAGGGCTCGTCGGTCTTGAGGAAGGTCGGCGTCATCAGGTCGCCGCCATTGGTGATCGCCGCCACCGCCGCCGCCGCCTGGAGGGGCGCCACCGCGAGGCCGTGGCCGAAGGCGATGGTGATGGTGTTGATCTCGGTCCAGCGCGAGGGAACGATCGGCGCGGCGCTCTCGGGCAGCTCGGTCCGCATCCGGTCGAGGAGCCCCATCTTCTTCAGGAAGGCCTTGTGGCCCGGCACGCCGATGCCGAGGGCCATCTTCGCCGAGCCGATGTTCGAGGAGTGGGTGAAGACCTCCGGCATGGTGATGACCCGATTGGTGCCGTGGTACTCGTGGATCTTCTGCCGACCCCAGTTCAGGACGCCGCCGCGGGTGTCGAAGGTTGAGTTGACGTTGTACTTGCCGGAATCCAGCGCCATGGCGAGCGTCATCGCCTTGAAGGTCGAGCCCATCTCGTAGACGCCGACATTCATGCGGTTGATGCGGTCGTCGGTGAGCGCGTCGACGGGATTGTTCGGGTCGAAATCCGGCAGCGAAACCAGGGCGATGATCTCGCCGGTATTGACGTCCATGATCATCGAGGCGCCGGCCTTGGCCTTGAAGTGCGCCACGCCCTTGGCAAGCTCGTCGCGCACCGCGAATTGCGCGCGCAGGTCGACGGAGAGCTGCACCGGCCTGAGATCGGTCTGCTTGGCGACGATGCCGAACTCGTTGAGCGCCCTGACACCCTGGTTGTCGATGTACTTCTCCATGCCGGCGATGCCGGCATTGTCGAGGTTCGTCACGCCGAGGATGTGAGCCGCCGCGTTACCGTTCGGGTAGACCCGCTTGTGGTCGGGGAGGAAGCCGACGCCCGGGATGCCGAGGCGGTGGACCTCGGCCTGCTGCTTCGGGGTGATCTCGCGCTTGACCCAGACGAAGCCCTTCTTCGTCGAGAGCTTGGCCCGAAGCTCGGTGGCGTTGATCTCGGGCAAGACCGCGGTGAGGAGCTCTACCGCTTCGTCCTTGTCGTAGATGTTCTTCGGCTCGGCGAAGACCGAGACCGTGCGGATGTCGGTAGCCAGGATCTCGCCGTTGCGGTCGACGATGTCGGGGCGAATCGCGGTTCCGGCCGAAGCCGCGACGCGGCGCTCGCCGCTATCGGTGTCGGGGAAGGCAGCCATCGTGATCAGCCGAACGGCGATGGCCGTGAAGACCACGGCGAAGCCGAGGCCGACGAGACCGACACGGGCATAGGAACGCTCGATCGCGAGGCGGAACATCGCCCGGATCACGGTGGCGATCGAGCGCGCCTTCGGCTCGGCGAGGGCTGCGGGAGCGGCTTCCTGAGAAAGGTCCGGTTGCGGCTCGGGGACGGCGTGTACGGGGGCAGCGTCTTCGGGGACAGCGTGTTCTGGAAGATGTGACACGGGACTACCTCGAAGCCGTCGTGGGCGTGCGGGTCGAGACGGTGCGGGTTGAAGGCGCGTTGATGGAGCCGGTGGTGCGCGGCTCGTCGGCGCCGCGTGTGCCCGGCTTTTCCTTTGGCGTCGCGGTGGCGGCGAGCAGGCGGCCGATCTCGTCGCCGCGATCGACCCGCGCCGGCAAGTCAGCGAGGCGGCCGAGATGGGCCGTGCCGATGGGTTCAAGCGCGAGGTGGCGCTCCACGGCCGTCTGGAGCCGGTCCGGCCGGGTGAGGAGCTGCCATTCCGCCCGCAGCACGGCGATGGCCTGGCGCTCCTTGTTGAGCTGGCTTCTCGCCTTGGAGACCTGGGCCGACTGGTAGAGCGTGTCGTACTTCGTCGAATAGGCATAGCCCGCCGAGCCGATCAAACCGGCGACGGCGAGAAGATTGAGGAGGCGGATCATCGGCGTCCTCCCCGGCCCCTCGGGGGGCGTTCGGGCAAAGCGGCGAGCGCTTCGATGGCGGCGAGCGGTGGCGGCGCAGCCGTCGCATTCCGAACCGCGGCCCGGAGCTTGGCCGAGCGGGCTCTCGGGTTGGCGCGCGTCTCCGCTTCGCTCGGCAGCACCGCACCTTTGGTGGCAAGCGTGAAGCTGGCATCCGGACCGGCGCTCTGGCTGGGCAGATGACGCGAGCCCTGCGCAGCCCGGCCGCTGCGGATCGTGAGGAACTGCTTCACGATCCGGTCCTCGAGAGAGTGGAACGTCACTACGACGAGCCGCCCGCCGGGCTTGAGGATGCGCTCTGCCGCGTGCAGCGCCTGAACAAGCTCGCCGAGTTCATCGTTCACGGCGATGCGCAGGCCCTGGAATGTGCGGGTCGCAGGGTGGATGCCGCTCGCCGGGTCGGCCCAGACGACGCCCGCCACGATCCCGGCGAGCGCCGCCGTGGACTCGATCCGCCCGGCCTTGCGCGCCTCGACGATGGCGCGGGCGACGGCGCGCGAGCGGCGCTCCTCGCCGTAGTGGAAGATGATGTCGGCGAGATCCGCCTCGTCGGTGTCGTTGACGATGTCAGCGGCGCTGCGACCCGACCGGGCCATGCGCATGTCGAGGGGGCCGTCGTTTCGGAACGAAAAGCCGCGCTCGGGCTGGTCGATCTGCATCGAAGAGACACCGATATCGAGGACGACGGCATCGACGGCGTCGACGTCTTGCGCTGCCAGCAGATCGTCGAGCTTGCCGAAACGGCCCTCGACGAGGCTGAGTCGGCCTTTCGAGGCCGCGACGAGATCGCCGCCCCCGGCGATGGCACCGGGATCGCGGTCGATGGCGATCACGCGGAGGTTCGGCTCTGCGGCGAGCATGGCGCGGGTGTAGCCGCCCGCCCCGAAGGTACCGTCGACCGCGATAGCCGCGCCCGGCAGCGCCAGGGCCTCGATTACCTCGGCGAGGAGGACGGGGACATGCGGCGCGCCGTCTGCGGTGCGTGGGAGAGGTGCACGGGGGCGCTTCATCGGCGCGCGGCGCGGAAAAGAGCGATCGACAAATGCATGCGTCCCCGCATCGGACAGGGACCGCGGCGGCGCAGCCCAGGCTAAGTTCGCCGCTGACGGGATGGTGGCGGGTACCATGGGCTTCCGAGCATCGTCAACGCAACGGCCGCGATGGTCCGGCCCGAGCGCGATCAGACCTCAGCAAGGTTAACCGAGCGTAACCTTTACGCAGGAAAGCGTCGGACAAACCGAGTCACCCCTGAGAGCGCGGCAAGGCTCGTCTTCGTTCTGCAACCAAGCGGATCAGCCGGCCTATAAGCCGGGTTCTGTAGGGCCCGGAAGCAAGCTTCCGGACGTGGCGGCCATTCCTCTGGGACGATCGTCGCCGACCGCCTCGAGCAACCAACCCGGGCGACGAGCCTGGAGAGCGGGCCTGCATGTCTCCTCTCGAAGACAGGCGTGTCGCCCCTATTCGGTCTTGCTCCCGGTGGGGTTTGCCGTGCCGTCCGCGTTGCCGCGTCCGCGGTGCGCTCTTACCGCACCCTTTCACCCTTACCCTGAAGACAGGGCGGTCTGCTCTCTGTGGCACTGTCCCTGGGGTCGCCCCCGCCGGACGTTATCCGGCACCGTCTCTCCATGGAGCCCGGACTTTCCTCCCCGGTTCGCACCGGAGCGGCCGCCCGGCCGACTGATCCGACGCGGGTGTGCGCCGCGCCGGCGCGAAAGGTCAAGGAGCAGCGCGTGCCTATCGCGGCGGCATGCGGGAATATCGGGCAATCGCTTGCTCGGCCACGGGTTCGGACCTAGCTCGCCCGTAACGGAGGCCTCGCTCTTCCGCGCCGGCCTCGAGATACACGCGAGGAGATGACCATGGCACCGAGCGACTCCGCCTGGACTTTCGAAAGCGTCCAGACCCTCAGGACCTTGGCGCGCGAGGGCTTTCCGGTCTCCCTGATAAGCCTGAAACTGAAGCGCCCCGTCGAGATCGTGTCCGCCAAGTTGGCGGAACTCGGCATCACCCCGGTCAGCGAGGCGGCATCGGAATGACGCGCCGTCAATGAAGACAGGACGATCGGAACTTCCATGCATGTGAACCACGACGCGGCGGCACCCCCCGCGCCGGTCATCGACTTCGATGGTTTTCTGGCCGTAGACATCCGCGTCGGCACCATCGTCGACGCGGAGCCGTTCCCGGAAGCGCGAAAGCCCGCGCTCAAGCTCCTGATCGATTTCGGCCCCGTCATCGGCAGGAAGCGATCAAGCGCCCAGATCACAGAGCACTACGCGCCTGAGGATCTCGTGGGACGGCAGGTCGCCGCCGTGGTCAACTTTCCTCCGCGTCAGATCGGCAAGTTCATGTCGGAAGTGCTGACCGTGGGTTTTGCCGATACGCAGGGAGCCGTCATACTGTTTCGCCCGGACCAGCCGGTGCCGGACGGCAGTCGGCTGTTCTGATCGGGATCACTTTCATGTGCCCGGCGCGCCTCACCAGCTGCCGATATTCTCCATGGAGGCCCAGGGCTCCTGCGGGGGCTTCGCCTCGCCCTTCTGCAGGATCTCGATCGAGATGCCGTCCGGCGACTTCACGAAGGCCATGTAGCCGTCGCGAGGCGGACGGTTGATGGTCACGCCCTTTTCCTGCAGGTGCTGGCAGAAGGCGTAGATGTCGTCGACCTGATAGGCGAGGTGCCCGAAATTGCGCCCGCCCGAGTAGGTCTCAGGATCCCAGTTGTAGGTCAGCTCGACCAGGGGCGCTTTCGTCACCTTGGCGGTCTCGTAGTCACCGGGAGCGGCGAGGAAGACCAGGGTGAAGCGTCCCTTCTCGTTCTCGATCCGGCGGGTTTCCTTCAGACCGAAGGTGTCGACGTAGAAGGCGAGCGCCTTGTCGAGATCCGCCACGCGGACCATCGTGTGCAGGTATTCCATGGGTTTGGGTGTCTCCGCTGATGCCGCGCTATCTGGTTCCGGGACCATGACTCGTCAACGGCGAGCGGTGATGCCGTGCCGCGTGGGCAATGCCCCGTGCGAAAGCGACACCTCTTCCGGCGAGGCCGGATGAGGTAGGATTTCGGTTGCAGCCCCGGGGAAGCAGAGACGTAGATGCGCACCGACACGCCCTCCCCGATCCGCCTCGAGGATTACCGCCCGAGCGACTTCCTGATCGATAGGGTCAGCCTCGACGTAGCGCTTCACCCGACGGAGACGCGGGTTCTCGCGGTGCTGTCCCTACGGCCGAATCCCGAAGGCCGCGCCGAGGCACCGCTGATACTCGATGGAGAGGATCTCGTCCTCACCGGGCTGGACCTGGACGGCCAGCCCCTCGCGCCGGATTCCCATGAGGTCGATTCGGCGAGCTTGACGATCCTGCACCCGCCGCAAGGCCCCTTCACCTTGCGCATCGCCACGCGGATCAACCCCAGCGCCAACACCAAGCTGATGGGGCTCTACCGCTCGAACGGCGTCTATTGCACGCAATGCGAGGTCGACGGTTTCCGGCGAATCACCTACTTCCTCGACCGGCCCGACGTGATGGCGGTCTACATCACCCGTCTCGAAGCGGAGCTCGACGAAGCGCCGGTGCTGCTCGGCAACGGTAACCGGGTCGAGGCAGGGATGGCCGGGCCGGTTCGTCATTACGCGGTCTGGCAAGACCCTCATCCGAAGCCCGCCTATCTCTTCGCGCTCGTCGGCGGTCGCCTCGACAAGGTCGAGCGCCGTTTCACCACGATGGAAGGGCGCGACGTGGAACTCGCGGTCTACGTGGAGCCCGGCAAGGCCGACCGCGCGACTTACGCCCTCGATGCCGTCGCCCGCTCGATGATTTGGGACGAGGAGGCCTTCGGGCGCGCCTACGACCTCGACGTGTTCAACGTCGTCGCCGTCTCCGACTTCAATATGGGCGCGATGGAGAACAAGGGCCTCAACATCTTCAACGACAAATTCGTTCTCGCGAGCCCTGAGACCGCAACCGACGCGGACTACGCCAACATCGAGGCGATCATCGCCCACGAGTACTTCCACAACTGGTCGGGCAACCGGGTCACCTGCCGCGACTGGTTCCAGCTCTGCCTGAAGGAGGGCCTGACGGTCTTTCGAGACCAGGAATTCTCTTCCGATACGCGCTCCCGGCCGGTCCACCGCATCGCGGAGGTACGCACCCTGCGCGCGCGGCAGTTTCCAGAGGATGCGGGCCCCCTCCGCCACCCGGTCCGGCCCCGGCAATATGCCGAGATCAACAACTTCTACACGGCCACCGTCTATGAGAAGGGAGCTGAGATCGTCCGGATGCTGCGGACCCTGTCAGGCGAGCCCGCCTTTCGCGCCGGCATGGATCTCTACTTCGCGAAGAACGATGGCAGGGCGGCGACAGTGGAGGATTTCCTCGACGCCTTCGCCGAGACCACCGGCCGCGATCTCTCGGCCTTCGCCCGCTGGTACGACAGGCCGGGCACCCCGACCCTTTCGGCGGAAGGGCACTACGATGCCGCCGCGCGGACCTACCACCTCGATCTGCGCCAGAGCCTTGCCGGACCACCCGGACCGCCCCTCGTCATCCCGATCGCAATCGGTCTCGTCGGCCGCGACGGCCCCCTCGATCACGCCCAGAGCGAGCGCATCGCCGACGGAGTGTTCGTGCTGGAGTCGGTATCCGACAGCCTCATCTTCCACGATGTCGACGATGAGCCGGTGCCGTCGCTGCTGCGCGGCTTCTCGGCGCCGGTGAAGCTCAGCTTTGCTGCGACCACTGACCAGAACCTGACGCTGCTGCGCCACGACCCTGACCCGTTCAACCGCTGGCAGGCGGCGCAGGGCATCGCGCTTCACCTCGTTGTCGCGCGCACCCGCGGCAGCGACGTCTCGGAGGAGACGGAGGCCTTCGTCACGGCGATGGCAGCATTCCTCGACGCCGAAGCTTTGGCGGACCCGGCCTTCGCTGCCACGATGGCGAGCTTGCCGAGCGAGGGAGACATCGCCAACGAAATCGGCTTCGAGGTCAACCCGCAGGCGATCCACGAAGCTAGGGCCGCCCTGCGCCGGCAGATGGGACAGGACTTGGCACCGCGCCTCCGCGCTCTGCGGGACGCCCTGGCTGAGCCGCCGGGCACACCGTTCAGCGCCGATGCGGCAGCCGCCGGACGGCGCGCGCTGCGCAACCTCGCCCTCGACCTCATCGCCGCCGGCGATCCTGACACGGGTGCCGCTCTCGCCGCCGAACAGTTCGGTCACGCCACGACAATGACCGACATGCTGGCGGCGCTCTCGACCCTCGCGCCGATTCCGGGTCAGCCGCGCGAGGCGACGCTCACCGCCTTTGCGTCGCGCTTCAGAAGCGATCCCCTCGTCCTCGATAAATGGTTTGCCCTTCAGGCGACGATTCCCGAGGAGGAGACCCTCAGCCGCATTGCAGCCCTGAAGGCCGACCCGGCCTTCACGATGACGAACCCGAATCGGGTCCGCGCCCTCATCGGCAGCTTCAGCCTCGCCAACCCGACGCAGTTCCACCGCCCCGACGGCCAGGGCTACGCCCTCGTGGCGGGGGTGGTGAAAGACCTCGACGCCATCAATCCGCAGCTCGCCGCGCGTCTGCTGACCGCCTTCGGTTCATGGCGCAGCCTCGAACCGGGGCGACGCGCTGTTGCAAAATCGACTCTCGATCGGCTGCGTGAAGAGAACCTGCGATCGCGCGACGTCGCCGATATCCTTGGGCGGACCCTGATCGAAGAGCCAACGCTCTGATTAAGGAGGGATTTTTCTGATCGCATCGGTCAGGGACCATTCCCGCCAAGGGCAGTCCGATCGAGAAATTTCCGAGAGAAAGACGTGGACAAATCGCCTGTGGAAATGTCTATTTGAGGCGATTCGGAGCGTGACTCGCTCCCCCGTAGCGAACGACTCACCGACAGTGCGAGGCCTGATATGCTGGAGGCGGAGTCCGCTTCCCTCGGCGCATCTGCGCGCGTGGATACGATCCTCGGCATCCCCAGACCGATGACGGCCATGCATGCGCGGCTCGCGCGGATGGAGAACTGGCTCCGCTATGCCGTTCCCCTCGTCATCGCCATTTTTCTCGCCAGCTTGGCGGCGGTCGTTTTCCTCCACCTTCAGAGCCAGCGCGAAGAAGCGGTGCGCACCGCGACCTCCGACATCGAAACTTTCGCTAATCTAGCAGCCGCAGGCTTCTCCGGCATGGGGAGCGCGACGCAGCCGGCGACCGATGGAGAGGTGAGAAGCCGCCTGCGCGAGTTGCTCCCCGCTGATATCCTGCGATCGGGGCGTCGCCTCCTCCTGGTGGACCCTCAGGATCGCATCGTCGGGGCACACCCCGCTACGGTTGAGTTGGCCGGTACGCTTACGGTTTACCTCGGCGCCTCACACCCGCTCAGCATCCTCGGAGAGCGTGCCGGAGCAATGACGCTGACTCTGCCGCAAGGCGAGACCGTAATCGCTGCCCTCAAGAGCCTGCCGATGGGCCGCGGGCAGGTCGCCGTGCTGCAGCCGCTCTCTGATGTCATGGCGCCTTGGAGCAGCCGGGCACGGACGCAAACGACCCTTCTGTCCGCCTCGGCGCTGGTGATCGTCGGCATCGGCTTCGCCTATACCCTGCAGACCCGGCGAGCCCGGGCCAGCGACAAAATCTGCGAACAGATCAAGACACGCCTCGACACGGCGCTCGGCCGCGGACGCTGCGGGTTGTGGGACTGGGACATCCCACGCGGGCGGATCTATTGGTCAGACTCGATGTATGCGCTCCTCGGCTATACCCGCGAGGGCGAATTCCTGTCTTTCGGCGACGTCAACGCCTTGGTTCACCCCGAGGATGGAGATCTCTACAGCCTCGCCCGACAACTCGCCGCCAGCGAGTCGACGGTGGACCACGAGTTCAGGGTCCGGGGAGCGGGCGGCGCTTGGATCTGGCTGCGCACGCGTGCGGAGATCGTTCCGGATGCGGTGGATGGCGGCCGGCACCTCGTCGGCATCGCCCTCGATGTCACCGAGCAGCGGCATCTCGCCGAGTCGAACGCGACGGCGGACATGCGCCTGCGCGACGCGGTCGAGGCGATCTCGGAGGCCTTCGTCCTTTGGGACACGAGCAACAAGCTCGTTCTCTGCAATTCGAAGTTCCGCGACCTTCATGCGCTGAAGCCAGAGGATGCCGTTCCCGGCCGGCGCTACCACGAGATCATGGGCCGAGGGGCGCTACCGCCGGTGCGGCGCGAATTGCGGGATATCGAATCGGCTTGCGCTACCGCACGCACCTTCGAGGCGGAACTCACCGATGGCCGCTGGCTCCAGATCAGCGAGCGGCGCACCAAGGACGGCGGCTACGTCTCGGTTGGAACCGACATCACCAATCTCAAGCTCAATCAGGAGCAGCTCGTCGCCTCCGAACGGGAACTGATGGCCACGGTCCGCGACCTCAAGCGCTCGCGGCGTACGTTGGAACTCCAGACCCAGCAGCTTGCCGACCTCGCCGAGCGATATCTCGACCAGAAGGCGCAGGCCGAGGGTGCCAGCCAGGCGAAATCCGAGTTCCTCGCCAATATGAGCCACGAGCTGCGCACGCCGCTCAATGCGATCATCGGTTTCGCCGAGCTGATGGCGAGCGAGGTCTATGGAAAGCTCGGCTCGCCGCGCTATGCCGATTACTGCCGCGACATCCGTTCGAGCGGCGACTACCTGCTCTCGGTCATCGACGACATCCTCAACATGTCGCGGATCGAGGCGCACAAGGTCAAGCTCGCGGTGCGCGAGGTCGTCGTAGCCGATGCGGTCGACGCCGCGCTGAGAATGGTGGTCGAGGCGGCCAAGGCCAAATCGCTCGCGCTCGACATCTGCGTCAGACCCGCCCTGTCGATACTTGCTGACGAGCGGGCGCTGCAGCAGATCCTCGTCAACCTGCTTCAGAACGCGGTGAAGTTCACACCTAGCAACGGCCGCATCATCATCCAGGCAAAGCCCGCCGGAGATGCCGTCAACATCTTCATCGTCGATACCGGGATCGGAATCCCGAAGGCGGCCTTGCCCAAGCTCGGCCTTCCATTCCAGCAGGTCGAGAACAACCTGACCCGCAGCTACAAGGGATCCGGCCTCGGACTGGCGATCGCCCGCTCCATGGCCGAACTGCATGGTGGGACCCTGCGCATTCGCTCGGAGGAGGGCATCGGCACGATCATCCTCGTGCGCCTTCCGGCCACGACCCCCGAGCGCCTCCAGGAACTCGCCTTCCAGGCGACGCAGGAGACCGTCGCCTCGCTGCGCGAAGCCGCCGGTGCGAGCAGGCGGCCGGTGGAACGCCGGAACACGGTCGGCGCCTGAACGTCGGTCTCGGCGAGAACGAAAGTTGCACGAGGCGGCCTGCACCGCAGCCGGGCCTGCTCCGCTCTCCCGAGATCACATGAACCGCACAACCCCGAACCTCGACGAGGTCGTGAGAGACATCGCCGCGGAGATGCGTGCGCGAACCGATCGCGGCGAGGTCGCCACCTACATTCCGGAACTGGCGCGAGCCGACGCGAATGCCTTCGGCATCGCCGTCATCGACTCGGACGGTCACGTCGCCGTCGGAGGCGACAGCGAGACGCCGTTCTCGATCCAAAGCATCTCGAAGGTCTTCACCCTCACGTTGGCACTCGGCATGGTCGGCGACCGGCTATGGCGGCGGGTCGGACGCGAACCCTCCGGCAGCCCCTTCAACTCGATCGTCCAGCTCGAGCGCGAGCACGGCATCCCGCGCAATCCCTTCATCAATGCCGGCGCCATCGCCGTCACCGATCTGATCCTGTCCCGCCATCAGCCGCGAGAGGCGCTCGGAGAGATCCTGCGCTTCATGCAGTTCCTGGCGCAGGACACCAGCATCATCATCGACGAGGAGGTGGCGGCCTCTGAGCTTCGGACGGGCTTTCGCAACATCGCGCTGGCCAACTACATGAAATCCTTCGGCGTCATCGACAATCCCGTAGACTTCACCCTCGGGGTCTACTTCCATCACTGCGCCATCGCGATGTCGTGCCGCCAACTCGCCATGGCCGGCCGCTTCCTCGCCCATTCCGGACGCAATCCCACTACCGGCCTCTCTGTGGTGCAGCCGGAGCGAGCCCTGCGCATCAACGCGGTGATGCTGACCTGCGGCCACTATGACGGGTCGGGAGAGTTCGCCTACCGCGTCGGCCTCCCGGGCAAGAGCGGCGTCGGCGGCGGCATCCTCGCGATCGCGCCAGGCAGGGCCTCGATCGCTGTCTGGTCACCTGGTCTGGACGCAGCGGGTAATTCTCACCTCGGGCGCATCGCCCTCGAGCTTCTGACTAAGCGAATGGGCTGGTCGATCTTTGCTGGATAGAGCGGATCGGATGCCTGATAAATAGGCACATTGGCTAGATCGCGATCAAACAGCGGATATTTCGCACATGATTTCGGCCATTGCCTGATCTGGCGCCGCGATCAACACATGGGTGCATGAAATCGCGTCACGGCGTCTCGACCCCTCGATTCCGTTTATTCGCTCTGCAGAAAAAGAGGGGGCGAAGCCTACGCCTCGCCCCCCCTTGTGACGGACAATCGATCAGGTCGTCAGGCCGCAGCGGAGATTTCGGTCCCTGTCGGTACCGAGGAGATCGTCTTCAGGATCTGCGAAGCGATCTGGTAGGGGTCCCCCTGGCTGTTGGGGCGGCGATCTTCCAGGTAGCCCTTGTACTCGTTGTTGACGAAGCTGTGGGGCACGCGGATCGAGGCGCCTCGGTCGGCCACGCCGTAACTGAACTTGTTCCAAGGCGCCGTCTCGTGCTTGCCAGTCAGACGTAGATGGTTGTCCGGGCCGTAGACGGCGATGTGATCCTGGAGGTTCTGGTCGAAGGCTGCCATCAGGGCTTCGAAATAGGCCTTACCGCCGGTCTCGCGCAGGTAGGCCGTCGAGAAGTTGGCATGCATGCCCGAGCCGTTCCAGTCGGTGTCGCCGAGCGGCTTGCAATGGTACTCGATGTCGATCTCGTACTTCTCGCACAGGCGCTGAAGGAGGTAGCGGGCAACCCACATCTCGTCGGCGGCCTTCTTGGAGCCCTTGCCGAAAATCTGGAATTCCCACTGGCCCTTGGCGACCTCGGCGTTGATGCCCTCATGATTGATGCCGGCGTCGAGGCAGAGGTCGAGGTGTTCCTCGACGATCTTGCGGGCGATCGAGCCGGCTTCCTTGTAGCCGACGCCGCAGTAATAGGGACCCTGCGGGGCTGGGTAGCCCGAGGCGGGGAAGCCGAGCGGACGGCCGTCCTTGTAGAAGAAGTATTCCTGCTCGAATCCGAACCAGGCGCCCTCGTCGTCGAGGATGGTGGCGCGCTTGTTGGACGGGTGCGGGGTCTTGCCGTCTGGCATCATGACTTCACACATCACCAGAACGCCGTTCTTGCGCGTGCTGTCGGGGAAATGACGCACCGGCTTCAGCATGCAATCCGAGCTGCCGCCTTCGGCCTGCATCGTCGAGCTGCCGTCGAAACCCCAGATCGGGAGCTGCTCGAGGGATGGAAAGCTGTCGAACTCTTTGATCTGCGTCTTACCGCGAAGGTTCGGCACCGGAGTGTAGCCATCCAGCCATATGTACTCCAGTTTGTATTTCGTCATTTTCGAATCTCTCGTCCGTTAGCGATGCGAAGCAGAATGAAACCCCAGAGCGCACGTCGCCATCGACGGCGGCCGGACCGGTAGCATTTGTTATGCCAGAGGGGTTGGAGCGACGCGGCCGTGGTAACAGGTCAAACCATGCCTCGGGCCTTGCCACGCGGCGGCCCATGCCTCTCGGGAGTCCGTTCGAGTGCACGCTTGGATGGATGGGGAAGGAGGCGCCTCAGCCGCCCCTGGCCGAGCGTCCAGCCATGCCGTATCGGCGTCCATTCGCGGGCGGTCCGTCCTGACCATTTCCGGCCACCACGACGAGGCGCCGGATCTCACCGCGAAGGTACGCCTGGAGGAAGCGATGGTAATCGCGGAACACGACGCAACCGTTCGAGGCGCCGCTCGGACCAAGCATGTAGGTATGGGCGAGGAGGCCGACCCGTCCGTGGATCGCCGCCGGACCGCCAACCGGGTTGAGGCGGATTGCCCGCACTCCATGGAAGAGGGCCTCGCGCTCTCGTAGGTCGTAGATGCCCGGCGGCGTCGAACCCCGCATGGTGAGATGGACGTTGCGCGGATTATCCATGCTGGGCCCAAGGCCGGAATGAGCCTCGAGCACCTCGCCGCTGGGGAGCGTCACCCGCTGGGCGGTGATGTCGTAGACCGCGGTTCCCGCCATATCGCTCGGAACTGGCGCGGGCACGAGCCGCGAGCGACGCGAATCCTCCGGCGCCGGGTCGACGGCAGCGTAGCCGAGAGCCGAGGGAGCGGGCGAATCTCCGAAGATGCGGTCGAACAGGGACGGCTCCTCCGACCGGGCGGCGCGGAAGACGCTCTGCGTCGAGGGCATGACCGGGCGGCGCGTCAGCCGGGCGGTGACCGTGACCGGCTCGCGCCGGAATTCCGGCGGCCGTGGCACCGGGAGCGGAATGGGTAAGGGAACGGAGACGGCGAGTTGCTCGGGCTCGCTTAAGGTCGGCTTCTGCGCTTCAGCCGATCGGGGCTCTATCGGCTGAGCTGCCGGAGCAGGCAGATGGAATCCGGGCGATAGTGGCGTGGACAGGACGGCGCGAGAGCCTTCGCCTCCGAGGATAGGCGAAGGATCGAGCATCCAAGCGTGGTCGGCCGGGACGGATCGGGTAAGTGCTGCCTCGGGGGCAGTTGCGACGCTTTCGGGTGCGTGCGGCTCCGTCCGATCCTGGCCGGCGATTTGTGCACCCAAGAGGGTGAGGGTCACCAGGGAGACGCCGAGTATTGCCCGATTGCGGCGGCGGCGGCGT
Organism: Methylobacterium sp.; assembly: GCF_019745455.1. Lineage (GTDB taxonomy): Bacteria > Pseudomonadota > Alphaproteobacteria > Rhizobiales > Beijerinckiaceae > Methylobacterium. The sequence goes on from NZ_JAIETD010000063.1 coordinate 59,932, forward strand.
TCCAGCCGAGGGTAGCGGCTTGAGCGAAGCGCGACAAAGGTCATCGGAACCCTACTCGATACACATGTCCCGCTTAGGCCGCCTTTGGCCAGCCGAATCCGCGCGGACGCATCGCGCGCCGGACACGGAATCGGTAGTTGCCGTCGAGGGAGGGAATGACGTTCTGCGGCTTCGAGTAAGCGCCGACTTGGTTAATCTTGCCTGAAGCGGTCCACCGCGATTCTACGGCAAACGCGGCGAAGATGGCCCGATTCGAGCCAAGGATTGGGTTCTCGAACGACCTTTCGGGTGTTGCTCACGACAGCGGTCTCAGCCTGCAATCGGTTTCGTCAGGGTTCAAGAAGCGCTCTTCCAGACCGCGATGCCGTGCTGCAGGACCATTCCGGCAAGCATCGCAAAGACGAACACGATGACCGGCAAGGCGCCTGTCGAGAGCGCCGCCACGGCCGGCCCGGGGCAGAGGCCGGCGAGCCCCCAGCCGATCCCGAACAGAGCGGAACCGAGAACGAGGGGCGGATCGATCCGGCGGTTCGACGGCACCTCGAAGCGGCCGCCGAAGGCCGGGCGCGGCATGCGGCGAACGGTGAGGTAGCCGATCGCCGACACGGTGACGGCGCCGGCGAGCACCGCCATCAGGCTCGGGTCCCAGCGTCCCGTCACGTCGAGAAAGCCGCGCACCCTGACCGGGTCGAGCATGCCCGAGAGCGACAGCCCGAAGCCGAAGACGAGCCCGGAGGCAAGGGCGGAGAGGAGGCGGGCCGGGCTCACGAGGCGGTCCCCATCAGGGCGACGGTGGCCATCCCGCTGGCGATGAAGGTGCCGACCGCAACGATCGAGCGTGGCGAGAGCCTAGCAAGTCCGGCGACGCCGTGCCCGCTGGTGCAGCCCGAACCGAGGCGGCTTCCGAACCCGACGAACATCCCGGCGATGGCCAGCATGGGCAGCGAGGCTTCGATCCGCATCACGGGCCAAGCCCCCGTCGCGACGGCAAAGAGCGGCGGCCCGAACAGGAGACCGATCACGAAGGCGATGTCGGCGAGGCGCCGCTCACCGCGATCCCGCGCCAGTCCGGCAACGAGGCCGCTGATACCCGCGATCCGGCCGTTGAGCAGGAGCAGCATCGCGGTCGACAGCCCGATGAGGAGCCCGCCCGCGAGGGACGGCAGGAAGGAGCTCAAGACCGCGCTCATGACGTCTCCTCGGCCTGCTTCGGCGCGTGCTGGTTCAACCATGTGGAGGCGCCAGTCAGATCGAACCCGAGATCGGCACCATAGGCCAGCACATCCTCCCAACGCATCCGTCCATCGAGAACTTCGCCGAGTACGTGAAGAGTGAGGGAGCGCGTACCGCCGCGACAATGGGCGAGGACGGGCGCAGGCGCGGTTTCGACGACATCCCTGATACGCACGACATCCTCGCTTTTGATTTTACCTCCGGTGACCGGAAGGTCTCCATTGGCGAGCCCGGCGCCCCAGGCGGCGACGCGTTCGGCCGCGGAACCCGGCTGTGCCGCTTTTTACAGTGGCCCGGAGCAATATTCCTCCATGAAACGGGACCACCAGAGGAACCTTCATCGAAGCCCGCTCCAACCGGTGGCGCGTGACCGGGCGATCATCGAACGAATGGGCGTTTCGGCAAACCAAGGTTTCTGGGAAGATCGGAACGCGATGTCCGCCTGCGGACGTTCGTAGAACCGGGCGTGTCACCCTGCGTTGAGGACAGCGACCGCGACGGAGCCGATCCGGATCCTGTAAATAGGGGCGTGAGAAAATGCACACCGAGGCTTCCGGAGATCGTTACGTCGACCTCGACGCCTGGGGAAGCCTCGACATCCTCCATACGCTTTGGGAAGGCCAACTCGCGGCGGCCGCCGCCATCGGTCCAGCTCTCCGTGCAATCGCAGCGGCTGCTGAAGATGCGGAGTCCCGCCTGCGCGGAGATGGGCGTCTCGTTTATGTCGGAGCGGGGACTTCGGCTCGCATCGGAGTCCAGGATGGCGTGGAGCTACCACCCACCTTCAATTGGCCTGAAGAGCGGCTCAGATTCGGCATCGCTGGTGGCGACAGTGCGATTTTGCGATCTGTGGAAGGCGCAGAAGACTCAACGGATGAAGCGGTGGCGTGGATCGCAGATGCTGAAATCGGGCCAGATGACGTTGTCATCGGGCTTTCAGCCAGTGGCACAACGCCGTTCACGCTCGCAGCTTTGCAGAGTGCTCGCGCTCGTGGTGCATTGACCATTGGGGTCGCCAATAACCCCGACACTCCAATCCTCCAGAACTGCGCTCATCCGATTTTAGTGGCTACTGGCGAGGAGGGTATCGCCGGCTCTACGCGGATGAAGGCAGGAACGGCGCAGAAGATCGTGCTGAACCTACTGTCGACCCTGATCATGATCCGGCTTGGCCACGTCTATCGCGGACGGATGATTGCGATGCGTGCGACGAACCAGAAGCTGAGGGCTCGGGGCATCGCAAGGTAGCGTCCGCGGACGAGGTGTAAATTCGAGGACCGCTTTGGCGGGGATTGGGGTGGCCATCGGGCCATGCGGCT
>NZ_JAIETD010000107.1 GCF_019745455.1 Methylobacterium sp.
CGATCATACCTACCGGTCATAAGCAATTTTGTGTGGCGCATGACGCCCTTGTTTCACCCATGACGCTCGTCTAAGCGGTGATGCACAGTCTGAAAGTGGATCAATTCCAGCTCGTCGGCGCTTCGGGTGCCGCGATGGCAAAGAGCGCGAGAGGCGTCGCATGACCGGCCTGCTGGCAGATTACCTGCCCCTCATCGTCTTCATCGGCGTGTCGCTGTTCATCGCCGCGGCCTTGCTCGTTGCGCCCTTTCTCGTCGCCTACAACAGCCCCGACCCGGAGAAGCTGTCGGCCTATGAGTGCGGCTTCAATGCCTTCGACGACGCGCGCATGAAGTTCGACGTGCGATTCTACCTCGTCGCCATCCTGTTCATCATCTTCGACCTCGAAGTCGCCTTCCTGTTTCCCTGGGCCATCACATTCGGTGAGCTCGGCTGGTTCGGCATGTGGTCGATGATGGCCTTTCTCGGTGTGTTGACCGTCGGCTTCGTCTACGAGTGGCGCACGGGCGCCCTCGAATGGGACTAGCCGACACGTCTTACGCCTTGCCCGAAGCCTGATCCCGAGAAACCGATGGCCTTCAGCACCGATATCTCCCGTAGCCCTCAGGTGGCGCCGCTGCCCAAAGGCATCATCGACCCCAATACTGGCCTGCCGATAGGGGCCAATGACCCGACCTTCCTGTCGATCAGCAATGAGCTTGCCGACCGCGGCTTCCTGATCACGACCACCGACGACCTCATCAACTGGGCCCGCACCGGCTCGCTGATGTGGATGACCTTCGGGCTCGCCTGCTGCGCCGTCGAGATGATGCAGATGTCGATGCCGCGCTACGATTGCGAGCGCTTCGGCTTCGCTCCCCGTGGCTCGCCGCGCCAGTCCGACGTGATGATCGTCGCCGGGACGCTGACCAACAAGATGGCCCCGGCTTTGCGCAAGGTCTACGACCAGATGCCGGAGCCGCGCTACGTCATCTCGATGGGTTCCTGCGCCAATGGCGGCGGCTACTACCACTATTCCTATTCGGTGGTGCGCGGCTGCGACCGGGTCGTGCCGGTGGACATCTATGTGCCCGGCTGCCCGCCCACGGCGGAGGCGCTGCTCTACGGCGTGCTGCTTCTGCAGAAGAAGATCCGTCGCCTCGGCACGATCGAGCGGTAAGCGCATGACCAACGGCATCATGATCCTGCGCCATACCGAGGCTCCTTCGGGCGAGGGCGCCCTGCAGGCGCTCTCCGACCACATCGCCGGCGCTCTCGGTCCAGCCGTCGTTTCGCGCACCATCGCCTTCGGCGAACTGACGATGGTGGTCCAGGCGAGCGACATCGTCTACGCGCTGACGTACCTGCGCGACGATCCGGCATGCGGCTTCCGCTGCTTCATCGATATCTGCGGCGCGGATTATCCGAGCCGGGCCAGGCGCTTCGACGTCGTCTACCACCTGCTATCCCTGCGCCATAACTGCCGCATCCGCATCAAGGTCGAGACCGACGAGACCACCCCGGTCCCCTCGGTGATCGAGGTCTTTCCGGCTGCGAACTGGTTCGAGCGCGAGGCCTATGACCTCTACGGCATCCTGTTCTCGGGGCATCCGGACCTGCGCCGCCTGCTCACCGACTACGGCTTCGAGGGGCACCCGCTGCGTAAGGACTTTCCGCTCACCGGCTTCGTCGAGGTCCGTTACGACCAGGACGAGGCGCGGGTCGTCTACGAGCCGGTGAAGCTGGCGCAGGAATTCCGGAACTTCGATTTCCTCTCGCCTTGGGAAGGCACCGAATACGTGCTCCCAGGCGACGAGAAGAAGTCGGCCTGAGCGGAGCGAGGCCTATGACCGAGCACAACATCCGCAACTTCGCGATCAACTTCGGGCCCCAGCACCCGGCGGCGCACGGCGTGCTGCGCCTCGTGCTCGAACTCGACGGCGAAATCGTCGAGCGGGTCGACCCGCATATCGGCCTCCTGCATCGCGGCACCGAGAAGCTGATCGAGTACAAGACCTACCTGCAGGCGACGCCCTACTTCGATCGTCTCGACTACGTCTCGCCGATGAACCAGGAGCACGCCTTCTGCCTCGGCATCGAGAAGCTGCTGGGGCTGCAGGTGCCGCGCCGGGCGCAGCTCATTCGCGTATTGTTCTGCGAGATCGGGCGACTTCTCTCGCACCTGCTCAACGTCACCACGCAGGCGATGGATGTCGGAGCGCTGACCCCTCCGTTGTGGGGGTTCGAGGAGCGCGAGAAGCTGATGATCTTCTACGAGCGCGCTTCGGGTGCGCGGCTCCACGCCAACTATTTCCGGCCGGGCGGCGTCCATCAGGACCTGCCTCCGGCTCTGATCGACGACATCGAGGCGTTCTGCGATCCGTTCCTTCAGGTCGTCGACGACCTCGACAACCTCGTCATGGGCAACCGCATCTTCAAGCAGCGCAACGTCGACATCGGCATCGTGACCGTGGACGAGGCCATGGCCTGGGGCTTCTCGGGCGTGATGGTGCGCGGCTCCGGCATTCCGTGGGACCTGCGGAAATCCCAGCCCTACGAGTGCTACGAGGAGATGGAGTTCGACATCCCCGTGGGGAAGAACGGCGACACCTACGATCGCCAGGTCATCCGCATGGAAGAGATGCGTGAATCCGTGAAGATCATGAAGCAGTGCTGCGCCAAGCTGCGCGAGCCTGCCGGCCAGGGTCCGATTTCCGCTCTCGACGGCAAGATCGCGCCGCCGCCGCGCCGTGAGATGAAGCGCTCGATGGAAGCGCTGATCCACCACTTCAAGCTCTATACCGAGGGCTTCCACGTGCCGGCTGGCGAGGTCTACGCGGCGGTCGAAGCACCCAAGGGCGAGTTCGGCGTCTATCTCGTGTCGGACGGCACCAACAAGCCATACCGCTGCAAGATCAGGGCTCCGGGGTTCGCTCATCTCCAGGCGATGGACTGGATGTGCCGTGGTCACATGCTGGCGGATGTCTCTTGCGTGCTGGGCACGCTGGACATCGTGTTCGGTGAGGTGGACCGGTGACCGGTTTCAAGGTTTCGAACTGATGGCTAACCGCAGACTCGCCCCCGCCGCCGAGCAGCCCGAGAGCTTCGCTTTCTCCCCCGAGAACGCGACATGGGCGAAGGGACAGATCGAGAAATACCCCGAGGGCCGTAAGGCCTCGGCGGTGATCCCGCTCCTGTGGAAGGCGCAGGAGCAGAATGGCGGCTGGCTGCCTCAGAAGGCGATCGAGGCGGTGGCCGACGAGCTCGGTATGCCGCATATCCGCGTGCTCGAAGTCGCGACCTTCTACACGATGTTCGCACTCGAGCCGGTGGGCCGGTTCTGGATCCAGCTCTGCGGTACGGTGCCGTGCGATTCCTGCGGCGCGCGCGAGCTGAAGGACTACCTCCAGAAGCGCCTCGGCCCGGCCGGCCATGTCAGCGCCGACGGCAACTTCTCCTGGCTCGAAGTCGAGTGCCTCGGCGCCTGCTGCAATGCCCCGATGGCGCAGATCAATCAGGACTACTACGAGGATCTGACGCCCGAGCTGCTCGGGACGCTCATGGACGACCTCGCTGCAGGTCGGACCGTGAAGGTCGGCTCGCAGATCGGCCGGGTCTCCTCCGAGCCGAAGGATGCCGTCAACACGCTGACCGACCCGACCCTGTTCGACGGGTCGCGCGTCGGCGCCTGGCGCAAGCGCTTCGAGGAGAAGGAAGCCGAAGAATCGACCGGCGAAGCCGAGTCTTCGGAGCAGCGAGCCGCCACCGATCCGAAGCCGGCTCGTCCGGATGCGGGCAGGGCCGTCGGCACCGCCGCCATGGATACGCCGGCACAGCGTTCCGCAGCCGGGCAGACGCCGGTGACATCCACCGACAAGGCTCAGGCTGCCGACGGTACCGATTCGACGGCGCAGCCGAACCCGCCGGTCGAGAAGGCAGCCGCCGAGACGATCGCCGAAGGCGAGGCGGCGGGTGCCGAGGCGGGAAAACAATCGGCGCTGCCCCGGAGCGAGCCGCCACCGCAGCCCGCGGCCTCCGGTGCCAGCGAGGGCGAGGTCGCGGCTGAGGCCGAGGTGGCGCGGATCGAGGGCAAGCTCGCTGCTCTGCCCAAAGACGCCAGCCCTGAGCAGAAGGCCGATGCGGTCGGTACCCGCCCGGCCGGCCTCGATGCCGCCCGTGCCGGACAGCCGGACGCCCTGACTCGCATCAAGGGCATCGGTCCCGGCAACGAGGCGCGCCTGCACGGGCTCGGCATCTACCATTTCGATCAGGTCGCCGCCTGGACCCGCGACGAGGTCGCCTGGGTCGGCACCTACCTGGCTTTTCCGGGCCGTATCGACCGCGAGGGCTGGGTGGCACAGGCCGCCGCCCTTTCTGGCCAGCCGAAACTAGTGAGTCGCTGACATGCTCTCCGACCAGGATCGCATCTTCACGAACCTCTACGGGCTCCATTCTCCCGGCTTGGACGCCGCGAAGAAGCGCGGCGCCTGGGACGGTACCAAGTTCCTCCTGGAAATGGGTCGGGACTGGATCATCGACGAGATGAAGGCCTCGGGCCTGCGCGGCCGCGGCGGCGCCGGCTTCCCGACCGGCCTGAAATGGTCGTTCATGCCGAAGAAGTCGGATGGCCGGCCGCATTACCTCGTCGTCAACGCCGACGAATCCGAGCCCGGCACCTGCAAGGACCGGGAGATCATGCGGCACGATCCGCATCTCCTCATCGAGGGCTGCATGCTGGCCTCGTTCTCGATGGCGGCGCATGCCTGCTACATCTACATTCGCGGCGAATACGTCGCCGAGAAGCATGCCCTGCAAAAAGCGGTCGACGAGGCCTACGAGGCGAAGCTCGTCGGCAAGGACAACATCCACGGCTACCCGTTCGACATCTACGTCCATCACGGCGCCGGCGCCTATATCTGCGGCGAGGAGACGGCGCTGCTCGAGAGCCTCGAAGGCAAGAAGGGCATGCCGCGGCTTAAGCCGCCATTCCCGGCCAATATGGGCCTCTACGGCTGCCCGACGACGGTGAACAACGTCGAGTCCATCGCGGTGGCCGGCACCATCCTGCGCCGCGGCGGAGCGTGGTTCGCAGGGCTCGGGGGCAAGAACAACACCGGCACCAAGCTGTTCTGCGTCTCCGGCCACGTCAACACGCCCTGCAACGTCGAGGAAGAACTCGGCATCACCTTCCGAGAACTCGTCGACAAGCATTGCGGCGGCATGCGCGGCGGCTGGGACAACCTGCTGTGCTCGATCCCCGGTGGCTCATCGGTTCCGCTGGTGCCGGCCGAGCAGATCATCGACGCCAAGATGGATTTCGACACCCTGCGCAACCTCGGCTCCGGCCTCGGCACGGCAGCCGTGATCGTGCTCGACAAGTCCACCGACATCGTCGCGGCGATCACCCGCATCTCGTATTTCTACAAGCATGAGAGCTGCGGCCAGTGCACGCCTTGCCGTGAGGGCACCGGCTGGATGTGGCGCGTGATGAAGCGCATGACCGAAGGGCGCGCCCAGCGCCGAGAGATCGACATGCTGCTCGATGTCACGAAGCAGATCGAGGGTCACACGATCTGCGCGCTGGGCGATGCGGCGGCTTGGCCGATCCAGGGGCTGATCCGCCACTTCCGACCCGAGATCGAGCGTCGCATCGACCGCTACAGCGCCAACCCGCACACCGACCCCGTGCCGATGGCGGCTGAGTGATTCCTATCGTCGTCGCACCAAGGTTCGAGACCGAGAAGCACGAATGACAAAACTCCTCGTCGACGGCATCGAGGTCGATGTTCCTGCCGAGTACACCCTGCTCCAGGCCTGCGAGGTCGCGGGCGCGGAGATCCCGCGCTTCTGCTTCCACGAGCGGCTGTCCATCGCCGGCAATTGCCGGATGTGCCTCGTCGAGCTGAAGGGTGCGCCCAAACCCGTGGCGAGCTGCGCCTATGCGGTCAAGGATTGCCGGCCCGGCCCCAACGGCGAACCGCCGGAGATCCTCACGCGCTCGGGCACCACCAAGAAGGCCCGAGAGGGGGTGATGGAGTTCCTCCTCATCAACCACCCGCTCGATTGCCCGATCTGCGACCAGGGCGGCCATTGCGACCTGCAGGACCAGGCCATGGCCTACGGGGTCGATTCGACCCGTTACGGCGAGAACAAGCGCGCGGTCGAGGAGAAGTATATCGGCCCGCTGGTGCGCACGGCGATGAACCGCTGCATCCACTGCACCCGCTGTGTCCGCTTCCTCGCCGAGGTCGCCGGGGTGCCGGATCTCGGTGCGATCGGTCGCGGCGAGGACATGGAGATCACGAGCTACCTCGAATCCGCCATGGGCTCTGAGCTGCAGGGCAACGTCGCGGATCTCTGTCCGGTGGGCGCCCTCGTCCACAAGCCGCAGAGCTACAACATTCGTCCCTGGGAGCTCTCCAAGACCGAGTCGATCGACGTCATGGACGCCGTCGGCTGCGCCATCCGCGTCGATGCGCGCGGCCGCGAGGTCATGCAGATCGAGCCGCGCGTCCATGAGGAGATCAACGAGGAGTGGATCTCGGACAAGACCCGCCATGCGGTCGACGGTCTTCGCCTTCAGCGCCTCGACCGTCCGTTTCTGCGCGAGAATGGCCGCCTGCGCCCGGCCTCATGGGGTGAGGCCTTCGCCGCCATCGCGGCCAGGATGAAGAGTGCGGACCCGAAGCGCGTCGGCGCGGTGGTCGGTGATCTCGCCGCCGTCGAGGAGATCTACGCCCTCAAGGCGCTGATGACCTCGCTTGGCGTGACCAACCTGGATTGCCGCCAAGACCGGCAGCCGATCGATCCGGCTTGGGGCAGGGCTGCCTACATCTTCAATCCCACCATCGCGGGAATCGAGGAGGCGGATGCGATCCTGCTGGTGGGCACCAATCCGCGCCTCGAAGCCTCGCTTCTGAACGTGCGCATTCGCAAGCGCTGGCGGATGGGGCCTCTCGCGGTCGGCCTCATCGGCGAGGCGGCGGACCTCACCTATCCCCACACCTATCTCGGTGCCGGACCTGAGACGCTGGCGGAAATTGCCGCCGGCCGGCACAGCTTCGCCGAGGTGCTGAAGGGCGCGAGCCATCCCCTCATCGTCGTCGGCACGGGTGCGCTCGCGCGGCCGGACGGCGCGGCGATCATGTCGGCCGCTGCCGCGCTCGCCAAGGATATCGGCGCAGTGACGCCGGAGTGGAACGGCTTTGCCGTGCTCCAGACCGCCGCCGCCCGCGTCGGCGCCCTCGATCTCGGCTTCGTGCCAGGGGAGGGGGCCCTGGGCTTCGCCGAGATGGCGCAGCCCGGCTCGCTCGACGTCTTGTTCAATCTCGGCGCCGACGAGGTCGAGATCGGGCCGGGCGCCTTCGTGATCTACCAGGGCACCCATGGCGACCGCGGCGCGAGCCGGGCCGACGTGATCCTGCCGGGCGCGGCCTACACCGAGAAGAACGCGACCTTCGTCAACCTCGAGGGCCGGGTCCAGACGACGAACCGGGCCGGCTTCCCGCCGGGCGACGCCCGCGAGGATTGGGCGGTGCTTCGCGCACTCTCGGACGTCCTCGGCAAGCGCCTGCCCTTCGATTCGCTGGGGGCGCTTCGGCGCTCGCTCTACGCCGAGCACCCGCATTTCGCGGCCCTCAGCGCGATCGCGCCGAGCGATGTCGCGGCGACCGTCGAGGCGCTGTCAGCCCTCGGCGGCGAGCCGGAGAAGGCGCCCTTCGCCTCGCCGATCACTGACTTCTATCTCACCAATCCGATCGCGCGCGCCTCGCGCGTGCTCGCCGAGTGTTCGAGCCTCGCGCAGACGCGCGGTCTCCAGGCGGCGGAATAGGGGCTGTCCATGACCGGCTGGGAAACGCTCGGCACCGTCTTGCTGCTGCTGCTCAAGAGCTTCGTGCTCCTTGCGCTGCTGCTCGTCTTCATCGCCTACGCCCTGCTCGCCGATCGCAAGATATGGGCGGCGGTCCAGTTGCGCCGCGGGCCCAACGTGGTCGGGCCGTGGGGGCTGTTCCAGTCCTTCGCCGATCTTCTGAAGTTCGTGCTCAAGGAGCCGGTGATCCCGGCCGGGGCCAACAAGGCGCTGTTCCTCCTGGCGCCGCTGATCTTCGCGACTCTGGCCCTGGCGGCCTGGGCCGTGATCCCGCTGGCGGAGGGCTGGGCGATCGCCGACCTCAATGTCGGCATCACCTATATCTTCGCGATCTCGTCGCTGATGGTCTACGGCGTGATCATGGGCGGCTGGGCCTCGAACTCGAAATACGCCTTTCTCGGCGCGCTCCGTTCCACCGCCCAGATGATCTCCTACGAGGTCTCGCTCGGCTTCGTCATCATCTGCGTCCTCCTCTGCGCCGGCTCGCTCAACCTCTCGCGCATCGTCATGGCGCAGGACACGTCGCTCGGCATCCTCGGCTGGTACTGGCTCTGGCTGTTCCCGATGTTCGTGGTGTTCTTCATCTCCGCGATGGCCGAGACCAACCGCCCGCCCTTCGACCTGCCGGAGGCCGAATCGGAATTGGTGGCGGGCTACATGGTCGAGTACTCCTCGACACCCTACCTCCTGTTCATGCTCGGCGAGTACGTGGCGATCATGACCATGTGCGCGCTCGGCACCGTGCTGTTCCTCGGTGGCTGGCTCTCGCCGATCCCCTTCGCGCCGTTCACCTGGGTGCCGGGCCTGATCTGGTTCGTCCTGAAGGCGAGCTTCCTGTTCTTCATGATCGCCATGGTGAAGGCCATGGTGCCGCGCTATCGCTACGACCAGCTCATGCGGCTCGGCTGGAAGGTGTTTCTTCCGCTCTCGCTCGCCTCCGTCGTGGTCGTCGCGTTCGTCCTCAAGCTCACCGGCCTCGCGCCGGTGGCCATCCCCACCTAACCTTTTGTTTTTTCGCGCTTTCCAACGGAAAACCGCTCACACTTTTCCTGGAAGCGCTTCAACGGAGATCGCGCAATGAAGCTCGATCAGGCTGCCAAGGGCCTTCTGCTGAAGGAATTCGTCTCGGGGTTCGCCCTTGCGATGAAGTACTTCTTCAAGCCGAAGGCCACGATCAACTACCCCTTCGAGATGGGCCATCGCGGTCCGCGCTTCCGGGGCGAGCACGCCCTGCGGCGCTATCCGAATGGCGAGGAGCGCTGCATCGCGTGCAAGCTCTGCGAGGCGATCTGCCCGGCCCAGGCCATCACGATCGAGGCGGGGCCGCGGCGCAACGACGGCACGCGGCGCACGACCCGCTATGACATCGACATGGTGAAGTGCATCTACTGCGGCATGTGCCAGGAGGCGTGCCCCGTGGATGCCATCGTGGAGGGTCCGAACTTCGAGTTCTCGGTGGAGACCCGTGAGGAGCTGCTCTACGACAAGGAAAAGCTTCTCCTGAACGGTGATCGCTGGGAGCGGGAAATCGCGCGCAACCTCGCCGTCGACGCGCCGTATCGTTGACCGGCGCAACCCAGTTGTGCCTCGCAGGACCGGGTTCTATAGACGGGCGGCATTCCGGCCCATTGCTTAGGCTAAGGCAGAAGGGGCCGTCCTCGGGGCGGCTGATCTCAACAATCGCATGAGTGCAGCCGCTGCCTTTTTCTATCTGTTCTCCGGGCTCGCCGTTGCGTCCGGCTTCATGGTGATCGCCTCGCGCAATCCCGTAGCCTCGGTGCTGTTCCTGATCCTCGCCTTCGTGAACGCCGCCGGCCTGTTCGTCCTGATGGGGGCCGAGTTCCTGGCGATGATCCTGGTGGTGGTCTATGTCGGCGCCGTCGCGGTGCTGTTCCTGTTCGTCGTCATGATGCTCGACGTCGACTTCGCCGAACTGCGACAAGGCTTCCAACGCTACCTTCCGGTGGGCGGTCTCATCGGGGTGATCTTTCTGATCGAGCTCGTCCTCGTGGTCGGATCCTGGGCGATCGATCCGGGCTTGGTCCAGGCGCCGCTCGGCAATGCCGCGCGCGGTGAGGCGGCCACCAACACACAGGCCCTCGGCCGGGTCCTCTACACCGACTACGTCTACTTCTTTCAGCTCGCCGGCCTGATCCTGCTCGTCGCAATGATCGGCGCGATCGTTCTGACCTTGCGCGATCGACCGGGTGTCAAGCGCCAGAACATCTCGGTTCAGAACGCACGCACGCAAGGGATGGCGATCGAGACGATCAAGGTGCCCTCGCGCCAGGGCGTCGAGGTCTGATGGCGGCTCAGGGGAGGCAATCGGGACGATGATCGGATTGAGCCACTACCTCACCGTCGCGGCGATCCTGTTCACGCTTGGCGTGCTCGGCATCTTCATCAACCGCAAGAACGTCATCGTCATCCTGATGTCGATCGAGCTGATGCTGCTCGCGGTCAATATCAACCTCGTCGCCTTCTCGACCCATCTCAACGACATCGTCGGGCAGGTGTTCGCCCTGTTCGTCCTGACGGTGGCGGCGGCCGAGGCCGCCATCGGTCTCGCCATCCTCGTCGTGTTCTTCCGGAACCGCGGCTCGATCGCGGTCGAGGATGTGAGCATGATGAAAGGATGACGGCCCTGACGCTGAACCGAACACGACGTGGCGAGGGCCTGAACGTGCCCTGCGAGGCCGGACGTTAGATCAATGTACCACGCGATCGTCTTCTTCCCCCTCATCGGCGCCCTGGTGGCCGGCTTGTTCGGCCGCTACCTCGGACCGCGCCTGTGCGAGTGGATCACCACCAGCTGCCTCGGCTTCTCCGCTCTCCTGTCCTGGGGCGTGTTCCTTGATGGCGGCGGCGAAAGCCTGCGCGTGCAGGTGGCGACCTGGTTCGCGGCCGGCGATCTCAGCGTGGATTGGGCCTTCCGCATCGACACGCTGACCCGCGTGATGCTCGTGGTCGTCACCACGGTCTCGACCCTCGTTCACCTCTACTCCGTCGGCTACATGCACGAGGATCCGCACCGGCCGCGGTTCTTCGCCTACCTGTCCCTGTTCACCTTCGCCATGCTGATGCTGGTGACGGCGGACAACCTCGTCCAGATGTTCTTCGGCTGGGAGGGCGTCGGCCTCGCGAGCTACCTGCTGATCGGGTTCTGGTACGAGAAGCCCTCGGCGAATGCCGCCGCGATGAAGGCCTTCATCGTCAACCGCGTCGGAGATTTCGGCTTCTCGCTCGGCATCTTCCTCGTCTTCGTCCTGTTCGGCTCGGTCGCCTTCGACGGCATCTTCCCGCGCGCGAACGAGTTCAAGGACGCGAGCTTCCACTTCTTGGGTCAGGACTGGCATGCCCTGACGCTCGCCTGCCTGCTCCTGTTCATGGGCGCGATGGGCAAGTCGGCGCAGTTCCTGCTCCACACCTGGCTGCCGGATGCGATGGAGGGCCCGACCCCGGTCTCCGCGCTGATCCATGCCGCCACGATGGTGACCGCCGGCGTGTTCATGGTGGCACGCCTATCGCCTCTGTTCGAGCTTGCCCCGAACGCGCTGATCGTCGTGACTGTGGTCGGCGGCATCACGGCCTTCTTCGCGGCGACCATCGGGCTCGTGCAGAACGACATCAAGCGGGTGATCGCCTACTCGACCTGCTCGCAGCTCGGCTACATGTTCGTGGCGCTCGGCGTCGGCGCCTACTCCGCCGGCGTGTTCCACCTTTTCACCCACGCCTTCTTCAAGGCGCTGCTGTTCCTTGGCGCCGGCTCGGTCATCCACGCCCTGCACCATGAGCAGGACATGCGGAACATGGGTGCCCTTCGGAAGCACATCCCGTTCACGACGGCGATGATGACGATCGGCACTCTGGCGCTGATCGGCTTCCCCTTCACCGCCGGTTACTACTCGAAGGACGCGATCATCGAGGCGGCCTATGCCTCGACGCGGCCGGGACACACCCTGGCGTTCCTGGCGACCGTGATCGCGGCTTTGATGACCTCGTTCTATTCCTGGCGCCTGTTCTTTCTCACCTTCGAGGGGCCGGCGCGCTGGGCGGCGCACGGCGCCGGGCACCACGACGATCACGCTCCCGCCGTGGCACATTCGGCGATGGCGCATCAGGCCGACGGCGCGCCTGGCCACCATGAGGGCGTGGCACACGACGACCACGGCCACGATATCGAGCCGGCCTCGCACAGCGCCATCGAGCACCACGACCACGCGCCGCACCAGCCTCACGAGAGCCCGCTGGTCATGACCATTCCGCTGGCGATCCTCGCCTTCGGCGCGCTCTTCGCCGGCCTTATCTTCAAGGACCGCTTCATCGGCGAGGGCATGGAGGCGTTCTGGGGCCCGGCCCTGGCGCATGGGCCCGACAACCACATCATGCACGACATCCACTCGGTGCCGAAGATCGTCGCCTATTCCCCGGCGATCATGATGCTGATCGGATTCGTGCTGGCGTTCTGGATGTATATCCGCCGCCCGGACTTGCCCGGCCGTCTCGCGGAGCAGCAGCCGGTCCTGTACCGCTTCCTCCTCAACAAGTGGTACTTCGACGAGCTCTACGACCGGATCTTCGTCCGCCCGGCCAAGGATTTCGGCAAGTTCCTCTGGAAGGAGGGCGATGGGCGCGTCATCGACGGGATGGGCCCGGACGGTATTGCCACCCGCGTCATGGACGTCACGCGCGGCGTCGTCCGCCTCCAGACCGGCTACGTCTACCACTACGCCTTCGTCATGCTCGTCGGCGTCGCCGGGCTGATCTCCTGGTACATGGTCTCGGGCCTGCCGAAGGTCGGACAGTGATGGCCGGCCTCGTTTCCTCCCTTCGGAGCCCCCGCTAGATGTTCGGCCTCGGCATCCTCTCCGGTCTGCTGATCGTGCCGCTCTGCGGCGCGGCCTTCATCCTCACCCTCGGCGAGGAGACGGAGGCCGTGCGCCGCAACGCCCGCTGGGCGGCGCTCGCGACCACCATCGTCACCTTCCTGCTCTCGCTGGTCGCCTGGGGCCGGTTCGATATCTCGACCGCGAGCTTCCAGCTCGTGGAGACCCATGCCTGGCTGACCGACACGATCCGGTTCAAGCTCGGCGTCGACGGCTTCTCGATGCCGCTGATCCTGCTGACCACCTTTCTGATGCCGTTCTGCATCGCGGCCTCGTGGAACTCGATCGGGACCCGGGTAAAGGAGTATTTCGTCGCCTTCCTCGTCCTCGAGACGACGATGATTGGCGTGTTCCAGGCCCTCGACCTCGTCCTGTTCTATCTGTTCTTCGAGGCAGGCCTGATCCCGATGTTCCTTATCATCGGCATCTGGGGCGGGAAGCGCCGCATCTATGCCAGCTTCAAGTTCTTCCTCTACACACTGCTCGGCTCGGTGCTGATGCTGCTCGCCATCATGGCGATGTACTGGCACGCCGGCACCACCGACATCCCGACCCTGCTCCAGACCCGCTTCCCGGTCGGCATGCAGTACTGGCTCTGGCTCGCCTTCTTCGCCTCCTTCGCGGTGAAGATGCCGATGTGGCCGGTCCATACCTGGCTGCCCGACGCGCATGTGGAGGCGCCGACCGCGGGCTCCGTGATTCTGGCCGGCATCCTCCTCAAGATGGGCGGCTACGGTTTCATCCGAGTCTCGCTGCCGATGTTTCCGGACGCGTCGCACTACTTCGCGCCGCTCGTCTTCGCGCTCTCGGTGATCGCGATCATCTTCACGTCGCTGATCGCGATGATGCAGACCGACATCAAGAAGCTCATCGCCTACTCGTCGGTCGCGCATATGGGCTTCGTGACGCTCGGCCTCTTCACGCTGAACGAGCAGGGCATCCAGGGCGCGCTCTTCCTGATGATCTCGCACGGCATCGTCTCGGGCGCGCTCTTCCTTTGCGTCGGCGTCGTCTATGACCGGATGCATACCCGCGAGATTGCCGCCTATGGCGGGCTCGTGAAGCGCATGCCCCTCTATGCTGCTGCGATGATGGTCTTCACCATGGCCAATGTCGGCCTGCCCGGCACCTCCGGCTTCGTCGGCGAGTTCCTGGCGATGATGGGCGCCTTCAAGGCGAACCCGACGGTCGCCTTCTTCTCGGTCTTCGGCATCATCCTCTCGGCGGGCTACGCGCTCTGGCTCTACTCGCGGGTGATCTACGGCAAGCTCGAGAAGCCCAACCCGCAGGGCATCCTCGACCTCGACCTCCGCGAAAAAATCATCATCGCGCCGCTTGTGGCGCTGACGATCTACTACGGCGTCCACCCCGCCCCGATTCTCGACACCTTCGCCCCCTCGACGGAGGCGCTGATGCAGAGCATGAAGACCGCGCTCTCGACCACGCAGACCGCGGCTGTGCTGCCGGCCGTCTCGCGCTGAAAGTGAACCGATGAACGCCGCCCAGATCGTGATGCCGGCGCTCGGGCCAGCCCTGCCCGAGCTGATCCTCGCCGTCGGGGTCCTGGTGCTGATCCTCTACGGGTCGTTCAAGGGCGAGCGCTCCGTGGAAGGCGTCAATGTCGGCGCCCTGCTGCTCATCGTGCTGGCCTTGTTCGTGGTCGTCTCCCAGACCGGCGCCAAGATCACGACCCTCAACGGCTCCTTCATCAGCGATGGATTCTCGCGCGTCATGAAGGCCCTGGTGCTGATCGGCTCGGGCGCCACCATCCTGCTGTCGCGGGACTATTTTCAGCGCGAGCGGATCGACCGGTTCGAGTTTCCGATCCTCATCCTCCTCTGCACCATCGGCATGATGGTGATGGTCTCGGCCAATGACCTGATCGCCCTCTATCTCGGGCTCGAACTCACGTCGCTCGCCTCTTACGTCATCGCGGCGTTCCACCGGGACAATCTGAAATCCACCGAGGCCGGCCTCAAGTATTTCGTCCTCGGCGCGCTCTCCTCGGGCATGCTGCTCTACGGCTCCTCCCTGGTTTACGGCTTCACCGGTACGGTCTCGTTCCCCGGCATCGTTTCGGCCCTTCATCAGAGCGCCGGCTTCGGCATCGTGCTCGGCATCGTGTTCGTGGCCGCTGGCGTCGCCTTCAAGATGTCGGCGGTGCCGTTCCACATGTGGACGCCGGACGTCTACGAGGGCTCGCCGACGCCGGTGACGGCCTTCTTCGCTTCGGCACCCAAGATGGCCGCTGTGGCGATGACCGTGCGGGTCTTCATCGGCGCCTTCCCGGACGTCACGGCGATCTGGCAGCAGATCATCGTGTTCATCTCGATTGCGTCGATGACGCTCGGCTCCTTCGCGGCGATCGGCCAGACCTCGATCAAGCGCCTGATGGCCTATTCCTCCATCGGCAATATCGGCTACGCGCTGATCGGCTTGGCGGCGGCCTCGGAGGAGGGCATCCGCGGCGTCGTGATCTACATGATCATCTACCTCGCCATGACCCTCGGCGCATTCGCGATCCTGCTCGCCCTGCGCCGCGGTTCCGAGATGTTCGAGACCGTGGACGACCTCTCGGGACTGTCGCGGACCCATCCGGTGATGGCGTTTTGCCTCGCCGCGATGATGTTCTCGCTGGCGGGTATCCCGCCGCTGGCCGGCTTCTTCGCGAAGTTCTACGTCTTCGCCGCCGCCATCAAGGCCGACCTTGTGGCGCTCGCGGTGATCGGCGTCGTCACCAGCGTCGTCGGCGCCTACTACTACCTGCGCATCGTCAAGGTGATGTATTTCGACGAGCCGAAAGCGCCCTACGAGGCAATGGCGCCGGGCCTTCGCATCGTGCTCGGTCTGTCGAGCGTCGTCGTGATTCTGTTCTGGCTGCTACCGGCGCCCCTGGTCGGTGCCGCCGGCATCGCCGCGAAGTCGCTTTTCTAGGAACCGGATGACCTATCGGCTCGGCCCGAACGCCGAGGCTGCCGGGCATCGCCTCGCCGTCCACGAAAGCCTCGGTTCCACCAATACCGAAGCGCTGGAACGCAGCCGAGCGGGGGCAGTGGGTCCGCTCTGGGTTGTCGCTCGGCATCAGGAGGCCGGACGGGGACGCCGAGGCAACCACTGGACCTCGCCGCCGGGCAATCTTGCCGCAAGCCTGTTGCTCGCCGTCGACGATGTCGAACCGGCCAAGCTGGCAACGCTGGGGTTCGTGGCCGGTGTGGCCCTCGTGGAGGCGATCGGCACCCATCCCCTCTCCCCGTCTGACGGGGAGAGGGGATGGGTGCCATCAACGAGCGGCGCGACGCCCCGCCTCAAATGGCCGAACGACGTCCTGCTTGGCGGCGCCAAGCTCGCCGGCATCCTCCTGGAGGCGGAGACCCTGCGCGATGGCCGTCGAATCGTCGTGATCGGGTTCGGCGTCAACGTCGCGGCGGCGCCCGAGGGATTGCCTTATCGGGCAACCTGCCTCAGGCAGTGCGGGCACGCTTTCACCGCCGAGGAGGTGTTCGCGAGGTTGTCGGACAGCGTCGTCGACGCGATCCGGCTGTGGCGCCAGGGCGAAGGATTTCCGGATGTGCGCGCGCGCTGGCTCGCGAGCGCCGCTGGGATCGGCGGGCCGGTGACGGTTCGGCTCGGCGAGGGCCAGGTGCAGGGAATTTTCGAGACGATCGACGAAGCCGGACGGCTCGTGATCGAAACCGATGATGGAACGCGACGGACCGTGACGGCGGGCGAGGTGCATTTTGGGACGGCCGCGACGGCGGCTTGAGGTTTGAATCTGATGACGACAGGGCAAGACGAGCTCGTCTTCGTGCCGCTCGGCGGCGTGGGCGAGATCGGCATGAACGCGGCGCTCTACGGCTTCGGGCCGGAGAAGGGCCGCAAATGGATCATGGTCGATTGCGGAATGGGCTTCGCCGGGGAGGAGGGCTTCCCCGGTATCGACCTCATGTTCCCGGATCTCAGCTTCATCGAGGAGCGCCGCGAGGACCTGCTCGCGATCTTCATCACGCACGCGCATGAGGACCATATCGGGGCGATCAGCGAGCTCTGGGGCAAGCTGAAGGCACCAGTCTATGCGACCCGCTTCGCCAAGAACCTGCTCGAAGCGCGCAAGCTCAGCGAGCCCGGCGCTCCGAAGGTGGTCCTCCGAGAGATCATCGCCGGCCGCCGCGTCAGCGTCGGGCCCTTCGAGATCGAGTTCATTCCGGTCTCGCACTCGATCCCGGAATCGAATGCCGTGGCGATCCGCACGGCCCATGGCCTTGTCCTGCACACGGGTGACTGGAAGCTCGATCCGACGCCGATCCTCGGCGACGTCACCTCGGCCGCAGCCTTCCGGGCGCTCGGCGACGAGGGCATCCTGGCGATGGTCGGCGACTCGACCAACGTGGTGCGCGAGGGCCGCTCGCCGAGCGAAGCCGAGGTCGCCGCGACCTTGCGCGAGATCATCATGAATGCGCCGCATCGTGTGGCGGTGACGACCTTCGCCTCCAACGTCGCCCGCATGCGCGCCGTTGCCATGGCGGCGCAGGCCTGCGGCCGCGAGGTCGTGGCCGTCGGGCGCGCCATGGACCGGGTGATCGAGGTCGCCAAGGAATGCGGCTTCCTCGACGGGCTCCCGGATTTCCGGCCCGCCAGCGCCTATGGGTACCTGCCCCGCGACAAGGTCGTGGTGCTGCTCACGGGCTCGCAGGGCGAGGACCGGGCGGCGCTCGCCCGTGTCTCCCGCGACGACCATCCGGACGTGACCCTCACGGCCGGCGACCGGGTGATCTTCTCCTCACGCGCCATTCCGGGCAACGAGCGGCCGGTGGGCGCGATCATCAACGACCTGATCAATGCCGGCATCGAGGTGATCACCGACCGCACTGCCCTCGTCCATGTCTCGGGCCATCCCCGCCGCGACGAGATGGCGGAGATGTATGCCTGGACCCGGCCCAAGACCGCGATCCCGGTTCATGGCGAAGCTTTGCATCTCGACGAGCATGCCCGCTTCGCCCGTGCCCAGGGCGTTGAGAACGTCGTCAAGGCGCGCAACGGCTGCGTCGTGCGTCTGGCGCCTGGCACGCCGGAGATCATCGACCACGTCAAGGCCGGTCGTCTGTTCAAGGACGGCAACGTGCTCATCGACTCCAAGGACCGGGCGATCCCCGAGCGCCGCAAGCTGGCGCAGGCAGGTCTGGTCTCCGTGGCCATCGTCCTGGACGAGCGCGGTGAGGTTCTCGGCGAGCCGGCGGTAGACATCATCGGCCTGCCCAACCGCGGCAAGTCCGGCCAGCCCATGCTCGACGTCGTGGTGGATTCGGTCGCCCGCACCCTCGCCGGACTGTCGAAGGCCAAGCGCCGGGATTCGGAAGCGGTGGAGAACGCCGTCGACCGGGCCTTGCGCTCGGCCGTCAACGAGGCCTGGGGCAAGAAACCGGCTTGCCACGTCCAGGTGGTCGAGGTGTGAGTATCTCACCTCCCCGTAAGGGGAGGGGAATGCCCATCGGAAACGAGGAGCGACACATGATCGGACGCATCAACCACGTGGCCATCGCCGTGCGCGACCTCGACGCGGCCATCGCGATCTATCGAGACACGCTGGGAGCAAAGGTCACCGAGCCGCTGCCGCAGCCCGAGCACGGCGTCACAGTGGTCTTCGTCGAGTTGCCCAACAGCAAGGTCGAGCTGATGGCGCCGCTCGGCGAGAACTCGCCCGTCGCGAGTTTCGTCGAGCGTAATCCGGGCGGCGGCATCCATCACGTCTGCTATGAGGTCGACGACATCATCGCGGCGCGCGACAAGCTCAAGGCGCAGGGCGCACGGGTGCTCGGTACCGGCGAACCGCGCATCGGCGCTCATGGGAAGCCAGTGCTGTTCCTCCATCCCAAGGACTTCCTGGGCACACTCGTCGAGCTCGAGCAGGTCTGACCGCCTTGGTGAACATTCTGACATCATCGACTCCGCGCACCCTCGCGGCGATCACCATGATCGGCGCGATCTCGGTGGCGCTGGCGGTCAAGCTGTTCGGGCTCTCGATCTTTGGCGGCGTGGCGCTCTATTTCGTCGTGTGGTGGACCCTGCTCTTCGCGATCCTGCCTTTCCGCAATCAGGCCGAGACCGATCCGGAACGTGTCGTGCCGGGCCAGGACCCTGGTGCTCCAGCGACGCCTCGACTTCGCGAAAAGGCGATCTGGACCACCCTCGTGACGAGCGTGGTGTTCCTCGCCACCGTCGCCATCCTGCCGCTCGCAGGGCTCTGAACCCCGCTTATCATGCCGAAGATGCGCAAGAAGGCCGATCTTCCCGCAAAGGTCTGTGCCCAATGCGGCAAGCCCTTCGCGTGGCGCAAGAAGTGGGAGCGGGTCTGGGACGAGGTTCGCTACTGTTCGGACCGGTGCAGGTCCGAGGCAAAGCGGAGCTGACTGAGAGGCGACCGGGGATGACCCCGGCCGACTTCAGTTTCCGTTTGGATATCTCCCGCGCTTGCCTTTAGGAGGCGAGCCCCTCGTCCTCGTCGATATCGACCAGGAACACGATGTCGGCGTCGTCCTCTTCGTCCTCATCCTCGTCGTCGTTCGACGCGGTCTGAGCGTGGCGGGCATCCGGTTCGAACGGCTCGTCTTCCTCGGAATCGTCCTCCGCGAGGGCGTCGTCGAAGACGTCGATCTCCTCTTCGGTCGCCGCCCGAACCGTCAGCTCGGACTTGCCATTCCAGAGGGGACGGCCGTCGGTCTTCATGGCCTGGATGTCGTCCTTGAAGCCGTCACAGGTGAACAGGTCGCGCGCGACCTCCTCGCTGCCATTGATGACCGCGATGGCGACGCCGTCGATCTCGAGTGTGAACATCGCGTATTCCTCAATCAGGGCTTCGAGCGTTAAACCGGACCTCCTGTCCGGGCCGACCCTCTTGCTCGTTCTTGCCGCACCGGATGTTTCCGAGAAGGTGATCCCACTTTCCGGTCCGATGCGTCGGAGCCGCCGTCCGTTTACGGGTGAACGGTCGGCAGGCCAACCGGAATCACGCGCCTCCGGCACTCCGCGCGATCGCTCTCTTAACGACCCCCTGGACCTCCGGGTTCGACAGGAAGAGGTCGTGATTGATGAGGCCGCCGCCGTAATCCGAGGCGTCGGCGACCCTGACGCCGAGGGCTTCGAGGCGTTCGCGGTCGGCGGCGCCCGCACGGACGATGCCGCCCGCGATGGCGCCTGAGAGTTCGAGCGCCCTGTCGTTCGTGGACGAGATCACGGTGATCTTGTTCACGTCGGTGCCGAGGCGCTCGACGCTGCCGGTGAAGAGGTCGATGTCGATATCGGGCGCCGCGAGGATCACGGCGCCGATGCGTGCCATCGCCGCCTCGCCGGCCTCGGCGCGCAGCATGCGAAGCGTCTCAAGCGTCAGGAGCGTCCCCATCGAGTGGGCGACGATGTTGATGCGCCCGCCGCTCGGCGAGGCGACGAGGGCCTTGAGGAGGTCGCCGAAACCGTCGCGCGACCACAGGGCGCTCTCGCGATCGTAGCCGTAATCGAAGGTCGCGGCTGCGGAGGGCCATGTGAACAGGGCCGAGGCACCACGAAAGCGGATGCCGTCCGAGAGCCGCGCCGCGCTGATGGCGGCGGAATCGAAGCTCTCACGATAGCCATGGACGTAGATCAGCACGTCGCGGCCGAGGGCGGCATCGGCGAAGGCGGCGGCGGCTCCGCTACCGGTCTGGACGCGCGGCACCGCCGTCACGGCCCAGTCGCCGGTGACGACGGCGGAGACCTTGCCGATGAGCGAACGGTCCGGCGCGGAGAGGCGGACCTCGGCGAAGCTCAGGCCGCGGCCGCGCTCGGAATTGAAATAGGGCGGTTTGGGCGGGCTGCCGACCGGCTTGCGCGTGGTGGCGACGAGGAGGACCGGGCTGACGTCGAGGGCCGATTGTTTCTCCGGTCCAGCCGCGGTTCCGGTGACGAGGCCGTCGGCGATGCAGCCGCCAAGGCCGGATGCCATACTGGCGACCCCCGACAGGGCGGCGAGGCGCAGCAGCGAGCGTCGGTTTGGCCGAAGGCGAGGATTCATGTGCGAGTGTCGCCCTTGAGAAAGTCGAGCCGGGCGATCGTCTCGCCGGCGCCCTCGTGTCGGCCATGATCGTGACCGTGGCAGGGCATGGTCAAGGTTTGATCCAGGCACCGATGCCATCGCGACAGGGTCTGTGGCCGATGGAGCACAGATCTTGCCGCGCCCCCTCGACGAACCGATCCCGTCCCGGCATGAAGAGCGCCATGGCGCCTCCTTCCCTCGACATCGATGCCCTGCGCGAACGCCTGCTCGCCGGTGACCGCGCCGCCCTGGCCCGGGCGATCACGCTCACCGAGTCGAAGCGCGCCGACCACCGGGCCGTCGCCCGCGACCTGATCGACGCCGTCCTGCCTCATACGGGATCGGCGATCCGGGTCGGCATCACCGGTGTTCCCGGGGTCGGCAAGTCGACCACCATCGATGCTCTGGGTGCCAACCTGACGGCGTCCGGCCACAAGGTGGCGGTGCTGGCGGTGGACCCGAGCTCGACCCGCACCGGCGGTTCGATCCTCGGCGACAAGACCCGGATGGCGCGCCTCGCCCTCGACCCCAATGCCTTCATCCGGCCCTCGCCATCCTCGGGCACGCTCGGCGGCGTCGCGGCCAAGACCCGCGAGACCATGCTGCTCTGCGAGGCGGCGGGCTTCGACGTGATCCTCGTCGAGACCGTCGGCGTTGGGCAGTCGGAGACCGCGGTAGCGGATCTGACGGATTTCTTCCTCGTCCTGATGCTCCCCGGCGCCGGCGACGAGTTGCAGGGGATCAAGAAGGGCATCCTCGAACTCGCTGACATGATCGCGGTGAACAAGGCCGATGACGGCGGGGGCGAGCGCCGGGCGAGCGCCGCAGCCTCGGAGTACCGCGCAGCCCTTCACATCCTGAGCGCGCCGAGCTCCACGTGGTCGCCGCCGGTGGTCACCATCTCCGGGCTCAATAACAAGGGCCTCGACGGGATGTGGGAGCGGGTGGTCGAACACCGCGCCAAGCTCACCGCCACCGGCGAGATCACCGCCAAGCGCCGAGCTCAGGACGTCAAATGGATGTGGGCGCTGGTCCATGAGCGCCTGCACCAGCGCCTCGTCGGCTCGGCCGAGATCCGCCGTCAGACGGCGGAGGCGGAGGCCCTGGTATCGGCCGGAAACAGCTCGCCGGCGGCGGGAGCCGAGACGATCGCGACCCTGATCGGGCTGTGACGAGGCCGAGCGGTCATCTCCTCGTCACCGGCTTCGGGCCGTTCCCAGGCATGGCGGTCAATCCGAGCGCGGTGCTGGCGCGGCGGGTGGCCGACCATCCGCGCCTGACCGCCGTGCGGCCCCGGCTCCTCGTTCTGCGCACCGCCTATGAATCGATCGAGACGGAACTGGTGCCCGCGCTCGACGAGCGTCCCGCTGCGGTCCTGATGTTCGGCGTTGCCTCCCGGGCGAAACGCGTCCGCGTGGAGACGCGGGCGATCAACCGCGCGAACCGCCTCTATCCCGATGCCTCGGGCCGCGTCTCCTCCATCCTCGCCCTGGAACGCGGCGGCCCGGCACAGCGAAGGGGCGCCGTCGCCGCGACGATCCTTGTGCGCCTCCGCAGCCGCGGAATCGATGCGGGCCTGTCGCGGGATGCGGGCCGCTACCTTTGCAACGCCTCGTACTTCAGGGCCCTGCGGGAGGACTGCCCCGTACTCTTCCTCCACATCCCGCCGTTTCGGCGCGAGGCCCTTCCGCGCGGCCCCCGCATGGATCGGCTGGTCGAGGTAGCCGTCGATGTCGCGATCCTGATGATGTCTCGGGGTCGCGCGACCTGATCCGGCGGTCAGATGCGGCAGGCACCTGAGAGCGCATTGTTCTCCGCTTCCGTGAACAGCCGCGAACGGATCAGGAAGCGCTTGTCGCGTCCGTTCTCCAGGGAGAACATGCCACCGCGGCCGGGCACCACGTCGAGGATGAGGTGGGTATGCTTCCAGACCTCGAACTGAGGCCGGCTGATCCAGAAATCGGCCCCCGCCACCTGGCCGAGATGGACGTCGCTTTCGCCGGTGAGGAACTCGCCGACGGGAAAGCACATCGGCGAGGAGCCGTCGCAGCAGCCGCCCGACTGGTGGAACATCACCGGCCCATGCTCGGCGCGCAGTTCCTCGATCAGGGCGAGGGCGGCCGGCGTGGCGGTGACCCGAAGGGGCGTGCCGTCGACGCCGGCCTGGTCGGCCGTGTTCCGATCGCTGAGGATGACGTCGCTCATCGGCATGATCTCCTGAACCCGGGGTTCGTCTCGAGATAGCTTGAAGGCGCGGAAACGAAAATGCCCCGGCCTCGCGGCCGGGGCGCGTCATGAATAGATCGACCGGCTTAGAAGAAGCCGAGCTTCTTCGCCGAGTAGCTGACCAGCATGTTCTTGGTCTGCTGGTAGTGGTCGAGCATCATCTTGTGGTTCTCGCGCCCGATGCCGGACTGCTTGTAGCCACCGAAGGCCGCGTGGGCCGGGTAGGCGTGGTAGCAGTTCGTCCAGACGCGGCCGGCCTGGATCGCCCGGCCGAAGCGGTAGGCGCGGCTGCCGTCGCGGGTCCAGACGCCGGCGCCGAGGCCGTAGAGGGTGTCGTTCGCGATCGACAGGGCGTCGGCATCGTCCTTGAAGGTGGTCACCGAGAGCACCGGTCCGAAGATCTCCTCCTGGAAGATCCGCATCCGGTTATGGCCCTGGAACACGGTCGGCTTCACGTAGTAGCCCTCGGCGAAGTCGCCCTCTAGGGTGTTGCGCTCGCCGCCCGTGAGGACCTTGGCGCCTTCCTGCTTGCCGATATCGATGTAGCTCAGGATCTTCTCGAGCTGCTCGCTGGATGCCTGGGCGCCGATCATGGTGGTGGGTTCGAGCGGCGAGCCCTGGACGACGGCTTCGACCCGCTTGATCGCCCGCTCCATGAAGCGGTCGTAGATCGACTCGTGCACGAGCGCGCGGCTCGGGCAGGTGCAGACCTCGCCCTGGTTGAGGGCGAACATCGTGAAGCCTTCCAGGGCCTTGTCGAAGAAGTCGTCATCCTCGTTGGCGACATCCGCGAAGAAGATGTTCGGCGACTTGCCGCCGAGCTCCAGAGTCACCGGGATCAGGTTCTGCGAAGCGTATTGCATGATCAGCCGGCCCGTCGTCGTCTCGCCGGTGAAGGCGATCTTGGCGATGCGGGGCGAGGAGGCGAGGGGCTTGCCGCATTCCAGGCCGAAGCCGTTGACGATGTTGATGGTGCCGGGCGGCAGAAGGTCGGCGATCAGCTCCATCACCACCAGGATCGAGGCCGGTGTCTGTTCGGCGGGCTTGAGCACGATGCAGTTGCCGGCGGCGAGCGCGGGAGCGAGCTTCCACACCGCCATCAGGATCGGGAAGTTCCACGGGATGATCTGGCCCACGACGCCCAGCGGCTCATGGAAGTGATAGGCCACCGTGTCGTGGTCGATCTCCGAGATCGAGCCTTCCTGCGCCCGCACGCAGCCGGCGAAGTAGCGGAAATGGTCGATGGCGAGCGGGATGTCGGCGTGGGTCGTCTCGCGGATCGGCTTGCCGTTATCCCAGGTCTCGGCCCGGGCGATGAGGTCGAGGTTCTCCTCCATCCGATCGGCGATCCGGTTCAGGATCAGGGCGCGCTCGGCGGCTGAGGTGCGACCCCAGGCATCCTTGGCGGCATGTGCCGCATCGAGGGCCTTCTCCACGTCCTGGGCGTCGGAGCGGGCGACCTCGCAGACCACACGGCCGTTGATCGGCGAGGTGTTCTCGAAATAGCGGCCGTTCACGGGGGCAACCCATTGTCCGCCGATGAAGTTGTCGTAGCGCGCGGAGAACGGCGCCTTCAGGCTGGATGACAAAAATTCCGGCTTGTTCATGGCGAATCCTCGTTATGTTTGTTTGGTCCCTTCTACTCCTTGGCAGACCGTGTGCCAAATGCTTCCACATGGCGGAGCGAGTTCTTGTGCAATGCGGTAAGTCATTGCCAGAGCATGTTGCTTGATGTGCTGCGTGTTGCAGGGCCTAGCATAAGCAGGTCACCTCGTCCTGAGCTTCCGGCCTCCAGCCTCGACTTGTTCCGCGACAGGTGCGACAGGTGTAGCAACTTGCGACAGTGGTCGTGAGCGCAACGAGGGCGGGAGGATGGCGATGGATGCGGAGGCACTCCTGTCTGCGCGGCGGCTCTCCTTCGCGAGCCCGCGGGATGTTCCGCCCCCGATCCTCAGGTCCTGGCTCCGCTGCGCCGAGGCTGGGCTCGACAGTGCCGCGCGTCCCACCGTCGAGCCGATGCCGGACGACGTCCTGCGACAGGTGGTGGAACGCAATGAGGAGCTTCGTCGTCTTTGTCGCTCCGAGATCGAGGCGCTGCACGCCGATGCCAGGGCTACTGGCGGGATCGCCATCCTGACCGATGCCGAGGGCGTCATCCTCGACAGCCTCGGCAATGCCGATTTCGCCGCCCGAGCCACGCAGGTGGCCCTGCGCCCCGGCGTCCCATGGTCCGAAGCGATGACGGGCACCAATGCCATCGGCACGGCGCTGATCGAACGTCGTGCCGTCGAAGTGCACGGTCCGGAACATTATTTCCAGGGGCATCACATCCTGAGCTGCGCGGCGATGCCGATCCTCGATCCGCGCGGCGGGCTGAAGGGGGTGCTCGACCTCTCGAGCCCGGCCTCCCGGCATCCGTCCCATGCCCTCGGCCTGCTTCGGCTCGCAGTCGATGGCATCGAGCATCGGGCTTTCGACCAGGGCTTCCGAGGCTGCGAGGTCGTGCGGCTCCATGCCGATCCCGCTCTCGTCGGCACGCCGCGAGAGGGCGTGCTGGTGTTCGACGGGCGGCGCCTCGTGGCGGCCAACCGCCACGGATTGCGGCTCCTCGACCTCGACTGGGGCAGCCTCGACCACCTCGCTCTCTCCGCCCTGTTTCCCGATGCCATCCGGATCGACGAGGCAGCGACGCTGCGAGATCGGGCAGGGCGCAGCTTCCATGTCCGGATCGAGCGCGAGCGAGCGGCGCTTACGCGGGTGCCTCAGCGGACGGAGCCGCCGGCACCGGCCCGCGTCGTCCCCGCACCCAAGGTCGTCTTCTCTGAGGAAACCAGTACGGCCGTAAGCCGGTCAGCGCGGCTGATCGATGCCGGCGTCTCGGTCCTCGTCCAGGGCGAGACCGGAACCGGCAAGGAGGTTTTCGCCAGAGCCGCCCACGCTGCCAGCGCCCGCGCAGGCCGGCCCTTCGTGGCGGTCAATTGCGCCGCGCTTCCGGAGAGCCTCATCGAGGCCGAACTCTTCGGCTACGAGGCCGGCGCCTTCACCGGCGCCCGCAAGGCCGGGGCCAAGGGGCTACTGCGCGAAGCCGAGGGCGGCCTGCTCTTCCTCGACGAGATCGGCGACATGCCGCTCAGCCTGCAGTCGCGCCTTCTGCGCGTCCTGCAGGAGCGGGAGGTGATCCCCGTGGGCGCGAGCCGCCCGGTCGCCCTCAATGTCGCGGTGATCTGCGCCACGCACCGGTCATTGCCCAGTCTCGTCGAGACGGGGGCGTTCCGTGCCGACCTGTATTTCCGCATTGCCGGGTACACCGTCGCGCTGCCGGCCCTGCGCGAGAACGGCGACCGCCTCGGCCTCGTCAGGACACTCTGGCATGGCCTTGCGCCGGGCGACGTCAAGCTCTCGGAGGATTGCGAGGCGCAACTCGCGGCCTGCGATTGGCCAGGCAATTTCCGCCAGCTCGTCGGCACGCTGCGCGCCTTGCGTGCCCTAGCCGAGCCCGGCGAGACCCTTACCGCACACGCACTCCCGGCGGATCTGCGGCTTCCCCCGCGTCAGGCTGCCAAGCCGGCGAGGGGCGAGCTCGACGTGATCGCGAGGGAGGCAATGCGGGCGGCGCTCGCGGCCTCTGGCGGCAACGTCTCGCAGGCGGCGCGGCGCCTCGGCATCAGCCGCAGCACCCTCTACCGGCGCTGCCTCTCGGCCGGCATCGGCGAGACCTGACCCCGGTCTGTGAGATCCCGCGGCGTCAGCTTGGCGATCCGCCGGCGAAGTGAGTCGTTGTCGAGGCGCGGGCCACTGCTCTCCCCGCCCCGGTCCGACAACAGCGCACCCGTGGCGCGTCCGTCCGGCTCGATGTCGAAGGTGATGCGGGTTCCGCCAACGGTCACGAAGGTCCGATCGCTTTCCGGCTCGAGGGCGAGCCGCGGCTTGCCCGGAAGCGTCAGGAAGAGGTGTCCGCCTCGCTGCGTCACGGCGGCGACGCGGCGCGGATCGAGCCGGTAAAAGCCGACGTAGCGGGCGAGCGCCGGCACCGCGATCCTCACGTTCTGCGCGGGATCCGCGATGCCGAAATAGAGGGCGCCGAGGGCACGTGAGATCGTCTGGGCAGGTGCAGTCTCGGTATTGGCGAGGACCACGATGGTCAGCCCGAGATCGGGATAGGTGTCCTTGATCGCGGTGAACCCGTCGATGAAGCCGCCATGCGACCAGAGCCGGTGGCCGAAGGCTGTTCCGAGATAGAACCCGTAGCCGTAGCCATAGCCGTCGTCGCGGGTCATCGCCGCTAGGGAGGCGGCGGAGACGACTTTCCCGGAGAGCAACGCCCGGTCCCAGGCGACGAGATCGTCGACAGTCGAGACGAGCCCGCCCGCGCCCGCCGTCGATCCGACGGAGATCGGGGCGGCGTTGCGCCATTCGCCACCCGCACGGCGATAGCCGGTAGCGCGTCGCGGCAGGATGCGGCCGGGATCCGCATCGGCCGTCGACGAGAGGCGGAGCGGAGCGAAGATCGCCTCCTCCACATGCTGGGCAAAACGCTTGCCCGTCACCCGCTCGATCACGAGGGCGAGGAGGATGTAGCCGGTATTGCTGTATTCCTGGCTTGTACCAGGGGGGAACAGCAGCGCCTCGCGCTCCAACCGCGCCACCATCGCCCGCGGGGTTGCCTCGATCCGCGACAGGACCCCGGGATAGTCCGGTAGCGCCGTGATGTTGGGGAGGCCCGAGGTGTGGTCGAGAAGCATCTTGAGAGTCATCGGCGACCAACTTGGCGGCAGGTCGGTGACGTAGCGGGAGGCGGAGGCGTCGAGATCCAGCAGTCCCGCTTCCGCGAGCCTGAGGATGGCGGAAGCGGTGATCTGCTTCGTCAGCGAGGCGATGCGGAAGCGCGTCTCGGGTGTGTTGGCGGTGCCCCATTCACGATTGGCGAGACCATAGGCGCGGCGGAGCAGCGGCTTTCCGTCCTCGGCCACGATCACGGCGCCCGAGATGATGCCGTCGGCCGCGTAGCCGGCGATAAGCGCCTCTGCTCTTTGAGTGAAATCCGCGGGAGATTCGGCTTCGGCAGGGCCGACTGCCACGACGATGATGATGCCGAGGAAGAGTGCGCCGACGCACCTGCCGGGGCGTGATCGCGGCGCGAGAGGATCCGTCATGCTTGCGGCCGGATTAGATGATCGGGGTCGCGCGCAATGGTCGAAGTGTGCGTTGGACGCTCCTTCCCTGTGCACTTCGGCTTGTCCAAGGATTCTCGCATTTTGATCCTCCCGGCGGCTCAACAGGATCGCGGGCCCGTTCCTGCCGTTGCAACGGACATTCCTGACGAGAGCCAGGCGGCGATGCTCACGCCGGCTCCCTCGGGTCCGCTCTGGAGCGGTCCCGGCTTCGGCGAGTTCGTCGGCATCATCGCGCTGATGATGGCGGTCACCGCGATGTCGATCGACAACCTCCTGCCCGCCTTTCCGGCGATGCAGGCGCATTTCGGCGTGACGGATCCGAACCGGCTCCAACTCCTCGTCTACATCTACATGATCGGTTTCGGCGTGGCCCAGATCGGCTACGGCCCCCTCTCGGATACCTATGGCCGGCGGCCGGTCCTGATCGCGAGCCTCGCGATCTACACGGCCGGATGCGGCCTCGCGATGATCGCTCCGAGTTTCGAGTGGCTGCTTGCGGCGCGGGTCGTCCAGGGGATCGGCGCGGCCGGCGGGCGCGTCCTCTCCACCGCCATCGTCCGTGACCGCTTCGCCGGGCGCGAGATGGCGAGCGTGATGTCGCTGATCATGATGGTGTTCCTGATCGTGCCGATGATCGCCCCTGCCATCGGCGGATTCATGCTGCTTCTGGGCTCCTGGCACTACGTCTTCGTCTCGATGCTGGCACTCGCCGGCATCCTCGTCATTTGGTTCTCATGGCGGATGCCCGAGACGCTCCACCCGCAATACAGGCGCCCGTTCTCGCTCAAGGCCGTCGCCCAGGCCGTGCGCATCACCCTGAACACCCGCGTCGCCGTCGGCTACGCCACGGCTCTCGGCCTCCTCACCGGCTGCATCATGGGCTATGTCGGCTCAGCCCAGCAGGTCTTCGATACCGGCCTCTATCACCTCGGCGCGCTGTTCCCGCTCGCCTTCGGCCTGGTCGCCGGAGCCATGGGGGCGGCGACCCTCATCAACTCGCGGATCGTGCGGCGGCTCGGCATGCGCACCCTCTCGCATGCGGGCCTCAGCCTGTTCGTCCTCGTCGGACTCGCGCAGGTCGTGCTTGGCCTCGCCTACCAGGGCAAGCCGCCTTTGGCGCTGTTCCTCCTAGCCTTGAGCTGCAACCAATTCCTGATCAGCTTCGCCATGCCGAACTTCAACGCGCTGGCGCTGCAGCCGCTCGGCGAGATCGCCGGCACCGCCTCGTCGTTCCTCGGCTTCTACACCACGATCCTCGGCGCCTTCTGCGGCTTCCTGATCGGTCACGCCTTCGACGGCAGCGTGCTGCCGATCGGCATCGGCTATGCGGGGCTGGGAGCCCTGGCGCTGGCGGTGGTGGCGTGGACGGAGCGGGGGCGGCTGTTTCGCGGGGGTGTGGCGGGGTGAGAAATTCAAAGCCCTGCCCTTGTCCTCCACCTCTGAATGTAATGAAGAGAAAAATCAACCCACAGGTGTGTAATAGGCGCTTATGCTTTAGACCGCTCTGATGTGAAAGCGGAAGCCAGGACATGACGTCCTCACGGACTGAGCAGACCAAGCTTCTTGCCAATGCCCTCGATCGTGCCTCGACAGCTTGTTTCACGGTCGGCATTGCGACGCCTGTCGCGGGATACGTCTACACCGTCAGCAACTTTCGCGCCTTGGCGAGCGCGACGGAACTGGCTTTGGGCGTTCTCGTTTGGTTTTTGGGGTGTGTCGGACTACATCTAGCCGCTCGTCGCGTCTTGCGAGATCTCGATCGATGACCGCTTCCTACTTGCCCGCCTTCGTCGTGACTCCGATCGCGGCGGTCACCTTGGGCTGGGCCGCCGTGTTCCTTCACGAGCGTTCGCTGAGATCCGAGCGTCAGCACCATCCGGGCGAGTGAGGCGGCTTTAACACCGTCTTCAATCCGATCGGTCCACGCTCCGTTTGTTCTCATGACGGACGGAGACTGAACGTGATCGCTCGCAGCCACGACGTCCTGCTTCTCGCCTCGAGGCTGCTGCTGGCCGCAGCGCTCCTTCCCACGGGCGTGGCGCGCGCCCTCAATGTCTCAGGTTTCGCCCTGACCCTGGCCGGGGCAGGCCTGCCGATGCCCAACCTCGTTGCGACTCTGGCGGTCATCGTCCAGGTCTTCGGGCCGCTCGCACTCGTCGTCGGCGTATTGCCGCGCCTCAGCGGCCTCGCGCTCGCCGGCTTCGCCGCGGTAATGGCGGTGCTGTTGCATCCGTTCTGGCACTTCACCGGCTCGGCCGGCCTGACCGAGCGCGCGCTCTTCCTCGCCGATCTCGGCCTTGCCGGGGGCTTCCTGATCTACGCTCTCGCCGGTCCCGGCGCCTGGAGCTGGCAAGGCTGGCGTCGGGGCGAGGCGGCTTTCGCCAAAGCAGCTCCCAGGAAGAGCGCGGCTTCCGGCCGGAGCGATCCGCGGCCAAAACGGCAGGCTCAAAGGAAGCCCGCCCGCGCCGCAGCCTGAATCAGACACCCTTGCTCGCGAGGCCCTGACCGGACACCTCCGAACCCGCATCGGGCGAGAGCCGCAGGAAGACGAGGAACGAGGTCGCCGAGATCAGCGCCACGGCGACGAAGGCCGGCCAGAAATCAGCGGCTGCGATCGTGGTCCGCCCATCCCAGCCCGCGGCTGATTCGAGAGCGAGCGCGCCGATCGAGACTCCGAGACTCAGCGACAATTGCTGGGCGACGCTGGCGAGGCTCGTGGCGGCGCTCATGTCGCGGGTTTCGACATCGGCATAGGCCAAGGCGTTGACGCACGTGAACTGGAGTGAGCGGACGCACCCCCCGACGAGCAGGATCACGACGATGAGCCAATGCGGCGTCGAGGCCGTAAACAGGCCGTTGATCGCGAGGAAGGCCGAGGCGAGGAGCGCGTTGACGAGCATCACCCGGCGAAAGCCGTAGGCGCGAAGAATGCGCGGCCCGATCAGCTTGATCAGCATCGCCCCGGCGGCGGCCGCGAAGGTGAGGAGCCCCGACTGGAGGGCGTCGAGTCCGAACCCGACCTGGAACAGAAGCGGCAGCAGGAACGGGATCGCCCCGGTTCCGATGCGAAACAGGCTGCCTCCGGTCACGGAGGCGCGGAAGGTCGGATAGCGCAGGAGGTCGAGTCGGATCACCGGATGGGCGATCCTGCGCGAATGGCGCAGGTACGAAACCAGAAGCACGATGCCGGCGCCGAGACATCCCCATGAGACGCCTTCCGGCAGGAGGTGACGCCCGTTCGAGGCGAGCCCAAGCATCAAAAGGGCAAGGCCCAGGCCGGAGAGAAGAAAGCCGACCACGTCGAGCGGCGGATGGCTCTCCTCTTTGAGGTTCTCGAAATAGATCGTCGAGAACACGATCCCGGCGATCCCGATTGGGATGTTGATGAAGAAGATCCAGCGCCAGTCGAGGCTGGTGGTGATCAGGCCGCCGAGCGGCGGACCCATGATGGGGCCGATCAGAGCCGGAATGGTGAGATAGGCCAGCGCGCTGACGAGTTCTGACTTCGGCACGCTGCGCAGGATGACGAGGCGCCCCACCGGCACCATCATGGCGCCGCCGAGACCCTGGAGGAACCTCGCGGCGACGAAACCCATCAGCGAACTCGAGGCCGCGCAGGCGAGCGACCCCGCCATGAACACGGCCAGTGCCGCGCGGAAGATTGTGCGCGCCCCGTAGCGGTCCGCCATCCAGCCGCTGATGGGGATGAAGATCGCGAGGCTGACGAGATAGGCGGTGAGTGCGAGCTTCAGGGCGATCGGATCCTCGCCGAGACTCGCGGCAATGGACGGCAGCGCCGTGGCGATCACCGTGGAATCGGTGTTCTCCATGAACAGGGCCGTGGCGACGACGAGAGGGACGATCTGGGAGCGGCGCATCGGGCTGGATAAGGGAACGTCGAGGGGCGTGGTTGCATCGCGGCGGGGCATCTTCGCCAGCGGAAGAACCGAGGCGCGCCTCTATCTCATTCGCGGGTCCAATTGACCAACATCGTCGGATGAGATTGCAAACCGGGACGTGCCCGCGTTTCGTTGCCCCACGGCCACAGGAGGCAGATGGCGGAGGCCTCGGGGTAGCGCATGCTCTTTCCGGACCGGCACGGCATAGCTACATTGTTTCCACAGGCTGGCGAACCGCCCGGCACGTCGCCACGTGCAACAGTCCAGCCGAGCGCTCACCCTTCGGCGAAAGTGTCTGAATACCTTCACCAATTGACCGTTTGGGAACTCTCTCCAAGCTGGCGTCTGGCATCGGCGTCCTGGCCCTGGTGGCTGGATGCGGCACGATCCTTCTCAACGAAACCGGCTCGCTGACGCGCTACGATCGGCTGACCGCGAGTTCGGAGACGACCACGCGCGCCAAGCTCTATGTCGATCCGGCCGCGCTCGCGGCGGCCCGCACGGTCCGGATCGTTCCGACCGTGTTTCCCCAGGCCATCGCCGGCCCGAACCTCAATGACGAGGAGCGGCGCCTGATTGCGAACGCGGCCGACCGCGCCCTCTGCTACGAGCTTTCGCTCCGCTACGACGTCGTTTCGACGAAGAAGGCGGATCTGACGGTGCGCGCAATGGTGACCCGCTTCAGCGATACCGACGTGCCGGCGGCGGGCGCGACGCTGGCGACCTCGGCCGGAATCAGCATCGCCTCCCAGCTTGGGGTCGGCTTCGCCTCCACGGTCGGTCGTGTTCCGATCCCCCGAGTGCCGATCGGCCTTGGCACCCTCACGGTGGAGGCCGAGGCTCTCGACCGGCGCCGCGAGCAGCGCGCCGCCATGGTCTGGGGCGGGGCGGCCAATGCCTTCACCAATCAGGCGCGGCTGTCCCCGGCCAGCGATGCCTACGATCTTGCCGGCGAGTTCGGCCAGGATTTCGGCGGCTTCGTCGCTACGGGTGTCGATCCGTTCAAGGCACCTTACGCGATTCCGAACTACAACCGCGTCCGCATCACCGTCCTCGGCGAGCGTCCTCTCGATCCGGATTGCGAGCGCTTTGGACGGGCACCCGGCATCGACGGCATCATCGGCGACTATCTCGGTCTGCCGCCGGACTGGACCGACAAGGGTGCTCGTCCCGTCGTGAACTGAGCGGCGGGCGACTGAACAGGACGCATGGGGGATCTGCGGGAGCCGTTTTCCACGCGCTCCCGGCATTCCCGCCTTTGCACCCTTCCCGGCCGCATGATATCGCCCCGTGCCAACTCATTCACGCGTCCCTGATTTTCGGGGCGGTGTCGCTCATCCTCACGGGAGTTGGTTCATGGCCCGCATCACAGCTCAGTCGATCACCGAGGGCCTGACCTTCGACGATGTCCTTCTGCGACCGGCGGCTTCCTCGGTCATGCCGACGGATGTCAACGTGGCGACCCGGCTGACGCGGGCGATCCACCTCAATCTGCCGATCCTGGCTTCGGCCATGGATACCGTCACCGAGGCGCCGATGGCGATCGCCATGGCGCAGAACGGCGGCATGGGCGTGATCCACCGCAACCTCGAGCCGGATGAGCAGGCCGAGCAGGTCCGCCTCGTCAAGAAGTACGAGTCGGGGATGGTGCTCAACCCCATCACCATCCACCCGGACGAGACCCTAGCCGACGCCTTCAGCCTGATGAAGAAGAACCGCATCTCCGGCATCCCGGTGGTGGAGCGCGGCCCCAACGGCTCGCGCGGCAAGCTCGTCGGCATCCTGACGAACCGCGACGTGCGCTTCGCGACGAATGCCACCCAGACCGTCGCCGAGTT
Source organism: Methylobacterium sp. (assembly GCF_019745455.1). Taxonomy (GTDB): domain Bacteria; phylum Pseudomonadota; class Alphaproteobacteria; order Rhizobiales; family Beijerinckiaceae; genus Methylobacterium. The sequence goes on from NZ_JAIETD010000107.1 coordinate 33,935, forward strand.
GATGACCCGCGAACGTCTCATCACCGTGCGGGAGGGCGTGAACCAGGAAGAGGCCAAGCGCCTTCTCCACCAGTTCCGCATCGAGAAACTGCTCGTCGTCGACGACCATTACCGCTGCATCGGCCTGATCACCGTCAAGGACATCGAGAAGCAGGTCGCCTATCCGGGCGCGGTCAAGGACGAACAGGGCCGCCTCCGGGTCGCTGCCGCAACCACGACCGGCGATGGTGGATTCGAGCGGGCCGAGCGCCTGATCGATGCCGGTTGCGATGTCATCGTGGTCGACACCGCCCACGGCCATTCCATCAAGGTGCTCGACGCCGTACGCCGGGTGAAGCAGCTTTCGAACGCCGTGCAGGTGGTGGCAGGCAATGTCGCGACACGCGACGGCGCCCAGGCGCTGATCGATGCCGGCGCGGACGCGATCAAGGTCGGGATCGGGCCCGGCTCGATCTGCACCACCCGCATCGTCGCCGGCGTCGGCGTGCCCCAGCTCACCGCGCTCATGGAGGCGCTTGAGGCGGCCGACCAGGCCGGCGTGCCGGTGATCGCCGATGGCGGCATCAAGTATTCCGGCGACCTCGCCAAGGCGATCGCGGCGGGCGCCTCGGTGGCGATGCTCGGCTCGCTGCTGGCGGGCACCGACGAGGCCCCGGGCGAGGTGTTCCTGCACCAGGGCCGCTCCTACAAGAGCTATCGCGGCATGGGCTCGGTCGGCGCCATGGCGCGCGGCTCTGCCGACCGCTACTTTCAGGCCGAGGTTAGCGACACCCACAAGCTCGTTCCCGAGGGCATCGAGGGGCAAGTGCCCTACAAGGGCCCGGTCGCGGCGGTGCTGCACCAGCTCGCCGGCGGCCTCCGTGCCGCCATGGGCTATGTCGGCGCGCCGACGATCCCAGAGTTCCAGGAAAAGGCGCAGTTCGTCCGCATCACCAATGCCGGCCTGCGCGAGAGCCACGTCCATGACGTGACGATCACCCGGGAGAGCCCGAACTATCCTGGGCGGGCATGACCCGGATATGAGTGTCCAAGCCGTCCTCGCCCCCGTCTTCGTTCAGGTCGCGCTCGTCTTCGCCCTTCTGTTCTGGATGGGGCGCGTGCGCTTTGCGGAGGTCGGGGCCGGCCGCGTCAAGATCGGCGACATCGCGCTCGGGCAGCGCAACTGGCCAATCCGCGCCCAGCAGGCGGCGAATGCGTTTTCGAACCAGTTCGAGCTGCCGGTTCTGTTCTTCGCGCTGGTGCCGCTCGCGCTCTTCACCAAGAAGGCCGACCTGCTGTTCGTCATTCTCGCTTGGATTTTCGTGGCGACCCGCCTCGTCCATGCGGGAATCACGGTGACCTCGAACCATGTTCCGAACCGATTCCGCGCCTATGCCGCGGGAGCCCTCGTGCTGCTGATCATGTGGATCATCTTCGCAATCCGCATCTTCGCGGCCCCGGTCGGTATCTGACGCGCGGGCCTGGCAACAACGCCAACTTCTCCGTTAGAGGAGGCACGGACCAAAGTTCGAGGAACCTTGCCTATGCGCGTGCTCGTCGTCGGCGCCGGTGCCACCGGTGGATATTTCGGGGCGCGGCTGGCGGAAGCCGGGCGCGACATCACCTTCCTGGTCCGGCCCGCCCGTGCCGAGACGCTGGCGGCCGAAGGCCTGAAGGTGAAGAGCCCCATCGGCGACATCCACATCCCGGCCCCGAAGACGCTGACGGCAGCCGACCTCGCGGCGGGTAAGGGCGAAGGCTTCGACCTCGTCCTCCTGAGCTGCAAGGCCTACGACCTCGACAGCGCCCTCGACGACGTGGCGCCTGCGGTGGGGCCAAGCACAGCCGTGCTGCCGATCCTGAACGGTCTTCGCCATCTCGACGTCCTCGACACCCGGTTCGGCGCCGAGCGGGTCCTCGGCGGCTCCTGCGCCATCGTGTCGACGCTTGGTCCGGCGGGGGAGGTCCGGCAGATGAACGAGCTCCATACCCTCACCTACGGCGAGCGGGACGGCTCGCGTTCGGAGCGCATCCTGGCGGTGGAAGCACTGATGGAGGGTGTGCGTTTCCAGCCCAAGCTGAGCGAGACCATCCTGATCGAGATGTGGGAGAAGTGGGTCTTCCTGGCGACGCTCGCCGGCTCGACCTGCCTGATGCGCGCCACGATCGGGGACATCGTCGCCGCTCCGGGCGGCCTCGCCTTCATCAACGGCCTCTACGACGAGTGCATCGCCATCGCGGCCGCGTCCGGCCAGACGCCTCGGGAAAAGCCAGTCCGTAACGGCCGCGGCATCCTCACGGCGGAAGGCTCGGCCTTCACCGCCTCGATGCTGCGCGATATCGAGGGCCGCGCGCGGATCGAGGCCGATCACATCGTCGGCGATCTCATCGCCCGCTCGCCGGACGAGTCGGCCTGCCCCCTGTTGAGGCAGGCCTATACCCATCTCAAGGCCTACGAGAACCGTCGGGGGCGCGAGCAGGCCTGAGGGTCACGCCTCAGCGGCGCGGGCCGGGCGAGCCGTATTCGAGGCCGGTCTTGGCGTCGACCTTCGGCGGGGGCGGGGTCAGGTCGACGGCGGGGGCGGTGGCGCAGGCAGCGAGCGCGGTCAGGACGATGCTCGCGACGGTAAGTTTGACGGCGGACGGCATGGTAAGTTCGACGCTCCGGGAAATCATAGGCGGAAAATGCCTTCGGCATGGCCGCACATCGCGTCGGCCGAGCAAGAAGCGTAGGCTCGGCTTTTGGCATAAGCGTGGCCGTATCGCGGCAGAGACCGCTCAATCGAGGATGTTCCGCTGACCCCTTCCGCCCGTTTGTCCGCCGCCATCGAGGTTCTCGCGGATATTGCCGATCGCCGCCGCCCGGCCGCCGACGCCCTCAAGGATTGGGGCCTCGGCCATCGCTTCGCGGGATCGGGCGACCGCGCCGCCATCGCAAGCCTCGTCTACGATGCCCTTCGCCGCCGTGCCTCGGCCGCCTGGATCATGGGAGCCGACACGCCGCGCGCCGTGATTATCGGTATGCTGCGCCTCCAGCACGGTCTCGCCGAGCCGACGATCGCCGAACTCTTCTCCGGCGAGCGATTCGCCCCCGAGAAGCTGACGGAGGACGAGCGCCGTCATCTCACCGAGGGCTCACTGGCCGAGGCACCGCCTGCCATTGCCGGCGACGTGCCGGAATGGGTGCTGCCGTCCCTGGACGCAATCTTCGGCGCCGATTGCCTCGCCGAGTTGAAGGCACTCGGCCGCCGGGCGCCTCTCGATATCCGTATCAACACGCTGCAGCGCAGCCGCGACGAGGCCCTCACGGGCCTGGCGCATCTCGGCGCGGAGCCGACCCCGCACGCGCCTCACGGGCTTCGCATTCCCCTCGGGCCGGACGGGCGCGGGCCGGCCCTTCACGTCGAGCCGGAATTCCTCGACGGCTGGTATGAGATCCAGGACGAGGGCTCGCAGCTCGCGGGCCTGCTCTGCGGGGCGAAATCCAGCGAGACCATCGTCGATCTCTGCGCCGGTGGCGGCGGCAAGACTCTGGCGCTGGCCGCCGCGATGGAAAATTCCGGCCGGCTCATCGCCAGCGACGACGATCCGCGCCGCCTTGCGCCGATCCACGAGCGCCTGCGCCGGGCCGGTGCGGTTGCCGAGGTGAGGACGCCGCGCGCCGGCCGCGCCAGGGCCGACGTGCTCGGCGACCTCGACGGAACGGTCGACCGCGTCCTCGTCGATGCGCCCTGCACCGGCTCCGGCACCTGGCGCCGCAACCCGGACGCCAAGTGGCGCCTGCGCCCGAACGCCCTCTCCGCCCGCATTCAGGAGCAGGCCGCTGTCCTCGACCGCGCCGCCCGGTTGGTGCGGCCGGGCGGGCGCATCACCTATGTGACCTGTTCGCTGTTTCCCGAGGAGAATGATGCGGCCGTGGCAAGCTTCCTCGGCCGCCACGGCGAACACTTCGCCTCGATCCCGGCCGAGGAGGTCGCCGCCTCCCTCGACGGGGGCCTGAAACCCGTCTTGCGGTTCACGCAAGCAGGAATGCAGATGAGCCCCGCGCTCACCGGCACCGACGGTTTCTACGTCGCTACGTTGGAGCGCGTGCGCTGATCCTCGGAGCAGTGAAAAATAAAAACCGGAGGGGCGACGCCTCCGGTACGCGGATTGCGCGTTGGGTCGCGGTTGTCGGCTTCCCTCGAAGGCGCGTCCTGCTGAGATTCCTACGGAGAGCCCCATGAGCATCGGCCTGATCGCCCTCCTTGACGATGTCGCGGCCCTCGCGAAGGTCGCCGCGGCGTCCATCGATGACATCGCTGCGCAGGCCGGCAGGGCCGGGACGAAGGCCCTGGGGATCGTCATCGACGATACGGCGGTCACGCCCCGCTACGTCGTCGGCTTCGCCGCCGCCCGCGAGGTTCCGATCATCGGACGGATCGCCTGGGGCTCGTTGAAGAACAAGTTCCTGTTCCTGCTGCCCGGCGCCCTGGCGCTGAGCGCCTTCGCCCCGTGGGCGATCACCCCGCTCTTGATGCTCGGCGGAATCTATCTCTGCTACGAGGGCGCCGAGAAGATCCTGCATGCCGTTCTGCCGCATAAGGCCGAGAGCCACGAAGTGGCGGTGGGTGCCGCGAAGGAGGACGCGAAGGCGCAGGAGGACCAGAGGGTCCGCAGCGCGATCCAGACCGACTTCATCCTCTCGGCGGAGGTGATGGCGCTGACCCTCGCCTCGCTCGAGGTGAATACGGTGGCGATGCAGGCCACGATCCTCGCCGTCGTGGCGCTCGGCGTGACGGTTCTGGTCTACGGCCTGGTCGCGCTCATCGTGAAGGCGGACGATGCCGGGGTGGCCCTCGCCGTCAACGAGAGGCCGGCCAGCAGCATTCTCGGGCTTCGGCAGCCCGACAAGACGGCGCCTGCCTCGGGTATCGACCGGGCCTTGGCGCCGGTGACAAGAGGGTTTGGCCGCGGACTCGTCGTCGGCATGCCCTATTTCCTGAAAGTCCTCGCCTTCGTCGGGACCGCCGCGATGCTCTGGGTCGGCGGCGGCATCATCCTGCACGGGCTGGAGGAGTATGCCGTGAAGGCGCCTGGGCATGTCGTCCACGAAGCCGCCTCGCGCGCCGCCGCACTGGTTCCCTCGCTCGCCGCCCTCGTCGAATGGGTGGTCACGGCCGCCCTCTCCGGCGTCGTCGGCCTCGTCCTCGGCGCCCTGACGATCCCGCTGGTCCAGTTCGTCATTGCTCCGGTCGCCGGAAAAATTACTGGCCTCTTCCGTTCGAAGCCGCAGAGCGAGACCGCTCCGCGACGGGCCTGATGTGCGAATGGCTCCCCGAGGAGCCATTCGCCTTCAAGCGTTCTTCGGCGCTCGCGATCAGAAGCAGCGGCGCTTGCGCACCACCGTCACGCGGCCCAACGGCCCGCGGCGCTTTGTGACGACGGTCTTGCAGCGAGGCCCGCGCACCACGGTGCGGGAGACGACCCTGGCCTGTTCGATCCCGCTCGCCGGGGCAATGCCCTGGCTGAAGACGAGCGGCGCCGCCATGGCCGGCGCGGCGATGCTTCCGAAGGCGAGGGCGGCGATCCCGAGGACAATGGCTCTCATGATGAGGCTCCTGTTCGTTGCTGGGGGGCGCGGTCTCGCCTCGGTCGCCTGAACGAACGATTAATCGCCGTGGCCTTCTCCGACCGGCGGAGCGTTTGCGTTGCACGCTGGTGTCGCCTCGTCTAACTCCGAAGGCATGATCACGGACCACGACAAGATCCTCATCGTCGATTTCGGCTCCCAGGTGACGCAGCTCATCGCGCGGCGCGTGCGGGAGGAGGGAGTCTATTGCGAGATCGTCCCCTTCACCAAGGCTGGCGAAGCCTTCACTGCGGTGAAGCCGAAGGGCGTGATCCTCTCGGGCGGCCCCGAATCGGTGACCAGCGATGCCTCGCCGCGAACCCCGCAGGCGATCTTCGAGGCCGGCGTGCCCGTCTTCGGCATCTGCTACGGCCAGCAGACCATGGCGGCCCAGCTCGGCGGCGAGGTCGAGGCCGGGCACCATGCCGAGTTTGGCCGCGCCGAGATCGAAATCCTGGCCGATTGTCCCCTGTTCAAGGGCGTCTGGCATGTGGGCGAGCATTACCCGGTCTGGATGAGCCACGGCGACCGGGTCACGAAGCTGCCCGACGGCTTCACCACCGTGGCGATCTCCAGGAATGCGCCCTTCGCTGCGGTGGCGGACGAATCGCGGAACTTCTACGCGGTGCAGTTCCACCCGGAGGTGGCGCACACGCCCCACGGCGCCCTCCTCATCCGCAACTTCGTGCGCGACATCGCCGGCTGCACCGGCGACTGGACCATGGGCGCCTACCGCGAGGAGGCGATCGCCAAGATCCGCGAGCAGGTCGGCACCGAGCGCGTGATCTGCGGCCTCTCGGGCGGCGTCGATTCCTCGGTGGCGGCGGTGCTGATCCACGAGGCGATCGGCGAGCAGCTGACCTGCGTCTTCGTCGATCATGGCCTTCTGCGCCTCGGAGAGGCCGAGGAGGTCGTGCGGCTGTTTCGCGACCACTACAATATTCCGCTCGTCCACGTTCAGGCGCAGGAGATGTTCCTCGGTGCGCTCGAGGGCGTCAGCGACCCTGAAGTGAAGCGCAAGACCATTGGTCGCCTGTTCATCGAGGTCTTCGAGGAAGAGTCCAAGAAGATCGGCGGCGCCGCATTCCTGGCGCAGGGCACGCTCTACCCGGACGTGATCGAGAGCGTCTCCTTTACCGGCGGCCCCTCGGTGACGATCAAGAGCCACCACAATGTCGGCGGTCTGCCCGAGCGCATGAACATGAAGCTCGTCGAGCCCCTGCGCGAATTGTTCAAGGACGAGGTCCGGGTGCTCGGCAAGGAGCTCGGCCTGCCGGAAGCCTTCGTAGGGCGCCACCCCTTTCCCGGCCCCGGCCTTGCCATCCGCTGCCCCGGCGAAATCACAGGCGAGAAGCTCGACGCCCTGCGCAAGGCCGATGCGATCTACCTCGACGAGATCCGCAAGGCCGGCCTCTACGACACGATCTGGCAGGCGTTCGCGGTGATCCTGCCCGTCAAGACGGTCGGCGTGATGGGCGACGGCCGCACTTACGACCACGTCTGCGCCCTGCGCGCCGTCACCTCGGTCGACGGCATGACGGCCGATTTCTACCCCTTCGACATGGCATTCCTCGGTCGCGTCGCGACCCGCATCATCAACGAGGTCAAGGGCATCAACCGGGTGACGTATGACATCACGTCGAAGCCGCCTGGGACGATCGAGTGGGAATGATTTTTGCCCCTCCGGCAATATCCATTTGTACGCTCTAGTACGCCATAATGCATTGAAATATAACGGTAATTGTATCATCGTCTATCACCGTCTATCGAGGGGCAGTGCTCCGATTTGACGGTATAGCAGACGGTATGGGAGAACTTGTTCGATCTGTAATTTCGCTATACCGTCAGGGCTAAGAGAGCTGCTGACGGTATTATTTCTGGTACTAACAGGCTGATATAAAACGGGAATCATGCTTTCAGCCTCGCCTGTTTTGCCCTGACGGTATAATCGGCGCCTCTCTCCGGTTTTTGACGGTTTTGGAGGCCCACATGCTTACTGACACTGCGATTAAGGCACTGAGATCACAGAATAAATTGTACAAGGTGAGTGATCGCGACGGTATGTACGTCGTGGTGCAGCCGTCGGGGGCAATCGTGTTCCGGTACGACTACCGCCTCAATGGACGTCGGGAGACGCTGACGCTCGGCCGATACGGCCCAGATGGCCTCTCGCTTGCCAGGGCTCGCGAGAAGCTGATCGATGCGAAGCGGGCCATTTCAGAGGGGCGGTCTCCGGCCCAGGAGAAGCAGCACGACAAGCGGCGACTGAAGGAGGCGAAGAGGTTCGGCGAGTTCGGCGAGAAATGGTTCCAGGAGTCGCGCATGGCCGACAGCACGCGCGCCATGCGGCGCTCGATCTACGAGCGCGACATCCTGCCAACGTTTCGAAACAGGCTTTTGACGGAGATCGCGCCTGACGATCTCCGCATGATGTGCGGAAAAGTGAAGGATCGCGGTGCTCCAGCCACGGCCGTCCATGTACGGGATATCGTGAAGCTGATCTTTGCGTTCGCGATCTTGCATGGCGAGAAGGTCGCCAACCCGGCGGATGAAGTTGGGCCCGCGTCTATCGCAACCTTCGTACCGAAGGATCGTTCGCTATCACCCGCGGAGATCCGCGTCATGCTCGGCCAGCTCGAGCATGTGCCGACCCTGCCGACTATACGGCTGGGAATGAAGCTCTTCCTTCTGACGATGGTCAGGAAAAGCGAGCTGCAGGACGCGACGTGGGATGAAGTCGATTTCGAGAACGCCGTCTGGTCGATCCCAAAAGAGCGAATGAAGCGGTCGAAGGCACACAACGTCTACCTGTCGGAGCAGGCGGTGGACATCTTCATCGCGCTGAAAACTTGCGCGGGTAACTCGCGCTATGTCCTTCCTTCGCGATACGACGCTGACGCACCGATGTCGCGGGCGACATTCAATCGGATAACGACAGCGGTCGTCGTCAGAGCGAAAAAAGAGGGGCTGCCGCTCGAACCGTTCACTGTCCATGACCTACGACGCACAGGTTCTACCCTGCTGAATGAGCTGGGCTTCAATAGCGACTGGATCGAGAAGTGCTTGGCGCATGAGGACGGAAGGTCCTCGCGTGGCGTCTATAACAAGGCGGAGTACGAGCATCAACGCCGCCATATGATGCAGGAGTGGTCCAATATGTTGGACGCCTGGGTTTTGGGTCAGAAGTATCGTCCGACGCTGCTCCCGGCCACGATGGAGTTGCTTGAGTTGGAGCCTAGTGTTTGACGGGCCGCGAGCGGCGCAGCCTCACATCAGGGCTTGGAGCACGTTTGATTGCATTTGCGCGAGACGCATGGCGCCGAGCATCGAGCCAGGCTTCCACCTCTGCCAAGTCCCAGACGACGCAGCGCGAGGTGAGATAGAAGCGCTGCGGGAATTCTCCCCGCTGCTCCATGTCGTAGATCGTGCTGTCGGCAAGCGGTACGATCTCTCGTAACTGCTGCCGGCGAATGGTTCTTCGGGCGACATGTGGGGCAGCGCTCATACCGTATCTCCACTTCTTTGCTCTTGTGGAGATAGAAGGCGATAGATCCGCCGCTTTGAAGCCCGCGCGTGAACGTGTGCGGTAATATCGGGCTATAGCGTGTAAATCGGACGGGTGGTCTCAACGGGCAAGTGTCGTCTAGGAGCGTCGGCCGACCCTTGGGCCTTGCTCCTAGCCGACGCCGGACGTAGAATTTCAGTCCGATGGAACCCCGCGATTCACTTCAAAATCCGGTTCCGAGAGGAGTGTCGGTTCGATTCCGACCACCCGCACCACCTTTAATCTCAAGGTAAACCGACGGCCAAAAAGTTCGAATCTCACCCGGCTCGCCGGGGTCGACGAAGATGCGAACTATCTCTTTCAGATTCCCGCCGCGACCCCGAAAAACCCGCCCCAGCAGAGGAAGCGCGATCGTGACCGTGCTGAGCGCATGCGTCTGGCGGGCGGTCCGATGCCGTCGCTGCGGGAGAAAGCCTACGCATTCGCCCGCCAGCGTACGATCGTGAGGACATGCGATTTTACCGCCATCGGTATCCCGCGGCACTATCTCGCCTGGATGTGCGAGGAGGGCTGGCTGGTGAGGGAAGGCTACGGCCTCTATCGCGCAGCCGAGCGAGAAGCTGCCTGATGGAAGCTTCGTCCGCGGAAATGTCAGGCCGCGCCGTGTTCGCCGTAGGCCCGAGCGGCTTTGACGACATCGACAATCCGGTCTTCGCGCAACGCATCGATCGGGCGCTGGCCGCCGAGGCGAGCGTCGTCGGTCAGCATGAAGTTGACCCGCATCCAGGGCTCCTCGATCGTGAACGCCTCGACCACGGCGCTCATACCGGGAAGCAGTCCGGTGCCGGTGATCTGGAAGGCGGGATAGGCGCGCTCGCCATCGACATCGAGCCAAAGGAGGGGCTGGGCCTCAAGTTCCTCGGGCGTCAGGCCGATCCGACCTGCGAACTCATCGCGGGACAGAACCCCGCCTTCCATGACGAGCATGCCGCGCTTCATAGCCGAACCGCGGGTGAAGGCCTCAGCCAAGACGGCGGTGTCAGCTATGGTTCCTGCTTGCATGGATGATCCTCCTGACCTCATCGGCCTTTGATCCCGACGAAGCCTACGAAAGAAACGGAGCCAGAGCCAGGATCGTTCATGGGCACACCGTTTCTGGCGACGCGCCCACGAACTTCTCAGCCTATGTCGTTAGCGCCTATCCCGGTTCGCCGCATTCGGCACACGGATCGCTTCGTTGTTCGGTTCGATGTCGCGCAGGTGAGCTTCATCGCGCCTATCATCGTGGATACGGCGCTCGGCGCGATCGACCGTCACATCGGCGAGTTCAAAGTGCTGGTTCACTGCAACCAGGGCCTCTCGCGGTCGCCCTCGATTGCGTTGCTTTATCTACTGAAACACACGGACGCGCTGGGGTCGCAAGATCCCGCTGCCGCACTGTTGGCGTTTCGGAGGCTCTACCCGTCGTACGCACCTGCTCAGGGCATGGCGGACTATGTGCGGCTGAATTGGGCGAAGTATTTGCAGGATGGCTAGCTCACTTTCGGAGCTGTTCCAAAGATGACCTTTCGGGAGCGGGAGCCGCGAGCCTACTTGTGACCGACTCGCGTGGAGTGTCCGCTTCCGGCACTGAACCCAAGTTCCGCTAGTGACTCGTTTCGCACCTTCAGCATGTCAGCTTCGCGTCCGCACGATAAGCTGACATGCCCGGGAGCTTCAGTCTTTTCTGGCGGAGTGCGCATTGCCCATCGGCCATATCCAGGTGTCCAACTCCGATGGCACGCAAACGCTGAAGCGGCAGCGCGACGCGGTGTTCGCGACCAACCTTTCCGGTCGATAACGTCCTGGTCATTTTGCCGAGCTTGCGGATTAGCCGCGAACCACCTGCTCAAGACCAGCCCCGGCGAGCCGGGCGGCGGCGAGCAGGCGATCGAGATCGTGCCCGTTGCGAGCGCTGGCGGACAGGCCGGCCATGACGGTGCTCATATAGTCGGTCACGCGCTCGGCCTGTTCGGGATGGCGCGCGGCGACGAAGCGATGGATCGCCTCCTCCGCCGCCGCAAGGAACGTTCCGGCCGCCTCGCGTGCCTCGCGGTCGGTGCAGCGCACACCCTCGATAACGAGGCACCCCGCCGCGTCCGGATCGGCGGCATAGCGCCGCGCCGCCGCTTCCAGCACCGCGACGAGGCATTCCGCGACCGGGCGATCGGCGTTCAGCAGATCGAACAGCGGGATCGCGCCGGTACCGGCATAGCGATCGAGAATGCGGCTGTAGAGCTCGGCCTTGCTGCCGAAGGCGGCATAGAAGCTGGGCGGGTTTATCCCGATCGCCTGAGTCAGGTGCGCGATGCTGACGGCATCATAGCCACGCGAATGGAACAGCCGCTGGGCGGTCGCGACCGCTTCGTCCGGGTCGAACAGGCGCGGTCTGCCGCGTGCGCGGGATAATTTTGTATGAACCACTACAAATACCTTGACGGGTGTTTCAAGTCGTTTATGTAGCGAGTCGTAAGTTATTGATCAAGGAAAGTCCGATGGGTGTGTTTGAGGCGAAATCCGTTCTCGTGCTGGGTGGCAGTCGGGGGATCGGCGCGGCGATCGTTCGGCGTTTTGTGGCAGATGGCGCGAAGGTGACCTTTACCTATTCCGGTTCGCCTGACGCGGCCCACGCGCTGGCGGCCGAAACGGGCAGCACCGCTGTCGAGACGGACAGCGCGGATCGCGACGCGGTGATCGCGCGCGTGAAGGACAGTGGCGCGCTCGACGTGCTGGTCGTCAATGCCGGAATCGGTGTTTTCGGCGATTCTCTGGAGCAGGATCCGGACGCAATCGACCGGCTGTTCCGGATCAATATCCACGCGCCCTATCATGCCTCGGTCGAGGCCGCGCGCCAGATGCCCCAGGGTGGCCGGATCATCGTCATCGGATCGGTGAACGGCGACCGGATGCCCGTTCCAGGCATGTCCTCCTACGCGCTCAGCAAGTCTGCGCTGCAAGGGATGGCGCGCGGGCTGGCACGCGACTTCGGATCCCGCGGGATCACGATTAATGTGGTGCAGCCCGGCCCGATCGACACCGACGCCAATCCGGCGGACGGACCGATGAAGGAGCTGCTGCACAGCTTCATGGCGATCAAGCGCCACGGCCGGCCAGAGGAAGTCGCGGGCATGGTGGCGTACCTCGCCGGCCCGGAGGCGGGGTTCGTTACGGGCGCCATGCACACCATCGACGGCGCGTTCGGTGCCTGATCCGACCTCGCCCGCGCCGATGACCACCATCGGCATCATCGGCGCGGGCGAGGTCGGCAGCCAGATTGCCCGCGCCGCCATCGCCAACGGCTATCGGGTTGTCATCGCCAACTCGCGGGGGCCCGAAACCCTGGCCGGGCTGGTCGCGGAGCTCGGGCCGCCTGCCCGCGCCGCGACCGCTGCCGGTGCGGCGGAGGCGGGAGAATTCGTCGTGATCGCGGTCCCGCTCAAGCTGGTCAACGACATGCCCGTGGCGCAACTGGCGAACAAGATCGTGCTCGACACCAACAACTATATGCCGTGGCGCGACGGGCGCTATGCCCTCGTCGATACCGGCGCGAAGACCGAGCACGAACTGCGGCAGGACCAGCTGCCAACGTCCAAGGTCGCGAAGGCGTTCACGCATATCCAGGCACCGCGCCTGTTGCTGTCGGCGCGGCCCGCTGGCACGCCGGGGCGGCACGCGCTGTCGGTGTCGAGCGACTATCCCGAAGCGGTGGCGCTGGTCACGCGACTGTACGACCAGTTCGGCTTCGACACGGCGGACAACAGCCCGCTTAGCGAGTCCTGGCGGAGCGCTCCGGGTCAGCCCGCATGGCACGCGCACGACCATCAAACGCGTCCCGCGCTGATTGCGAACCTTGCCAAGGCGACACCGCTCCCACCGAGATAGGGCAGACTGCCTCTGCCCGACCACACCGCCCATGCCTACGAGGTCTTCGCCGTTCTCGCCCGCGCCGGCATCACGTTCATGTCGGCCTGCGCCTGCCGCGGTCGGTATCGCTGAGAGGGCAGCAGCGATCCGCGATCCCGCCGACAAGGCCTACGGTGTTCGACTGAAAGCGGGAGTCTGTGTGAAGAGCGGAATGTCGCCTTTCAGCCAAGTCGGTAATGACCGCTGCTGGCGCGAAGCCGAAATGCGCCGCCGATCGCCTGTCTTTCCACGCCATGGCCACCGATTATGCGACGGGCGCGCTGAAGGGGTGGGCGAGCTCGGTACGTAACGCTATTCTACGCCTGCCTTCGATCGCTCTTGCGGCCCTGCGCTGGCCAAGCCAACAGGATCGCACCGGATCGTAGCGTAGGGAAACATCGCACGCCAGCGCACAGTATCGCGCCATGGCGTAGGAAAAAGCGTGGCTCGCCGGAGTCGGTGAAAATGCGAACTTCGATCTGCCGATTCCCCTCAATCATATCCAAAGGCCCGCCGTCAAGATGCGCAAGCGTGATCGACTGAGAGCAGAAGGATTGTCGCTGCCGGCGGGCCGATGCCGAATCTCCGAGAGCGCGCAGTGATGTTGGCGGAGAAGCTAGGCGAAGTCCGCACCCGTGATTTGACGGAGGTCGGCATTCCTCGGTGCTACTTAACAAGGATGTGCGAGGAAGGACTGTTGATCAAGGTTGGCTACGGGCGTTACCGCGCTGTTCCGCGGCGAGCCGCTTAACCGGAACGCTGCCGACCGTCAGTCCGAAGATGGGCCGAATAGGCGCACCGCGCTGTCGATGATCAGTTGGGGTCGCGGTTGGTGTAGTTGAGAGCAACCCAGGCGTATCCGACAGGGTTGCGGCGGACATGGCCGATTCCGGGGAACGCCGTATGGAGCATGGCAATCAAGGTCTCATTGCGCGCGAACTCGTCGAATGCTTCAGCGCGGAGCCGCATTAGAACTACGAACCATCACCGCTATCGATGACTTGCCGGACAGTCGGGTTCGCTTCAGGGAGCGCCAGTTCCGAAAAGTGCCGTCGGATATGATCCAGCTTGGGATCGATGTAGCGGCGGCAGAAGGGCCTGCTCGGGTCGGTTCGATAGTAGTTTTGGTAACGCTCGTCCGACGCTCTGAAACCTTTAAACGGGAGGACCAGGGTGTGCACCGCCTTGGCAGACGCGCCGGCGAAGCGGACGATCGCCTGTTCGGCCTCCGGCCGCTGGCTCTCTTCAAAGATGTAGATCGCGCTGCGGTACTTGCTGCGAGGCGAGCGGGCCCTGGCAGCGGAATGCGTTCTGAGATGCACCTCGGACAGCGTCGCCAACGGAATAACCGATGGATCGAAGGTGACGATCACCCCTTCTGACCAGGTATCTGCCGGCGCGTCCGACTGGACAAAGCCCTGGTCGACCTGGGCGACGCCGCGCAACGCCTGGAACACGCCTTCTGTGCACCAATGGCATCCCCCTCCAAAGCCGGCCTTCGCCATCATCACCTCCACGCCCAGGCGTCATTCCTGACGTAGGTTTGCCCGGCGAAGCGCTAGCGGCTGATTTCGAAGAGGAACCACGCACGGCGCTCAGCCTCGTCCGTCCAGGCATCGATCAGGCCGGACGTCGCATTATCCTTCGCCTTGTCCGCGACATCCTTTGCGCGGCGAAACGACTCGACCATGTGGAGATTGTCGGCGCGGAGTTCGCCCAGCATGTCCTGCGGCGTCACGAACTCAGCATCATTGTCCTTGATGGTCTGGTGGCGCGCGATATCGCCGATCGATCGAATGGTGGTGTTGCCCGTCTTTCGGGCGCGCTCGGCGATCGCATCGGTGACGGCGAGGATCTCTGCGGCCTGCTCATCAAGAAGCAGGTGATAGTCCCTGAAGTAGGGTCCGGAGACGTGCCAGTGGAAATTTTTTGTCTTCAGGTAACTCGCGTAGCTGTTCGCCAGAATGATCTTCAGAGCGTCGGCGACAGTCATCGCCGCGCATTCGTCAAGATCAGAAGGTGTCGGAAGGGCGGAGGCATTGTTGTTCGTCATCGCTTAGACTTTCTCAATCTGGCTACACGGGATCCAGCACCGATTCCCCCACGGATGGCGATGTATAGAAGATGAATTCATTGCCAGACGAAGTCCAATGGCCGGTGGCTATAGTTTCGATACCTTTGAGCGACATGCGCAGTCTTGGGGGGCCGGGCGTCGCAGGCGGACCGGTCGGCCGGGACCTCCACCTGCCCGTCAGGGGGCCGGTCGGAAATCCAGCACGAACGCGACGACCTTTTCGGCGGACATCTCGCACGGCTTCAGCAATGTTCTATCTGATGTAACGCGATAGAGGTTGAAGCTGACAATGTCGGTCCCGGCCAACTCCCTGGCGAACAGGCTGTTGCGACGTCCGTCACCGGATCGCCGGACAGTCACGCCGAAACGCCGGCCTTCGTAGGCGCCTTCGCTGTATCCCTCGGGAAGCTGCGCGAAGGCGGCATCGAACTCGGCAAGCTCCATCTCAATCCAGTCGTCTTGATTCGACAGAAGCCCAAGGGTCCGAGGCCCTCGGCGCCAGTCCGCGGAGAAGGTCCGGGGCGGAGCCCTGTAGCCGACGCGGCCTGGGATGGGCGGAAAAGCCGTCCCGCGGGCGCTTGCACATGGCGCTGAGGCCGCCACCTGTCCGCCTGCTACGCAACCTCCACGCCTTTCCAGAAGGCGATATGATCCCGGATGCCCTCGGCGCCTGGCGTCGGATCTGGATAGGTCCAGGCTGCGTTCACGTTGAGCGCGTCTCCCACACGCACATGGAAGTAGCGCGCGGCGCCCTTGATCGGACAGACAGACGTGTGGGGGCTCATCTCGAGCAGGCCGAAATCGACTGCCGAAGGTGGGAAGTAGTGGTTTCCCTCGACGACGACTGTCTCGTCGCTTGTGGCGATGGTGGTGTCTTTCCAGATAGCTGAGACCAACTGACTCTCCTTTCGTATTCATCAACCGGCACGGGGTTCGTGGGCTGTCTGGCCAAAGCCGCACCCCCTCAGGTGGCAGGCGGCGTGCGCCCGAGAAGTTTGTCGAGCTCGCCTCTGACATCGAGCGCGAAAAGCTCATCGGAGCCACCGACATCCGTGCCGTTGATGAAGATCTGCGGCACGGAGCTTCGACCCGCGACGCTTCCGTCATGGCCTGCCGGTGAACCGGATTTGCCTCTATATCGAGTTCCTTCCATTGCACGCGCTTCTCCTTGAGGAGCGTCTTCGCCCGGCGGCAGAACGGCACCAGTTCGTGGTGTACAGCAGCACATCAGTTGTCATATCGCGTCTCCGACAGTTGGAAGCGGATCGCTGTCATGGCGAACGTCGCGGTCAGCCGCGTTCGAGGAGGGCGACTGTGCCTTGACCGCCGTCGGCGCAGATGCTGACGATTGCCCGCGATCCGGGCGGCATGGCCCAAAGTTCCTTCACCGCCTGGCTGAGGTCGCGCGCGCCTGTAGCGCCGAACGGATGACCTAGGGCGACCGAGCCTCCATTGGGATTGACGCGGTCCCAGTTGAAATCGCCCATAGCCGCCTGGACACCGGCTGTCGCGCGCACCCACTCCCGATCGGTGATGGCCGCGACGTTCGCCAGGACCTGGGCTGCGAAGGCTTCGTGGATTTCCCAGAGTGCGATGTCGGAGAAGCTGAGTCGATGCCGCGCGAGCAGGCGCGGAATGCCATAGGAGGGCGCCATCAGCAGACCCTCGGTGGGGAGATCGACGGCAGAGATCTCGTAGTCTACGAGCCGCACGTAGGGGGTGCCCCCCGGGAGTCTCGCCACACCGGCTTCGGTGGCAACCCAACACCCGGCGGCTCCATCGGTAATCGGTGAGCTGTTTCCGGCGGTCAGGGTTCCCCTCCCGCTGTCGCGATCGAAGGCAGGCTTGAGTGCGGCCAGCCGTTCGGGCGACGTATCGGCGCGCGGGTTCGCATCGCGCGCCAGCTCAGGCAGCGAAATCACGAGATCGTCGAAGAAGCCACGTTCCCAACCAGCGACTGCCCGCTGGTGGCTCTTGAGCGCCCAATCATCCTGCGCGACGCGCGAGACCCGCCAAGCCTTGGCGGTCTCCTCCATATGATCACCCATCGTCCTTCCGGTGATCCGGTTTGCCCAGCCCTTTGTGGGGAGCACGTAGTCTCGTGGAGTCAGAGACTGGAGGGCGGCAAGCGCGGCGGTCGCATCCTGCGCAAAGAGGTCGGTGAGCCGCTTCGATGCATCGGCCGTCAGGGCGATTGACGGCCGGCTCATGACTTCGGACCCGCCGACCATGGTGAGGTCGGTTCCTCCGCCCAGCATCCCTGCCGCAGCGAAGGTCGCCGTCATGCTGGTCGAGCATGCCAGGACGACGGAGAACGCCGGAACAGTCGGATTGAGCTTGGCATCAAGCCAGGTTTCGCGAGCAATATTGCTCCAGCCCAAATTCGGGATCACGGTTCCCCAGACGAGGAGATCAGGCTCCGCCTGCGCCGCCATCGCCTGCACGACAGGCACGGACAGAGAGATGGCATCGTAGGCAGCCAACGCGCCTCCGCCGCGGCCGAAAGGCGTCCGAAGGCCAGCGGCAATGAAGACGGGTTCGGCAAAGCGGCTCATGATGATCTCCAAAATTAATCCGTGGGCTGCACGTCCACGATCGGCGGGACGCGAAGTAGCTTGCGCCGCTAGCCGCCGTAGCGCTCGGTTTTGACAATGGAGGGGTCCAGGCCGGCCAGCAGCGCGCCCTCGGTCGCGATGTTGACGAATCCGTTGGACCCGCAAACGAAGACTTGTGTGGGCTTCCGGGGAAGCCGAGCCAGGATTTCCTGGACCATCGCGCCGTCGATCCGTCGCGCAAAGTCCGATGCGCGGAGCGGTTTCTCGCGCGTAATTGCCAGCGCCAAGACGAACGCCGGATCGCTGATCTCGACGGAATGAAGCTCTTTTGAGAAGAGAACGTCCTCGGCGGTTCGTGCGGACAGGAGCAGCGCTGTGGGCGCGGCCTGGGCCAGTGCGCGGCGCTGCCGGATCATCGCCATCAACGGCACGAGGCCGGAGCCTGCCCCGATCAACAGCACTGGGTCTATGGCAGGTTCAGGCCATAGGAAATGGCCGCCGAGCGGACCACGAAGCTCGATTTCGTCGCCGATCGCTGCGACATCGTGAAAGAACGGCGAAACTTCGCCATCCGGTAGGCGCTCGATAGCGAGCTCGACGATCGGAGACGAGATTGCCGAAGACGCGATCGAGTAACTCCGCATCGCACTGTAGCCACCGGGCGCGGTCAGCCGGACATCGACATGCTGCCCTGCGATGTGCGCGAACGGTTTGCTCAACCGAAGGAAGAAGCTCTTGATACTCGGGGTCTGTTGGACGATTTCGTCGATTACGCATGGCTGCCACGCGATTTGCGCGCCGTTTTCAGTCATTGGTGTATCGTTGCTCGCGCCACGGATCGCCGTAGATGTGATAGCCGCGCAGCTCCCAAAATCCGGCCTCGTCACGCGTTGTGAATTGCAGCGCGTTCACCCATTTGGCGGACTTCCAGAAGTAAAGGTGCGGAACCAGAAGACGCGCCGGCCCTCCATGATCGCGGGGAAGCGGCTTGCCCGCATAGTTGAGGGCGACCATCGCTTTCCCGGAGAGAAGATCCGCCAGCGGGATGTTTGTCGAGTAGTTATCGTAGCAGTGCGCCAAGACGAAATCGGTGGGCCGATCGAGCCCTGCATCTGCAAGGATGTCTTCTACGAGTACGCCCTCCCACGCGGTATCCAGCTTGGACCAGGACGTGACGCAGTGAATGTCTCGGGTCACCTTGGTCTTCGGTAGAGCGTTGAACTCGCTCCAATTCCACACTTTGACCGGCTTCGGACCGATCTTGACGGTGAATTTCCAATCGGAGGGCTCCACGTTCGGCGTTGGCCCGGCCGTCAGAACAGGGAAATTCTCCACGAGATGCTGACCCGGCGGAATCCGATCGGACTGGTCGCCGCCTGGACCGCGGCCTGTGAAACCTCTGGTGACCATAGCGAAACCCCCTTGCTTGTCACGACAGACCAGAACCGGATTCAGTTCAGAATTCTGTAAAAGATCTTTGCGCGCACAACCGCCGAACGAGCCAATTCACTGAAAATCAGAATACCGGATTCTCTATTAGCGTAGAGAAAAGTGTTGGACCATTTTGAGTCGTGGTTATGCGTGAAGACTATAGCGTCAGTCCAGTATGATTTCCCAATACCCTGTAGCTATAGTTTCGATAGCTTCGAATCGGCAACGCAGGCGTATCCCCGTCAGCGGATTTCGAGCGGACGCCGTCGCTTGCCAACGTTGGTGTGAGACCGGCGGGCGAGATCGCCCCTGCCAACGCGACCGCTGAGAGGTCGACTCCTCAACCGCTTGGGCGCTTATCGCCTCCATCCGGATGCTCACCCGCCGAACAGCAATAAACTGCTATCCTCGCTAAACTTTCGAATCCGGCTCGGAGGTATGGAAACTATGTCGCACCGCTATTGGTAATGCTGCGCGCATACCTTCATAGTCTGACACGCGAAATCTTTAAATCCTGAGTATAGTTCGGAAGAAATTTCAATCTGATCGATCAGACTTCAGGATACAGCAAGCTGGAGACACTGATGAAAGCCGTTGGTTATAAGGTTCCGGCACCCATCGCCGAGGACGCCGCGCTGGTCGACATCGATCTGCCTAGGCCTGTCGCTGAAGGAGGCGATATCCTGGTTGAGGTGAAGGCTGTCTCGGTCAACCCGGTCGACTATAAAATCCGCAGCAGCACGCCGCCCGCTGATGGCGATTGGAAAGTGCTGGGATGGGATGCGGCCGGGATCGTGCGCGAGGTCGGCCCCGACGTGACGCAATTCGCCCCAGGCGACGAGGTCTATTATGCCGGATCGCTCATAAGGCCCGGCACCAATGCGGAGTTCCATCTCGTCGACGCCCGGATCGTCGGTCGTAAACCCGTGTCGCTCGACTGGGCGGAAGCGGCGGCGCTGCCACTCACGACGTTGACGGCCTGGGAAGCCATGTTCGATCGCCTGGACGTGACGAAGCCCGTCCCCGGGGCGGCGCCGGCGATCCTCATCATCGGTGGTGCGGGTGGGGTCGGGTCGATCGCCATCCAGATCGCGCGACAGCGCACGGATCTCATCGTCATCTCCACCGCCTCTCGGCCGGAAACCCGGGAGTGGGTTAAAGGGCTTGGGGCTCATCATGTCATCGACCACTCTCGGCCGCTCGCGCCACAGATTGCCGAGCTCAACATCGGCGCTCCCGCTTTCGTGTTCTCGACCACGCATACCGAGCAGCATGCATCCGACATCGCCGAACTGATCGCCCCGCAAGGACGGTTCGGATTCATCGACGATCCCAAGGCACTCGACGTCATGCTGTTCAAGCGCAAGGCAGTGTCGATCCACCACGAGCTGATGTTCACACGGTCGCTCTACGGCACGCCCGACATGGATGAGCAGGGCAAGATCCTCAATTCGCTGGCGGTGCTGGTGGACGACGGCAAAATTCGCACGACGCTAACGGAAAAATTGTCGCCAATTAATGCCGCCAATCTGAAGACGGTGCACGCACTGATCGAAAGTGGCGCGGCAAGAGGGAAGATTGTCCTCGAAGGCTTCTGATGACTGCCACCGCCGAACGTCTTTTCTAACCTCAAGAACGCCGGACGGATTATGCCACGGCGAAGGAAATTCCATGACGAAATCCATTGCCACCGCCTCGATCAACCGCGAAACCGCCGTCGCCCTCATCGATGCTGCGATCGCCGCGGCACGTACAATCGGCATCCCGGCTGCGGTCGCCGTCGTCGACGCCACCGGTAACCTGCGCGCGTTCGAGCGCACTGATGACGCGCCGTTTCTCACCGTCGATGTTGCCATCGACAAGGCTTGGAGTTCCGCCTCGTTTGGGTACCCGACCCATGTCTGGAACGACTATGTTTCGAACGATCCAAAAGTGGCGCCGCTGGCCTATCGCCCCCGGATGGTCGCTGTCGGCGGAGGCTATCCGATCCTGGAAGACGGGAAGTTGATCGGCGGGATCGGCATCTCCGGAGGCAACTATCAGCAGGATCAGGATGCGTGCGTCGAGGCACTCACGAAAATCGGGTTCGAGCTGCCAGCCTGACGACTTTAAGGCCATCGCCAGCGGCGGTGGCCTGCAGATCCGACCTTACGAAAGACTTAAGATGGAAGCGTTCGTCGTCTTCACCCGCGAAGAAACCACCGATCCGGAAGAACTCGCAACCTATTCTGCAGGCATCGGCCCATCGTTCGATGGCCACGACGTAACCTTTCTCGCCGCTTATGGCGCGATGGAGCATTTGGAGGGGCCACCCGTCGAAGGGGCCGTAATTTTGCGGTTCCCGACGATGCAGGCCGCCCGTGATTGGTATCATAGCCCCGCCTACCAAACCATCGCTGCGCACCGTTTTGCCGGTTCCCGCTATCGCGCCTTTATCATCGAGGGGCGGCGGTGACACACCGACGGAAGAACGGCGGCGCTGGCCACGAGTATCGGTCGGCGAACTCGCATCCTACAACCTGTAGGGGATCAAGGCGGTGAGGTTCGCGTGCCATCGCCACACGCGACCACTCATCGGACTTCTGCATCGGAATTGGAAGATCAGATGAGCGTCGACGAACGACAAGCCCCCGAGCTGCGGGTGCAGAGATGGATTGGCGTGGATGGAGAAAGCATCGCGCCGTTCAAGCTGTCGGATCTCGGCACCGGCCCGAAAGTTCTCTTCGCTTTCCAGCACTGGTGCCGTGGCTGCCATTTGCATGGATTTCCGACGCTACAAAGGTTGCATGGTGCATTGAGCGCCAAGGGCGTGGGCTTCGCGGTGATCCAGACCGTCTTCGAAGGAGCGGATGAGAACACCTTCGAGAAGCTGCGCGTGAACCAGCTCAAGTATGCGCTTCCTGTCGCGTTCGGTCACGACGAGCCACCTGCCGGCGCGACGCTTCCCACCTTCATGGAGGACTACCGCACGCGGGGAACGCCCTGGTTCTCCGTGATGGACGCTGGCGGCCGCATCGTATTCTCGGACTTCCATCTCGACGCCGATCAGCTCGTGAAGGGACTGGAGCTGGTGTAACCGATGCGGCGCTGGGTCATCCTGATTGCCACCCATCTCGCGATGCTCGCCATGGGCTTCGCGGGCGGTGTCTACACGCTGCCGATCCTGACCGCCCCCCAGGCCCCGGACGCGGCGGCCTTGCGGACCATCTCAGCCGAGACGCTCTACGCAGGGCGTCTGGCCCGCGATCTCAAAGGCAGCGACCTGCTTCACTGGGGGGAAGGCGAGATCCGGGTCTCGCGCGACCGTATCGCCCATATCGGGCGCCTCGCCCCTGGTCCCGACTACAAGCTCTACCTCGCACCACGTTTCGTCGACACGAAGGAGGCCTTTCTCCTGATCAAGGACAGATCAGTCCGCGTGGGCGACGTGAAGACGTTCAACGGCTTCATCGTCGAGGTGCCTGCCGGCATCGATGTCCGTGACTACAACACGGTCGTCATCTGGTGCGAAGCATTCGACCAGTTCATCAGTGCGGCAGAGTATCAACCCTCAAGTCAGGCCCGAGAATGAGCCCGGCGATGGATACCATGAGGTCGGCGGGCAAGCGCGGCCTCGTTCTCGCGCCGGTGGCGGCGCTGCTGCTGAGCGTCGCCACTCTGCTGCTGGGCAATGGCCTGCTGAGCACGCTCCTGATCGTGAGAGCCGGCCATGAGGGGTTCTCGACCGGCGCGATCAGCGCGATGATGTCCTTCTACTTCGCGGGTTTCACGATCGGCGCGCTCGTGTTGCCACCGATCATCGTCTCCGTGGGACATGTCAGAACCTTCGCCGGCTTCGCGGCCATTGCCTCGATGACCGCCCTTCTCCATGTGGCGTTCGTGGAGCCGATCGCCTGGATGCCGCTTCGCCTGATTACCGGCTTCGCCTGATTACCGGCTTCGCCTACGCGGGCATGATCCTCGCAACGGAGAGTTGGCTCAACGCCCACGCATTGCCATCCACACGCGGGCAGCTCCTGTCGATATTCGGAGTTGTCTCTATGGGCTCATGGGCAATCGGGCAGGCGTTGCTCAACATCGCACCGCCCGCCGACGTGACATTGTTCCTCATCGTGTCGCTGCTGATATCAGCGGCGGTGGTTCCGATCACCTTGCTGCCCAGTCATCCGCCGGCCCAGGTGGACAGGAATGGGTCGCGTTCAGGGACCTCGTCCTCGTATCACCTCTCGCTGCGGCTGGCGCTTTCCTGGCCGGCCTGGCTATCGGTGGTTTCTGGGGCATGGGCGCGAACTTCGCCCAGAGCATCGGCCTCGATGTGGGCGGTATCTCCGCCTTCATGGCTGCGGTTCTTGGTGGAACGCTCGCCTTCCATTGGCCACTCGGTTGGCTTTCGGATCGAGTGCCCCGGAATCTTGTCATCGCCGGTGCGGCGCTGGCGTCCGCAGCGTCTGCCATCGGCGTAGCGTTGGCGGTGGAAGCGCCTCTGCCGCTGCTCCTTGCGGCAGGTGCGCTGTTCGGCGGCTTTGGCATCCCGATTTATTCGTTGTGTCTCGCCGTCGCAAACGACGATCTTCCGGCCGGTCGGCTACTCGGCACCGCGCGCGGGCTTCTGTTGCTCAACGGGATCGGGACAGCCGCTGGCCCCCTAGTAGGAGCAGCTGCAATGAATATCGTCGGCCCTGGCGGCCTGTTCCTTTATGCGGCGGCGTTGCTCACGCTCCTGGCAGTGCTGGCCATCGCCCGCAGGCAGCCGAGGCGCGCCAACCAGGCCAAGGCGGCCCCCCGTTCTCCGAACACGCCGATGATAACCGGATCTCTCGATACGATGATATGCATGGAGAAGCGGGCGCAGGGCGTGCGGGATTAGCGCGGCACGGCGCCTGCACGAACCGCGGGGTCAGGCGATGATAGCTGTTACGCGAATTTCGATACGCATGGTTGGAAGCCCCAGCGCTTCGATTCCCAACTGCGTCCAGATTGGAGCGCGGTCGGGCATGTAGTGGCGATACAGCTTGGCCATTGTTTCGTTGATCACGGGAGGGAATCCACCGACGTGATAGGAATTGACGTGGACCACATGCGGCCAGCGTGCTCCGGCGGTCGCGAGCGTCCGTTCCACGTTCTTGAACGCCTGCTCGATCTCTTCCTCAATCGACTCCGGAATGACGAGATCGTCGTTCCATCCGCCCTGTCCGGAGATCTCCACGCGGTCACCAATGCGCATTGCCTGAGAATAATGAAGCGCGTCATGCAGGCGCGTCCCGTATCCGGGGGTGATGAAGAATGAAGGTGTTGTCATGAGTTTGCCTTTGATGAGCCAGGTCAATGCGGCTGCAAGTGACCGTATGCATGCAGAAAGAGAAGCAGGGCGTTCGGCACTAGCGCGCCGGCTGCGGTGGAGGGCTTTATTCCACGTCTTCTACGATGAGGTCCCGGCCGTTGAACTGCACGGTCTCCCCGGCTCGGGCGCCCTCGATCGCTTCGAAGATCGGCGCCATCGTGGAAATGCCCATGAGCTCACGCCCCTGACAGGTAAACTTGCTCGTTGACACCGCGATCACAAAGTGGCGGCCGGACAGCTTGACGACAGCGCCTTCGTTGACGGCCAACTTGGGGCCGAAATCGATCGTCCTGAGCTTTTCGAGTTTATTGGCGTAGTCATGGAGCGTGTCATCGAGCGCTTCAGCGAAGTCGCTCGCGACCTCGGCCTGAGCTAGTTCGTCGTTTTCGATCGGTTCGCTCCGATCGAGCCGAGCGGTAGAGACATAGTCCAGGTAGTTTTCGCGAGCGCTGTGCAACGCTGCTGTCTCCAGCAAGAGCATAGTTTCTCGTATGTGGTCCTTGTTCCAGTCCATAATCACCTCCTAATTTTCGATGTTCTTAAAGTTCAGCCTGCAGATGTGTGGGCCAGGAAGGCCAGCCTTTCCGGCTAAGCGACACCGCTATTCGTCGCTGATGACGTCTTCGCCCTGGTATGGAACCCTGATCAGCCGAGGATCTCGAATGATGCTCGTGACGAGCCAGACATATTCCTGCTCGGCGGTATCGAAGCCGAGGATGCTGAAGGATTGGCCGAAAGGGCATGGCGGGAAGTCTGGAAAGCCCTCGCGCAGAACGTAACGCTCGGGATCGCTGTGAAACTCGCTCTTGTAGACTTTCCGTAGTCCGTGCTTGCTCGGCGCGTCCTGGTCACCTGCCGGTGCTGTTTCCCGATGCGCCACAAGGCGCTCGGACAAGTCGCGGGGGCAGATTTCGTGGAACACGTCGAAGGCGTCGATCAACAGGCCTTTATGCTCTGTCGCCGGATCGGTGATCGCGTAGATGTTGGAGGCATCTTCGCCGTCGTCCCCGCTCTCGAGGCGCAACGCCGCATCGACGCGAATGCCGCACGGATCGAGGGTCGATCCCAGTTCGAGATCGACGAGATTGCCGTCCTTGACGCGGTATTCGCGGTCATAGCCTTTGGCGATGAATGACTGGACTGCTTCTAGAACGTCGGTCACCTGGGAGGTCATGGAAGCACCTTCATCTTGAACTGGATTGGACACGCTCGCGCACAAAGCGCGCTGTGACTCGGCGGACGGAGAAGCTCGCGAAGTGCGTTACTCATAGCCACTTGGCCTTCTTGAAGCGCATGAACAGGAGAAGGCAGAACACCGCTATCACTCCGAGCACGACGAAGTAGCCATATGGCGTGTCCAGTTCCGGCATGTGCTTGAAGTTCATGCCATATATTCCGGCGATCGCCGTCGGGACCGCCAAGATCGCCGCCCAGGCCGCGAGCTGGCGAGTGACCACACCGATCCTTTGCGCTTCCAGAAGGCTGCTGGCCTCGAAGACCGTGGACAGGACAAGCAGGAGGCCGTCGACCATGGACTGCACGCGGTGGACATGGTCCGCGACGTCGTGGAAATATGGTGTCATTTCGGCGCTGATGCAGGGAAAGTGGCCGCGAACGAGCTTTCGCACCAGCTCGGCCATAGCCCCGAGCGTGCGCTGGAACCGCGTGAGTTCGGACCTTAGTTCGAAGATTCGCGCCACCTCTTCTGGCCCGAGGAAATCGTGCAGCGACCGTCGCTCCATCGCCAGGACGTCGTCCTCGATCATTTCGAAGATGGGCAGATACTGGTCGACCACTCGGTGCAAGATCGCGTGCAGCACATAGTCGACACCCTTGCCGAACTGCGTCGGCGATGCCTCGAGTTGCTCCCGAAGTTTGCCCAGCGCTCCGGCATTGCCGTGCCGCACGGTGATAAGATGATTGTGACCGGTGAAGATCGCCATCTTGCCGTAGCTGATCCGGTCGCCGACCAGCTCGGCGGTCTGGGCGACGACGTACAACTCATCGTTGTAGACCTCGAGCTTGGGCGGGCACAGCGGGTGCATGGCGTTGTCGATCGCCAAAGGATGGAGGTTATACGTCGTCTGGATCGCGCTGAGTTCGTCTGCGGTGGGCTCGCTAAGCGCGATCCAGCAGAAGCCCGAGCGATTCTCGTTTAGTTCGACGTGCTCATCGAGCCTGATTTCACGGACTCGCTTACCTTCGTTGTAATAATATGCGGCGATAATGGTCATGCAGGCCTCGCAGGAATTCGCAGGCCACGCTGTACAGCCGGTCGCGCCAGCCCGCGTTCGAGCCATGCCTGCACGTTCGAATAGCTGCTTAGGCCGAGGATGTCGCCCGCTGCGTAGAATTCGACCAGCGCATTCACCCAGCCAAACGTCGCAATGTCCGCGATCGAGTAATCATCGACAATCCATTCGCGGCCCTCCAGCCGGTGATCCAGGACCCCGAGAAGACGCCTGGATTCATCAACAAAGCGCTGCCGAGGTCGCTTGTCCTCATAGTCCTTGCCGGCAAATCGCAGGAAAAAGCCTAGCTGTCCGAAGGTCGGCCCAA